>JAJRVQ010000099.1 GCA_024277255.1 Acidobacteriota bacterium | reverse complement strand
GCGCTTGAACGCGCTTTCGGCACGTCTGTCGCCCTTCAGCAGCCGGATTGCGCGTTTTTCGCAATATTGCTGGCTCGGCTCTGCGGCGGGAGAGGCAACCTGCAAATCTACGGAAATCGGATTTTCACCCCGGGCTGCTAGCCTTGTTCTCTGCATAAGCTGGCTGCTATTGAGTGCTGGATTCTTGGCATCCTGTAAGCAAACAACCCCTCAGAGGGATGCTCTGCATGCTGAAACTCCCAAAAGTCAGCAGGGTATTGCGGGTGTACGACCGCGCCTGGTGAGACAATCGGCACAGGAGAAGGAAATCTTAGTTTCGTTTCAAGAGAAGATCTCTTTCGGCTCAGCGTTGATCGAATTCACAATCCGGGCGGATGGGGCTGTTTCCGACTGTCAAGTCACCCAAGTGGAGAGTTCATCAGGGATAGATGAGGCGGAGTCTGAGGCAGCAGGTGCGAAGCTGTGTGAAGTGATCGAAACCCGTATTTATGAGACGCAGGAAGAAGCCATGAGGGTCAGCATGAAGATTCTTCCGCCAAGTCTCCAATAGGCTGCGCTCGCCCGACTAGGTGTCGGTCACTGAGAAGATCCCGGCCGTCTCCTCAGCTCGAACTCAAAGCTTCCTCTCAGCCAAACCGTGCGCGAAGGACTTGATCTGATTCTTGGCCACCGACTGAGTGCGGCATCCGACTAGGTGCCATGCACAGTGCGCCAGGCAAGCCTGGTGAAGGAGGAAGTCATGTAGATCAGCAGAGCAGAAACCTTCAATCTGGAGTCCAGCAGGTTCGAGTCCTGCCCGGTAGAGCTTGGCCAGCAACCGGAAGCGAGTATTGCGTGGTCGATCGTGAGGTCGCTTGCGAAGCGTAGACAGCGATGGATGAGGCCGTGTGGTGGAGCCCCGAAAGGCACATTGTCGCTGGGGTCGTCCTTGTAGTGACTTGGGGCGACAGCATCTGAGCGATCGAGAATGGCAAGTCGTTCAGACCCGGCCGGGGTCAGAGAGCACGGCATAGTTCAGTGGATTCCCCCAGGAACCTGGGAGACCCGTTGCGTTCCACCGTGGGGTGGTACCGAATGGCGAAGGAAAGGCGATGAAATCTTTGCCGCCGGCGATCGTTAGCTACTCGGAGGTACTACAGATGGCGCGACGCAATCCTCGGCTGCCGGTAGCGGCACTGGCCATGATCTTGGCCTTGACCCTGGCGCTGACCACCGCTGCCCTCTCGGCGGCGAGCAAGCTCGCTCTGCGGCACCTACCCGTCGACCTTCCAGGCGCCCCGGCTTCGGTCATCCCCGCCGACCTCGACGGTGACGGCCGACTCGATCTGGTGATCGCCTTGGCCTACACCCGGTGGGACCAGATCGGCATCGAAGAGGAGAGCGAAATCGACGGCATTGACGGCTTGGTCGAGGTGCTCACCATCGTGCCGGCTCTACTGGACCGCCGGGAAGTGCGCGCCTTCTTGGCAGATGGCCAGGGCGGCTATGAACCTGCGGCGCCTCCGCTACCGTTGCCCGCTTCGGTCCTGTCGCTGGAACCGGGGCCGCCGGGCATCCCGGTGCTGGCCCTCACCGACACCGGTGCCTCCGCACTACGGCTGGTGGCGGCAGAATCCGCCACGCAGAGTAATCAGCCACAGTCCGATCGCGTGCTGGTGCTCGAGCCGCTGATCGAAGAGGAACCGGTCTTGGCGGGCACCGGCGCATTCCTCTCGGCCTTGAGGTTGGTGAAAGATGTGGACGGTGACGGTGTCGCCGACCTTCTTCTGCCGGCGGTCGATGGTTTCAGCCTCTATCGCGGCGTTGAAGGCGGCCTCGAAGCTCAACCGACGTCGCGCATCGAGCTGCCGTTTGACGAACTGGAGTTCCGCACCGGCGCCATGCGCCGCCACTATCCGCTGCCTGAGGTGCGCGACGTGGACGGCGACGGCCTTCCCGATCTCCTCTTGCGCTGGCTCAACGGCGGCTGGGAGCGCTTCTATGTCTTGCGCAACCGGGGCGGTGGCCACTTCTCGCCGGCCATCGAGCCGCTGTCCGAGCGCTGGAAGGAGAGACGAACGCTGCGCATCGATGAAGAGGATGATGGCGAGGAGGAGTCGCGCCCCACCGTTGTCTACTTCGGCGATCTCGATGGCGACTCCAGCGCTGAGTACGTCACCATCGAACACCTCTCCGGCGGAGATGACCAATCGATGCGCAAGGAGATGAAGGAGGCCAAGCGCCCGCGGTTCGTCTACCGAATCCACCGCCCGGCGGCGGCCTTCGCCCTGCCGGCGGTGGCCGAGCGGCAGTTTGAAGTCGAGGGATATGCCTTCGGCCAGCAGAGCGAGGAAGGCGGCCTGCGCTTGCCCGGTGGATTCCAGGATTTGAATGGCGATGGCAAACAGGATCTCGTCACCCTGACCCTCGACTTCTCTCTGCTCAAGATGGTGACCGTGCTGGCCACCAAGCGTCTGACCCTGGGGCTCGACTTCCACCTCTGGTGCCAGACGGCAGACGGACAGTTTGAGCCGGTGCGAGGGTTGGATCTCTCCGGCAAGTTCCGTATCAACCTCAACAACCTGCGGCTGGGGCAACTGTCGCAGTTCGCCGGTGACTTCGACGGCGATGGCCGTGCCGACTTTGTACAGATGGGACGCGGCAAGAAGGTGACCATCCATCGCGGCCGCGCCGACTGCTCCTATCCTTCGTCGCCGGATCTGACCCTGGTCTTGGAGGAGGAGCCCCGCAACCTCGCCCTGGTTAAGGTGGCCGACTACGATGGCGATGGCCGTTCCGATCTGTTGATCGTCCAGCCGCGGCCAGCTCCCGAGCCGGGTGTCACTCCACCGGTGCGATTGGATCTCTACCTGAGCGGAGGGGCGCGATGAATGGGCTGAGCCACCATCGATGGCACGGTGTGGCCCGGGCACTCTGTTTGGCCTTGGCCGCGGGACTGGCACCTGGATTGGCACTGGGATTGGCACCGGCACTGGCTGAGGAGGCTCCGCCGCCGGCGCCACCGGCCCTCGGTCTCACTGTGGCCTCGTCCGCCGGCGCCGAGGTGATCACGGCGGTGGTCGAGGGGCCGCTGCTCTCCGTGGTGGCGCCGGGCGGTGGCTCGCTGCTCTTGCTGGTCGGGGGAGAGACGGCTGAGCAACCCAACAGCCTGGTGCGTTTGCGCCTGGTGGAAGGTGGCGAGCCGGAGCTGACGCGGTTGCGGGATGACCTGCAAGGCGGTGCGGCGATCCTCGAAGCGGTCGACCTCGATGGCGACGGCACCCGCGAAGTGCTCTTTGGGGTTCCCGGCAATCTCTACTCACTCGGCCATCCGCACCTCGATGAGGGCCAGCCTGGGGAGGCCGTGCAGACTCATCTCTTGGCTGAGCGCGGCTACGATCCGCGCACCCGGCCGAGCGATGGCTTGCTGGGGCCGAGTGACTTCGCTCCGTGGTACGGCTCGGCCCAGGTGGGACGGTTCGAGACTTTCCGCCTCGCGGAGCCCTTGCACAGCCACCACCGCTACCGCTTGCCGGTGCAGGTCGCGCGCACTTCGGTGGGGCTGAATCTCACCAGTGAGAGGGTCAGCGTCATTCAACGGCCCGACGGAGGAACCCTCTTTGTCAGCGGTCCCGAAGCCCTCGGCCATCGCCGGTTGCGCACCGTGTTGATCGATCCCACCCTAGCCCCGGATGAAGCGGGCGCCGTCGAGGAAGCCTGGTCGCTGCTGCCGGGAGCGGAGCGCATCGAGCAGAGTTGGTACGCCTGGATGGGCAAGCGCCCGGTATTGATCGTCGCCGCACAGAGCGCCAACAAGATAGGGATCTTCGAGAAGAAGCGGCTGCGCGTCTTCCCCTTGCGAGCGGACCGCACTCGCTCCGGCCGCCGGCCGGTTCTGGATGTCATCACCAACAACCTGCGCTGGTACCCGATGAGGATCAAAGTCGCCGACATCAACGGTGACGGCAGCGAGGATCTGGTTACCTTGCAGAGCAAGGGGATGGGAGCCGGCAAGTTGCATGTGGAGGCCTTCCTCGGCAAGTCGAGCGGTCGCTTCGAGCCGACGACCAAGAGTTCGACTCTGGAGGTCGACTTCGCCGTCGCTGACCTGAGCAGCGATCTGACCGGCGACGGCCGGGCCGATCTGATCTGCGCTTCCAGCTCGTGGTTGCGGGTCTATCCGGGCCAGGAAGCCAAGCGCCGACTGGTCACCAAGAAGCCGCTGTGGGAGGTGCCGATCGGCGAGTTGGAAGAGGAGAGGGTCGTTGCGATCAGCGTGGGCGGGAACCAGACCACGGTGGAGACGGAGTCCCCCTCCTACGATCAGCTAGCCACCCTCGACATCGACGGCGACGGCCGGGCCGAAGCGCTACTGCTCGAACGGGCGGTGCAGGGGCGCGGAGTCGTCAAGATCGTGCGTTTCCCGGCCGAGCCTCTGGACTAGGGTTCGAAGGATGAAGGGCTATCTAGCCGCGAGGAACTCCGAAACCGTCAAATCGGCCGCACGGATCAGTCCTCGCAAGGTTCCCTTGGCGACCGTTTTGTGGAGCGGTATCGAGAGAGTGGCGATCTCGCCATCCTTGACCAACACGATGTGGCTACCGCGCTGGCGGGCGACCCTCCAACCGAGTCGCCCGAAGATCCGTACTACCTGCCGCCCGCTCAAGGTCGGTAGCGGTGGCACTAGACGAGCACTTCTATTTGGCGGGTCTCGACGGTCAAGGGCAGTCCACGTTCAGCGCGCACTTCCAAACACAGCGCGATCGCTTCCTGGATGTTCGCTTGTGCTTCGTCTTTGCTTGCGCCTTGGCTAATGCAGCCCGGGATAGACGGACACTCGGCGATCCAAATGCCATCTTCATCGCGGTCGAGGGTGATTTGAAATCTCATGGCTTCCTTGGCGAAATCCTTACGACAAGACCCTGGCGTGAAGACGCTGACAACATAGAATTCTAGCACTGGAGTCCAGGTGTCGCCTATCCGGGAGTGTGGAGCGAGGAATCGAGTTTCTTCGTTCTCGGGAGCCCTGGAGAAAGGTCCCTCCAGCCTTGGCAGGAGCTATCCGATTCTTCTCCGGCATCCGAGGAGCCCCCCATTTTCGCCTGGCACTGGATGCGCTAGGTCGGGTCGGAGCGTGCTCGCCGGTCTAGTCGAGACAAGTGTGCTTGACATTTAGTCTTGTGACCTGTACATTCAGTTGTGTCAAGGACACTCGACAAAAAGAAAAGGATGCACGACATGATGACAGACAGAAAACCGTCGCTCTACGAGCGCTGCGCTGCCACCACGAAGCGAGATCTCCGCAACTCGGTAGTCTTGGGGTGGACCATCATCGCCTGGGCGCTGGCGAACGCCGGAAGCTTGCTGCTGCTCAACAAGTTCAGGTACCTGGTTCCGGACGGGCCGATTCCCTGGATCGTCGCAGCCCTGCCTACCGTTCTCGGCATCGTGCTGTTGGTGGTCTTCGTCCGCTACTTGCACCAATCCGACGAACTGCAACGGATTCTGCAACTTCAGGCGGTGGCGATCGCCTTCGGTGGCAGCTACTTTGGATTCGCCGCCTATGGCTCTTTCGAGCCGCTCGGTGCGCCGCCCGTCACTTTCGACCACTACTTCGTGGTGGTCTGTGTGGTGTATTCGGCGGTGACCTTTCTGAACGTGAGGCGCTACCGGTGAAGAATCGCATCAAGGTTCTCCGTGCCGAACAGGATTGGACCCAGGCGAAGCTGGCGCAAGAGTTGGAGGTCTCGCGCCAGACCGTCAACGCCATTGAGACCGGCAAGTACGATCCCAGCCTCCCGCTAGCCTTCAAGATCGCCCGAGTTTTCGGGCAGCGAATCGAAGAAATCTTCGTGGACGGCGAGGGGGACTAAGTCGTCCCCTGCTGCTCGATCCACTCGTCGATCAGCTCTTCCAGGATCGGAAGGGTGACCGAACCGTTTTCCAGCACCTTGTCGTGGAAGGCGCGCAGGTCGAATTTGGTGCCGAGCTTCTCTTCGGAGCGGGCGCGCAGTTCGCGGATCTTGAGTTCGCCCAGCTTGTAGGAGAGGGCCTGGCCGGGCCAGGAGATGTAGCGGTCGGTTTCGGTGGTCACCTCGTGCAGCGGTAGAGCGGTGTTCGAGGCGAGGTAGTCGATGGCCTGCTGGCGGCTCCAGCCCATGGCGTGGATCCCAGTGTCGACCACCAGCCGGCAGGCGCGCCACATCTCGTAGGTCAGGCGACCGAAGTTGCTGTAGGGGTCGGTGTAGAAGCCGGCCTCCAACCCTAGCCGCTCGGAGTAGAGGCCCCAGCCTTCGCCGAAGGCAGAGAGGTAGGAGAAACGGCGGAACTTGGGCAGGTTCTCCAACTCGCGGGCCAGCGACCCTTGGAAATGATGGCCGGGAACCGCCTCGTGCAGGGTCAGCGCTTCCATGGTGTACAGGGGGCGGTGCTCCAGCTTGTAAGTGTTGACCCAGTAGTAGCCCGGTTCGGTCGAGCCCAGTGCGGGGCTGACGTAGCGGCCGGTGGTGTACTTGGGAGCCAGGTGGTCGGGAACGGGCTCGACGCCGTAGGGCAGCCGCGGCATGCGGTTGAAGAAGGCGGGCAGCTTGCCGTCCATCCGCTTGGCGATGTACGAGGCGTACATCAGCAACTCGTCGGGCGTTTTGGCGTAGAAGCGCGGGTCGGTGCGCAGGAAGGTCAGGAACTCGGCGAAGCTGCCCTCGAATCCGACCTGCTCGATCACCTGGTCCATCTCGGCGCGGATGCGGGAGACTTCCTCCAGCCCGATCTGATGAATCTCTTCGGGCGTCAAATCGAGGGTGGTGAAGTGGCGGATCCGCTGTCGGTAGTAGGCCTCGCCGTTGGGCAGTTCGCTGGCGCCGAGGGTTTCCCGCGCGTTGGGCAGGTAGGTGTCGACCATGAAGTCGAGCAGCTTTTGGTAGCCGGGGACAATGCTGCCCAGGATCGCGCGCTCGCCAGCTTGGCGCAGTCGATCACGCTCTTCTTCCGGCACGGTCGTCGCGAAGTGCTCGAAGGGGCGATAGAAAACGCTATCGCTGGCCTTGTCGACGAGGTGGGTGGCCATGGTGACTTCGTAGCCGGCGAGCACCACGCGCGGCTGGGTCATGCCGATCTCGATCGCCTCCTGCAAGATCGCGATGTGTTGGTCGACGTAGTCGGGCCAGCCCTCCATGCGCCGGATGTAGTTCTCGTAGTCGGTGACGGTGGCGAAGGGCATGTCATTGGCCAGGCGAGCGAATCCGGTGTGGAAGCCGCTGTCGGCGGTGAAGGGGAAGAGGTAGTGCTTGAGCCCGTAGGCGTCGATGGCGCCGCGCAACTGGCGCTCGAAGAGTGCATAGCTGACCCGATCGGTTTGCGACAGCGTGTCGCGATCGATCTTGTCGAGCCGCTGCAGCAGGTCGAGGCGGTAGTCGTTGCGTCGCCGGCGGTCCTGCGCCGTCTGCGACGGCAGACGGTCATTCCAGGTGTGGACCCCGACAGCGGTGGCGAACAGCGGGTTCTCTTCGAGATCGTGTTGCCAGGCCTCGTCGAACAGCGCATGTAACGGTGCGGAGTTCTTGGCGCCAGAGTCATTGTTCGAGTCGCTGCTGGGGGGCGATGGCGCAGCACAGCCCAGAGCGAGAATAGTGAATGAGGACAGGATGGCGGCGAGACGGTATTGCATCGACGAGGCTCCCATGGATCGGTGTTGGCAGCTGGCAGCTCAGTCTACCCGCGACGGCTTCTGAGGCCGGCGAGGAGCGGCCAAGGCGACCTTGCCGAGAGCTGGAACTCACCCTTCCCGGCCCGTAGAGTGCGCGCGCTTCTCTGATTTCGCTTTGACGTGTTAGCGCACGAAAGATGCTGTACGGTGTCAGTTTCCGGGTGAGCCCTGCATGCGCATTCGCTCTGTCGCATGAATCGGAGCAAGTACCTGTATTTCATGGAGTTAGCCGAACGGATGGGAGGGGGCGAAATGGATTTTTTTCTACGTCACTCTAAGGAGAGGAACAGATTGACCGTCTGAGAAGAACGTGTCTATACTGATCACTTGCCACGGTTTGGGAGCGAGGCAAGTTCGGCTGTGTTGGAAGAGCGGCCAGAGGGAAACATATTGTGCGAACGGGAAGAACAACTGCCGAAAGGCAGGATGCCGGCAGCGCCAGAGGCCTACCCAAAAAGGGGGTGGTGCTCGCCGGAAGCGTGGGTACCGCGGGTTTGTCATTGGCCAACTATCGTCCGAAGTTGGCTTTCGAATTGGCTGGCAGACCGCTGTTTGAGTACCAGCTCGCCGCACTTGAGAGTGCGGGCATTGACCAGGTCGCTGTTGTTTCCGCCAGCCATCAGCAGCTTCTCAGCGAGTTGGTCGACGAAGTTTCCTCGCGCGCGGGGGATGGCATTCGCGCCCGGTTCCATGCTGAAGAGGAGCCCCGCGGCACCGCTGGGGTGTTGGCAGACCTCAGGGATTTTCTGGGGCAAGAACCGTTTGTCGTGGTGGCCAGCCATCTGTTCTTGCGGGGCGATGAGCTTGCCGAGTTGCTCGCCGCGCATGAGCAACGGCCGGCAGCAGCTACGGTGGCGTTGCAGCAGGCGGAGAGCAACGGTTCGCTTCTCGAACAGGTTCGCGTCGACACCGAGGGTCGCATCGAGCAGATCCTCACCTACCACTACTCGGGCGCGCGGTCGCAGTCGACCAGCGGTGTCTTTCTGATCGAGGACTATGTCGGCGATAAGCCCAAGCCCCTGCAATCCGTCGGCATCTACGTCTTCGAGCCGCAGGTTCTCGAGTACATCCCACGGCGGGGCTACTTGGACATCAAGGAACAGCTCCTGCCACGGCTGCGAGACGGCGGTTTGAGGGTCCATGGCACACGGCTCAGACAGCCTGCCCGCAAGTTGGATCGCTTCCGCTCCTATTTCGACCTCAATCGTCAACTGGTCCGGGAGCACGTCGAGGCGGAGTGCGGCGACAGCCGGGGCGTGGTGATGGGAGAGGGCGTGGAGATCTCTCCCAGCGCCAAGATCGAGGGTCCGGTGATCCTCGGGCCCGGTTGCACCATCGGTGAGGGAGCACGGGTGAGTGGTCCGGCCAATCTCGGTGCCGGTTGCCGGGTCGAAGCGGGGGCGACGGTGCGCGACTCGATCCTCTCGGCAAGGACTCGGGTTGAAAGCGGCGGATCGATCGAGGAGAGTTTCCTCGACACCGGTTGCACCGCCTGCCGGTCCCGGCCCTTGCTACGAAATATCGTGGTCGATTCGGGTCGCCTCAGCGGCCGTTTGACTTTGATCACGACCGAGCGCGATCCGGGCTTTGAATACACCTTCTGCGGCGGCCTGTCGCAAAAGGTGCGGCTGGGCCAAGAGTGGGCCTTCCATGCCACCAAGCGATTGCTGGACGTGGCCGTCTCCTCGATCCTGTTGCTGATCTTGGCACCGCTGTGCGCCCTCATCGCACTGGCGATCAAGCGCGATTCGCCGGGTCCTGTCTGTTATTCTCAGCGGCGGTGCGGCAAGCATGGTCGCAGGTTTGCGATGCACAAGTTCCGCTCGATGGTGGCCAATGCCGAGGAAGTGCACCACGAATTGCTCGGTCGTAAGGACATCGACGGACCGATGTTCAAGATGCACCGGGATCCCCGCGTCACTCGCGTTGGCCGGTTCCTGCGTCGCACCAGCCTCGACGAGGTGCCGCAGCTACTCAATGTGCTCAAGGGGGAGATGAGCTTGGTAGGCCCTCGACCGCTGATCATGGAAGAGATGGAGTTTGCGCCCGCCTGGCGCGACCTGCGCTTGCGGGTCAAGCCGGGCATTACAGGCTTGTGGCAAGTCAATGGACGAGACAGCATTGCGTTTCACGACTGGATCGCCAACGACATCCGCTACGTCAAGGAGCAGTCGCTGTGGCTCGACTTCAAGATCCTCTTGCAGACCTTCAAGGTGTTGAAAGTGGAAAAGCCGGTGGCCGCCGGACTGGCTACGGAAGGGCGCGCCGAGGCGGTCTTGCGATGAGACTTCTCGGTGGGCGCTGTGCGGCCGGTGGCGCCCTGTTGGCCCTGTTGCCAGGGTTGGCGGGTTGCACGGCGGCGACATCGCGGCCCGCGGTGACCACCGCCCCGGCGCCGGTGGTGGATACGGTGGGTACAACCGAGGCGGCGTCGCCGGTTGCCGGTGAGCCGGTCGAGTACCGGTTGCGCCGCGGCGACGTTCTGGAAATCAAGTTTTTCTACAACTCGGAGCTCAACGAGCGTCTGCCGATCCGGCCGGACGGCAAGATCTCGTTGGCTCTGGTCGGCGAGATCGAAGCGGCGGGCCGCTCCGCCGCCGATCTCCAAACGGAACTCACCGAGCGCTACGCGGCCTCGTTGCGCCATCCGGAAGTGGCGGTGATCGTCAAGGAACTGACCGGAACGAAGGTCTTTGTCGGTGGTGAGGTGCGAACGGCCGGGGTGATCCACTCGGCGCAGGAACTGACCCTGCTGCAGGCGATCGTCCAAGCGGGCGGCTTCCTGCGCACGGCGAAGGTGCGCAACGTGGTGATTCTGCGAGACCAGGGAACCCCGGAACCGCTCTTCATGACGGTGGATCTTTCGAACGACCTCGACGGAACTCAGCTCGGCGGCGACATGATGCTCTTCCCGGACGACATCATCTTCGTGCCGGCGACGCGCATCGCCAAGGTAGATCAATTCGTCGATCAGTACATCCGTCAGGTGATTCCTGTCGCCTTGAACCTGGGTGTCAGCTACCTGCACGGCAATACGGTTCGATTTCCCGGCAACTGAGACCCGCGGATCCTTCCCATAGAAATTCGCGGCGGCCTGGATACTCAACACTGTGGCTTCACTACTTTCCAACGGGATTGCCATGCTGGCGGCGCGGTTGGCGGTGCCGCTGTTCGGCTTTGCGATCAATGTCGGCATCGCGCGGATCCATGGCGTCGAAACCCTGGGCATCTACGTCCAGCTGGCCGCTCTGCTGTTGATCACTCAGACTCTGGCCGGAGCCGGGATGCCGTTGTTGCTGGCTCGCGATCTGGCGGCGCAACCCGAGAACCGTGCCACGATCTTGGGGCAGTCGCGCAAGTTGGGCCTGCTCAGCGCCTCTCTGGCCACCGTCGGTTACGCCGCCTATACCTTCTGGCTGCTGCCGGCGGACCGGCTGGTACCGGCGTTACTTCTTGCCTCGACCCTCTTGCCCTCGGCGTGGATGGCGATTCAAGAGGGCGTCTTCGTGGCGGCGCACGCGCACCATCGGCTGACTTGGGTGGTCTTCGCGGAGAATGCGTTGAAGGCTTCGCTGGCCTTCGCCGCCTTCTTCTTGGGAGGCGGTATCGTCAGCCTCTGCGCGGCCATCGCCGTGGCACGGTTCGTCGCCTGCGGCTTCGGTGCGACGCAGATGCGCCGGATGGGAGCCACCTCGACAGCGGTGAGCTGGCGGCAGAGCCTCGGATTCGTCCGCGAGGTGGTGCCTTTCGCCGCCGTGCTGACTCTGTCGATGCTCTACTTCCGGGTCGATGTGTTGATGATGGAGGCGCTTCGCGGAGAGGCGGATACCGGTCTCTACGGCGCCTGTCTGACTCTCTTCTCGGTGGCGTTGCTGCTGCCGTCGAGCGCCATGTCGGCGGTCTATCCGCGCCTGTCCGCTGCCTTCCGCGACTCGACTCAAGGCTACCTGCGGGCCACCCTGATGACGGCGAAGCTGTTGCCGCTGGCGATGGTTCCGGTCGCCCTGGGACTGGTTCTCCTCGGTGGTTGGATGTTGAAGATCGCCTTCGGTGTCGCCTTCGCCGACGCCGCTCCGGCGCTCAGTCTCCTCGCCGCGACCTTGCCATTGCAGGCACTCAACAACGTGCTCGGTCAGAGCTTGCAGGCGGCGAAGTTGCAGGTGGCGGTATTGCGTCTGGTGGTGGTGGTGCTGGTGGCGCACATCCTGTTCAACCGTTTCGCAATCGCCCGCTTCGGGTTGACCGGAGCACCGCTGGCGATGTTGGCTTCGTCGCTGGTGATGACCCTGGGGGCGGCGGTAATCTTTCATCGCCGGGTCGCTCCGTTAGCGCTCAGCGGTCGCGCTCTGCTCTCGGTGCTCGCCGTCGCGGCACCGCTGGTTATGGCGTTGACCACACCCCCGGACTGGCGGCCGGCCGCCATCGCCGTGGGGTCGGTCGGTTTCCTGATGGTGGCCGCGTTCGGTGTTCTCAGCCCAACCGAGAGGCTGCAACTCGCCGGTGCGATGCCGAAACTGATGCGGCGGCAGGCCGGTGGGGGAGCGCCGTGAGGCTGGCCGTGGTCCATCCCTATCCGGTGTACAGCCGGGCGGTGGGAGGGGTGACTCGCGTCATGGCGCTGGTTCGCCATTTCGCTCAACGCCATCGCCTCACCGTTCTGGCCCATTCGTCGGGCGACGCCAAGGTCGATGGCGAGGCGGTGGCCGACCTCGCCCGGCTGGGAGTCGAGCAGAAACTCTTCGCCCTACCCCGCCCGGCGCCGCTGCGCCAGCTGGTCTGGGTCGCCGGTCCGACGCCCTACTACGTGCGGCGCAATCGCAATCCGGCGCTCGAGGCCGAACTGGCACGCTTGGCTGCGGAGGGTCTCGATCTGGTCCATGTCGAGCGGTCCTACTTTGCGCCGATGCTCACCGGGCTCTCGCCGCGACCGCTTCTGGCCCTCGCCGAGCAGGAGACCATGTCGCTGGCGGTCGACCGCTTGCGCCGGCTTCCGTGGTTGGCCAAGACGGGCTATGAGCGCTACCTTGGCGCCGAACGGCGCCGGGTGCGCCGTTTCGAAGCCGCGGCCTTACCCGCCTACGATCTGCTCTATGCCATCACGCCGCAGGAGGCGGAGAGGATGTCGGCGCTGGCCCGACGGGCGGTGGCGGTGCTACCGCACATCGTCTGTCCGCGCACCTTCTGCGGTCAAGAGGCTGAGCAGCGGGTGGCCGGAGCGGAGTTCTTGGCGGGCAGCTCGAACGGTGGCTCGCTCCTCTTCGTCGGCAACTATGCTCACCGCCCGAACCTGCATGCCTTGACCTGGTTTGTCGAACGGGTTTGGCCGCGGGTAGTGCGCCAGCTGCCGGCGGCCCGTTTTGACGTCGTCGGCCCGGGGCTGGCGGCCGAGCCTCGACGAGCGCTGCAAGGGGAAGGGGTACGCTTTCTGGGCCGGGTCGAGGATCTGGTCGGCAAGTACCGGGAGAGTGCGGTTGTGGTCAATCCGATCCACTCGGGTGGAGGTATGCGGGGCAAGGTCCTCGAAGCTTTCGCCTGCCAGCGGGCGGTGGTTTCGACCCCGATGGGTATGGAGGGAATCGCCGCCGGCGATGGCGAGCACTACCTGGCCGCCGGCAGCGTGGAGGAGTTCGCGGCGGCGGTGGTGCGCTATCTGAAGGACGCCGGCTTGCGCCGCGCGCACGGTGCCGCGGCTCGACGGTTGGTCGAACGGCTCTACACCTCCGAAGCCGTCTTCTCTCGCCTCGAAGCGGAGTACGAAGCGGCGGTTGCCCAGCGGCTGCAGCCGGTGGGGAGGGCGGGATGAGCGCTCCTCGCCTTACGGTTCAGATCGTGACCTGGAACCACGCCTCGGTGATCGACAGCTGTCTCGAGAGTCTCTCCTTGCAGAGCTGTGGCGATTTTGAGTTGTTGGTGCTCGACAACGCTTCGACGGACGGCAGCGCCGACAAGATCGCCTGCTGGTTGGACCTTGAGCGCAGCCGGCGCGGGGCTGAGTTTCGCGCCGAGCTGGTTCGCGCCGCGGCCAACCATGGCTTCACCGGGGGCAACAACCAGCTCTACGCTCGCGCTCGCGGCGAGTGGATTCTCTTCCTCAACCCGGATGTCGTCTTGCCCGTCGACTTCGTCGCCAAGGCGCTGCGGCTGCTGGCCATGCAGCCGGCGGATGTGGGGACGGTGGCGCCGCTTCTCGTGCGCCCGGACGGCACGGTGGACTCCACCGGTCTGCTCATCGACCGCTTCCGCCGCGTCTACGATCGCGGTCGGGATGAGGCGAGTGCTTCGGCCTATCAGCAGGAGGAGGATGTCGCCGGATGCAGTGGTGCGGTGGCGCTGCATCGGCGCGCCATGTTGAGCGATGTGTGCGTCGACGGCCAGCCGCTCGACGATCTTCTCTTCGCCTACTACGACGACCTCGATCTCTCCTGGCGTGCGCGGCTGCGTGGCTGGCGCTGCCGCTACCTGCCGCAGTTGTCGGCGACTCACCGGCGTGCCGGACGCAACGCGCTACGGCGGATGCCGGGCCGCGAGGCCCGGGGCGAGCGAGGAGCGCGGGAGCAGACGCTGGTGGTGCGCAATCGCTTCCTGGTGATGGTCAAGTGCGAACGTGGCCTCAACCTGGTCAAGTCGCTGCCCTGGTTGATTCCCTTCGAACTGGCCCGTCTCGTATTCTTGACGGTGCGCGCGCCGCGCGCCCTGGCCGCCTACCCGCAAGCGCTGGCCGCATTGCCGGCGGCGTTGCGCGCCCGGCGGCAGATCCAGCGTCGAAGCCGTACCCATCCCGCGGTTCTGGTGGGGCTGGCATGAAGGTGTTGCACGTCATCGACAAGTCCTACCTCGGCGGCGGTCAAGCGGCGGTGCGCAACCTGTTGATGGGTGCGCGCGGCAGCGAGGTCGAAACTCACCTGAGTTGCCGCGATGGCGGGCCGCTGGTCGCCGCTGCTCGTGCTTTGGGTACGCCGGTCCATCCGGTCGCCTTCGACAAACGGTTTCGTCCCGGCCCGGCGCGGGCGGTGGCGCGGATGGTGCGCCGCGAGGGTATCGACGTGGTCCACGCGCACGGCCTGGTGGCGGCGGCCTATTGCACCCTGGCCCGCTCCTTCTTCGGTCTCAAGGCACCTCTGCTCTATCACCAACACGGCTTCCATGACCACAACTACGGCCGCTCGACCATCGGCCTGCGGCGCCTTGCCGAGCGGGCTGTCTGCCGGCGCGCCGACCGGGTGATTCCGGTCTCTTCCGCCGATGCCGAGCGGCTCCGGCAGGGCGGCTACGCCGCCGAGCGTCAGATCGAACTGGTCTACTACGGCATCCCGGAACCGACCGCTTCGGCTGAAGAGGTCGAAGCGGCACGGCACGATAGTGGCTGGAGAGAGGGCGAACCGATCGTCGGCCTGGTCGGCAGGTTGCACGTACAGAAGGGTATCGATGTCTTCTTGCGCGCCCTGGCGCAGGTCGCCAAGGAGGCACCGAAGGCCCGCTTCGTGATCGTCGGTACCGGTGAGTTGGAGGCGCAGATGCATGCGCTGAGCAGCGAGTTGGGGCTCGGGCCGCGTCTGCGCTGGGTCGGCGGGCGCTCCGGCTTGCCCTTCTTGCCGCTCTTCGACGTCGCCGTGCTCTCCTCGCGCTGGGAGGGGTTGCCCTTCGTCTTGCTCGAATACATGGCCGCCAAGCGAGCGATCGTCACCACCGATGTGCCCGGTTGCCTGGACGCGGTCGGCGGCGAAGAGGCGCAGATCGTGCCGCGCGACGATCCCCAGGCGATGGCCGAGGCTATTCTGCTTCTGCTCGGTGATCGCACCTTGGCCCAAGCCCGCGCCCGCGCCGCTCGCGCCGCCTTCGAGCGTCAGTTTTCCCTCGCAGTGATGACCCGGCGGTTTATCGAGGTCTACGGGGAAGCCTGCCGGGACGTTAGGGAAGAGGAGCCATGAGAGTGATTCACTACCGGTCCCTGCTGCGCGGTGTCGCCGCTCACCCGCTGGCGCCGCTGCTGTTGCTGTTGGCGCTGGCGTCGATGGTGGGTGGTTGCTCGGTGACGCCGATTCCTGAGCCGCCGCCGCAAGATGGCACCGCCCGGGTCCGCATCGACGCGGAAGTGCTGAAGCACGAGATCAATCCGTTGCTCTTCGGCATGCACATCGAGTGGGTGGACAACGGCAACGGCTTGCTCGACAGCGAGCGGCCGAAGCTGCGCTCCGAGGTGGTCGAGCTGTTGCAGCCGTTGGATATACCGCTGTTTCGTTTTCCGGGTGGAATCCACGCTGACTACTACAACTGGCGCGACGGCTTTGGCCGGCCACGTAGCCGCAAAGAGGGTGTCAATGCCTTCACCGGCAAGGCGGAGAAACACCGTTTCGGCACTCCGGAGTTCGCCGCCCTGTTGCAGGCCACCGGGGCCGAAGCGCTGATCACCGCCAACTACGGGACCGGCTCGGCCGCCATGGCGGGTGGTTGGGCGCGCGGGCTGGCCAAGGCGCGGATCGAGGCGCGCTACTGGGAAGTAGGCAACGAGATCTACCTGGCCGACCCCAATGCCGATGCTCCCAACGGGCGAGCCATCTACCACCCGCCGGAGCGCTACGCCAAGGACTATCCGGCCTTCCGTCGCGCCATCCGCAAGGCCCTGCCGGGTGCCCAGGTTGGGGCACTGGCTCACTTCGATACCGGTGCTTTTCCGCTGGCTCCCGAGGGCAACCGGGATTGGAGCGAGCGCATGCTGCGCGCCTTGAAGACGAAGGTCGATTTTCTGGCGGTGCACAACGGCTACGCTCCGGTGATCATCGACGACGGCTTCGACCTCGACAACCCGCGCCAGCGCTCGGCCGTCTACCGGGCGACCTTCGCGGCGGCGGAGCAGGTGCGAGAGAATCTGCGCGAGATCGAAGCCAAGGTGGCGCAGCTGTCGCCGCAGAACCGCGGTGTGCCCATCGCCATCACCGAGCACGGTCCGCTCTTCGGTCTCAGCGGCCGGCCGGGCCGCCACGCCGCCTATGTCGACCACTCGCGCACGCTGGCCGCAGCCCTCTATGTGGCCTCGTTCTTCGACGTGATCTTCGCCGAGCCCTCGGTCTTCATGACCTGCTACACCAATCCGATTCACCGCTGGTACGGCAGCCTGCTGACCGACACCGAACGAGGGCTGGTGCGCACGCCGACCTATTATCTCTACTGGCTCTATGCCCACCGTTTCGAGCATCGGATGGTGGAAACCCGGGTCGACTCACCCACCTTTAGCGCCGGTCAGGTCGGTTTGGTCAAGGCGCGCCGCGGGGTCCCTGACCTGGTGGTGAGCGCCAGCCGCAGCGCCGAGGGGAGGCGGCTGACCGCCATTCTGGTCAATCGTAGTCTCGATCGAACGCTGACCACCAGCGTCGAGCTTGAAGGCTTCGAGCCCAAAGCGCTCAACTGCCAGCTGCTGAGCGCAAGCGCAGCGACGGCGCTCAATGGCCCGGCTCTGACCCGCTCGACCCTCGCCTCCGGCGACGAGATCCAACCGCGACCGTTCGCCTGTTCGTTGGCTTCCCGCTTCGAAGTGAAGCTGCCCCCCGCTTCGATTCTGAGTCTGGAGGCGAAACGTTGAACGGCTCACCACCACAGTCAGGCAGACGGCGGTCAGGTAAACTGGCTGCGGAACCGAGACGCAGAATGACAGTCTTTCCCCACTCCGCGGAGAGTCGCCGCCGGTCGCCGATTCTTTTCGGCTGCCTTTGGTTGCTGCTGGCTCTGCTGCCGCAAGGGGCAGTGGCCGGGGGAAGTTGCGGCAATGGCGTCCTCGATGCGGGCGAAGCTTGTGATGACGGCAATCTGATGGCGGGCGATTGCTGCACCCCGACCTGTCAGCTGATGGCCTGCAACGCCGCGACGATCAACCCAATTTCGTGGACCGAACTGGGGCCCTTCGATCTCGGTGGCAGAGTCACCGCCTTGGCGGTCGCCCCGGACGATCCCGATCATCTGTTCGCCGGCACGCCGGCGGGGGCGATGTGGAGTTCGGTGGACGGCGGCTTGAACTGGACCTCGGTCGCCCCGTGGCTGGGAACGGTGCCGATCAGCGCGCTGGCTTTCGACCCCAATGATGCACAGACGATCATCGCCGGCACCGGCGGCATCACCGACGGCGGCTCGGTGGAGGCCGGGATCGGCATCTTGCGTTCGACCGACGGCGGGGCGAGTTGGCAGGAGTCGGCCGACGGGCAGAGCTTGCGTTATATTTCGACCCTCCTCTTCTGGGAGGAGGAGCCGGGGCGGTTGCTCTCGGCGAGCGACCTCGGTGTGCAGCTTTCGCTCGATGGCGGCGTCACCTTCTCGGATCGGCTGGGCGGCGACGCCATCTCCGCCTTGGTTCGCGACCCGTTCAGCGCCGACGGCCTGCTCGCCGCCGGTCGGCAGGGCCTCTACCGCAGTGACGACCGGGGCGAGAGCTGGCAGCCGCTGGCCGACTGGCCGCTGTTGGTGAGCGATGTCAACGGTGCCGGCACCGCCGCCCTGGCCCTCTCCAGCCAGACGCCGGGGCTGCTCTACGCCAGCGTCCAGGTGCTGGCCGGCTTCAATCAGACCGACCGTGTCCTGCTGCTGCGCTCGACCGACGGCGGACAGAGCTTTCAACCCTTGGCCAATGCACCCGATTTCTGCCCGGAGATCAACTCCTGCGGCTATGCGCAGGCCCTGGCGATCGACCCCATGGACGACCAGCGGCTGCTGGTCGGTGGCGACCGGCTCTACCGCTCGACCGACGGCGGCTCCAGCTGGACGGTACTCGGTACCGAACCCTGGGAGGTGCATGAGATCAAGTTGACGGCGGGCGGGGCGATGATCGCGGGTTCGGGCGGGGTGAGCGAACTCGACGCCGCCTGGTCGAGCGTCACTGCGCGCAACGACGGTTTGGCGGCCACTCGCGTGCTGTCGCTCGACACGTCCACCGATTCGCCTCCCAAACTGCTCATCGGCAGCGCGGATTCGGGGCTGCAGCGGGGAATCGGCGGGCAGCCGACGTGGAGCCTGCTGTACGGAGATCGTTCGCCGATCGGAGCGGTGAGTTTCGATCCCTTTGTCCCCGATAGGATCTTCTTGTCGGAGTGGAAGGGCGGGATCTATCGCTCGATCGACGACGGCGGCAGCTTCCAGCAGATCGAACAGGGGCTCGACCTGTTGCAGCAGAGTGCCGATCGGCTGCCCATCGAGCCCAACCCGTTGTTGCTCGACACCCTCTACACCGGTCGTTTGCAGCTCTTCGAGTCGACCGATGCCGGTCTTACCTGGACCACATTCAGTGAACTGGGCTCGCCGGAGATCATCGAGATCGCCTCCTCACCGGTGGATTTCGACCGCGTCTATTTCACCCTGCGCGACGGCGGCGTGCTCTACAAGCGGGACAACATCGACACCAGCCTGCTGCCGGTCGATCCCGGCCCGGGATTGCAGTTGACCTCGATCTTCCTCGATCCGGCGGCGGAGAACGTGATCTACGTCGGCGGGATCGACACCGCTTCGCGCCAGGGCAGGGCCTTCAAGTCGTTCAACTTCGGGGTCGACTGGGACGAGATCACGCCGCAGGGGCTGCCCGCCGTCAACGATCTGCTCAAGGATGACTTCGGAGTGCTCTTCGCGGCGACGGCACGCGGTATCTGGCGCTCCGGCAACGATGGCTTCACCTGGTCACGATTCGATCAGGGGCTGACCGCCGTGGGGGTGCAGTCGCTGCGCGCCGCGGACGGCGGCCTCTTTGCCGGTACTGTCGGGCGTGGGGTTTTCCGACTGTCGCTGGGAGAGTTGACGGCCATCGACACGATTCCGCCCGGGCAGCAGCTGCTCATCGACGGACAGTTGGTCACCACTCCCTACTTCAATATCTGGCCGGCGGGCATCGAACACCAGGTCGAGGCCTACCTGCTGCAAACGGCCGACAGCCGCCAGGAATTCGTCGCCTGGAGCGACGGCGGCGCCCTGGCGCACGTCGCGACCAGCGACGGCACCAACACCGCGCTGACCGCCGCCATTCGCCAACTCTTCCGCTTGCGCACCGATTCACCGCCGCCGGTGGGCGGCATGATCCTCACCGAGCCGGCTTCGCCGGACGGCTTCTACGAGGCGGGGAGTTTCGTCTCGCTGATCGCCCAGCCCGATCCGGATCACCGTTTCACTGGTTTTACCGGCAACCTCAGCGGCAGCCAATCGATCCTCGGCTTCGCGGTGATCGATCAGCCGCGCGCCGTCTCGGCCGACTTCGAGCCCTTGCGTCTCGAGATCAAGACCGAGCCTCCGGGGCTGGCGGTGACCGTCGACGGCAAGACGCTGACCTCGCCGGTCGTGCGGACCTGGGACAACGACACTCAGCACACGGTGGCGGTGGAGGAGTGGGTCGATGTCGAGCCGTTCGCCCCCGAGGTTCTCGTCTTCGATCGGTGGAGCGACCTGCGGCCACGCGAGCACTCGTTGCTGGTGCGCCGCGATACCTTCCTCACCGATCTGACGGCGCACTTCATCAAGACGGTGCGCTCGCTGGTGGTCAAACGGGGCGCCGCCCGCTCGGTGCGCAGCGCCGGACTGCGCGATGCGCCTCGCCAGGCGGGCCTTGAAATCCACGCCGATCCCGGAGCTTCGGTGCCGCAGGCGATGCAACTCGTTCGGGGAACGATCGACGGCGTGGTCACCACCGAGTTCGCTCTGGCCCCGGCCGAGCCGCGGCTGACCACCCATGCCTTCGTCCGCGGCAGCTCGGGGGCGGGCGGTGAGCCGGCGGGCCAGACGCGGGTGGTGCTGTTCAACCCCTTCCCGCGGGATACCTCGGTCGACTTGCTCCTGCGCGACAGTACCGGGGGCGGAATCGTCGCCCGCTTCGGCGTGGTGACGGTGCCGGCGAAGGGCTGGCGCAACCTGATCCTCAACGACGAGCTGTTGCTTCCCGATCCCTACCAGGGGATGTTGTCGATCTTCGCCGAGGCGGCGCTGGTGGTATCGGTGCAGACGGTGCAGGAGAACCTGCGGCCCACCACCTTCTTGGATCCGCTTCTCAGCCCGAGGTTCCTCGCCGGCGATCAGGGGGTGCCCCGCTCACCCGCCGTGCAGGTGCTGCTGCCGACCGCCGGCACCACCCACCGCCTGGCCCTGCTCAACCCGCACCCGGTCCCCATCACCGGCAGCGTCGATCTCCTCGACGACGCCGGAGCGCCGCTGGCCCTGGTGGGGGGAGGAGCGGCCAGCACCAACTACGCCATTGCCGTCGGCGGCTACTTCCTGTGGGAATTCGAGTCTGCCGCCGCCGCTTCCGGGACGCTGCCGGTAGCGCAAGTGAGGATCCACGCGGACAAGAGCGAGGCCGCTCCCCTGGTACAACTTCTCGAAGAGCAAGTCGTCGGAACTTCCACCGCCGGGCCGATGGTTCTACCGCGCAGCCTGCCGCCGTCGCGGCTCGGTACGGCCTTCCTGGCGCCGGTGGATCTCGCCTTGCGCGATTCCGGCTTTGTGCTCACCAACCGCAATGCGGCGGCGGTGGCCGTCAACGTGATCTTGCGCGACCTCGATGGCGCCGCGGTGGACTCGACCTCGCTGAGCGTCCCTGCCGGAGAGCAGCGAACGGTGCTGGCCGGAACTCTCTTCCCCGGCGTGGGTGGCGGTTTTCGCGGCGTGATCCTCGCCACCTGTTCGCCGGCGCTCGACGGCGTCGGGGTGACCCATACGGTCAACAGCCGTGGAGAGATCCTCGCCGCCGGCTTCCCGGCTCTCGACCCGGAGGCGCGCTCGGCTCCCGAGTTGCCGCGCTACTTCCCCTTCGCCATCGACGGCGACTCGTGGAGCGGCGAGTGGTGGTTGGCCAACCTCGCCGCGCGGGCGCGCACCGCCCAGTTCTTCTTCTACGGCCCGCACGGAGTCAGAACCGACCTGGAGATGGAAACACCATGATGCGCACCCGTAGCGGAAGAGTTCGCCCTCTCCTCCTCCTGTGCCTCCTCTGCCTGGCCTGGCCGGCGACGGCGCAGCCGACGGCGACCAGCACCATCGATGTCGATTTCACCAAGATCGTGCGCGCCATCCCCGAATTCCTCTTCGGCCAGAACCTGCAAACCATCGAACGGGGCGAAGGGATCATCGATGAGTTCGGCTCCATCGACCGCCAGATCGTGGAGATGGTCGACGAAGCCAAGGTGACCACCCTGCGCTACCCGGGAGGCACCGCCGCCGACTTCTACCACTGGTGGCAGGCGCTGGGTCCGCAGGGGCGGCGCCCCTTGCAGTCGAGCGGTTACATCGACGAGTTCTACAAGCCGGTGATCGGCCCCGAGGAGTTCATCCAGATCTCGGTGGCGCTCAAAGCGGTGCCCTTCGTCACCGCCAACAGCGGCAGCGGTAGCGTCGAAGAAGCGGTGGCCTGGGCCGCCTTTTTCACCTCGCGCGGCTTCCCGGTCACCCACTGGGAGGTGGGTAACGAGATCTACTTCGAGGGGATCGGCACCAACGGTCTCGTCGGCTTGCCGCCCGATGTCTACGCCCGCAAGGTGATCGACTACGCGGCGGCCATCCGGCAGCAGTCGCCCTTCGCGAAGATCTTCGCCGCCGGCGTCATCGGCCCGGAGGAACAGGACAGTTTCTGGAACTCGGTGGTGCTGGGCCTCGCCGGCCCTTACGTCGACGGCATCAGTGTGCACAACGCCTACTTTCCGCTCTACGGCTGGCTGCCCGACGGCACCGTGCCGAGCGACGAATACCTGTTCACCGCGATGCTCGGCGGCACCAAGGCGGTCGAGCAGTCGATGACGGTGCTCGAAAACCAGCTGGAGAAGCTGGGCAAGCTGATCCCGATCTACGTCACCGAATACGACGGAATCTTCTTTCCTGACGAGACGATCGAAGATCCCGATGTGACCTACGCCCGCAACCCGACGCTGGCCTGTGCGCTGTTCAATGCCAGCGTCATGCACATCTTCCTGCGCCACCAGCGCGTCCACGGTGCCCACCACATGTCTCTGTCCGGCTCGCAGTTCGGCAGCCTGGTGGGGATAGACGCCGGGGTTCACTTTCGCAACCCGCAGTTCTACGTCCATCAGGAGTATGCGCGGGAGGCGGACAAGTTGCTGATGGAAACGACGGTGAATCCGCAGGACGCCCTGTTCAGTTCGGGAGAGATCGAACTGCTCTCCGGTCAAACCGATGTTCCCATGCTCGACGCCGTGGCTACCCGCGATGCGGCTGGGGATTCCTACGCCCTGTTCGTGGTCAACCGCAGCCTCACCCACCGGGTCGATGCCCCCGTCACCTTGACCCTACCGCCCGGGGTGAGCGGTACGGTGACGGTGCTCAACGGCCCGAGTTTTTCTTCGCGCAACGACGCCGCCAACCCGACGCGGGTCAGCCCGGTCACTTCGCCTTTCGCCGCCACCGGCAGCTTCTCGTACCAATTTCCACCGCATTCGCTGACCATCTTCCGCTGGGAGAAGTAGTTCCTGCTGTTGGGGGAGAAGCCTTGAGTCGCAGAAAAATTGCTCTGTACTATCCGTGGGTTTATCTCACCAGTGGCGCCGAGCGCACTCTCGTTGAGATCGTGCGCCGAAGCCGCCATCAGGTGACGATCTTCACCAACGAGTTTCGCCCGCAGTCGACCTTTCCCGAACTGTCACAGATGGACGTGCGCCTGCTCGACCGTGTGCCGGTGGAGCGTTCGGTCGGCGCGGTGGGCAAGGCGGCGGTGAAGATCCTGCGCCAGAAGGTCGATCTGTCGCAGTTCGATGCTCTGCTGGTGATGTGCGAAGGGCTCGGCGATCTGATGACCCTGCGCCACCGTGACATTCCCGCCTTCTGTCTTTGCCTGACGCCGCTGCGCATCGCCTTCGATCCCTTCTACCGGCGCCAGTTCTTCGCCCAGCGCAGTCGCTTGAAGCGGGTGGTGATCGGCTTGGGCAGCGCCGCCTTTCGCGCGGTAGATCGGTCCGCTTGGCGGCGATACCGCCGGGTTTTCCCCATCAGTCGCGAGGTCGAAGGGCGGATCCTCGCTGGCCGGCTGGCGCCACCCGAGAGACTGCGTGTGCTCAACCCGGGGATCGATCTTTCCGCCTTCAAGCCCTCGGCTCAATCCAATCGCACCTTCTTCGTTCCCGGTCGGATCATGTGGACGAAGAACCTCGAACTCGCCATCGAGGCCTTCAGATTGTTCCGCCGAGAGGTCGAGGACAAAGTGGGCTGGAGGCTGGTGATCGCCGGTATCGTCGATGAAAAAAGCCAGCCCTATGTCGAGAAACTCCGCGCCCTGGCCGACGGCGATGGGGCGGTCGAGTTCATGATCCATCCCAGCGACGAGGAGATGCTGGAGCTCTACCGCAGCTGCTTCGCTACCCTGTTCACCGCCTTCAACGAAGACTGGGGGCTGGTGGTCATCGAGGCGATGGCCAGTGCCAAACCGGTGGTGGCGGTCAACCGGGGAGGGCCGCTGGAGATCGTGGATCACGAGCAGGACGGTCTGCTCGCCGAGCCGGAACCGCGCGCTTTCGCCGATGCCATGCTGCGCCTCGTGCACGATCCGGAGCTTGCCGGTAGGCTGCGCAGCCAGGGCCCAGTCGGCGCGGCCCGTTTTGGTTGGGAGCCCTTTGTTGAAGCTCTCGATGAGGCCATCGAGAGCGACTTATGTTTCGCGGAGGCCAGCTGATGAGTACCCGATCCACCCCTAGAGCGGACGAGCTTGCCACCACCTTCGAGCGGCTGGGCACTGCCGTTCGTCGCCGGCGTTGGCAGCTGGTCGCTTTTTTCTTGGTCGTTTTCTTGGCCGTACACGTCGCCGGCTTTCTGTGGCCTGCCACCTACGTGGCGCGAGCGGCGATCCTCATCGAGATCGCCCGTTCGCAAGTTCCCGTCGATGCCGACCCCAACGATCCCACCACGGTGCTGACCGGTTCGGTTTCCGAAGAAGAGGTGATGTCGGAGATCGCCATCATGACCAGCCACGAGGTGCTCGACAAGACGGTCGAAGCGACCGGCATCGATCAGGCGCCGATGCCCTGGTATTTACGGCTGATCTTCGGACCGGTGCGCGCCTACGACCGTTGGTACGCGAGCTACCATGACCTGCCGGCGCCGAGCGCGCGCGATCGGGCGATCTACGGCCTTACCAAGAGCATTACGGCGACCCGCCTCAAGGATTCGAATGTGCTGCTGGTCACCTTCGAGTCGGGTGATCCCGAAGTGGCCGAGATCGTCCTCGGCAACCTGCTCGACAACTACCTGGCGCATCATCTCGCGGTTCACCAGCCCTATGCCGCGGCGCCGTTCTTCACCGATCAAGCCGATCGCTCCGCCGAGGATCTGCGCCGGCAGGAAGATCGGCTGCAACAGCTCAAAGAAGAGGCGGGAGTTGCCGACATCGTGGCGGAGCGCGAAGTGCAACTGCACCACGACGCTCAGCTGCGGGTGGAAGCGGCAAAGCTGTCGCGCCGCCGGGCGGAGTTGGAGGGGCAGATCTCCTCGCTGAGCCGGGACCTGACCGCGGGGATGGATGAGGGGGCGGCACCGTTGATGCGATCGCCGACGCTCGACAAACTCAAGGCCGAAGTCCGGGAACTGGAGCAGGAACAGATCGGCCTGGAGACGCGCTTCAACGACGATTTCCCGCTGGTGGTGGCCAATCGGCGCAAGTTGGAGTTGACCCGCTCCGCCTTGAGGGAAGAGCGCGGCAACGCCGCCGAGTTGAGCCCGACGTTACTCGAGATCGAACGTCAGCTGGCACAGACCAAAGCGGAGTTGACCGGTATCGTCCAGCGCCAGCGGGTAGTCGCCGAACAGCAGGTGCGCTCGCGCGGCCGGTTGCTGAGCCTCGACAGCCAAGCGCTCGAAGCGGCCCGCGCCCAACGTTCGATCGCGGCCGCCGAGAAACAGTACCTGTTCTACCTGGAACGCGGCGAAGATGCGCGCATCGAGGAAGCGCTCGATCGCGGCAAAGTGACCAATGTCTCTATCGTTCAACGTGCAGCCGCCTTGACCAAGCCGGTGCGGCCCAAGAAAACCGTGCTGCTGCTGGTTTCCGTTTTCGGTGGGCTGCTGTTGGCTTTGCTGGCCGTCCTATTGCTCGAACTGCGGGCGATCGGTTGGGTGGAAGCGCTGCGCTCGGCATTGCCGGCCGATGACGAGGCGGAGTCGGCACCGTGAAGGCGCTGGAAGGTGAGGCCAAGGGTGAAGCCAACGGGCAGCGAGCCGAGGTGAGGGAGGAGTCCTCGGTCGGTCACGCCGAAAGGGTGGTGATCAAGACCGACTTCGCCGAAAAGGCGCGCTACTGGCTGCGCAACCTCCTCCTCTTCGCGGGAAACCGCATCATCGGCCAACTTCCCGGCCATGCCTTGCGCCGCGCCTACTACCGCTACGTCTTGGGCTGGGAGATCGGGGAGCGCACCAGCATTCACCACGGTCTCAAGGTCTTCGGCGGCCGGGGCCGAGTCAAGATCGGGGCGCGCAGCACCTTCCAGATGGACTGTCTCATCGTCGGCGCCGGGATGGACGACCTGACCATCGGCGACGATGTGGCGATCGCCTACCGAGCCTGCCTGGTGATGGGGAGCCACGATATGTTCTCGCCCGGGTTCGACGGCATCACCGGCCCGATCACCATCGAGAACCATGTCTTCATCGGCAGCGGTGCGATCATTCTGCTCGGCGTGACCCTGGGGGAAGGCGCGGTGGTCACCGCCGGCTCGGTGGTCACCAAGAGCGTGGCCCCCTACACTATCGTGCGCGGCAATCCGGCACAGGTGGTGGCTCGCCGGCCGAAGAACTTGACCTACACCGCCGAGCACTTCTGGCCCTTCCACTAGAAGAACTTCACCGGATCCACCCATTCGAGACGACCATGGATTTTGATTTCACACCCGAACAAGTCGAGCTGCGCGAGGCGGCGATCGAGTTTGCGCGCGGCGCACTCAACGAAGGCGTCTACGAGGCGGACAAGGAGGGGCGCTTCTCGCGCGAGAAGTGGCGCGCCGCGGCCCGCTTCGGCCTTCTCGGCCTGCCGATTCCCGAAGAGTACGGCGGTGCCGGCAGTGATCTGCTGACCACCGTCTATGCCATGGAAGGGCTCGGCTACGGCTGCTGCGACAACGGTCTGTTGTTCTCACTCAACGCCCACATGTGGAGTGCTCAGGTGCCGCTCTTGCGTTTCGGCAGCGACGAACAGAAGCAGCACTATCTGCCGCCGATGGTCGCGGGGGATTTGATCGGCGTGCACGCGATCACCGAGGAGGGGTCGGGCTCGGACGCGTTCAAGGTCTCCTGCCGCGCCCGCCGGATCGACGATCGCTATGTGTTGAACGGCTCCAAGATCTTCATCACCAACGCGCCGGTCGCCGATCTATTGATCGTCTTCGCCACCGTCAACCCCGAGTGGGGGGCGGACGGAATCTCCGCCTTCCTGGTCGATAAGGGCACCCCCGGTTTTTCGGTCAGTTCCGGCTTCGACAAGATGGGGCTGCGCACCGCGCCGATCGGCGAAATTTTCTTGGACGACTGCGCCGTACCGGTCGCCCGCCGTCTCGGACCGGAGGGGGCGGGGGTGGCGATCTTCAACAGCTCCTTGGATCATGAGCGGGCGTCGATTCTGGCCGCCAATGTCGGCGCCATGCAGCGCCAGCTGGAGAAATGCGTCGAGCGTGCCGCCAGTTGGGAGCGCTTCGGCAAGCCGATCGGCAAGTTCCAGTCGATTTCCAACAAGATCGCCGACATGAAGGTCCGTTTGGAGACCGCTCGCTTGTTGCTCTACAAAGTGGCCTGGCTCAAAACACAGGGGCGACGCGCCAGCATGGAGGCGGCGATGGCCAAGCTCTACATCAGCGAGTGCATGGTGGAATCGAGCATGCAGGCGATCAGCATCTTCGGCGGCTACGGCTACATGAAAGAGTACGAGATCGAACGCGATCTGCGCGACGCCATCGGTGGCACCATCTATTCGGGGACCTCGGACATTCAACGGCTGATCATCGCCAAGTACTTAGGGTTGTAGCCCACCGGAAGGCGCATCCAGATGGCTCCACTCTCACTAGTTCACGCCCTCGAACGTAGTGCTCGGTTGCACGGCGAGCGCCCCGCCGTGGCGATGCCGCGCGACGCCGGCGGAGCGATGCTCACCTACGCGCAACTGGCGGCGGCGGCCGGCCGCGTGGCCGCGGTCCTCAACGAGGCCGGCGTGGGCCGGGGCGATCGCGTGGGACTGCTGTGCCCGAAGTCGATCGAGGCGGTCCTCTCTCTCTGGGGGGTGCTCGCCGCCGGCGCCGGCTACGTGCCGCTGGATCCACTGGCACCGCCGGGGCGGGCCGGTCTGATCGCCGGCGATTGCCGGATGAAGGCGCTATTGGCTTCGTCGCAACGAGCGGCGGCGGTGGCCTCGGTGCGGGAGGCCCTACCGCGGATCGAGGTGATACAGATCCATGGAGACGGTCGACTCGAAGCGAGCCGCCAGCTCCGCGACTTGACGCGACCGGTGGCCTCACCGCCCGCTTTCTTGCCACCGGTGCGTCCCAACAGCCGCGATCTGGCCTACATTCTCTACACCTCGGGTTCAACCGGATCGCCCAAGGGAGTGATGGTGTCGCACGGCGCCTGCCTCTCCTTCGCCGAGTGGGGAGCCTGGCGTTTCGCCCTCAACAGCGCAG
Source organism: Acidobacteriota bacterium (assembly GCA_024277255.1). Lineage (GTDB taxonomy): Bacteria > Acidobacteriota > Thermoanaerobaculia > Multivoradales > SZUA-115 > SZUA-115. Next base: position 44,488 of record JAJRVQ010000099.1, on the reverse strand, counting down.
ACATCCTCTCCAGCCACGCGCCGTTTCACTTCGATCTTTCGACCTTCGATCTCTACGCCGCGGCGCTGGCCGGCGCCAAGACGGTGGTGCTGGACGAGGAGGTGGTGCGCTTCCCCATGGCGGCGAGCAGCGTCCTGGCGGACGAGGAGATCACCGTCTGGTACTCGGTGCCGGGAGCGCTGCGCGCCATGCTCAGCCGCGGCCGGTTGGCGCAGCAAGAGCTGGGCCGGTTGCGCACCGTGCTCTTCGCCGGCGAACCCTATCCGGCGGGGGAGTTGCGGCAGTTGCAGGCGGCTTTGCCCGGAGTCGATTTGTTCAACCTCTTCGGACCGACCGAGACCAACGTCTGTACCTATTGGCAGGTGCCCGCCACCGGCTCGTGGGAGTTGAACTCGATTCCGATCGGCATCGACTGTGAGAATTGCCAGGGTGTGGTTGTCGATGGTGACCTCAAACCGGTCGCCGACGGCTTGGATGGTGAGTTGCTGGTCCGCGGCGGGACGTTGATGGAAGGCTACTGGGGTGATCCCGAGAAGACGGCCGCCTCGTTTGTCCCCGACTTTCTGCACCCGCACCTCGCCGACCGTCTCTACCGGACGGGCGACCTGGTGCGGCGCGAGGCGAACGGTAATTACACCTTCCTCGGCCGAGCGGACCACCGGGTCAAGGTGCGCGGCCACCGGGTCGAATTGGGCGAGGTGGAGACGGCCTTGCACACCCACGGGGAGGTCGCCCAGGCGGCGGTGTTGGCGGTGCAGCAGGACGGCGAGGAGGGCGCGGACAACGAGTTGGTCGCCTTCCTGGTGAAGAGGGAGATCGGCCCATGCGGCGGTCTGGAAGGAGATGAGACCGCCTTGCGCCGCTATCTGCAAGGCTGTCTGCCGCGGTATATGATCCCGGCTCATTTTCGCTGGCTGGCCAGCCTGCCGGTGACTTCAACCGGGAAGACCGACCGCCAGAGGTTGGCTTCCATGGCTCGTCGAGATGTAGATCTGAGCGAGCAGTAACAGAGGGTGCCGGATCCCGGCGAGAGGAGATTCCGATGGCGGTGACGGACGATATTCGAAGCTACTTGGCCGACCAGCTACGCATCAGTGAGGCCGGCTCGTTGGATGCCGATCTTCCCCTGGTGCAAAACGGCATCATCGATTCGATCGAGCTGATGCAGGTGGTCAGTTTTCTGGAGAAGAGCTACGGTATTTCGGTGGACGAGACGGAGTTCTTGCCCAGTAATTTGCGGACGCTGAATACGATGGCGGCCTTTGTGGAGCGTAAGAGAGCTTAACGAGGGTCGGCCGATCGCCCCACGCCGGGGCGGGGTCGGAGGGGATGCAGGGCATGGCTACGGTAGCCGTTCCAGCAACGCTTGAATCTTGGCTTTGCGTGCCGGGTCTGTTTCTAGTGCCAGAGCTTGCTCGAAGCACTGGCGGCCTCTTGTGGGGTTGTGGAGTCTTTCCAGGTAGAGGCTACCCAGCAGGCCCCAGACGGCGGGTTGGTCGGGGGTGAGTTGGGCTAGGTGTTCGTAGTGTTGGGCGGCGTCTTTGTAGCGTTCCAGGGTGACGGCCAGGCTGGCGGCGGCGGCGGCGGCGGTAGGGTTGTTAGGGTCTCTTCGGGTGGCTTCTTGGAGGTCTTTGTAGGCCAGGAAGGAGAGTCCTTCCTGGGCTTGGAGCAGGCCTCGTTCCAGGTAGAGGCCGGGATGGTGGCTGCCGGCGTTGAAGGCTTGGTCCAGGATCTGTGCGGCCTGGGCCGTCTCTCCTCGGGTGCGCAGTAGGTTGGCGAGGTTGGAGGCGGCGCCGGGGGCGGCGGGGTCGAGTTGCAGGAGTTCTCGATAGGCGGTTTCCGCTTCGGCCTTGCGGCCTAGTTGGAGGAGGCAGGCGGCGACGTTTAGCCTGGGCTCGGTGCTTTTGGGGCTCAGAGCCAGGGCGTGGGTGAAGGCGTTCAAGGCGGATTGAAAGCGGCCCGTTTCCATCAGGCTGAGGCCGGCGAGGTTGAGGGCGGGGAAGCTCTCGGCTTCGTCGCGCAGCACCGTACGCAGGCTGCTCAGGGCTTTGTCGGGTTCGCCCTCTTGGAGGAGCGCCGAAGCACGGCGGATCGCTGCATCGACGTGTGTTTTGTCGCGCGGGTCGGGCAGGGATGGACCGGGACGGCGGGGAGTGGAGCTTTCTCCTCCGAGGTAACCCAAGGCGCGTAGCTGGGCTTCGTCTTCGGCGCTGAGGGCGCGGCCGGTCGAGACTTCGGCGTCGAGCTCTTCGCCGAGTTCGTTGAGAAAATCGCGCAACCGGCTTTGCCAGCGGGTGACCGCCGCCGGACTACCGGCGGAGAGATCCTTGGTCTCGGCGGGGTCGCTCGCCAGGTCGAAGAGGCCGGGGCGACTGCCGTGGATGTAGAGCTGTTCGCCGTCGGAGAGGGAACGGGGCGGGTACCAGTTGTAGGCGAAGAAGGGGAGGAAGGATTCGCTGTAGCTCTGCCGGTGGCGGCAGTCCGTGTCGTGACGCCAGAGCGGTGAGAGGTCGGCGCCGTCCAGGTTCGAGCCGGCGGGGGCGCCGGCGAGGGCGAGCAGGGTTGGCGTGATGTCGGCGGTGCGCACCAGGCAGTCGATGGTGCGACCCTTGGCGACACCCTGGCCGGCGATGAGCAGCGGCACCCGCCGGGCTCCCTGCTGGAGAAGCAGGCCGTGGGTGAGTTCGCCGCCCTCGCCTAGCATTTCGCCGTGGTCCCCGGTAACCACCGTCACGCCGCCACCACGGCGCTCGAAATCCTTCAAGAGTTGGCCGAGTTGGGCGTCCATAAAGGCGATCTCGCCGTCGTAGGCGGCGTGCGGCCCCTGTGCCGCAGCCAGGAACTCACTCGGCGGTGCGTAGGGCTCGTGCGGGTCGAAGTAATGGACCCACAAGAAGAACGGAGGCTTGAGCTGATCCAGCAGCGCTTGCGCCGCCCGGTTCGCCGCATCGGCGGGTCGCTCGCTCGCTCCGGGGCCCTGCTGTTCCAAGTCATCGTCGTAGAGGCGGAACCCCTGGGCCAGCCCGTAACGGCGGGCCAGCACCGTCGCCGAAACCACCGCGCCGGTGTCGTAGCCGCGTGCGGCCAGACGTTCGGCGACGGTGACAGCCTCTTGTGGTAGGGAGAAAGTCCCGTTGTCGCGCACGCCGTGGCGCGGCGGAAGCTGGCCGGTGTGGATCGTCGTGTGGCTGGGCAGGGTGATCGGCGCCGCCGTGTCGCAGCGGGCGAAGCGAGTGCCGCGAGCCGCCAGCGCGTCCAGGTTCGGAGTCCGCGCGTGGGGCCAGCCCCAGGCTCCGAGGTGATCGGCGCGGGTGGTGTCGAGGGTGATCAGAAGCAGGTTCGGAGGTGATGGAGGTGGGGCGTTGCCTTGCGCACCGGCGAGGCCAACCGAGGTCATGGCCGAAATCAGCAAGAGGGGGAGAAGATTGAGTCGCACGAGTGGCAGCGAAGGACGGTTGGGCCGTGGCATGGGACTCACAGCTTACTCGCTGGCCGACCGATCCCGTCGTACAACCAAGGAGAAACACCAGCGGTGCGGGACAGTTCGCTCGGCTTGAATGAGAAGCGGAATGGCGAAGCATGGCTTTATGCTGATATGGTTACGATATTATTTCTGTCCCATTCCCTCAGCAGCGTCGGATATCACCTCGAAGCGACTACGCCGTCGAGGCGCTACGCCGTGGGCTGGACGCTTGCCGGGCGGGCAAGTCGCGCCAGGGGCTGGAGTTGCTCACCTGGTTGAGCAAGCAGGAAGAGGAAGAGCAGGATCGGCTTCCGGGGCTCTTTTTCGGCTATCTAGGCCAGGCGATCGCCCGCTGCGAAGGACGCAAGAGGGAGGGGCTGGATCTGTGCCGGCATGCGGTCGAGGTGGATCCCTTCCAGCCCGAGAGTCATTTCAACCTGGCTGCCGTTCACTTGAGCATCGGCCACCGGCGGCAAGCGTTGCGTGCGCTGAGAGCTGCTCTGGCGATCGATCCTGACCATGCAGCCAGTCTCGAGTTGATGGCCACGATCGGCAACCGCCGCACCCCAGTCCTCCCCTTTCTCGGCCGCGACAACATCCTCAACGTCTGGCTAGGGAAGCTGACCTGGCGGGTACGGTCTCGGCGTGAGGAGGAGCGGCTGCGCCGGGAGGAGGAGAGAGAGGAAAGGGAGTTGGGTCTGTTGTAGACCGATTTCTTAGCGAAATGACGTAAGCGGCTGCAGATGCAAGCCCGACCCAATAGAATTAGCAGGCTCCTATCCTTTCGGGTGGCTCTCGAAGTTCGGCCTACCCGGAGGTGAGGCGGTCAGCCACCTGATCGGCTCTGGTGACCCAACCTTGGCGCCGTGTAGATTGTTTGTGTGTGTCTAACCGATGAGGAGGACCCCATGCAACCGAAGAAGATCCTGCTAGCGACCGATTTCTCGAAGTTTGCCAACGTCGCCCTGGACGAGGCCCTTTTCTGGGCGCACAGCTTTGGAGCGGAGTTGCATCTCTTGCATGTAGTCGTGCTCTACGGCGATTCTCCAGCCCATGACGCCGCCGATCTCTCCGCGACCTATGAGCGTCTGACCCTTGCGGCTAGCGAGCAGTTACGAGGCTCGGTGGCCGAGCGCGGCACTGAGGGGTTGACCATCATCGAAGGCCAGCGCCGCGACTTTTCAGCCGCCCCGGCGATCCTGCGCTACGCGCAGGAGAACGAGGTCGATCTCATCGTCATCGGCAGTCATGGGCGCCGAGGGTGGAGACGGTTCCTGCTGGGCAGCGTGGCCGAGGAGGTCCTGCGCTCGGCCGACTGCCCGGTTCTGGTCGCGCACGGCGAGGAGGGTGAGTCGGATCGCCGGCTGGACCGCATCCTGGTGCCGTTCGACTTCTCGGCGGACGCGACGGAATCGCTCGAAACGGCCAAGGGGCTGGCGACCAAGTTCGGCAGTCACCTGGACCTGGTACACGTCATGGCTGCCCCGATCACCAGCGGCGGTGGCGGCATCCCGGTCCCCGGTTTGCCCCTCAGCTCGCCGGCTTACGTCGATCTGCGGGCGCAGACCGAGGAGTTGCTGCGCAGCCGCGTGGCGGAGGCTGAAACCGCGGATCTCCACATCGAACCGCACCTGCTGACCGGCCACGCGCCAACCCGCATCGTCGACTTGGCGGACCGGTTGTCGGCCGACCTGATCCTGATCGGGAGCCACGGGCTCAGCGGCCTGCACCGGGCGCTGCTCGGCAGCGTCTCGGAGCGGGTGGCGCGAGCGGCGGCCTGCTCGGTGCTGGTGCTCCGGCGGCCCGCCGGCGACGACGAATAGCTGCTAACCTCGATCACTCAGCAGGGCTCAATGGCTCAGCAAGGAGGAACCATGTCGAGTTTCTCGAAGATTCTGGTCACCACCGACCTTTCCGATGCTTCGCTGCCGGCCCTCGATGTCGCGGCAAAGCTGGCGCGCAGCCTGGCGGCTCCGGTCACTCTGCTCTTCGTGGTCGAAGACAACCTGCCGCCGATCCTCGGCTTCACTACCGATGTCGAGCGGCACAAGGTACTGGAGCACCAGGGCCGCGCGGCGCGCGAGCAGCTGGAGATTCCCGCCCGCCAGCGGTTGGCTGGCTGCGAGGTCGAAGTCACCACGCGGGTCGGGGTTCCGGCCTCGGAGATCAGGCAGTACGCTCAAGACAACGGTATCGATCTCATCGTCATGGCCAGCCACGGTTTCGGCCCGATGCGCCAGCTCTTGATCGGCAGCACGACCGAGCGGGTGTTGCACCACGCACCCTGCCCGGTACTCGTGGTGCCGGTTGGCAAGAACAAGAGCTAGAGTTTCTTGCGTAGAAACTGGAGGTTGGCGACCAGCGGCTGAGAGGTGTCGAGCACTAGATGTTCGCTGGCCGGCAGTTCGTCGACCGGCTGCCAGCGGGCGACGAACTCGTCGAAAATCTCCAACCGGCCATCGCTGACGCTCTGCCGTCGTTCCCGATCGCGGAGCCGCTGGCGGCAAATCTCGGGTTTCGCCCGGCACTCGATGAAGCGGAAGGGCACGCCGTGGTAGTCGGCGAGCTGACGCGCTGCCAGGCGGTGTTCGCGGGCGCGGAAGGAAGCGTCGACGATCACACTGCGGCCTGACTGGAGCACTGCCTCGGCGCGGCGTAGCACCTCGCTATAGACCTCGGCGGTGCGGGTCGGGGAGTAGGCGCCCTGCCAGGCCGGGTCGTCGATCGCCTCGGCGGGCGCGCGTCCGAGAAGGAACTTACGGGTGCGGTCGGCGTCGACCACCGGTACAGCCAATTCGGCGCCGAGATTTTCGGCGATGGTGCTCTTGCCGCTGGCGATCATCCCGCCGATGGCGAGCAGCCGCGGCGGCGCGAGGGCACGCCGTTCGGAGGCCAGCGCCAAGAGGAAGTAGCGGCGTGCCTCGCCGATCGCCTCTTGTCGACCGGGGAAGTCGAGCCGGCCGGAGGCGATGCCGAAGGAAGCGATCTTGCCGCGCACGAAAGCGCGGTAGCTCTCATAGAAGTCGACCAGCGGGTAGAGATCGAAGTCGTTGGCGGCGCGGGCGTAGGCGGCCAGGAACCGTTCGGCGAGGTCGGGCCGGCCGTGCCAGGAGAGGTCCATCGCCAGGAAAGCCACATCGGCACAAACATCGGCGAAGCGGAAGCGGTGGTTGAACTCGATGCAGTCGACGATGACCACCTCGCTGCCATCGTCCTCACCGGCCGCATAGTCGTCGTCGGTCAGGTAGACGTGCTCCAAGCGCAGGTCACCGTGACCGTCTCGCACCCGCCCGGCTGCCTGGCGGGCGGCAAAGAGGCTCGCCTTGCGGTCGAGGAACTGTCGCTGCCACGCCTTGACTTGCGCCGCTTGATCCGGATCGAGATAACGACCGAGTTCGGCTCGGGTTTGCGCGAAGTTCTCCTCGACGTTGGCCTTGACCGTTTCGAGTCCTCCGATCTGCGTCGTCTCTTCATCGCAGCGCGCCGATTCGTGGAAGCGGGCGAGCCGCACCGCGACTCGGTCGAGGTGGGAAGCCGAGAGCCGGCCACTGGCCAAGCGCAGGTCGGCGCGGTCTTCCTCGGGCAAGCGGACCATCTGCACCGCCCAGTCGATGGGCTCGCCGGAGCCGCCGAAGCGCGCCCTGCCGTGGTTGTCCCGGGTGATAGGGATGCAGCCGAGATAGACGTGCGGCGCCAGCCGGCGGTTCAGCTCCACCTCCGCCAAACAGGCGGCGTGGCGCTTGTCAGCGGTGGAGAAATCCAGAAAGCCGAAGTCGACCGGCTTCTTGACCTTCCATACGTCACCTCCGCCGAGGAAGACCCAGGAGATGTGGGTTTCGATCAATTCCATCCCCGGAAGCAACAGCTCTCCGACGAGCTGCCCGTCAACTTCGCTCGGCTGGGATGGCGCGTTCACGGGTCGTTGGCCTCCGGCAAATATTCTCACATCTCGCGCCAATGCTGGCCCCGCGCCAACGGGCGGGGGCATGGGAATGGCTCTCGTGTCCGGTGGCGAAGGAGGGAGGAGATCGTGCCGGCGGTAACAATCCGCTCCGCCAGGAGCCTATGAAGGTTCGGAGTCGCCACCACGTGCAATAGCCCTCTTACCAGTAGGAGGCTCCAGTGCTCGAGACCGACCAGATCAACCGCCAGGCTTTCAGCTACTACGCTCGATTGCGTAGGGTCAAACGGTTCGTAGACAGCCATTACGGTGATCCGATCTCGTTGAGCCGGGCCGCGGGCGTCGCAGGGGTTGAGCGAAAGTACTTCTCCTCGTTCTTCCATCAGAAAACAGGCATCTGCTTTCGCGATTGGCTTGCCCATGTGCGGATCAACCGTGCCGTGGCCTTGATGCGCGAGAACAATCACTCGATGACCCACATTGCTCATGCCGTGGGGTTTGGCAACCTGCGCAGCTTTGAGCGCGCATTCAAGAAGTGGCGGGGGACGACTCCGCATGCCTTCAAAAAGGCAGTACGACCTTGCTGAGGGCGCTCGGCCATTCGCCTGACGCCGGCTCCGTCAAACGATAGCTCACCGGTTGTTGGCTGAAGTCGGACGAAAAGAAATAGCGTCGCCAGCTTCGAGATTGCAGTCGCCCATTGGTGAATCGGAGACGATCTTTTTTCGCAATGTCTTTCTAAGCTTCTCCTTGCGTGGGGCGATGTGGCCCTCGCTCTCATCATTGGATCAGGGGAGATCGAAGGAAAGGCTAGATGACGATTCCCGCCGTCGGTGCACCGCCGTTGAACCAGGTGGTGACGGACATGCTGTCCGTCCTCAGTGCCAAGCTTCCACCGTCCAGCCCGCCACTTCCGGACCCCAATGTCACGGTGGCCAGCGTCGATGAGCGGATGGTCGGTTTGGGCAACCGCCGGGGCAACGAGCAGCGCTCAGGGCTGCCGCTGATCGCCCTCAAAGGCGGGCGGTTGGACGCCGTGGTGACCATGCAGTTGTGGGCGAACAGCCCCGGCGATGCGGATACAGCGGTACTGGATTTACAGAAAGAACTCTTGCGCTCGCGCGACGAGCTGCGCGCGCTCGGTTTCCTGCAGCTCAGTTTTCAGGGCCACGCTGGTACCGAAGCGCCGTTAGCGGAACATGTGGCGGCGCTCAATGCCTGGCGCAAGAGCACCTCCGTTCGGCTGCTCTACGAATACCACTATTCCGACGCCGACGCTGCTCATAGCTTGATCGCCCGCATCCCGATTCACGCCGACCCTGAAGAGCGCGCCTCGGCCAACCGGGAAACCACCCTGGTCAGCGACGAGATGGTGCGCTGGGACAACGAGCGAGCGCCGGTGTTGAGCGTACATGGGCCGGCGCGACTCGGGCGGCTGACCTTGCTCTCCTTCGTGGCTGGAACGCCGCCGGGTGGCACCGTGTCGCTGTTGCGGACTTTCACCGGGGCGCCCGGGCCGCCGACTCCCTTCGCCTCTCTGACCGCTTTCCTGGCCGCCATCGGCGGAGACGATCCCGCGCAGCGCCACGCTCGCCTGACCTTCGCCTCACCCGCGGCTTTCATCGCCGCACTCGATCCGGTGGTCGACAGCATCGAGCTCGGCGACTGGGACCTCGACCTGGCACCCGACGAGTATCAGATCCGGGACCGCCCGTTCGCTCCGGGAGTTCATCTGCCGGCGCCTGCCGACCACTTCACCCTTTCGTACCAGCATGCTGCCCTGGATCAAACAGCGGTGTTCTACCTGCGACTGATCCCGGTCTAGGAGGCCTGAGCCGACGCTTCGAAGCGAGGCTCGCAAGAACAGAAGGAGGACAAACCGAATGGCCGAATCAGTCTTACCAGGAGTCTTTATCGAGGTGCGGCCCGAGGGCTTGATCGTGCCCGACCGGATCACGGTGGGCAACCTCGGGGTCGTGGGTACTGCCAGCAAGGGGCCGATCGGCGAGCCGGTGGTGCTCGGTAGCTATGCCGACGCGGTCGAATCGTTCGGCGACTACGACCCGTGGATCGACGGAACCAACAACGAGTTGACGCTGGTGCGTGCCCTCGAACAGGCCTATCAGCAGGGCGCCACCACCGCCTACGCCGTGCGCGTGGCGGCGGGAAGCCCCGCCGTCGCGTCGATCGACCTCGCCTCGGCCAGCGGTCCCTGCGTCCGCTTGCAGGCGAACAGCCCCGGCAGCTGGGGAGCCGGTCTGGAGGTCAATATCTCGGCGGCTGAGGAAAACGCCTTCGTCGAGGGCGAGGCGGTGCCGCTGGCCACGCTCACCCTCGCCGCTACCACGGTGGTGAAGAGTGCGCGCAACCGCATCCAGCTGACCCCCGCCGGCGGCTTGGAGCAGTCGCTCCAGCTGCTCTACGACGACGATGCCGCCGCCCCGGTCGCCGGCCAGGTCAAGATCGATCGCTCCACCGGCGCCCTGACCTTCGACTCCGCGCCGCCGGCCGGATCGGCGATCACGGCTTCCTACGCCGTGGCCCAGGCGGATGCCGTCAAGGTGACGCTGCGCCGCGGCGTCGCCGAGGAGGTTTTCACCGTGGTCAGCGGCGACGACCTGATCACCGACCTCGGGGACTCGGTCGCCGGCTCGGCTTGGGCTACGGCGACCGCCTTGCCCAATTCGGAGGAGGCTCCGGACTTGACCGCGCCGGCCGACACGTTCTTGCCGTTTTCCGGCGGCAGCAACGGGGCCGCGGCGACGGGCTCCGACTATCAGGGCGGGCTCGACCGGCTGCTGGAAGTCGATTCTCACATCGTCCTGGCCGCTGGGCAGGGGCTGAGCTTCGCCGACGAACTGGCGGCGCACTGTCGCGTGGCTGCCTCCGACGATGTCAAACGCGACCGGGTAGCGCTGGTCGGCAGCGAACTCGGTGCCTCGCTGGCCGACGTTGGGGCGCACACGGTGAACAGCGACCGGGTCATCCTGGTGGCGCCCGGAATTCGGGCCAACGACGCCGCTGCCGGCCGGGTGGTCACCCTGTCGGCCTCCTTCGCCGCCGCCGCGGTGGCTGGGTTGCTCTCCAGCCTGTCGTCGCACATCAGTCTGACCAACAAGGTGCTCGACGTGGGTGGGTTGGAGAAGAGCTACAGCCTGGCTGAACTCAAGCAGCTGGTGCAAAGCCGGGTCCTGGCGCTGGAGCAGCGCCAAGGGTTCCGCATTACCCGCGCCATCACCACTTCCACCAACACGGCATGGAAGCAGATCACCACCCGCAGGATCGTCGACTTTGCCAAGTTCGGGGTGCGCTCGGCCGCCAACCCGTTCATCGGCCGGTTGAACAACGATCGAGTACGTAGCGCGCTGCGCACGGCGATCAACGGCTTCCTGGTGGAGATGGTGAGCGACGAGAAATTGATCAGCTACGAGCTGGACGTCAGCGCCACGCGCGACCAGCAGATCCGCGGCATCGTGCAGGTGACGATGGTGCTGCGGCCGGTGTTCAGCATCGAGTTCATCAAGGTCACCATCTTCCTCGAGTAAAGGAGGCGAATTCATGCCATTGACCGATGTATACACCGGAGCCAACGGCGCCCTGCTGTTCCTCGGCCCTGACAGCCCGGAGGGTGCGGACGCCACGGCGATTCTGGATCTGGAAGCTTTCAGCCTGACCGAGGTCGGAAGGGTGACCGGAGTGGAGGTCTTCGTCGACACCGATCTCGAGGAGTTCCACGAGATCGGCCAGCGCCACGCCACGTCGCTGCATCCCGGCAACATTCACATTCGCGGCAAGGTGGACCGCGCTTACCTCAACGGAGCGTTGCTCTACCTGCTGCTGGGCCGCGGCGCCTCTCCCAACAGCGTCGCCGAGCCCTACGTCCAACCGGCGTTGTCGATGAACGTGGTGGTCGACGATCCGGCGGTACCCAATCACCGTTCGGTCCTCGACCTTTTTGGGGTCCATTTCGAGAACTGGGCCTTCGCCATGCCCGAGGACGACTTCGTGATGGAGAACGTCTCCTTCCGGGCGCTGCGCATCAACGTGCGCGACGAGGAGGAAGACGAGATCAGGGTACCGGCCTTCCCCGAGGCGAGCTGAGAAAAGGCAACCGAGGAGGCGTAGATGAGGAGGCGTAAACCATGAGCCTGACTGCCGAAGAGCTGCTCGCCGGCAGTGAGATCCAACACCAACTGTCGCTTCCGGACGAGCTTCTGGGCAGCGGCGAGGATTTGGCGCCGGATCGCGGGGTGGTCTTGCGGGCGCTGACCGTGCGCGACCTGCAACGCATCGCCAAAGCGGCGGGCGACCACGAAGAGCTGGCGGCCACCCTGATGATCCGCCAGGCCCTCGTCGAGCCGCGCTTGGAGCTGGAGCAAATTGCCAAACTGCCGGCCGGGCTGGCCCGCTGGTTGGTCGACGAGATCAACCGGGTCAGCGGTGTCAGCACGCCCAGGGACGACCTGGAGGAACTGGTCCAGGCGCCGTTGGCGCGCGCCTGCTTCGTCCTCGCCAGGGAGTTCGGCTGGACGCCGGAGGAGGTCAGCGGTATGACCCTCGGTCAGATCCTGCTCTACCTCGAGATGGCCCGCCGCGAAGGAGGCGCGGCATGAGTCGAGCGCCGGCCATGCTGCCGCGTAGCCGTCCCCTGCTGAGCGCCCTGGACGGTGGACGCAGTGTGAGGTTCTGGCAGCGGTCGCTAGCCCGCTCCACACGGGGACTGCGGGATTTTCCGCGCCGTGCCGGCTGGCTGCGTGGACTGGTGCGGCCGGCTCCCGCCATCTGCACCGGTCCGCTGTTCGGCGCCACGCTGGCGGAGTTGACCCGGCTCACCCCCGAGCCCGAGGGCGCCCTCGCCGTACCGAGGCCTCGCCGCCCGGCTACCAGTTCCGGTTCCCGATCCGGCTCCGCTTCTCCTTCTCGGCGCCGATTCCGCTGGGCGGAATCGGCCAGCGAGGTGACTGCCGGAAACGGTGCCGCGCCGGCAAGCGCAGTCTCCGCTGCGGCAAGCTCCTCTGCTGCCAGCTCGTCCGTGGCAAGAGGGGCACGCCGCGCAGCGAGTCGCAAGGCTAAGCCGCCGCGTAGGGTCGCGCGTCGCGCCGATCGTGACGCGTTGCTCCGCTGGGCGAGTGCGCAGGTGCCGCAAGTCGATGCGCTGCCGACGAGCGGGACGGCAGGGCGCCGGTTGCCGGCGGCTACCACTCCCCGCGTCGCGCTTCCCTCCGCTACGGCCGGCGATTGCCGCAGATGGCGGCGTCGGCTGGGACGGAGGGTGGAGCGGAGCTTTGCGCGACCGACCTCTCACCACGGCCAACCGCGGCCGTCCCCACCGTTTGCCGAGGCGACGGCACAAGAAGACCCACCTTCGCAAAGCGCGAGTCCCTGGTCGACCGGTCTTGGCGGGGCCACCGCGCCGCTTTCCAAGCTGGAGCGGTGGGCGGGCGACGACCCGATTGCCGGTGAAAGCTGCAGCCGTGATGATTCGCTGGGCGGAGAGCACCGGCGCAATGCGACCGGCCCCGAGTCCCCGCATGCGTCGAAGTGGCGAGCCAACCGCCAGTGTGGTGACCACGGCAAGGTCGGGCCCGCTCAGTCCGGGCCCGCTGAGTATGGGGCAGCCGCGCTCGGCTCGGCCACACAGGAGCGGCCGCTGAGCGAGCCGGCTCGCACCGCCGGCGGCGAGGTTGCCGGCGTGGCTCACTCTCGGCATGCCACCGAACGAGGAAGGTCGGTCCCCCACGTTGCGAGGAGATCTCTGCCAGACGGCGGAGGCGAGCCGGCGCTCACCGGCCCCGTTGCCTTGCCACCTCTTTGCGTCGAGGTTGCCGGCGCCGCGCTCCAGGCGGGTGATCGATCCACTGTTGGGGCGCCCACCGGGGTCCCTCTCTGGCCGGACGACGCCGCGCAGCTGGAGTGGCTGGAGCACAACCTGCGGCGCATCCTCAACGACGAGGCTCGCCGGCATGGAATCGATGTGTAGCAGCCCGGTACGGACGGCTCGACCGCTACAGAGGCGAAAGGAGCAGGCAAGAACATCATGCGACCGATGATCGACGATCTCGAACTGCCGCAGGTGCAGACACTCACCGTCCGCGACCGGCGGGCATTGGCCGAGCACCGCCCGCCCGGGCTGGATGGCAGCCTGCTGCAGAACCTGGGGCGTTCACCCACCCGGTTGACCCTCAGCGGCGTAGCTAGCGGCGCCGATGCGCTGAGCTGGGTGGAGCGGCTCGACGAGAAGTTCCGCATCGGTCAGCCGGTCACCTTCATCGCCGACATCGTGGCCGACGCCGAGATCGAGGAGATGGTGATCGACGATCTGCGGATCCGCGAGGTGGCCGGCAAGGCCGACCGCTACTCCTACCGACTCTCTCTAGAGGAGTACCTCGAACCGGTGGAGCCCGAGGACACCACGCTGCTCGACGACGAGATCCTGGCGGACGCCGAAAGGCTGATCGACGATCTGGTGGCAGGTCTCGACATCAGTCTCGACTTCGCCACCGGTCTCGAACGCTTTCTCCCCGCCATGGAAGGGCTTCTCGGCCGGCTACAGCAGTTCCAGCGCGACGTGGAGAGCACCCGCGGAGGCTAACCGACTCACCCCACCCATCATTGGAGGACACGACATGGCACAGAACCTTTTCGAGGAACTCAAGGAAGTCCTGGCTGAGTTCAAGCAGTTCCTCGACGACAACATTGATACCATCCGGCCCGCCATTCAGGCGATCGCCGGCCTCATTCCGCAGGTCAACGAGTTGATCGACAAGCTGATCGACCTGATGGGCAAGCTCAAGACCGAGATCCAGAATCTCGACCTGGGCTCGGTGGCCGGTGTTCTGGGCGACGCCGTCGAGTTCACCAGCCGGGTCACGGCTTTCCTCGAGGCGGCGAAGAGCCTCCTGCCGGACGAGGCCGACGAGATCGACGAGGTGCTCGGCATCGCCGAGGTGGTCGCCGGACTACCTTCCTTCGATGCGGTAAAGACCGAGATCATCGCCCTGGTCGACGCCATCGTAGTCCACCTCAACAGCCTCAAGGCCTGAGCAGAAAAGAGGACGCGCCGTGTCGCCGATTCGACCCATGCTGGGCGATGTCGAGCTGGAGCAGGTCCAGCGGATCGAGAGCGAGGAGGACCAGGTCCTCACCCGGCACGAGATCCCGGCGCTGGAGGGGGACTTCCTCCAGCGGCTGGGCCGGCGTGGCTCGCGGGTGCTCTTCTCCGGCGTGCTGACCGGGCCGGAAAGCGGCGCGGGTCTCCAGATGCTGCGCGAGAAGTTCCACGCCGCCGAGCCGGTCCCCTTCGCCGCCGACATCACCACCGCCACCCAGGTGGACGAGGTGTTGATCGAGGAACTGGCGGTACGCGAGGTGGCGGGCCGGCCCGAGCGGTTCGAGTACGCGGTGGCGGTGCGCGAGTTCACCGAGCCGCCGGCGGTGGCCAGCGAAGAGGCGGCCGCCGCCGAGCCGTCCCCGGTGGACTCTCAAGTCAACGAAGAGGCCGAAGGGCTGGCCGACGAGCAGGTCGAGGAGATCGCCGCCGGCGTCGGCACCCTGCGAGTGCGCGTGGTGTCGAGCGTCGAGGGGGCGGATACGTCCCACCTGGCGGTTTTGGTGGAGGGGACCGGCGCCGAGGGCGAGAGCCGGACCTTCCTTCTCGACGAGGAGGTCGCAGGGGTCTACAGCAAGGAGGGCTTGCCCTCCGGCGAGTACCTGGTGCGGGCGGTGAGGAGCTAGGAGCGATGGGCGAGCCCAGCGAGCGAACTGTCACCGTCGCCGCCGGCGAGGAGCTGGAGGTGCGTCTCGGCTTCGGCCACCCCGGCTTCTGCGAGTCGGTGGCGGATGTCCTGCTCCCCACCGGGAGTTCCTTCATAGCCTCGAACACCGACAATCTCTTGGCCTTCGATCTCGCGCTCGTTCGCTTGACGGCCTCCTCCCCCGAGGCCTTGCTGGTGGTCGGCCACACCGATGAGACGGGGTCGACGAGCCTCAACGACGCCCTGTCGGAGCGCCGCGCCCGGGTCACCCTCGCCGTCCTCACCGACCGCCCCGCGGAATGGGAGGATGTCTATCGCACCGAGCGCGGCTCCGCCACTTCGAGGCAGTGGGGCGACGCCGATTTCGAGGAGATGCTCCGCGCCACCGGTGCTGCGGTGACTCCAGCGGCGGTGAGTGAGCATCGGGAACTCACCGCCGCCGGACAGGTGCGCCGGGAGGTCCTCTTTCGCGACTACTTCGAGATTCTACGCAGTGGTGCGCCACCGCCGCCGGTGACCTCCCTCACACCGGCCTTCCTGGGCTGCGGCGAAAACCACACCCTGGGTTCCGGCACCCACGCCCCAAGCCGCCGCGGCGAGTTCTTCTTCTTCCGAGGCACCCCTCCGGCCACCGTCAGCTGCGCTGACTACGCGAGCTGGCTCAACCCTTGCGCCCCCATCTTCATCTTTCCCGTGGTGGACGTTTTCTTTGTCTCCAACAGCGGTGACGACGGCACGGGAGACGGCAGCTCATCCAATCCCTGGCTGACTCTCTTCCACAGCCTGCTCGAGATCGAGCGGCTGCGCACGCCCGGGCGGCCCGCCCGCCTCACCGTGATGCCGGGGGTCTACGACGACAACGTCTCCCTGCCCAGTGATTTTACCCTGGCCCCTCCCCTCCCCGGCCTCTCGCTGCCGGAGATCGTCGGCAGTTCCGGTGACGCCGTGTTGACCATCGGCCCGGACGTTCGCAATGTAACCGTCGAAAGCTTGCGAGTGACCGACGGCCGCCGCTCGGGGATTCGCATCGAGGAGGCGACGGGGATCACCGTTCGCATCTGCGAGATCGCCGACAACGAGGCACCTCGTGGAGGGGGAATCTCGATCGTCGACTCGACCGATGTCACCATCGAAGACAACATCATCCGGTTCAATACGGCGGGTGACATCGCCTCGGCGGTCACCAGCCTCATCATCACTACCAGCATCTTTGACCTCACCCGCTTCGAGATCGAACTCGGTGACTCCCATGGCGGCGGCCTCTACGTTGAGAGCAGCAGCGACGTCTCGATCGTCGGCAACCGCATCGGCGAGAACCGGGCGATCCTCTTCGGTGGTGGCATCGCGGTCGACAACGAGCCGGGATTCTCCGGGGCGATCCTCATCGAGAACAACGAGATCACCTGCAACCAGGTGGCACACGGCGATCTTTCGGATCTCGGGGTGGAGGTCGACTGCGAGCAGGAAGACCTCGGAGATCCCCTCCAGGATCGATTCGAGGAGGAGGTGAGCGTGGTCGTCTCGACGAGAGCCGTCGCCCTCCTCCACGGAGTTGGCCGGGAGAATGGCGTCGGCGGCGGCATTGCGTTGCGCCACGTCTCGCCGGCGACGGTGATCAAGGACAACCGTATCGGCACCGCCGGCATCGGCGGCGATCTCGAGGCGGCTCCCAACCGGGCACGGCGGGGTGGCGGTGTCTCTAGCTTCGTCGGTGGCTACCCCCGCCTCGAGGGCAACACCATCGCTTTCAACCTGGCCTCCGACGACGGCGGCGGCATCGCCATCGACCAGTTCGATCCCTTCCTGCCGGAGAGCCAGCCGACCTTCCTCGGTTTCAGCCGCGGGCGACTCTTCCCTCGCCGGACGATCCTCATGCTGGGCAACAGCCTGCTGTTCAACCGAGTTACCGAAGACGGCGGCGGTCTCTACGCCACCGGCGGCGCCTTGGTGGAAATCGAGGGGGGACTGGTCGAGGGCAACCGCGCCGGTGAGAACGGCGGCGGCTTACGGGCTTCCTACGCCGTAGTGATGACGGTCAAGAACGCCACCCTTCGCGACAACCGGGCCAACACCATCCGCCCCCTGTTGACCTCAGACCGCGAAGGGGGAGGCGGACTCGCTGCCAGGAACGCCTCGGTGACCTGCGAAGGTTGCACTCTCGAAGACAATGTGGCGAACGAGTTCGCCGGTGGTGGCGCCTTCCTCAACTCTGCCTTCGAGGGTGGCTTCGACGAAGGAGGCTTCATCGAGAACGAGTCCGGCCAGTTCGACGAGATCATGGAAGTCGACTACGGGTTCCGGGAGCGCCACTACGAATTCGTCGACTGCCGCGGTAGCGACAACCGGGCGACCGACGATTCGGGAGCGGGCGGCTACCTCTACGCGGTGCGCGTCGAGGGGGACGAGCGTATCGAGGTGGTACTACGCGGCGCCGCCACCGCCATCGGGGTCGACACCTCCGAACACGATAGCGGCAAGCGGGGCAACGTCGTGGTCGAACTGTCGGGTCGAACCGACTCCACCGGTCGTCCCGAGGATCTGGTGAGCATCCACGGCGACGTACCTTCGGTACCTGCCGGCATCGCCGTATCCATTCCGAGTCCGGGAGCGGCGGTGCGCATCATCCCGGGCGGCGGCCGGCCTCACCTGCTACCCACCAGCTTCCCCTTCCAGAACGTGCCACCGCTGCTCGGCACCGTCTTTCCTCCCTTCGGTGCGACGGTGGGAGGCACCACGGTGAATTTATTCGGCGAGGCCTTCCTGCCGGGAGCCGAGGTGTTTTTCGACAGTGTTCTTGCGACGGTGATCAGCGAGAATCCGAACCAGATCGTGGTTGAGACCCCTCCCGGGGCAGCCGGGCTGATCACCATCGAGATCGTCAACCCCGACGGGCAGAGGGGCACCTTCCCCGATAGCTACACCTACACTCCACCGCCACAGATATTTGCCGTCAGCCCACCGACCGGGCCGACCATCGGCGGCACACGGCTCACCGTGGAAGGCGACGATTTTCTCGACCTGGCGCGAGTCCTGATCGGTGGCGTCGAGGCGGAGGTGGAGTCGGTCGCCACCGACCGCATTGTCGCCCTGACACCGCCGGCGGCCACTGGACCTCCCGTCGACGTCGAGGTGATCAACCCCGACGGTCAATCGGAGGTGGTCCCCGGTGCCTTCCTGTACCTCCTCACCTCGCCGCGGGTGTTCTCCATCAACCCCAGCGCGGGGACCGAGGACGGAGGCACGTTGGTCACCATCGCCGGCGACGACTTCCTCCCTGGCGCCAGGGTCTTTGTGGGGGGGTCCGAGGGGACGGTGATCTCGGTTTCAGCGGCGGGTGACGAGATCGTCTTTGAGAGCCCTCCGGGTGTGCCGGCCACATCGAACGATGTCGAGATTACAAACCCCGACGGCCAGACGGTGGTGGAGACCGGCGTCTTCACCTTCAACCCGAGGCCAGAGATCATCGACGTCCTTCCTCGCGCCGCCCCGGCGGCCGGAGGCACTGTGGTCACTGTCATCGGCGGCAGTTTCCAACCGGGAGTCACCCTCTTCTTCGGAAGCCAGGAGGCGACGTCCGTCGTCTTCCACTCTGCGACCGAAATCGATGCTACGACCCCCTTCTCCGCCATCACCGGCCCCGTCGACTTGACGGTGGTCAACCCCGACAACGGCATCGAGACCGTGCCGGGCGGCTTTGTCTTCGAGTGAGAGGAACGACGTAACGCCATGCTAACCCCCGCCTACAAGCTCACCCTCGGCGGCAAGATCGTCGACACCACCGATGAGCCGCAAGCCAGCACGGTGGTGGATCTGAAGGTGGAGCTCGACATGGAGACCCCCGCCGATCGCTTCGTCCTGGCCATGGGGGAGGTCGGCAGTTTCCGCCCCGAGCGGCAGGACGAGGCGAAGATCGAGCTGGGCTACGCCGACAACGGCGGCTTCACCCAGGTGATGGAGGGCAGTGTGGTGCGGGTCCAGCCCGGCCTGGAGAGGAGCCGGGTGGTGGGGGAAAGCGCCGCCCACGCCCTGTTGCGCACCTTCGCGGAGGAGACCTTCGAGAGCAAGAAGGCGGGGCAGATCGTGCGCCAGCTGGCGCAGCGCGCCGGGGTGGAGGTGGGTCGGGTCGAGGATGGACTCGACCTGCCCGCCTATGTGGTGGACGGGCGGCGCAGCCTCTACCACCACATGCGGGAGCTGGCCGATCTCTCGGGGTTCGATCTTTACGTCGACGCCGAAGGCGAGCTGATCTTCGAGCCCTTTGCCGGCGGGCGCACGGTGCATGTCTTGGAGTATGGCAAGCACATCCTCGAACTCGAGGCGCTCAACACGGTGCCGTGGGCGGGCCGGGTCGAGGCCTTCGGCGAGAGCCCCGGCGCCGACCGCGGCGACGAGAGCTGGGCCTGGCTGAGCAAAGACTTCAGCCCTTCGAAGGGGAGTGCCGGCTCGGGCGATCCGCTGCTACTGCTGGAACGGCCGGTCCTGCGCACCGCCGGTGCCGCACAGATGGCCGCCGATGCGGCATCGACGGCGAGCGAGCGCCGCCGGTTGCGTATCCGGCTGCGTCTCCTCGGCCGGCCGCAGATCAAGTTGGGTGACGCCATCCGGCTGCGCGACCTGCCGCGCCAAGGGCTCGACGGCGTCCACCAGGTGCGCGCCGTCACCCACCGTTTGAGCAAGCGAGGTGGTTTCACCACCACCGCCGATTTGAGGAGCTACCGCATAGGGGAGAGCGCGTGACCACCATCGTCGAAACCATCCAGGCCATCGTCCGGCAGGAGCTGCGGGCGGTGCGGATCACCGAACTGGGGGTGGTGGAGGAGATCTATCCCCACAGCGCCGGCGACGACAAGGACAACTACGCCTGTGACGTGCGGCTGAAGAACAGCGGCCTGCTGCTCAAGCGGGTGCCGGTTGTCACCGGCCACATCGGCACGGTGGCCATCCCCAACCGGGGCGACCTCGTGCTGCTCGCTTTCGACAAGGGGGACGTCAACCAGCCGCTGGTCATCGGCCGCCTCTACAACGACGAGGATCGGCCGCCGCTTTCGACCGCGGACGAGGTCATCTTCCGGCTGCCCCTGGCCGAGGGCGACGACAAGACGATTCTGGCGGCGATCCGCAACCACCCCGCGCAATCGCCACCGCGCGAGATGGTGCTGGAGATGGCTCCCAAGATCACCGTCCGGGTGACCGACGACACGGTGCGGGCCACCGCTGGTCAGACCGAGATGAAGCTCGATCAGCCGGGTGGTACCGGCGGCACGGTGACGGTGGAAGCGGGCAGCACCAAGATCACCATGAACCAGGACGGCGACCTGGTGGTGGAGGCGGCGGGGGCGATTTCGATCAAGGCGGCGCGCGATCTTTCGCTCGAAGGTCAGAACATCAACATCAAGGGGCAGCTCAACACCGAGATCGAAGCCGGCATGCAGGCGAAGCTCAAAGCCAGCCTCGGCGCCACCGTGGACGGCGGCCTGTCGTCGACCGTGCAGGGCGCCACCGTCTCGGTCAAAGGTGTGACCTCCTTCTCGCCATGAGGAGCCGCAATGCCAGGACCACCGGTTTCCATCGGTTGCGCCGTCGTCATCACCCCGGGGGCCACCGGAGTTCCCGACAGCGGGACGATCGTCTTCGTCCCGCCGCCCTTCATCCTCGCCAACGGCATGCCTCTGGCGACCTCCAACTCGATCTGCATGATGATCAATTCGTTGACCGGCGTGCCCTACCCGCTGGCCATAGGCCCGCTCGCCAGCACTGGCGTGTCGGTGGCCGGCCGATCGTTGGTGCGCTTGCTCGATCGCATTCCAACCCCGCCCGGCATCCTCACCATCCTGGGCCCGCCCGCGGCGCCCTTCATCAACGATGGCTGGCCGCCGTGAGGTCCGCCATGAGGCCCACGGTGAGGCCCGCCATGGAGAGGGAGCGGCGACATGGCTGAAACCCACGCCCGCTTGGGGACCGATCTTCGTCTGCTTCGCGACGTGGAAAGTCAGCAGAGCCGTCTGCGCGGCGAAGATCTGGAGGTGGCGCAGCGCTCCGCCACCCGCGGCGGTGCTCAGGTTGACCTGGCGCTCCTCTCGGCGGTCGACAACCTGCGGCAGGCGCTGCTTCTGCGTTTCCTCACTCCGCAGGGGGAACTGGCGCAGCTGGGCCACCCGGAGTACGGCTCCCGGCTCCACACCCTGCTCGGCGAGCCCAACGTCGAGACCACGCGCAACCGGGCCAAGCTCTTCACTCTCCAGGCCCTCCAGGCTGAACCTCGCGTCGAGGAGGTCGTTGCGGTGGAGGTCACTTCCCGGCGTACTCAGCCGACCCGCATCGACATTCACGTGCGGGTCAAGGTCATCGAGGGCGGCGGCGAACTCAATCTGGTCTTCCCCTTCTTTCTCGATGGAGGTACAGCTCCGTGAAGCAGGAAACCGTTACCCTGATCCGGCGTCCCTACCAGGAGGTCGTGGATGACATCCTCACTTCCCTGGTGGGTGGTGTGGTCAACGAGCCCATCATCTTCGACGTCAAGGCCGATCTCTATCCCCTGGCTGAGCCGGCGGCCGGCATCCGTGGCATAACAGGCGAGTTCGAGAGCGACCACCACTCCTTCCTCAACGAGGTCGACTTCGAGTTCAGCGAGGGGGACAATGCCGTGGTCTGGCTCCCGGGCGGTTCGCTGCCCGACGACGAGACCACCTTCCACGTCGACTATTTCCGCCAGTCGAGCCGCTCGCCGCTGACCGACATCAACGTGGGCAGCGTCACCAGAACGCTCGGCGAAGCCATCGGCCGGGAGATCGCCACCGTTTACCAGCAGATCAACCGCGCCTATCTGGCCGGCTTCATCGACACCGCCGAGGGCAAGTCCCTCGATCTGGTGGTGGCCATTCTGGGAGTGATCCGCAAGACGGCGGACTTTGCCGAGGGGCTGGTCACCTTCTTCCGCGACGCCACCTTGGTGGGGAACATCAACATCCCTGAAGCCACCCGGCTGGCCACCGCCAAGGGGGAGGTGCTCTTTGTGACCACTCAGCCCCGGCTCCTCCAGTTCAGCCAGGCGCGGATCGACGTCCCGGTGAGAGCGGCGGAGGAGTTTGCCGGCGATGCGGGTCTGGTGGGCGGTGGAGAGATCTCCGAGATGGTGCAGCCGCTCGCCGGTGTTGATCGGGTGACCAATTTCGAGGCCACCAGCCGGGCCGCGGAAGAAGAGACGGACGAAGAGTTGCGGCTGCGTGCCAAAGCGGTCCTGCGCTCCCTGGGCAAGGCCACCGTGGCGGCGCTGCTGCGGGTCATTCGCGAGGAGAGGGGCAAGCCTCTCGAACTGTGGGATCCCAACGGGGCGCCGACCCAGCGTTCCGATCCGGGGACCGTGGCTCTGCTGGTAGAGAGCGAGCCCGAGAGCTTCGCCGGGCTGCAAGGAGCGGTCCACGAGACCCGCGCCGCCGGCGTGCTGACCACCCTGGTGGCCCGCTACATCTTCTTCCGGCCCCGTCTCACCGCCACCCTCGGGCAGAGCCTCACCGCCGCCGGCAAGGAGAAGGTGAAGGAAGAGATCATCGCCGCCCTCACCGGCTACGCCAACGGTCTGACCAGCGGCGAAGCCGCCGAAGGTGCGCTGTTGCTGGAGGCGATCGGCTCGGTCCAGGAGGTGGCCGATCCCAAGATTGTCGACGTCATCGCCGAACGCAGCGAGCTGAGCCGGCCGCCTTCCGCCGATCTGACCGACGCTCTGGTCGGCAAGCTGGTGGCGGCGGTGGCCGAGGCGTCAGGAGATGACGCCGCGCTGCACGAGGGCCTCACTCGCGTGCTGATCGAGGAGGCCCCGGCGGCGCCGAGCGGTGGGCGCATCGTGGACCGCAGCCTGGTCCAGTCGATCGCCGGCGGGAGCGCCGGAGCGCCGGCCAGCGACGAGGAGATCGAGGCCGGGGAGTTTGTAGTCTCAGCGCAGGTGGACGGGGAGGACTGGTTCGTCGTCTTGGACATGAGTTCGGCCGACATCGTGCTGCGGGAGGGTGGGGATGGCGACTAAGACCGAGCGCATCCTCGGGCTTCTGCCGAGCACTTCCCAGGCCGGCCGCGATCCCTCCGCGCTGCGCTCGGTGGTGGATGCCTTCGGCGGCGAGTTGCTCGCCGCCGAGAACAGCCTGGCGGCGCTGATGCGGGCCCACTGGGTGGATCACGCCGATCTGGGGGAGGAGGAGATCGACGATCTGGCGCGCATCGCCGCTCTCTACGGCCTCACCCCCCGGCCCGACGAGAGCGTGGAGGAGTTTCGCCAGCACCTCAAACGGCTCATCCGCATCTTCATCGAAGGGACCACCACCGTCCAGGGCGTGTTGCGGATCGCGGCGGAGAGCCTGGATCTGCGCATCGCCGACGATTATCAGGAACTCGATAGCTGGTGGACCCGGGAAAGCGATCTGCTGGAGACGGCGGCGGTCTACCCTCTGGGCAACCGGCGCCGCCGGCGCTTTCTCACCCGAGCCCGGGTGACCACCGAGGCCGCACAGGAACTCTTCGGGTTCAGCGAGCTCTCGGTGCGCGGCAGCGAGGCGACGGCGGCCCGGGTCACGGGAGCGCCCGATCTCAGCCGCGGTTTGGATCTGCGCCAGGCCCGCTACCTGCGCCTGGCCATCGACGGCTCGCCGGGTAGCGAGGTCGATTGCGCCGGGGTGCGACCGCGGGCCACCACGCTCGGCGAGGTGGTGGCCGCCATCAACCAGGCCCTCGGGCAGCCGCTGGCCTCGGACAACGGCCGCAATCTGCTGCTGACTTCCCCTACTCTTGGCTCCGACAGCCGCATCGCTTTCGAGCCGCCTCTTTCGACCGACGCGCTCGATCGGGTGCTGGGCGTGGAGCCCGGCACCACGCGGGGCACCGCCGCCGATGCGAGCTCGCCGGCGGCGGCGCCGGCTCGGGTTCAGGGGGTGCACGATCTGAGTTCGGGGGTGGACCTGAGCGTCGCCCGTTTTCTCCACCTGGCCCTCGATGATGGGGAGCTGACGGAGATCGACTGCGCCGCTCTCGCCGCCGACGCATCGCAGACCAGCCTGGCCGAGATCGTCGCCGCGATCGACGAAACCCTGGGGGAGGCCGTGGCGGGCGAGGAAGAGGGCCGGCTGACCCTGACAGCGGCCGGCACCGGTCCTTCGAGCCGCATCCGGCTCGAAAGGGTGAGAGCCGGCGATGCCCGCGAAGTCCTCTTCGGGCCGGTGGCCGAACTCACCACCGGCTCCGCTCCGCTGCCGGCGGTGGTCACCGGCGAGGTGGAGATCCCCGGGAGCGCCGATCTCAGCCGGCGGAGCCGACTCAGCCTGGCGGTGGACGGGGCTGCCGCGGTGCACATCGACGTCGCCGGCGCGACGCCCGCGGAGACCACCCTCGACGAAGTCGTGGCGGCGATCAACGGCGTCGTGCTCGCTCTGGCCGGAATCTCCGCGGAGGGCCAACTGCGCCTCACCTCCCCGACGCGCGGTGCCGGAAGTCGGCTGGAAGTGCGCTCGTTGCGCCACCTGGAAGTTCAGGAATATCCGCCTGAGTCGGCGGCGAGCGAAGAGCGCGTCCGCCACGGCGACAGGTGGATCTTGGTCAACCGAGGCGCGGCCGAATCGCTGCTGGAGGTGGAGATCCTCTCCCCCCGCGGCCTCCTCGCTCCGGCTCTGGTGAACATGCGGCTGGGGCTCGAAGTGCGGCTGCGGCTGCCGCTGGCGCGGGGTGCTCGCCTCACCCTCTGGTGGGGCGAGCGCGGCGCACGGGGGGTGATCGTCTCGGCCGACGGTGAGGTGCGGCAGGTCCCCAGCGACGCCCTCCTGGTTCGTGCCCTGGCCGGCGGCGGTGACGGCATCGCCGATGGTCGCGGCGCGCTCGCCCTTCCCCGGGGCCGTTCTACCTGGCTCTACCGGGACTGCCTCGCCAGCCGTTTCGACGAGGCGAAGTTCGATCAGGGCCGCTTCGCCGGCGAGCCCTGCCGGGAATGGGGGATCTTCGACGTCAGCCGCTTCGCCCCCGAGCCGGAGGCGATCGTCTCGCCCTTGTTCGCCACTCCAGAGGCCGCTTCTGAGGCTCCTGCCGAGCCGGCGGCCGAACTGCTGCTGAGTTGGGACAGCTACCGCCCGGCTGCCTTCGTGGTCAACCTCCCAGCCGATCTGCCGCCCCGTTTCGGCGGTCGCTTCGACGACGCCCGCTTCGCGGCGGCGCAGCCCGAGCTGTTCGCCGGCGTCGTCACCGAGCCCGCCGTGGATCCCGATCACCTGGTGGGGCAGGTCGGAGAGGTCGGCGGGCCGGGGTCCTCCAGCCTCGTCCGCGCCCGCGTCGCCCCAGCCCTTGAGCCCGGTTTCGAGGCGGCGACGATTCCCTTCCGCCAGCCCCGCCCCCTCACTCTGGGTGACGATCAGAGCCCCGCCCGTATCTTTCTGGCCGAGGAGGGGTTGGAGGGATTCATCGAGATCCAGGCGGTCGGGCCGGGGAGCTGGGGCAGCGAGGTGGCGGTGGCGATGCGCCAGGCCGGTCCGGCCATCTACGAGCTGAGCGTCTCCTTCGCCACGGCCCGTTTCGAGAGCGCCCGCCGCATCGTTCTGGGGGTCGATCCCCTCTCCGTAGACCATCTCCCGGCGAGTGCCGAGACGCTGAACCAGCCGGGCCCCATCGGCGTGCTGCAAGCCAAGGCAGCCGGGGTGGAGGTCCGGGTAACCCGAGATCGCGCGGACTGAAAAACCGTTGTCGAAGAGAGGAGAAAACCATGCAGGAAGAGCAGGCACCGTACATCCATCAACATCCGGGCGACCTGATCACCGCCGAAAACTGGAACGACCTTCAGCGGTTGGTCCGGCAAGACATCGAAGAGAAGACCCAGGAGGCGATCGAAGGGATCGAGCACGTTCCAGCGGCCGACGACGCCTCCAAGCTGGAGGGCCGGACGGCCAGCGAGTTGACCGACGAGATTATCGAGCGGGTGATCGACGAAGTGCGGCGGCGGCGCGGCTATCTGAAGTTGTTCAAGATCCTGCCGCTGGGTGAGGAGGTGGTGGTCGAACACGGTTTCAACGCCTGTCCGCTGGTCGATCTCTACCAGCTCGACTACTTCCGGGTGGTGTGCAGCGAGGACATGGAAGTGCGCCCGGCGTGGACCACTTTCTACCTCAGCCACACCGACGAGTCGAAGCTGCGGTATCCGAAAGGCGAGTTCGACGATGACGGCTATCCGCGGGGCATGATCGAGATCGTGCCCAAGAACAGTACGCCCCAGCGGGTGGCCTTGATGGACATGCTGGAGCGCTACAAGGTGCCCTACACCGAGGATTCGAGCTTGGGCGACCTTGAAACCGAATTGTGGAGGGCCCTCTTCGCCGACCCCAACGATGAGTTCGACGACGACCAGTACTGCCACTCACCCTGGTTCGACAAGTGCTGCCGGGAGGAGAAGATCGTCAGCAAGCTCAAGTCGGACGGCGATTGGAACGAGCTTTGGGTCCATTTCCATCCGCGCAAGACGGTCAACTACCCGGGGCTCGATCTCAATCCCTTCTACGACCAGGATGGCAATCTGATCACCAACGATGACGGCGGCGCCGACGTGGGCCCCAGCCAGATCTTTGGCCTTGAGGAGGGGCCTGTCGAACTGCCGCTGGCCACCCCGGCGCCGAACCAGGTGCAGGTCCGGCAGCTCGGCTGGAACAAGATCGGTCTAAAGCTGCTGAAGCCGCCGATCTACTCACCGGAGCTGCTGCGCAACCCAGGGGACGGTCCCCCACCGTGGCGGTTGCCCGAGGAGTTCCTCGAAGAACTCAAGGTGATGGTGTTGCTCAAGTGTTAGAGGGTGAGACCGGCTGTGCCGGTGTCGAGTGAGCGCAGAGGAGGCGGCGACGATGAAGATTCACCAGCACTTCGACCTGAGCTCCTCGCCCTTCGAGGGCGACCGGCGGCTGCCCCTTCGGCGGCTGCCCGCCGGCGCGCGAGTGGTCGAGGCGCGGGTGAGGGTGATACCGGTCGATGTCACCGGCGGAGAGGATCCGTTCGCCGAGCGGCTCGAATTCACCGGTAACAACGGTGACTTCGGGGCTACGTTGCGCCAAGCCGACGACGGGGTCGAGGTGGATCTCCACGCTCGTCGCACCCTCGCCGAAGTCAGCGGAACCGGTTTGGCGGGCACGCGACTCCAGGTCGAGATGGGCGGTGTTTTCGTGGCCATCGCCGCGGACGGGACGGTGTCGTCGGCCGGCTCACAGCCCTTTGCCCTCGCTGCCAGCCCGGCCGAGCTGCCCGGTTTGACGGCGAGCCGATTCCGCTTGTGGCAGGAGGATTCGAGCGCTGCTTCGCCGGCGGTGAGGGCGGTCGTCGTGCGTGGTGTGCCGTCGAACGTCAGCCTCGCCTTGGGTGACCTGGCACCCTTCTGGCGGCAGTTGGGCGAGCTGACCGAAGTGCAGACCAGCCCCGATTTCTCGGTGTTGTTGCAGGGGTTCCTCACCGAGGCACCGGTCGAGAATGGAACCTACCTGGTGCCGCTGGTCGTGCACTCCGACTCGCTGGCGCGGCTGCGCCTTGAACTCGATGTCGAGTTCCTGGTCGAGCGCAGCGCGCTGCCGGAAGGGCTGAGCGAGGTGGCTTTGAGCTACGCCTTCGGCGAAGAGCCGATCGCGGCGGCCGACTCGCTGCAGCTGAGCCTGCCGCCGGGGGCACGGGTCCGCCAAGTTGCGGGGCGAGTGACCGGCTCCTTCGACGAGACGCGGATCGCCTGGCAAACGGCGGGCCGGCCGGCCGGCCCGCCGGAGGCAGCGGCGAGCGTCACCGCGGCCACCTCGCAGGCCCAGCCTCTCGAACTCGCTGCGCGGCTGGACGCCGAGGCGGTCGATCTGCTGCTCAGCGCGGTGAGCCGCGAGGCGCGGCTGCAGCTCGACCTGCGCCAGGATGTGGACGGCAAACCGGGCGAGCGCAGCCTGCTGGCAACCCCCGCCGAGCTGACCCTCGACCGCGACACGGCGGGCACTCCCACCTGGCTGAGCGTACCGCTGGCGCAAACCGTCCAGCTGGCGGCGGGCACCTCCTGGCTGGTCTTGCAGAGCCTCGAAGGCGAGGTCGAATGGAGCACCCGCAGGACGGGCGAGGAACGGCTCGCCCTCCAGCACACGGACGACGGCGGCCTCTCCTGGCGGCGTACCGCCGGGGAGGGGGAGCGGCTGGCGGCGTTCCTCCGGCTGCGCTACCGCCCGGCAGCGTTCTCGATGCCCCTCACCCTCGCCGTCGGCACCGGCGAGGCGGAGCGACGGGTGAGCCTGGAGCGCTTCACGCCGGTCGGCCGGGTCGATTTTTCGCTCGACTTCCCGCCGGCGCTCGACGCGATCAACGCGGCCCTCGCCGCTGGCTCCGCCGCCTGTCCGGAGGGCGAGCACCTGGCCAACGCCGATTTCGCCAGCTGGATCCAGGTCGGTGACGCCCTCGGAGAGCCGAGACAGATCGAGCTTGCCTCACTGCGGCCATTCACCACCGACGCCGTCGTGTCCCCGGCGGTGGCGGTCAGCGCGGACGGTCGAACGGCCTTCGTCGCCGGCGGCTTGCTCGGTTTTTCGGATCTGCCCCTCATCCCGCTCGTCGTCGTCGACCTGGTGTGCGCGGAAGTGATCGAGACGATCCCGCTGGGGCTTGGTTTTCCGCCCTTCCGGCTGGTTCCCGACCCTGGTGGACGGTGGCTTTACGCAGCACTTGGCAACGAACTCGTGGTGGTCGACCTGGAGGCGGGGGCGACGCTCGGCTCGGCGGTGGATCTCGCTGGCGGAACTGAGATTCAAGATCTCGGCATCAGCCCGGACGCAACGACGCTCTTTGCGGCAACACACGACATCGAGGGGTTTGATCACTCTCTGGAAGCGGTCGAGACAGCGACGGTGCGGCAAGTCGCACGTCGCGGAGGCGGCTCGTTGGACTCCGCGGATGTTCGCTCCGTCGCCCTGACGGGACTGCCGCTCGACCTGGTTGTCGCCGCGGACGGCACAGTACTCTACCTCTTGGTCGACGAGCCCGATTTCGGAGGTAGCCTTTTTTCTTTCGACGCCGGGTCACTCAGCCGGCGGCAGCCTTCGCTGAAGGTGGCCAACGGGGCGAATGCTCTCTCGATCTCGGGCGATGGAGCGACCCTTCTGGTGAGCGCTCCGGGCCGTCTCGGCGTGGTCGACGCCGCCCAACTGCGTCTGCGGCGCGGCATCGAGAGTGAGGGCTCGTTGGCGGCGGTGATCGAGCCGAGCGGGGGACGAGCCTTCGTGCTGGACGAGAGTTCGCTCACCGCGCGTGGCCTCGACGGCTCGGGACGGTCGAGCCCGCAGGGCGAGCTGCCGAGCGGCCTCGACCGGGTGGTGGTGACCCCGGCGGGAGATCAGCTGCTGCTCACCCGCCCGGGCGGCGGCAGCGGGGTGGCCGCGCTTCTCGTGCAGGTGCCGGTCGGCCTGGCCTTGCCGGAGGAATGGGCGGTGAGCGGCCGGATTGCGCGGCGGTGCATGGGCGATCCGCGGCGAGCCGGCGTTCATGTTCAGGCGCAGGAGGTGGCCGCGGCCCTTTCGCAGGTGGTCTCGGTGGTTTCCTCCTGTCCTTACGAGTTCAGCTTTCTCGCCGCGGCGAGCGGGGATGACGCGGTGGCGGAGGTTCACTGGCTGAGCGCGGAGTGCGGCCCGTCGCTCCAACGCGACACCGTGCCGATCGTGGGGTCGGAAGAGCTTCAGCCGCATAGCGTTCGCCTGACCTCGCCCGAGGGCGCCACGCAGGCGGAAGTACGTTTCTCCATCCCGGCCGGCACGGCCTTCGTTGGCCAGGCCTCGCTGCGCGCCACGGCCGATACGCTGGTCAACGGTGATCTCGGCGCGATCGGTGCTGCCGGCCTCCCCGAAGGCTGGGAGCGGATCCCGGGAAGCGAGGCTGGCCTCCTGGTCAGTGCTACGGCCGGCGGCGTTCGGCTGCGCAACAGCGCGGCGGCGATCGCAGGCTTGCGACAAGAGGTGGCGGCCGCGGCAGGGGAGAGCTTCGATCTGACGGTCGAAAGCCAAGCCGTTACCGAGGTCGACGCCGGCATCGCCGCGGCTCTGGTCGAGCTTCGCTGGCAGCGGGCGGACGCAACCGCGATCGGTGAGCCGCTGATCCTCGAACTGGAGGCGGCGGGCGGCACGGCTAGCGGTACGGTGCCGGCAGGCGCCGAGCAGGCCACGGTGGAGCTGCTGCTGCCTCCGGGTGCGGAGGTGATCTTGCAACGTCTCACCCTGGAGTCGCGGAGTTCGGAGATCGTACCGCTGGCCTTCATCCCGCAGGCGCCAGGCGCGCTCAAGGTCACCGACTGGCGGGTGAGCTACGAGCGGTTGCCGGCGGTGCCACCGCCGGTAGCCGTGGACGAACTCTGCCCCCCGACGCCGCCGGGCGCGCAGCCGGGAGAGGCCGATGCCGACTGCTGCACCTGTTGCTGCTGCGGCAAGGAGCAGCCGGTGAACGACCCCGCCCAGGGGCTGACGACGGCCGGCCGGCCTATCCAGGTGGTGACCTGCGCCGACTGCGATGCTCCGGCGGTCAGGGTCGGCGGCCGGCCGGCGAACGTGGCCCACCCGTTGACCGTGCGCCGCCTACCCGCGGCCCGCCCGGCGCCCCTGCGCAGCCACGGGTCAGCCGCGCTGCGCCGCCCGGAAAGGACGCCGGCGGAGATGACGGTGGCGGAGTCGGTGGTGGAAAGACCGCCGTTGACCGCGGTGCGCGGTATTGGTGCTGGCCGGGCGAGGCTGCTGGCGGCGATCGGTCTGGACAGCTTGGTCAAGCTGGCTTTCGCCTCGCCCGAGCGCGTCGCCGAGTTGTTGCCTTTCGTGTCGCCGCGGATCGCCAGAGGCTTCATCGCCGAAGCGAGAACTCTGCTTCGAGCGAGTGTCGCCGATTCTTCTGTGTCATCGACTTCGTAGTAGAAGAAGGGGAGGCCGACTCCAGCCTCCCCTTCTGACCACACTAGGGAGCGATCGTCTCGACGCAACTCGGCCCTTCGGGCCAGGCGAAGAAGGTGGTACCGCTCTGCACGCCAGCTCCTGTGCCCGCGTCCATCGGGACGTCGAAGAAGGTGAAGTCACCGGGGCTCTGGGTCTGGGTGGAGGTCAGCACCACGACGCCATTGGCGTCGGTAGTGCCGTTTTTGGGGTCCTGCAACGGCGGGTTGACGCCGACGATATGGGTGAACCGGCCGTTGACCGTCGCCCCGACCACCGGTGCGCCGTCGTTGTCGACCACGGTCACCGTCGCCGTGTAGGTGACGTCGGTGCCGATGCGTTGCGGCACCACGCCGATCGACGCGATCCGCGTGGTCGGTTGGATCTGGTCGTTCAGCGCACCGGCCGGGTCGTTGGGGTCGGGCCCCATGCCCAGCGTGGAGAAGTCACCGGTCATCCCGATGGCGCCGTTTTGCCCCCGCGTCTGAATGCGGAAGTGGTAGACCTGACCGTCGTCCAAGGCCGGCAGGCTCTGCGCCAGCAGTGGCCGGATGAAGGCCGTGTGCTTGCGTTTCCAGAGATTGGACTCGTTGGGCAGCGGTACTGGGTCCCCCGAGGTGAAACCGTAGGCGGTGGTGGTGCCGAACTCGAGGATGGTGGGCGAGAGGCCGTCGGTCTCATAGACCAGCTTCAAGGTGTTGGCGGTCGCCACGGTGACCTTGACGCTGCCGGCAACCACCGCCGGCGCTCCGAGAACGCCGCAGCCGGGCGCCTGCGGATCGGCCACGCAGATGTCCCAGAAACCGTCGCCGTCGCTGTCCGGCCGAATCGGGTCGAGGTTCATCGCCAGTTCGTCGCCATCGAAGACGCCGTCGCGGTCGCGATCCACTCCGATGCGTTCCCCGGACCAGACCGGCACACCGAGGAAGAGCAGTTCCGCGTCGCCGGCGATCGCCAGGGTGCGAATCTGCGACCAGGTGAAGGTACCCAGGGAACTGGTGTCCGGGAGGAAGACCTGGCCGCCGGGTGAGGAATCCCAGACCAATCCGACATCCTCCCAGACGGAGTTGACCTTGATCCGACCACGGGCCACCAGGTCGCCGTTGCCGGCGTTGGCCTGGTCGATCATGTAGCTCTTGACCTTGGTGGTGGCCACCGTGGAAGTATCGAGCCACTCCGAATAGAGGGTGAACGGAGCCAGTCCCGAGTCGAACTCGTCGACGAATGCGGCCATCTCGGTCAGCGCCGTGCCTTGCAGGTTGAAGAAGTTGTCGATGAACTCGAAGGTCGAGTCGAGGTTGCCCTCGTGGAAGAAGCCGAAGCCGGTGGCCGGATAGAGATCTTCCGGCAAGGCTGGGTTGTTGATGATGTTGGCCAGGTCGGAGGACTTGGTCCAGAAGCCGCGCATCTGGGCGGTCTTGACGAAAGCTCCGACGGCCGGCAGGCCGAACAAGGTTTCGGTCGGTGAGGCGTCGGTGCCGGTCGGCATGGCGTGGCAGCGTGAGCAGCTGCCGCCGCCCGGCGGTGCGAAGGCCAGAAGACCGGGGGCGCCGGCCGCGGAATAGACCCGGTTCATCTGTTGAAAGGGGTTGGCCGGATAGACGGCGCTGAAGACGAAGTCTTTCATCAAGTCAAAGTCCGGGTCCGAGAGCTTCGTTCCCTTGAGCAGTTTGACGAAGGCGTCGTTGAAGAACTCGAGATCGCCCTGCTCGCCTCGCCAGTGATACGGCGCCGCGTCTGCCAGCGAGCGCAGGTCTTGGGTCACCATGACCCCTTTACGATCTTTCCATTGCGGTTGGTTCTCGTTGGTGAACCGTTCGGTCTGATCGAAGAACTTGCTCAGCTCCCAGCCAACCCGGTCCTTGCGCAGATCCTGGTGGCAGGAGAAGCAACCGGTGGTGGAGGCGCCCGATTGTCTCGGCGAGAGGAAGATCTTGCGTCCTTGCCTTACCCGGTCGAAGGTTGGATCGACCAGGCGGGTGTTGCCGGCGGGCAGGGGTGGGATGCCGGCCGCCAGGTTGTAGAAGGTCACCGTGTTGTCGGCCCGGTTGTAGGCGTAGAGGCGGTTGAGCACCGCGGAGAAGGCGAGGCCGCGCGGCCCGACGCCGGTGCGCATGGCGCCGAGGTAGGCTCCGGCGCCATCGAAGACACCGATGGTGGCCGAGGCGCCGCCGGCGACGAAGACCCGCCCGCTGTTGTCGACCTCCACGTCGGTCGGCATGACGATATTCACCGAGTCGGTTCCCAGCCCTTCGGTCACGGTGTAGGTGTAGTTCGCCGGCAGCCCCGATGGGTCGACATAGGTGATCCGGTTCTCAACCACGCGGCCCTGAGGGAAGGAGCCTTCGCCGATTAGCTCGCCGTTGCGCGCCTCCATGTTGGCCACCACCAGCCGGCCGGTGGCAGGGTGGAGTGCGATGCCGAAGAGGGTGGTTCCAACCGCCTTGAAGTGGTTGACCACCGCTTCGCTGGCGATGTCGACCACCATGACGTCAAAATCCGGGAGAGAGCGAGCGAGCAATAGGTCATCGTCCAGATCCTCGACGAAGACGTTGCCGGGGCCATGAAGATTGATGGAGGCGGGTGGGAACGGTCCAAAGTTGGTGTCGACGATCGACTGGTTGCCGGAGGCGTGGGAGACGACGTAGACGTTGGTACCGTCACTGAGAACCGCCATCGGCTCTTCGAGTTCCGTGCTACGCCCGTTGTGGGTCGCCTTGAGGGCGATGTTCTTGACGAAGCTCTTGGCCACCGCGTCGAAGACGGTCAGCTTGTTGGTGGCGCTGGCGGCGACGAAGGCTCGGGTGCCGTCGGCGCTAAAGGCGATGCCGCCGGGGGTCGCCGCGTTCTTGGCTCCGATTCCCTGGTTGGTGATCTTGGCGCGCAGCAGGTTGCTGACCCGCCAGGTCGCCTTGTCGATCACCACCACGGAACTCTGGTGGCGTACCGAAACCCAGATCTCGCCTCCGTCCGCCGGCTGGTTGGGCCGCTCGGCCAGCGCGGTGATTCCCTGCCCGACTACGATCTCGGCGATGATCGTCTGCAAGTCGGGCGTCAACACCACGACGCGGTTTTCCGGCTCGTTGGCGACGACGACGAACTGCCCGTCGTCGGTCACCAAGATCGGTTTGATCAACTGCGTCTCGTAGTTGATCAACTCGCCCTGGACGCTGTCGAAGGGGAATGAGGGCGCGGTGAATTTGCTGAACTGCGTGGGAACCGGCTGGATCGGACCCACCGGGAGCTGGCTGGCCCGCGGACCGGCAGAGATGAGCTGCGCCTGGCCAACCGTCGCGGTTACCAGAATGGCGAGCAGTGCGATCACTATCCTGAACCGCAGCCCACTTGCGTTGAGAATTTTCCTCCGCCCCGAAGTGGGGGCACTTCCGTACACCATGACAAGACCTCCGTCCGCGTTTGCGCAAAAGCCCGAGATACGATTGCGCGAAAGGCGGTGAGGCCACCACTGCCGTCGAGGGGCGCACGCTGAAACTCAAGCGGTCCTGGCCAGAGCTGAGTTCCCGTCCCGCGATTCCGAGCTGCCCGGCAAGCGGCCAAGGATCGGAATGCGCGTTGCCGGCGCCCAGCTTGTCTACTTCTATCTGGTGAGGAGTCAGCAGGTGGAGTGATTGCCCTCAGAGCCCGCGGTGAAACTCCTGGAGGTCGTAAGCGGTCACCGGAGTGACGATCGATCGGAGGCCGAGGCGGCCAGTCTTTGCTCCATCGCTTCCGCGATGCGGTGGAACTCGTAGGCCTTCTCCGCCCGTGGCCAGCGGGCGTAGAGTTCGCTCACCGCCGCGGCCGCCTTGGCGAGTGCCGAGCTGTCGCCTTGCGCTTCGAGCTGTCGATAGTGGGCTAGCATCAGCGGCTCAGCCTCCGCGAAGTGCTGCTGGGCGCTGAGACAGTCTGCGAGGACGCCGCCGGTGCTCACCACCAGAGAGTTGGTGGGCCCCATCTTCTCTCGCCGGAGTTCATAGGCGTCGCGCAGCAAGGGCTCCGCGTCGCGGGCTCTGCCTGTCTGGATGAGCAGTTGCCCCAGTGGTTGTAGGATATTGCTCAGGATCGGCGACTTGGCTCCGAAGGCGGCGCGCGCCAGCCGCAGGCTCTCGCGATAGAGTTCTTCGGCTTCCGGTAGACGCTCTTGGCGCACCCGTAGCGAGGCCAACATGGACAGGCTTGGACTGACGGCGGCGTGCTGCGCGCCGAGGAGCTTGCGCCTCATTTCCAGTGCCCGCACGAAGAGGGATTCGGCTCTCTCCAGATCTCCGCTCCCCATCGCGTCGAGACCGAGGTTGGTGAGGGTGAAGGCGATCTTCGGATGCTCCTCGCCCCACAGCTCGACTTCCAAGGCCAAGACCTCCTCGCCCAACGAGCGCGATGTCTCGAAGTCGTTCTTGCTCTGTGCGATCTTGGCCAACGACTTGAGGCTCGCCAGCTGGTCAGGGTGCAACCGGCCGACCACTTCGGCTCGGCTGGCCACCGCCTGGCGGAAAAACTCCTCGGCACGCCCCTCATCCCCCTGGTTCGAGGCGATGAGGCCGAGCAGATGGAGTGCGTCACCGATCTTGACCGGGTCGGGCTCCGGCAATCGTCGATGCAGTTCGAGACTCTCCTCGATCGCCTGGCGCGCCGGCGCGAAGTCGCCGCGCCGGATCCTGGTGAACCCCAACCGGGTCAGGCCACTCGCCAGTTCCGGTTCAGCCCGGGCGCCGAGTTGGCGCAGTCGGCGCACCGTCTCATCGAGGAGCGCCTCCGCGCTCTCGAAGTCGCCCGTCTCGACCTGCAAGGCACCGAGTTCGGAACGGGTCTTGAGGGTGGTGAGATGGTTTTCGCCGAGCTGTTGCGCGCTCAACTCGGCGCTCTTCTTCAGCAAGGGCAATGCCTCCGCGTAGAGCCCCAGCTTGTCGAACAGGCCGGCGATGGTGGAGAACAGGCGGGCTTGCAGTTGCGGTTGTTCGGCGAGTTCCTCGCCGACCCGCTCGGCGCCGTGGCTGAGAATCTGCCGAGCGGTGATCTCGGCACCGCGACCGCTCTGCGGGTTGGCGATCTCGAAGGTCTTGGCCAGGAAGTTCGCCGCCTGCTCGGAGCGTTGCTGTTCGAGCTGCACCCGTTCGTGTTCGGCCGAGAGGCGAACGACCAGGTAGGTCGCGGTCGCGGCATAACCGAGCAGGACGGTTGCCAGAATCGCCACCAAGGCGGTGCTCAGCCGGTTGCGGCCGGCGAATTTGCGCAGCCGGTAGAGGGGTGTGGGCGGCCGCGCCAGGATAGACCGTCCCTCCAGCCAGCGGCGCAGATCCTCGGCCAAGGAGTCGACGGAGGAATAGCGATCGTCGGCATCCAACGCCAGGACCTTGAGCAGGATGACATCGAGATCCCCATCCATCGCCTTGCGCCAAGCGCCGCCCGTCCTCCCTGCGCCCTCCCGCTCGGCAAGAAAGTCGGGTTCGATCGAGCGGCTGGCTTTGGGGAAATCGCCAGCTGGCGAATCGCGCTTGGGCACCCGGCCGGTCAACAGTCGATAGAGGGTGACTCCCAAGGAGTAGATGTCGCTGGCGGTGGTGATCGCTTCTCCTCGCAATTGTTCCGGGCTGGCGTAGCTGGGAGTCAGCGGGCGCATCCCGGCCTCGGTGAGCGTCGCCTCCCCGTCCCGGCCATCCTCTTCGAGGAGCTTGGCGATGCCGAAGTCGAGAAGTTTGGGGAGGCCGTCGGCGGTGACCAGGATGTTGGCAGGCTTGATATCCCGGTGCACGATCAGCCGGCGGTGGGCGTAGGTGACGGCGGAGCAGACTTGGAGGAAGAGCTTCAGGCGGCCACGTAGATCGAGGCGGGCTTGGTCGCAGTGCTGGTCGAGGGCTGTGCCCTCGATGAACTCCATGACGAAATAGGGCACGCCGTCCGCTGTCGTGCCGCCGTCGTGCAGACGAGCGATGTGCGGGTGATCGAGCTGCGCCAGAATCTGCCGCTCGCGGCGGAAACGACTCTCCAGCTTCTCGCCGCCCAGGGCATGGCGCAAGAGTTTGATCGAGACCGCGCTGTCATACTCGTCGTCCGCCCGCTGCGCTAGGTAGACGACTCCCATGCCCCCTTCTCCCAGTTTCCTCAGCAGGCGGTAGGCGCCAACCCGACGACCGACCCACAAATCTGCCTCCGACTCTTCACCCACCGGGCGCCGCTTCGTTTTGAGCAAGCTCGGCGGCCGCTCGTAGACGACGAGGAGCGAGCGCACCTCGGCAGCCAGAGCGGCATTGGCGGCTTCGAGCACGGCCAGCTCGCCGGCGCGCTCCTCCGGTTTCAGGTCGAGGATTCGGTGGAAGGCCTCCTCGGCCTGCTGAAACTGGTTGGGATCCGCTGGGTTAGCCATGCAACAACTCCCTGGATAGCCAGGCCTTGGCCATCCGCCAATCCCGGACCACGGTGGCGGTGGAACATTCGAGTACCTGTGCGGTCTCCTGCACCGTCAAACCGGCGAAGAAATGCAGCTCGACCACGGTGACCTTGCGCCGATCAGCGCGGCCCAACTCGGTGAGCGCGTCGTCGAGCCGCACGAAGTCGGCGGCCGAGCTGTCCGGCAGGTCACCGATCAGCTCCAGGGAGATCCGGGCCGCTCCGCCACCGCGCTTGGCGCGCTGGCGCCCGCGCGCGTAGTCGACGAGAACGCGCCGCATCATCTTGGCGGCCATGGCGAAGAAGTGTGCCCGGCTGCGCCAGCGAATGGACATCTGGGGAAGCAGCCGGAGGTAAGCCTCGTGCACCAGGGCGGTGGGCTCCAAGGTGTGGTCGGCGCGCTCCCGGTGGAGCGACTGCAAGGCGATTCGCTTGAGTTCCCCGTAGATCAACGGCAAAACCCGGGCCGCGGCCTCGTCGTCGCCGTCGCTCCAGGCAATCAACAGACGGGTCACTTCCGGGTCCGTCGCCGCCTCAGATGGCTCTATTTGGATATCTTTTTTCGTCGGAATGCCAGCGATCTATCGCTCCGCTGGTGGCCTTGCCAGGATTTGGCAGACGGAGCGGAACCTCGTGGCGATGCTGTGTCTCTCACTAGATAGGGAATGGCTGGCGAAATGGCCGGCTTTGGAGCACAACCGACAGTCCCGATCACCGATCCATACCTATCTACGAGGAGACCTACAATGAAACTCTCGATACGCGGCAAGGTACAGTCCTTCTTAGTTGTTGGACTTGCGATGATACTTGCGGTGACGCTACACGCAAGTGCGGCCGCAACGCAAGCGGCGCCCGATACGTCGAGCGCAGCGATGGCGCAGCCACAAACGGGCACCCCCGGCGGCGGTCCGGGCGGCCGGTGCGGCGGTAACTGTGGCTGCGCCGGCAAAGGGATGGGGCGGATGGCTGCCGGCCCGGTGACGCCGTTGAACTCCGAGGTGCGTCAAGCGATCGAAACGGCGCTGGCCGACGAGATCCATGCCGAGTCCTTCTACATGGAAGTGATGGAGGATCTGGGCGAGGTTCGCCCCTTTTCCCGCATCGTGATGGCGGAGCGGCGCCACGCCGCATCCTTGGTTTCGCTGCTGGAGAGGAGGGACCTTCCGGTACCCGAGCCGGCCGAGTTTGACCAGGAGGTCAACTTCGCCGACCGGCAAGAGGCGTGCACCGCCGCGATACAGGCGGAGATCGACAACGTGGCGATCTATGACGGTCTGATGGGGCTCGATCTTCCCGTCGACGTACAGCGGGTCTTCGAGCACAACCGCATGGCCTCCCAGGAACATCACTTGCCGGCATTCGAGCGCTGCGCCGAGGGGCGGGCCTCTAGGTACGGTCGCTAGCCCTCCAGGGTGTGGCGAATCTGGTCTGTTCGAGAGTGCCTTGGACGTACTGAGTTGGGGGTCGCCTCAGAGGCGGCCCCACTTTTTTTGCAAGCGGCTTTGGCACCGATTTGGAAGCGAAGAACGGAAGGCTGGAGATCACTGGGGCGAGCGTGGTGGCGATCTGGCAGAGCTGGAGTGTGGTGGCGGTTTGTTATACCCTGTCAGCATATGCCTCATGTCATCCCAGAGATGGACCCTCTCCTCCAAGAACTGCGCCGCCGGATTCGGGCGACCGGGCTGCGCTACGCCGACATCGAAGAGCGGGCCGGTTTCTCGAAGAAGTACCTGAGCCAACTGCTCAACGGCTACGTCGACATCAAGGTCTACCAGCTGTTCAAGATCCTGATCGCCACCGAAGTCGAATTCTCGGAGTTCTTTGCCGCCGTCTCACGGCGCTATCGCCGGCGACCGACGCCGATTAGCGAAGCGCAGGTCGATTTGGTGGTCCAGCAGTTGATGCCCCAGCTACCGGAATACATCGCCAAGATTATCGCTGGGTTGGAAAAGGAACCAGAGACTCCTACTAGGGGTGACCGCTGAGCTTGAGTCAGCCTCGCGCCCTCTACGCCTTCGGTGTTGGCAGGCGGCCAGGAGCCTTGTGTTCCTTCTCCAGTCGCCGCTGGAGTTTACCCACCAGTTCGGCGCTGACCGCTGAGGCTTCACAAGCGTTTTTGAGCACTGTAAGCGCTGCCAGCGCGCCGCTAGTGGAGCCGAGGCGCAGCAAATCGCGAGTAGCGCGCTGAGCCAAATGCCCTACCGCCGTAAACTGGCCGCATTCAATCAAGGCGCCGGCAGCCTCTAGCGTCGCCATCGCCGCGTCATGGTCCCGGCCC
Source organism: Acidobacteriota bacterium (assembly GCA_024277255.1). GTDB lineage: Bacteria > Acidobacteriota > Thermoanaerobaculia > Multivoradales > SZUA-115 > SZUA-115. Next base: position 4,782 of record JAJRVQ010000099.1, on the reverse strand, counting down.
AGATGCAGGAAAACGTCGCTCGCCTGGCGAAAGAGTTCTGCCGCCTTGGTGGAGCGGCCAAGCCGGCGTTGGGCTGTAGCCTGTAGCCAGATCAACCGAGCCTTAAGGTCCGCCCCGCCGGGAAAGTAGCCGTAGTAGGGAGCGACCGATGCTGCCATTTGTAGCGCCTGATGCGTGCTACCTGCCTCGCTGACAAAGATGGCGAAGTTGTGGATGGCGATCAAGAGCATCGCCGGGTCCTCGTGTAGTGCTGGTCGCTCTAGTGCTTGCGAAAGGTGACGGAAGGCAGAGCGATAGTCTAGAAAATCACCGTAGGCCGACGCCAGAGAGATTTGGGCGCGGGCTGCATTTAGCTCCTCACCGAGCGTTTCGTAGAGTTCGATGACTTCAAGTCCAAGATCTATAGCGTCGTCCAACTCACCCAAATCACGGGCGAGCGACGCGCGGTAGGCGAGTATTCGGGCAGTGATCGATGGGTCGCCACTGCCGCGACGTTCCGCCCGATGGGCAGCCTCAAAGGCTGTGCGCGCCGCAGCCAGCTCGCCGCGCACCCGCAGCGAGTTGCCCAACTCGGCCCACGCCTCCGCCTGCATGTCTTGGTGCAAACCGAGAGGTAACGGTGCCAAGGCCTCAGCGGCGGTCAAAGCCTCCCGCGCGGCGTCGGCATAGACTCCACTGGAATCGTCACGGCGTATCAACTCGCAGTGGTTCAAGAGCGCTCGACAGACCGGCAGCGAAGCGAGCTGGCCTAACCTTGCGTCAACTTTTTCAGCATTCTTGGGACGACCAACAGAAGTCTCGGGCTGATCCAGCTCAGAATCAGCGGCTTCTTCGCTTTCTTGCGGCTCACTAATGCCTTCTAGCGAGTTTGGTTCACCGAAGTTGCTTGCGATCCGCGAGAACAACTCCCTGTCTTCAATTCCTAGAGCGTCTCCGATGAGTAGCAGGTGATGGAAATTGAAGCGGACGTGGCCATTGAGCAACTGGGAGAGGTATCGCTGGCTCCAGCCGACCTTCGCCTCGACTTCGCGCTGTTGCATCCTATTTTCAGCAAGGAACTGGCGAACCGTCCGGCTGATCACCTCGATTCTTCGATCCTGTCCCTCTTTTGCCACTCCTGGATCCTATCTTGGCCAGACTGTTCTGATCCGAGCAGATTCTTAGACGGCCTGGACTCCCATACCAAACTATTTCACGGAAAAGCTTGATCTTCGACTTGTAGTCCTGTTATTTTCAACCGTGCAATGAGAGTCCATCCTGCTTTCCTCGTTGAATCATCGTTATTCAAACCCTCCAATCCTGGGTGCTTCCCGAAGGATACCGATCAGAGAGTAAGAGTGATGCCCGCTGCCAGTCGGCGGATATCCAATGCCCATCTTTTCCACCCACCAGGTCCGGCGGGGTGCTGTAACACCCCGCCGGGAAGCCACGCAACAGGAGTTAACGGCCAGTGCGCAGCGACCCCAAGTCTACAACCACCCCCGCCTTCTCGGCAGCCTTCCTCCTCCAGTTCCTCAACGCCGAGGCGGAATTCGAAGCCCTGCGCCTGGTGAGCACGGCGCTTGGCGACCGGGTCGCCGCCGGCAGCGCCACGCTGGCGGAGCCGCCAACCCCGGAACTCCACTCCCGTTCGCTCACCCTCTTTGTCGCCTCCGAGCTGGCCGCCCTGGCCCACCACCTCGACCACCAGGCCGCCCCGGCCCACATCTTCGCCCTCGCCGAAGAGCACCGCGGCGCCGCCTACCGGCTGGCCCGCATCGCCGAGCTGGTGCCCCAACTGCACTCGCTCGCCCTCCTTTTCGCCGAGCTGGAAGATCTCTCGCCTCCACAAGTGGAGAGCTGGGAGCCGGCCACCGAAGCGGACGGCTTCGCCCCCGTGCAGTACCACCCCGATCCGCTACGCCAGCTGCTCTCGGCGGCCCGCGCCACGGCCAAGAGGCTGCGCCGCATGGCCGGCTACCTCAACACCCGCCTGGCGGTGCTGCCGGCCGACACCCCGAACCACCTCACCCTCACCGCCCAGACTAACTCGGCCCTGGCCGCCCTGGCCGATGCGACGGTGGCTTTGGAGGGGGTGGGTGGGTGAAGAACTCATGTCAGTACCTTGTTGTCGGGCTCTACAGAGCGCAGTCAAGAAAATGTAGACAGGCTGCTACCCGTCACCGTAAACTTGCAGGAAGGTTGCATACGCTTCAAGAAGCACTTCAACCCAGCCACCGATCTCAGGAGGTGCCCCTCATGTCCCGATACGTAGCTCCCACTCTTGTCCTCTTACTTCTCCTCGCAAGCGTCACCAGCTCCGTCGCCCTGGCGGCCCCTTCGCTCACCTTCCAGCCCTCCGCCGTCGCCATCGAAGGCGTCACGCCGGGGGGTGAGGTGGCCTGGCTTGCGGTCTCACGCCGGCCGCTGGAGACCCACCAGCGTGTGGAGATCTACCGCCAGCTGACCACGGCGGACGCCGCCGGCCGGGCGCAGCTGGCACTGGGCGATACGGTGACCTTGAAGTCGATCTTCGCGGCGGTGGATCTGGCCACCGGCGACTACGCGGTGGCCGCCCCAGCGACCAGCAGCCTGCTCGAACGGGCCTTGCTCGCCGAAGCCTTCATCACCGACGCCAGTGGCGCAGCGGTTCTGCTGCGCCACGACCGGCCGCGGATGGAGGCACTGGTGGTGCGTCCCGGGAGCGCAACGGGCTCCGAGCGGCCTTCGGCCTGGGCCGGTGCGGTGGAGGACGGCGGAGCGCTGGACGAAGGCGAGGCCTACGACGGCCAGGTGGAACTCTCCCCGCGCCTGCTGCCGCCGCTGATCGAGGATCAGCCCGCGGCCCAGACCTTCCGGCCGGGCGACGTGGTGATCCTGATCAACCCGGAGGCCCTGGAGATCTCGGCGCTGCGCCTCGGGGAAGGCCCGGCCGGGCAAGGAGGTGAGCGATGAGCCGCTTGCAACGCCGTCTCGCAGCTTTGCCCCTGGTTCTGCTGGCTCTGCTCGGTTCTCCCCTTCTGGCCAACGACCATCCCAACCTGGCACGCGGCTTCGATGCCGGTAAGGCCTACGAATTGCCCTCGGACCTGGAGGCGGTAAACCTGTTCAACGGCGCGCTCAATCTAGCCATACCGATAGGCCAAAGTTACCCGGTCAGCGGCACCCTTTCCTACGGGCTGACCCTGCGTTACAACTCACGCCCCTGGGATTTCTTCACCGAGTTCGTCGGAGGCTCGATCGGCACCCGCGAGCGCAGCAAGCCCACCTGGCTAAGTAACAGCGGCCTGGGATGGTCTCTGAGCCTTGGAAGACTCCTGCCTCCGCTGGATCCGGACAACGACTCGCCGGGCTGGAGCTACATTGGGCCGGACGGCTCGCCCCATCTATTCACCAAGGCCAATGGCCAGCCGGGATCGACGGCGGAGTTTCCGCAGTATACGGGCGATGGCAGCCTACTGCGTTTGGTCGGTCCGCCGCACAACGAGCGGGTGGAGTTTCCCGATGGCACAGTGCACGAGTTTGTGGCCGACCCGAACAATGGCCACAAACGGCGCTTGTCCCAGATCCGCGATCGCTCGGGCAACACGGTGACGGTGAGCTATCAGACCCTCTCGAACAAGCGTCGCCAGTGGACGATTACCGACAGCCAGGGGCGGGTACACCGCGTGGAGTTCTCGGTCGATCCCCTGATCGCGGGCTACTACTGGAACCACGGTGGAGTGCTGACCAAGGTGGATCTGGCCGCCTTCGGTGGCGACCGGGCGGTCTACCGCTTCACCTACGGAACGAGCAGCATTCCGCTGTCGCGGATCAACTACTCCTGCCCTTTTCCGATCCACCGCTCCTTCGTGCTGGTGCCGTTGCTGACCCGGATCGATCTGCCCGAAGGCGACAGCTACAGGATGTCTCTTTCCGACTACAACCTCCCGAATGATCCAGAGCTTCTGTGTGAGCGCCAGTCGGGCCAGTTGCGGGGGATGACGCTGCCCACCCTGGGTCGTTTGGAGTGGGACTACCGCCAGCTCAACCTACCGCTTCCCGAGGGCGACCGCTGCAAGGACTTCCTCGGCCCGACGGTGGCCATCGCGGAGCGCCGCCGGGTCAATGAGGATGGCACAGTGGCGGGCCGGTGGAAGTACGCGCCGAGCATCGGTTTACAGTTTCCCGTCCACTGCTCGGACCCGAAGAACCCGAACCCCCCGCGCACGCTGATTCACACGGTGACCGATCCTCTGGGCCACTACAGCAAGCACTATTTCTCCCTGTCGCACGACGCGGTCGGGGGCTTCGATCCCGACGAATACGGCCTGCCGCTGACCCACGGCACCACCGACTTTGATGGGCGCCATCTCTCGACCCAGAGCTTCGACAAGGTGGCTGGGCTGTTGCGCTCGACTTACGTGGTCTATGAGAAGACCACCGGCTCGGCTCCGGACTCGGCCAAACCGCGGTAGAAGACCAGCCGCACGGTGTTCCACGATGACGCCACCTGGTCGGAAGTGGAGCGCAGCGACTGGGACGGCCTGGGCCACTACCGGCGGCAGGTGAGCCGCTCCAGCACAACCTGGGGGGAGACCGTCCGCGAGAGCTTCACCGACTACAATCCCGGCTACAGCTCGCTGACCGCCTGGCCCAACACCAGCCCTTGGGTGCTCAATACCTCACTGCTGTCCCACTAACTTTCATGCAATCCCGAGGTGGAGCTGAAGAGGAATATCCGTTGCGACGGGATCAGGCGGTCTGAGGAGCTGTTCGAGCGGCCTTCGTTCGAACAAGTTGAGCTGGAGGAGGCGAAGAATC
>JAJRVQ010000098.1 GCA_024277255.1 Acidobacteriota bacterium | reverse complement strand
TCGGCTTCGTCGCCGTCGGCGAGGCCAGCCTCTTCATCCGCGTGCAGACCGCCCACAGCGCCGCCGCCTTCGATCTGTGCCGGGAATATTTGCGCCGCATCAAGGCCACGGTGCCGGTGTGGAAGAGGGCGGTTTTTTGCGAAGAAGAAGCGGGAAAAGGTAAAAGGTGCGAAGGTAAAAAGTAAGACCACCCGGAAACGGCCCCAAATTTGGAGACGACAGGGGTCTGAATGAAAGTAGTGGTCATGTGCTTCTCTTCAGCCAGTGGTGACCTCTGGCAGCGCTCGCCCATTCCCCGCGAGCCGGAGGCTTGGCGAGATGGTAGCCGGTGCGCGCGGCGAGCCAAGCGAGCAAGCCACCGGACAGTCGTGGACAAAAACCGCCAAGCTCCGGCAGGAGCGATAGAACTCCGCCGCAAGCGCCGTCAACCCCGGGAGCCCACCGCCCCTGCCGGGGCTCTTGCCGTTCTTTGTTGGTTTCCCGGTGGCTTGGTCGCCGAGGCTCCCATCACCACCGGCTACCCGCCGAATTCCCCTCCGGGGAATCTTTGCGCCGGGGAAAGGTCCGGCAAACAAAGATCGCATGATCGCCACTTTCATTCACACCCACACAACAGGGTTGAATCGCGCGCTGTACCCTGTAATTCTTGAGGGCGAAGCCTCTGGACCTTTTACTTTTTACCTTCGCACCTTTTACCGCTCGCTTCGCGAGCGAGACCATGAATCTCCCCAACCAGCTCACCGTCCTGCGGCTCATCCTGACCTTCGTGTTTGTCGGCGTGATGTCGGCGGATTTTCGTCATGGGCCGAGTATCGCCACCATCGTTTTTTCCATCGCGGCGATCACCGATTTTCTCGACGGCTACATCGCCCGCAAACACAATCTCATCACCAGCTTCGGCAAGCTCATGGACCCGCTGGCGGACAAGGTGCTGATGTGCGCGGGCTTCATCATGCTGATCCCGGCGGGCCTGATGCCAGCCTGGGTGGTCATCCTCATCATTGCCCGCGAGTTTCTCGTCACTGGCCTGCGCCTGGTGGCCTCGGCCGAGGGCGTGGTGCTCGCCGCCGACAAGCTCGGCAAGCAGAAGACCATCTGGCAGATCGTCGTGGTGATCTATTTCCTCGTCTATCTTGCGTCGGAGGAGCCGACTTTCACCTGGATGCGCTGGCTGTTTGACTGGAAGATCACCGGACCCGCCATCGCCGGCCAGATCCTCATCTGGGTGAGCCTCATTCTCACCGTCGTCTCCGGGTTCAACTACGGGTGGAAAAACCGCAAGCTGCTGGCGGACTGCTGAGGGATGCGGGCTGGTGGCGGTCCGGCCTTCACACCGTCGGCTTCAATTCCATTGTGGTGTCCGCGCGATTGTGGATGGTCCAGTGGATTAGCCAATAGGCGTAGGCCGGGATCAGGTAGGCGATGCCGCTGAGAGGCAGGAATTGTATTTGCCCGGAAAACCCGACCATCAGGCCAAAGGATCCTAACAGCACCGCCAGAACGCCGACAAGCAGTCCAATACTGGCGATCAGGCGCCACCAGAAAACGCCCCGCAGGGGACTGGAACGCGGCATGCGGCGGTCCAGTTGAGAAGGAAAATGGATGGGCCGGATGGCGGTGATGCCGAGATGGATGGTGAGCGACAAAAGCAGCAGGACTTCCCGCAGCTGGGGCTCGTCGGGCAGAGGCAGCGACGCCAGGTATCCGAAGAACCACGGAAACGTGACCGCCACCCGCAGCGCGGTTGTCTTCCAGTCGGTCACCATCAGATCCCGCAAGCCGACCGGCAACCCGGCGAACAAGGGAAACTCGGAAACGGTCTGCCGGATTGGGTTGAGCCAGGGCCGGATGCGCAGCCCGCCGAGACCCGTCCATGCCGCGTAGGCCAGGAGACTCAACTGGGTCACGACAAGCAGAAAAATGTACAGCGGAGAGTCGGGGTTGCCGAGTTTTGCCATCATGGGGACGGTCACGCCCGCCACCAGCAGGGCAAGGCCGGAGCGAATCCAGACGCGGGTGAGGATGGGGTCGCCGGGGCGATTGACGAAGTCATAGCAGCGCCGTTCACGGTCGTTGAGCAGCGCCAGCATGATCTGGTCGATCACCGCCCAGCGCGGCAGGGCCGGGTGCCGGAGCGGCCAGGCGAGCGCCGTTTTTGCTTCCGCCTTGCTTTGTGGGCTCATCGCGGAGCTCCCGCTTCTGGAAGCGGAGGGAGCCTGTTGAGCGATCGCGGCGGCAACCGCGCCGCCGGGCCAATGCGGCGCCAGCAGGGCGATCCAGTAGCGCTGACAGAATCGGGCGTAACGCCGCGCCACCCAGGGGCTAAGCATCCAGGGCAGGATTGAGCCGACCGCGATGAAGCCCAGGACGGCGAATTTCTGTTCTGCCAGAAAGATGGGATCGCCCGGTTCGACGTTTTCCAACAGGCCAAAGGTCCAGCCCAGCAGCGGCACGTGGGCCAGACCGCGCCAGCCTTCGATGGCAGCGTCCCTGATCTCGGTAGAGACTGGCGCGTTGATCACGAGGACGAAGCCCACGAAGACGGCGAGAATGCCAATTCCCCGATAGGAGGGTCGCTCGAAATACAGGCTGAAGTGTTTTCTCGCGGCCGCCAGCACCAGCCACCAGCCGATGCAGCCGAACGCGGCGAGGACTGTCAATCCCACCATAACGATCACCTCCATCGGGCGGGCGCTGCCGTGCCGGTAGAGCACCCAACAGGCGATCACCGCGCACTCGAGGGCGAACAGGGAAAGGCCGAGGCACCTCTCCGATCCAGCCAGCCACCACGGTTTCCATTTTTCTGAAGAACGGCCAGGCAGCGCAATTCGCAGCCGGGCCTCCGGAGTAAAACGAGCCTGAACCAGCCATCCCGCCGCAATCACCCAGGTCCGCCCCAGCAGCCAGATCACCGCCAGGCTGCGCGCAAGGGCTGTCATCCCCGGCGAATAGGAAGGGTTCGATCCTAAATCCCAGGCTAAGTTCGCCAAAACAATGGCGAGAATGATCACGCGCCAAGCAAATCGGCTCAGTGGTAACAAGAAATTCCTGGAGAAGCGGGAGAAGCGCCGGCGCCAGATCACCGCGCCCGGCAGCCGCTGGCGGGTTTCCTGTTTCCACGAGGAAAGCTGATCGCGGATCGACGGCATCAGGCGTCTCCCTCGCGATGGGGGTTGGACGTTGCGCCGCCGCCCGTCGGGCTGCCCATCAGGCGCGCCAGCACCGGATCGCTTCCCGCGGCGACGCGGACGCGGAGTTCCTCGATGGGGATGTCGACGTGGATGGTTCCCCGGTTGATCACCACCACGCGCGTGGCGAATCCCAGCGCCAGCTCAACCAGTTGGGTGGTGTAGACGAAGGCGGCACCCTCGGCGACAGCGGCACGGGCGCGGGTCTGGAAGGACTGCAGGCCCGCCGCGTCCATGCCCGAGGCGAAGGGCTCGTCGAGCAGCGCCATGTCCGGGTCCACGGCGAACAGGGTGGCCAGGCCGGTCTTGTAAATTTGCCCGCGCGACAAGGTCGAGATGGGTTTTTCGGCCAGCTCCAGCAGGTCGAAATCCTCCAGCAAATCGGCGATGAAGACGGCGTCGCGCTCCACCTCGTAGTGCTCCAGGAACAGGGCGACGTTTTCCAGCACGGATGACTCCGGCGCGAGAAAAGGTGTGTCGGGAACGAACAGCAAGCGGCGCCGGCGGTCGAGATCCTCGCGTCGAAACGGGCGTCCGTCCCACAGCAGGTGACCGGCGTTGAGCGGCGTCATCCCGGCCATGACCTTGAGCAGGGTGGTCTTGCCCGCGCCGTTGAGGCCGAGCACGGCGAGTAGCTCACCGCCCTCCACCTTGAGGCCGAAGTCGAGGAGCACCGGGGTTATGCCGTAGGACTTGCGGGCGTCGCGCAGTTCGAGGATCACCCTCTTCGTCTAGCATGCCGAGAAGAATGCGGCAATAGGGAATGCCCGGCGCGGGAGCGGGATTACTGTGGCTGGGGGTCGTCGTAGCACGGAGTTGCACTCCGTGTTCTCTGCCCATCCGCTGCGCGAGAGGGAGATTGGGCCAGAGGGGTGGGACGTTGTCGAGCGGGCTGAGGGGGAAAAGCCGGGAAGAAGACGAAGAATAGGAATAGGAAGAAGAGAAGTTGGGACCAGACCACGCTGCCTCCAGCGCGGCTACGGGACGCGGCTTTTTGTGGCTGGGGTCACTGACCCCGGTCGAGGGTGGGCCGCCTCAGAATGTCGTGGTCGCGGCGAAGGTGGCGCGGTGGCGCACGTAGTCGCGGTCGGCGTCACCGGAATCGTAGTTGGTGAACTGATAGCCGGCGCTGATGTCGAGATTCGGCAGCAGGGCATAGGACAGGCCGGCATGGCCTTGGACGCCGTTTTCAGTGATGCCGGGCGCCGAGCCCAGGCCGTCGAAGTCGGCGTAAACGTAGGCAACCCCGGCAGAGGCGGCGAGGCGGTCGGTGATGCGGTGACTGAGATTGACGCCGGTGCGAATGCCGTAACGGCTCTCGAAGCCGGCCACCTCGTTGTTCTCCAAACCGGCCCGCGCCAGCCAGCGCAGGGTGGTGGCGCCGCCGACCTCATAGAGCAGCGAAGCCTCGGCGTAGGGTTTCCATTTGCCGCCGGTGAGGTCGTATTTGCGGTATTCCGCGCCGCCGAGAAGGGTGAGGAGCGCGGCGTCACCGAACTGATGATCGACCCCGGCGAGGAGATAGTGGGAATTCGAGTCCAGCGGCGCGGTGTCGTAGTCGACGATGCCGTAGCGATACTCGGCCTTGGAGCTGGACCGCGAGCTCCAGGCGTAACGCAACTGCTGACTGAAAGTGTGGGCGAGCCTGTCCTCGGTCGCCGCGACCCGACCCGACTCGTAGTTGACGCCCTCGATACTGTAGGCGGACACGGCAGTGAGCCGGTTGGTCAGACTGAGCCAGAGGGCGGCGCGGTCGTAGAAGTAGAGATACTGGTCGTCGCGCAGCGCGGTGGACGCCGCCACCATGAAGTCGGGCTCGACCTCCCAGGACACCAGAGCGTTGTTGGTCATGCTCACCCGCTGACTGAAGCGATGGCCGAGATCCGCCCGCAGCCGGGTGTTGTAGATCATGTCATCGAGCGAGCCGCCACCGGCATCCTGGCGCAGCCCGGTGAAGTGGAAGCGCAGATCGAAGCGGGTGCGCCCGGTGACGTAGGCGTAGCGCAGCGAGGCGCGCCCGCCGTAGAAGGCGGTTTCCTCGCGGGCGCCGCCGGCTGAAGTGTTGGCGTTGGTGTCGTAGCCGGCCCAGGCGCCGACGCCGACCTTGACGGGAAGGGACTGGGTCACCCGCGATCCTTCCCGACCGATCCCCATGAGCCCCTGGCCGACGGCGTCCGGCGCCGAAGCGACGGCCCACAGGGCGACGACGGCGGTCAGCGGGAAGAGAAGGGAACGGGCGGCGGGCATGAAGAGTGGTGTTGGTGTCTCAGGGAAAAAGGGCGGGCGCGGCGGCTTCGGTCTGCTATGTCAGACTCAAGGAGCGGCGGTTTTGAACCGCCGAAGTGGGCATTTGAAAGCGTCATTCGCAAGAGATGCAGGCGAGACGCCTGCGCTCCCAGTCCTCTGCGTAAGTGTTTTAAGGATTTGGCAAAGTAGAGTGTGGGTCACGGCATCTCCGTAGGTGGAATCAGGGACGGCGGCGCGGGCGGTTCGAAGGGCGGCACTCCGCCGAAGGGGCCGTGGAAAAACAGATCGACCGGCTCGGTCACTTCCGAGAGATGGGGAAGTTGCGGCAGGCGAAATCCGAAGAAGCCCTTTTTCGTCTCGGGGATTTCCGGCTCGACCGCCTCCGGAGATGTCGCGGTGCCGTCCTCTTCCCCGACTGCCGTTGATGTCATCAGATTGGGATCGATGGGCGCGCTGTTTTCGATGACGCCGTCATTCACCAGTTCCCAGC
>JAJRVQ010000097.1 GCA_024277255.1 Acidobacteriota bacterium | reverse complement strand
GGCCGAGTCGTCATCGGGACCGTCAAGGGAGACCTGCACGACATCGGCAAGAACTTGGTGGCGTCGATGCTCGAAGGCGGCGGTTTTGAGGTCCACGACCTTGGCGCCGACGTGTCGGCCCAGCGGTTCGTGGAAGCGATCACCGCGACGGGCGCTGACATAGTGTGTCTGTCGGCGCTGCTGACGGTTACCATGCCGGCGATGAGAGAGATCGTCGAAGCCTTGAACGCGGCCGGCGTTCGCGAACGGGTCAAAGTACTGATCGGTGGCGCTCCCGTCACCCCCGAGTACGCCACGGACATAGGCGCCGACGGATTCAGCGGAAATGCGTCCGCGGCGGTGTCGCTGGCGCGGGAGATGGTGGCTCAGAATGTCTGAGACAAGTGTTCTGCCTGTCGCCGCGCACCGAACGCTGGCGATCTCGTCGGCCGAAGATCTGATCTTCGGCGTGGCGCCCGCGCCGGTGACTTGCGGATTCAACCTGACGATCGGCGGTGGAGAGGTCTACCCCGAGGTGAACTTCACCTTGCCGATCATGCTCGTGAACGGCGACACCTGGCCGCGGGTGGTGCAACAGTACGACGACATTGCCCGGGACGTCATTCGGCGCGCCGTGGCACTGAGAGTTCCGGGAATCGTCCTGGAGTTCGAGCTGCTGCCGGCGATGACCGAAGCGCCGGAGTACGGCGCCGAGCTCACCGCATTACTCAAACGTCATTTGATCGACGCTCACGAGCGCAACGGGCTGAAGAGCGCACTGCGCGTGACGCCCACGGACATCCGGGACCAGGGCAAGTCCTCGGCGCTGCGATCGGGAGAGCAGTGGGCCAAGTTACGGGAGTCGTTCGAGCGGTGTGTCGAAGCCGGAGCGGACATCATCTCGATCGAGTCGGTCGGCGGCAAGGAAGTTCACGACGAGGCGCTGGTCTACGGAGATCTGTTCGGCATTGTCTTCGCGCTCGGCGTCCTGGCCCCCCGCGACACCGGGTGGCTCTGGCGCCAGATCGCCGGCATTTGCGGTGAGCGCGCCGTGCCGGGGGGCGACACGGCCTGTGGCTTTGCCAACACCGCGATGCAGTTGGCACACCAGAAAATGCTGCCCGAGGTGCTCGCCGCGGTGGTGAGAGCGATGAGCTCGGTGCGCAGCTTGGTAGCGTTCGAAAACGGCGCCAGAGGTCCTTCCAAGGACTGCGCGTACGAGGGGCCGGTGATCAAGGCGATAACTGGATGCCCCATTTCGATGGAAGGGAAGTCGGCCAGTTGCGCACACTTCTCTCCGGTGGGGAACATCGCCTCCGCCATGTGCGATCTCTGGAGCAACGAATCGGTCCAGAATGTGCGGCTGCTGTCGGGCAGCGCGCCGGAGGCATTTACCGAATCCCTCGCCTACGATTGCCGGCTGATGAATGTGGCCGCGCAGCGGGGGGAAGCGAGGCGGCTCCGCGATTGGCTGGTGGCCTCCGATGAGTGGCTGAGTCCGCAGGCGGCGGTTCTGTCCCCCCGGGCGACCATTCAGATCGCGAACGCAATCGTGGCCGAGGAGGGGAATTACTTACGCACTCTCGCGGCCGGAAAAGCGGCGATTGCCATTCTACGGTCGGGCTTGTCCGATGGGCGTCTCAACCTCGGCAAGAAAGAGGCCGTGTGGCTGGACCGAATCGAAACCGAATTGGACGAGCTGCCGGCCGAAGAAGATGAAATTCTGACCGAAGGCCGCCGGCGATTCTCCGCCGTGTGCGATTTCTCGAGTTACGGACTCGAGTGATCGCGGGACCCCGCTCGCCCGATTGCGAAGTTCCACGACCGGTGGACGTGCGCCGGTATAATGTGCGTGACATGGTATGGGGTCGAAACGACGGTGTTGCCGGCGAGAATCGTGCGGGGCGCTTTCGCTTCCAGTATTTTGGCACCGCGCTTCAACTCAAGCTCGAGAACGCCGGGGATTTGCGTCGCGTAGGGGAACTGGATGAAGCCCACTGGGTTGCTACCAGCGCCCCGATCGAGACCATCAACGCTGACCCCGTCTTCCTCGAGCTTGTGGACACCGACCATGACGGGCGCATAGGATGCTCTGAGCTTCGCCAGGCGATTTCCTGGCTCTTTGAACACCTGAAAGATCACGTCGGCACCAACGCCGGCAGCACCGCTCTGGTGTTCGCTGCTATCCGTAACGAAAGCGACCAGGGCCGTCGCATCCGCGAAACCGCGACCAAGATCCTGAACCGTCTTGGGTCGACCGAAAAGTCCCAGATCACCCTCGATCAGGTAAGGCAGATTAAGACGGAGGAGGAACACCGGGCGGTCAGCGAGGCGGGGATTGTCTTGCCCGAGGCCGCACAGGGTGACGAGAATGCCGCGGTCCGCCAGTTTCTGAACGACATCCTTGCCACCGTCGGCGGCGCCTCACATCCCAGTGGTTCCAAGGGAGTGAGCCAGAAGTACCTGGATCAGTTTCTCACCGAGACTGAGTCCTTCCTCCGCTGGCTGGCAAGGGCCGAGCCGGCTGATGGGGAACCCTTGTCCCCTGTTATGCCTCTGGGCGAGAGAACCTCCGCCGCCTACTCCCTGTTCTCCTCGCTGCGGAACAAGATCGACGAATACTTCACACTCTGCGAGGCCCTCCTCCTGGATCCCCATGTCGGTGAGCAGATGCTGGCGGGTAGGTCACATCTCAAGGAGGTCGATTTTACCGATCCTACTGCCGTCCGATCCCTGCTGATCAAAGCTCCTCTGGCTTTCCCCCAGGCAAACGGCGTGCTGGACTTCGACAGTCGAATCAACCCCCATTACGCTGTGCAGCTCGAGGATCTTCGAGAGAGGGTTCTTGTGCCACTACTGGGAGATGCAGCCGAGAAGAAACTGACTCGGGAGCAGTGGGGCCGGGTGCAGGAGTCATTTAGCCCGCATGAAAACTGGGTCAACTCGAAACCGGCCTGCCGCGTTGAGGGCCTGGGTGCTCAGAGACTGCGGAAGTACCTGGACGACTCCCAGTTGGTTCGGGACACCCGTGCGCTGATGGAGCAGAGCAAGACTACCGCCTTCGTTCTCGATAATGTCCGCTTGCTGGAAAAACTCGTCCTTTACCAGGCTCATCTGCTGTCATTCGCCAACAATTTTGTGAGCTTTCCCGACCTATACAATCCGAAAAGACGCGCCCTTTTTGAAATGGGGACACTGATCATGGACGGCCGTCACTTCAACCTGAGCATCCGGGTGCATGACCGTTCTCGGCACGCAAACATTGCCCGCGCGAGCAACATGCTGGTGCTCTATGTGGAGGTTGGATCGAAAGAGAAGGGGAAGCCCTATGAGGTCGCCGTCCCGGTGACCTCCGGCAGCAGGGGAATCCTGTACGTCGGCAAGCGCGGCGTATTCCATGAGGTGGACGGCCGGGAGATGGATGCCTCTGTAGTCGAGATCGTCGAGAATCCCATCAGTTTATGGGAAGCCATCATGGCGCCCTTCCAGCGCTTAGGTCGAGCGGTTACGGGCAAGATCGAGAAGATCACCGGCGCTGCGGAAGAGAAGCTCGACACCGTGGGCTCGGAAGCTATTACCGGCGTCCAAGCTGCCTTTGGGAAGAAGCAGCCTGTCTCCCAAGTCCCATCGGCTCCTTCTGGCCAGATGGTTGGTGGAGTGCTGGCGGGGGGAGGCATTGCTCTCGCCGCGCTCGGGTCCTCGGCCGCATTCGTAGTGAAAACCCTCGCCAGCCTGACCTGGCAATCCACCCTCGCCGGTATCCTGGTCGCGGTGGCGTCCGTCGCAATCCCCGCCTCCCTGGTTGCCCATCTGAAGCTTCGCCAGCGGGACCTAAGCGCTATCCTCGAGGCCTCCGGATGGGCCGTCAACGCGCGCATGCGATTGACCCGACGCCAGGCGAATTACTTTACTTGCGTGCCAGGATACCCGAGCGGCGCAAGAGGCATCCGGGCCCGCTCCTGGTTGGTGTGGGCGTTGCTGGTGGCGGCAATTGCAGGCACGGTCGTCCTGATGGTTGTGCTCAGCAGATAAAGCGGGATGGGCTGGGGGGGCCACACCCTGCCGGAAATCCCGTCCAGGTTGAAAACACTAAAGTTATCTGCGGGTACTACCAAGCTCGGAGGTCTACGCGCCGTCTCCGTTTTTCTCTGCTGACAGCGCTCCGGTCGAGCTTTCGGAGCCGCGGTGAACTGCAAGAAGACAAGGCGTTTTCGCGGCCCACCGGAATCTGCCTTACAAGCAGGAGGTAACAGGTTCAGGTCCACCCCACCTCTGTCTTCTTTCCCGAGTGGCGTCGCGACGAGCTGGGCGGGCTCGGTTACCTGCCCGAGTGGCTTGACTCAGGGAGGCAGGATCTTGGACATCCTCACGGTCGCTGTCAGCAGGATCCAGGGGCTCAACCCGGTGCGGTCGGTTGTTCTCGCTTTCCTCGCCACGATTCCAGCTTGGGCCGTACCGCTCACGTGCCTGAGGCAGGAAAGTCGCGGACGGAGCGCATTGTGCGGCTCGTGGTACTCCGATATGATTGATGCCGGATGGCACGGCTGTCCCGATGTTATGGCATCAGTAAACGAGCGGAAGGAAGGCGTTTCATGAGCGGGAAGACGACACGAAGAAGGTTCCTTGGCGCGTCCGGTACGGCGGCGGCTGCCGGCTGGGCGGGGGCCGGG
>JAJRVQ010000096.1 GCA_024277255.1 Acidobacteriota bacterium | reverse complement strand
GAGCCGAACGTCCCAGTCCCATCACACTCCCCAGGTGGCATGAGCCCAGATCATTCCCTGCAAGAGCAGTAGGCCGGTGAGCACCACTCCGGTCTCGGTAGAGCCGACCACCGCCGCGTCCCACTTGTGCTTGCCGCTCCACAGGGAGCCGATGGCGGCGACGAAGGCGAAGGTGAGGCTGAGCAGGGCGATCCAGGCGGTGGGAACGTGGACGTACATGATTCGCTGCACATCGCCCATATGACGTTCCGGTGGTGCCACCGTGATGCCGATGTAGGTACCTACGGCCAGCAGGACAAGAGCCAGCAGCAAGGCCGCGTGCTCCCATTGGAAATCTCGACGCATTACGATTCCTCCACGGCATAGCCGAATAGCACGGTGCCCAAAGATCCATGGACACCGGCGAAGATGAGGAGCAGAAGGTTCCACGAACCGAGTTGCTGCATCGCATCTCCGGTTAGCACCAGCGCCGTTGCCTTCACCGCGGCCAGCAGTACGGGTACGACCAGCGGAAAGAACAACAGCGGCAAGACGACATCCCGGCCGCGCAAGTCTGAGGTCATCGCGGCGTAGAGGGTGCCCGGTGCGGCGAGACCGGCAGAGGCCAGAGTCCACACCGCAAATAGGCGCAAGACGGGGTAGCCGATGCCACCAGCCGCGGTGAGATCGACCGAGAAGAGGACCAGGGCAACCGGGATCAACACCGGGGCCAGCAGCACCAGTTGCAGGAAGTTGGCAAAGGCTTTGGCGATAAAGATCGTCGAGGGAGCGACCGGCACCAGCAACAGGCCCAGCAGAGCCCGGTGGTGTGTTTCCTTGCGGAAGCTCTCGGAGAGGCTCAGGGTTGAGCTGAGGAGCAAGGCCAGGACCAGAAAGCCTGCGGTGGCTACGCGGCGCGCTCCGGCTTGCGGCGGAGCGACGAACGAAAACAAGACCAGGGTCACGGCGCCGAAGAGCGCCACGGCACCGAGACGCGAGAGGTTGCGCCATTCGAGCAGCAACTCCTTGGCGAGCATGGCGCGCAGGTTGGCCAACCAGCCGAGGGGTGTGATCGGCGTCAACTTGGTGTCGGGGGGTGATTTCACTTGCGCCACCGTCGGGGCGGCGGGCGGAAGTTCTCTACTGGCCAGGCTCATCGCGCTTCCATCTTACGGTTAGCCAAGGCGGCGGCCGGTCCGCGCCAGATTACCTGACCTTCATCCAGCACCAGTCCACGATTGCACAGGCGCGCACTGCGCTCGATCGAGTGCGAGGCGATCAACAGTGTGCGGCCGGCGGCTCGCAAATCTTCGATCCACGACTCGACCAAACGCCGGCCAGCCGTGTCGAGGGCGCTGAACGGTTCGTCCAGCAGCACCAACGCCGGCTCCTCCAAACGGACCCGCAGGAGCGACAGCCGCTTGCGCATCCCCGCCGAGAAGCCGGCGACAGCTCCCAGCGACGGATCGGCGAGGTCCACCTCTTCCAGCAGGGTGGTGAGGTCGGAGTCACTACGCGACCGTCCCACCAGCCCGGCCCACAAGCCGACCGTCTCGCGGGCGGTCAGGCTCTCGTAGAGATAGCTGTCATGGGCTAGCAGTGACAGCGAACGGCGCACCGAGCGGCGTTCTTCATGGCTCGCCCGGCCAAAGACCTCGACGGTGCCTTGGGTCGGCCGGAAAAGACCGGCGATCAGCTGCAATAGGGTCGATTTCCCCGAGCCATTCGCACCGGCGATCAACACTGCTTCGCCTTTCATGATCTCAAGATCGACATGGGCCAACGCCCAGCGCCGGCCGAACCTACGGCCTAAGCCACAGCCTCTGACGGCAACTCCGCTCGACGCTCGGTTGTGGGTTTCTGTACCGGAATTCTCGCCCTGCGGACGAGCTTCTAGTGCTATCTGACTGCTCACCGATCCACCTCCCCGGCCACCGACAGTACGGATCCTACGGTGAACGTTCGATGACCGCAACTCGACTCCCGTTGCTCGCTGGTCAGATAGGGAGTCACCGAACGTTCACCTGCTTGTGCCTACAATCCGCCACCGGAGGTCTGAATGAAGAGCGCCACCCATCGGATCGTCCTAGTGCTTTGCTATGTCGTAGGGCTTTCGGCCTTCGCCTGGTTTGCCTATCGAGGGCTGGACTATTACCGGACGCCGTTGATCGAGCGCCCGCGTCACGAACTGTACTGGACTTTCAAGCCAGGCGGTACGCTGGGGCTGAGATTCGGCATCGCCGGTGCCGCCATGATGGTGGTGATGCTCGTCTACTCGCTACGCAAACGGTGGCGTTCACTGCGCCGGGTGGGGCGGGTGAGCGTCTGGCTCGACTTTCACATTTTACTCGGTATCGTCGGCCCTTTGTTCATCCTCTTGCATAGCTCATTCAAGGTCGGAGGGCTTGTCGCTCTCTCCTTCTGGTCGATGGTCGCGGTGGCGGCTAGCGGTGTTGCCGGTCGCTTCCTCTATGCACAAATTCCACGCAGTCGCTCCGGCGACGAACTCGATCTGGCTCAGGTGCTGCAGCTCGATCGCCAACTGACGCAGCGGCTGACCAATGACTTTGGCCTACCGCAGACGGAAGTGGCGAATCTCAACAGTATCGCTGAGCAGGGGCTCGCTGGCCGGCGCTCTCTCTTTCTTCTCTTACTACGGGTTCCCATCGACAGCGGACTGCTGCGCTGGCGGTTGCTGCGCTTTCGGCGCCGCTGCCGGGGACTCGATCGCTCGCTGCTCGGACAGTTCACGGTCACGCTGCGGCGCAAAGCGCTCTTGCGACGGAGGATCCGGCTGTGGGAAGCCTTTCGCCGGCTGTTTCACCAATGGCATGTGGTGCACAAGCCGTTCGCCATTCTGATGTACCTCTTCATGGTCGTCCACATCATGGTTGCCTGGGTGACCGGTTACGCATGGCAAGGCTGATTTGCCCGCGCCTTGCGGCGCTGATTTTTGTCGCCATCGGGGGTTTTCTCACCGCCGCTCCCGGCTTGGCGCAGATCTCACCCGGCCCGTTGAGTCGGGTTCACGCCGAACTGGAAGGCAGCGGCAACTGCCTTGAGTGCCATCAGTCGCGCAAGGGCGTGCGGGCTGAGCTTTGTCTCTCCTGCCACCAACCCATCGCGCAGCGGCTCGAGCGGCGGCGCGGTCTCCATGCGCGTCCCGAATACGCCGCCTGCGAAACTTGCCATATCGAGCACCACGGACGTGATTTCGAACTCATCTGGTGGGGCGAAGGCGGCGAGGAGAGTTTCGACCACCGGCTAACCGGGCAACCGCTGATCGGGGCGCACGCCGCTCTCGATTGTCGCCAGTGTCACCGGCCGGACAAGCTCGTCGAGGGCGAGAGTCTCGAAGCTGCCGGCACCACGCTAAGCCGCACCTTCCTCGGCCTCAGCGGCAATTGTCGCGACTGCCATGACGATGAGCACCGCGGGCAGTTCACCGGTAAGAGTTGCCTGACTTGTCACGACCAGAACAGCTGGCAACCCGCCAGCCGCTTCGATCATTCCAGGACGCAATTCGCCCTCACTGGCCAGCACGGCGAACTCGACTGCATCGCCTGTCACTTCAGCCTCGAACCGCCAGCCGAAAGGCCGCTGCAATACGCCGGGATCCATTCCGGTACTTGCGCCAGTTGCCACAACGATCCGCATCAGGGGCGGCTGGGCAACGACTGCGCCAGCTGCCACAAGACGGAGGGCTGGCGGGCGGTCGAACCTTCAGGGATCGACCATGATCGCACCCGTTTCCCGTTGCGCGGTCAGCATCGCACGGTAGGTTGCGCCAGTTGCCACACCGACGGCCAGTGGCTCAGTGTCGCCGGCTTCGAAGCCTGCTCCGGTTGTCATCAGGATGCCCACCTCGGCCAGTTCCGCGGCCGTGAAGACGATGGAGCCTGTGAGTCTTGCCACGATGTCGAAGGCTTCTTACCGGCCCACTTCACCATCGCCGACCATGAACAGACCCGTTATCCTCTGGCCGGAGCTCACCTCGCCGTGCCCTGTATCTTCTGCCATGTCGAGCTACCGGCGGAAAAGATCGCCCAGCTGGTGGAGCCGCAGTGGCGCAGCGCTGCCACCTCTGAGCAGGCCGCGGCTCGTCGCTTCCGTTTCGCCGCTCTGGGTTGTACCGACTGCCACCGCGACCCGCACGCCGCCAGCCGCCACGAGGACGGCCGGTCGCCCGCCTTCACCGACGCCGACTGCCTGGCCTGTCACGGTGATGAGAGCTGGCGGCAGATTACGTTCGAGCACTCCGCCACCGGCTTTGACCTCCTTGGAGCGCACACCGCGCTGGGCTGCGTCCAGTGTCATGCGCCGATCCACGGTGACGCAGATCCCGTGACCTTGCCCTTCATCGGTGCCGAGACGACCTGTAAGGGTTGCCATCAGGACCCGCACTTCGGCCAGTTCGCCGGCGTCATGCAACTACCGGTCGGGGCACCGAGCGAGGTGGAAACGCAGAACACGACGCTGTGCACTCGATGCCACACGTCCGCGGTCTGGGCGCCCACTCTTTTCGACCATGATCGCGACTCTTCCTATCCACTGGAGGGAGCTCACAGCGCAGTGGCCTGCACCGGCTGTCACCTCGTCGAGCAGCACGACGGCGTCGATTTCGTCCGTTACAAACCGTTGGCCGCGGACTGTAGCGATTGCCACGGTGGGGGACAGTAGTGGCGGAAGCAGCGCTGATCTGGGGCGGTGCGGCACTGATGGTCGGCTTGATCGTCGGCAGCTACTGGATCTCCTTCCGTCGCCGCGAGCGGCTGGACCACGCGCGGCTGGAAGAGGCGGTCGAGTTGGGTCTTCAACGGCCGGTCGGCCAGTTTCCCTACATCGATGCCAGCCGTTGCATCGGTTGTAGCGCCTGTATCGATGCTTGCCCGGAGGGCGATGTGCTCGGAATCGTCGGCGGCTTGGCCAAGGTGATCAACGGAGTGCGCTGCATCGGTATTGCCTCCTGTGCCACCGCCTGCCCGGTGGGCGCGATCGAGGTTGGGCTGGGTGACGTGCGCGGACGAGCCGACATCCCGGTACTCAACGAAGATCGCGAGACCAACGTCCCCGGTATTTTCATCGCCGGGGAATTGGGCGGCCTATCGTTGGTGCGCAACGCCGTCGATCAAGGTAGAGATACCGCCTACGGCATCGCCGAGGGATATGCATGCGGCGGTGACGTTTCCGTGCCCGGCTACGTCGATGTGGCGATTGTCGGCGCTGGCCCAGCCGGCCTGAGCGCTGCCCTGGCCAGTGTTGAAAAGGGGCTCTCCTACGTCGTCATCGAGCAACAGGCCGACTTCGGCGGGACGATTTACCAGTATCCGCGACGCAAGCTGGTTCACACTCAGCCGGTCGACCTGCCGTTGCACGGCCGGCTCGACAAGCCGGAGCATTCGAAAGAGGAGCTTCTGGAACTGTTCGAGGGGCTGGTGCGACGCTATGACCTGGCGATGCGTTTTGGTGAGCGAGTGCTCGAAACCGAGAGCACCGAGCACGGCTATCGGTTGCGCACCACGGCGGGAGAGCACTTTGCTCGCCACGTCATCCTCGCCACCGGCCGGCGCGGTACTCCGCGCAAGCTCGGTGTTCCCGGCGAGGATCTCTCCAAGGTCATGTACCAGGTGCGTGATGCCGAGCTCTACCGCAAGCAACGAATTCTCTGTGTGGGTGGCGGCGACAGCGCCGTTGAGGCGGCGATGGGGCTGGCCAACCAGCCGGGCAATGAGGTGACGATCTCCTACCGCAAAGACCGCTTCTATCGCATCAAGCGCAAGAACCAAGAACGGATCGAAGAACATATCCGCCGTGGCTTGGTCAAGGCGCTGTTCAGTTCGACCGTGGTGTCGATCGAAGGGCAAGTGGTCCGTTTGCGTTGTGGGGAAGAAGAGGTCGTCTTAGACAACGACTGGGTCTTCATCATGATCGGCGGGGTGCCGCCCTTCCCACTGCTGCGCAAGATCGGTATTCGCTTCGGCGATGACCTCGTGGTGGCAGCGTCTAACAACGGTGGGAATACAGCACATAGCCCTGCCCCTTGACGGTGTGAATCAGGCGGCGTTCGGACTCTCCATCGATTTTCTTGCGCAGCCGGTAGACAAACACGTTGACGATGTTGGTCATCGAGTCGAACGAGGAATCCCAAACGTGCTCGGTGATTTGGGCTCGGGTGACCGCACGATCCTTGTTGGTCAACATGTACTCGAGCAAGGCGAATTCTTTGGGCGACAGCTCGATCTCTCGCCCGGCAACCAGAACCCGGCGAGATTCGCGGTGCATCTCCAGATCTCCCGCCGTCAAGGTGACCAGTTCAGATGCCGCCCGCCGGCGCATGATGGCGCGGACTCTGGCCAGCAACTCGTCGTACTCGAAAGGTTTGATCAGGTAGTCGTCGGCGCCGCAGTCGAGGCCGGCGACCCGCTCCTCGATCGAGGCTTGCGCGGTGAGAATGAGCACCGGCACGTGTTCGCCGTCTTCGCGCCACTGCTGCAGCAGGTCCATGCCGGTGGGAGGAGGGATCATCAGGTCCAGGATGATCAGGTCGTACTCATTGACGGCCGCCAACTCGGAGGCCGTCATGCCGTCCAGGGCGGCATCGACCGCGTAGGACTCATCTTCCAGCAGGTCTTTCAAGGACTCCGAGAGCCTAGCGTCGTCTTCGACCAAGAGGATTCTCAAGGCGCCAAGATCTCCTTCGTCTAGTGGGTCCGGTGGGGTAACCGCGTCCATCCTAGGGCCTATTCGGCGCTGGGCGCAAGTCGGCGAATCCCTGATTGCAGATCGATACATCGCATTCACTCGATATTCACCTTGAGTTTGGCAGACTCCCGGCCGAGCCCAAGATCCAGGGAGGGTCGGTAGCCATCTAGGCCGCCGGATCACGTTGATTTTTCTCCTCGCAAATGAGGACGAGTCCACTGTGCAGCACCTGGATGTGAGGGTTGGAAGCGCGGAATGAACGTCACCCGTACACTTGTTTTCTTCGCCTTGCTGGCGGGTGTACTGGCGCCGGGGTCCGCCTGGGCTAGCCTCCAACAGCCCCACGGGCACATCTCGATCGCTTGCGGGGAGTGCCACAGCGTGGAGGGGTGGAAACCTCTGCGCTCCCCTCTGCCCTTTGAGCACGACCTGGTCGGCTTCGCCCTGACCGGCTCGCACAGGGACGTTTCTTGCGGCAGTTGTCACCAGAGCCCCGTGTTCTCCCAGGCTGGTACCACTTGCGCCGACTGCCACAGCGACCCTCATGAGGGCGAGCTGGGGCAGCAGTGCGCTTCTTGTCATGGCACGGTGCTGTGGTTGAACCGGCAGGAGATGGTCGGCGTCCATAAGAGCACTCTCTTCCCTCTCTTCCCGGTTCACGCCACGCTCGACTGCGACTCCTGCCATGCCGAACAGCAGCCCTTCGAGTTCGCCAGTACGGCGACCGATTGTGTCGCTTGCCATCGAGAAGAATTCGACAGTACTGCCGATCTCGATCATCAGGTGGCGGGTTTCAGTACCGACTGTGAGACTTGCCACCTTCCGTCATCCAACAGCTGGGACAAGGCGTCTTTCAGACATCCCGATTCGTTTCCACTCAGCGGTGCGCATCGCAATGTCGATTGCCTGGCCTGCCATGCGGAAGGCTTCATGGGTACGCAGACAGATTGCTTTGTCTGCCATCGCGACGACTATGACGCCACCACGGATCCCGATCACGCGGCTTCGGGGCTTCCCACCAACTGCGTGACTTGCCATCGCGACACGGCGTGGCAACCTGCCGGCTTTGATCACAGTCTGACCGGTTTTCCATTGCAGGGGTCGCACCGCAACGCGGATTGCACTACCTGCCACGAGGACAGCTACGCCGGAACGCCGAGAGACTGTCTAGCCTGCCACCGGGAGGACTACTCCAGCACCAGCGATCCCGATCACACCGCATCCGGCCTGCCGACCACGTGCGAGAGCTGTCACAGCGAGACGACGTGGACGCCAGCGACGTTCAATCACAATTTGACCGGTTTCCCGCTGCAGGGCGGCCATCGCAGCGTCGACTGTGCCGCTTGCCACGTTGACGGCTACACGGGTACGTCGCAGGAGTGCTTCGCCTGCCACCGTGACGACTACTCGCAAACCTCGGATCCCGACCACGCGGCCGCGGGCTTCCCGACCGCCTGTGAGACCTGCCATAGCGAGACGACGTGGACACCGGCGAACTTCAACCACAACGCGACGAGCTTCCCGTTGCAGGGCGCTCACACCTCGGTGGATTGCAGCGAGTGCCACACGGATGGGTATACCGGCACGCCGAGCGACTGCTTCGCCTGTCACCAGACCGACTACAACTCAACGTCCGACCCGGACCACGCCAGCGCCGGCTTCCCGACCGCTTGCGAGACCTGCCACAGCGAGACGACGTGGACACCGGCCAACTTCAACCACAACGCGACGGGCTTCCCGTTGCAGGGCGCTCACACCTCGGTGGATTGCAGCG
Organism: Acidobacteriota bacterium; assembly: GCA_024277255.1. Taxonomy (GTDB): domain Bacteria; phylum Acidobacteriota; class Thermoanaerobaculia; order Multivoradales; family SZUA-115; genus SZUA-115. The sequence continues at coordinate 248 of JAJRVQ010000096.1, read as the reverse complement.
AGTGCCACACGGATGGATACACGGGCACGCCGAGCGACTGCTTCGCCTGCCACCAGACCGACTACAACTCAACGTCCGACCCCGACCATGCCAGCGCCGGCTTCCCGACGGCTTGCGAGACCTGCCATGGCGAGACGACGTGGACACCGGCGAACTTCAACCACAACGCGACGGGCTTCCCGTTGCAGGGCGCTCACACCTCGGTGGATTGCAGCGAGTGCCACACGGATGGGTATACCGGCACGCCG
>JAJRVQ010000095.1 GCA_024277255.1 Acidobacteriota bacterium | reverse complement strand
GTGCAGCTACCGGCCTGGCAGGGCTGGGCTAAGGCGGCTAAAAAGAAACTGGATGCTTTGATGAACAAGGATGCCGAGATCGCGGCATGACTCACACAAAACCAACTCATTCCGGTCCAGCCGAACTGCGAGCCGAGACAGAAAGGCCAGAGGCTCCGCGATGAGTCCTTCCCCAGCAGCAGCCGAGATCAGTGCATCGCCTGGCGAAATGCCTTGCATCTCAAACCGACCGTCCTCCTGAGTGCGCCTCTGCACAATCTCTTCCGCCAAGTCCGCGTCGGAACGCAAAGTGACAATGGCCTCGACGGGGTTGTCCAACACATCCACCACCCGCCCCCGCACCAGGGTATCGGGAAGTTCCAGCTCCACCCAGGCTCGGTCTGTCTCCTCGTTCGCTTCGACCGTCACCTTGTTTAGCTCTCGTTCGATCGGCGGCGTTTGGCCGGTGACGGCGACCTGCCAATCGCCCTCGCGCGGCAAGAAGAGCTGGAACTTGCCCTCGTCGTCGGACGTCGTGCTCAGCCGCACCGCTCCCCACCGACCACCAAACATTAGCTCGGCTTCTAGAGGCTCCTCACCGAGGGTGATTGTGCCGCGCAGGTCGACAATGCGGGTAGTGATCGAATGGCTAAGATCCTCCGCCTCCATCACGATCGAATCGCTCACCCAGGTTTCTCCCCGACTGGTCTGCAGATGCACGTAGTATTCAGCCGGGGTCAGCCGCTCCTGCTCGTAGACCCCGTCAAAGCCCACCTCGCCCCGCAAGGTCCGCGTGGTTTGCTGGGTGCGCCGGTTGTACTCGATCAGCTCCACTTGCCAAGGTTCGCCCCAGGGATCGACAGCGGGCTGGATGTAGAGGGTCAAAGTCCTGGGAAGCTCCAACATCAAGGCCGGGTTGGCAACCTCGGTCACCTGGCCCTCGAAAACTCGCACCGTGGTGGTCTTCAGGGCAAAGGGCGGCAGACGAGCCTCCAAGACGTAGGCCCCCGGCGGGAGATCGTCGATCTGGAAAAAGCCCTGCTTGTTCACCGTCGTCTTGAAACGACGAGCCTTCAACCGGTCCCGTTTGTCTTGCCGGGGCTCCGAGCCGCCGATGTACGGTTTGAGCGCGATTTTCGTTCCCAACGGCGAGCGATTGTCGGCAGTAGCCACCCAACCGAGCACCGAAGAACCCTTGTGCAGAGCAATACGGCCGAGCTTCTTCTCACCATCGCTGGCCAACCGGACGCCCCAGGCGTAGCGCGGGATGAAGCTACCGACGTGGAACTGAATGTCGAATTTCCCGAGGGGTAGCTCACAGCGAAAGGCCAGATGGTCGTCCAACGGGCAGGCCACTCGCCCCGGTGGCGGCACCTTGGCCTTGACGCCCTTGGCCCCGCCGCTGTTGGGATCCGACCGAAAGAAGACCATCACCTCCTGGGGCAAAGGCTCGCCCTTGGGCAGATCGGTAAACCCGCCAGAGACGAACCCCGACGGCCACAAGACGGCCTCTACCACAGTGGCTTCCGCCCCCAACTCCAACTGAATTGGCGCCGCCCAAAAACCTGAAACGCTGAGGCGGATCACCCAACGGCCCGGAGGCAGGTGGAGTTGCCGAGGCTGCCCCTCAGAGATCTCGAAACTCCGCGGCTCCCGCGCGGTCTTGCCGTACCAAACAGCCTCACCATGGCCATTCAGGGTCGTAGGTTCGGCACCGCCACGAACGGCAAGGCGAATCGACACATCCACCAAGCTCTCGGACTCCGTAGCCAGCATCGGAGTAGAAAACTTCAACGGAGCAAGCAAGAGCAGGAAGAACCAACCACTCCAGAACCGGCGAGAGAAGCAGGACATCATACTCATAAACCTAGTACCAGAAAACTACCCGGCATGAAGCACAGGAAGGCGGACACCACTCGCCAATGAGAATCGTGCAAGAAGGTCCACCGATGTTACCAGGGCCAACACCAGGTCCACCGGGGCTACCATTGTAGACACAAGAACCGCCGATAGTGCAGAGCTTTGGAAAACCCACTTCTATCCGACAGGCGCAGTAGGAATTCCATTCAACCAACTCGCACTTAGCACCATTGCCGTTACTTCCACAGTCGGTACAGCCCCAACGGCTACTGCAAGTCTCGGCGCCAACTCCAGAAACCAGCATCGCAAGGCAAGAAATCAAAACTAATACGCCAAACTTCTTCATAACGCGAAACTCCTCAGGAAAAAAAGTCAAACTAGGGCCAGTAGACAACATTGCAAGATGCACAGCCTGGCGGACACCACTCGCCGATCAAGATCGTGCAAATCCCGCCTCCGCCAGCTCCTCCACCCACCCCGCCCCACGGACCCAAGCCAGCCCGAGAATAGGAGCAAGGTCCACCACCCGAAGTATCGCAGAAAATATAAGAAGGATGAACTGTAAGCTGACAAGTGCACCATCCATCCTGACCCGAAATGAATGCGCAATTCGGCGTATTGCCCGTGCGATCGCAGTCTGAACAGCCTGACGTCGACACGCAGGAGTTTAGGGCCCCACCAGGGAGTACCCATACGGCGCTAACAGCAAGCGCAGCGACTAGCAGAACCCAAACAGTTCGCAACTTGGTAACCATAGCCTTAACCTCCTTGGTTTTTTGTGTGGATGAATTATCACCCGTAGACTCTATCATTGTCAAGTGCTAATTGAGACACTGCGCCCTCTGCCGAATGTCCTACTAGCCAGGGAGAGCGAGATCCTCACTGCGATCTAAGTTCGGCGCCGCCGGCCGGGCTGGGATAGCCTCTTGGCCAAGCCGCAGGCAGGCCCCCTCTGTCGCCATTGCGTCGGCACTGGGAGATACCACGCCGCGCCCTGCCGGCATTCGGCTGGTAGTGCCGGCGCTTACTCACCTGCGCTCACCTGCATGAGCAGGCCCCACATGCAAGGAGTTTTTCGCGGCCTTCCAACGCGGAAATGAGTCGTCGGGCTACTGGCTAGCGAGGCCACCCCCGTTGGAAAAAGAGAGCGAGGGATCGCTGCGCGACTGGGTTAGGTAAGTGCTCATGCGCTCGACCAGTGCGACCGACAGCTGCTCTTGCTCAACGGCTTGGCGAAATAGCTGCACCGCAGCGCTAGCCTCGCGGTGAACCTCCTGCTGTTCGAAGAACTCCACCATCTCGCTGGCCAGCCCCTTGACCTCGGTGGTGCGGCCCTCTCCCAGGTAGAGCAGCGCCAACTCCAGCGAAACCACGGCGGCGTCGTAAGCGATGGCGTGCTTCAAGAAGCCGTGGCGGGCGACCAGGAAGGAACTCTCCGCCGCCTCCAACTCCCCCAACCCACGAGAGATCTTGCCTTCCACCCAGGCGATGCGCAAGAGGCTCAACGGGTCGCCGTAGCGGCGGGCGAACTCCTCATTCTCGGCCAACAGCCGGCGCGCCGCCTCGTACTTGCCCTGCGCGCATAGCCCGTCAGCGCGGTTGTGGCGGGCGATGAAGCAGAGGCGCGGCTCGGCTTCGGGGTCGAGGATGCGCAACGCTTCGCCCGCCGCCTCGGCGGCGCGGTGGCCGTCCTGCAGCTCTTGGTGCAGGATGCCGAGATCGAGTAGGCTGCGCGCGGCCAGGGCCGGTTGTCCTTCGGCGCGATAGGCGTGGACAGACCGTTCCAGCAGGATCTGTGCATCCTCGAAGCATCTCCGCCCACGCAGGAGGACTCCCTCCAGGTAGTCCATCTCCGCCAGGACCAGCCGGTCACCGCCACCTCCGTAGCGCAGCAAGAAGCGAGCGGCGCGGAAGAGGCGCGAGGCTGAGCATAGCTGGCCCGTCGCGCGCAGGGCATTGGCCATGTGGGCCGTGGCGCGAGCGTAGAGTTCGACCACAATGGCCGACCAGGAGCAGTTGTCCAGCACGGCGCAGGTGAGTTCAGCCAACGAGAGTGCTTCCAACGGAGATCCCGGCATCCTAGACCAGCTCTCCTCGATCAACGCTTGGGCCAAGGCCACTCCACCGAATTCCTCAGCCGCTTCCGCGACGGTGTGAAGACGCTCCTCTGCCGGCAGGGCGAGAAACCTCTCCAGCTTCGCAGCGGTCTCCTCTCGCTCGCTGGCGATCTCGCGCCTCTGCGCCTCGATGTCGGCGGTGGCCCGATCGTTCGCCAGCGGGTAGCTCTCGGCTGCATGGATGGCGGCCTGGCTCTGCTCTTCCTCGCCGCCACCCTTCTTCGCAGCTTTCCGCCGCATCGCCGCTTCTATATCTTTGGTCAAAGCCTCGGCCTTGCCACGGGTGGCGGCGGGCAGCCTCTCCCAGTGCTCCCAAAAGGACTCTTCGAGCACACTGTACGCATAAACCCCCTCGACCTCCGCCAACGCTTTGAGCCGCGCCTTGGCGCGTGGAGTAATCAAGGTGTTAAAGACTAGAATACCCTTTGGCCTACTGCGCGGTCGACCTGGGCGTTTCCGTGGCATAGAGACGCAAAATAGCTTGAGTTCGGCCTCTTGTCCACTGCAGAGTCAGCGGCGCCACTGCCCTGGCGAGTTCTGGATTCAATGGCCTCCCTCCCCCTCGTCCAGGGCAAGCCCACAAGGAATTTGAGTCGGCACGAGATCATGGTGCTGGCCAGCGACGGGCGGAGAAGCTGGTGGTTTGTTCAGAAGCTTCTCGCGGATTCCTGATCCCCCACCGCTCAGCCTCGCCAAGCGGTATACTCCCCGTCGAGTCATGGCTGAATCTTTCGACATCGTCTCCACCGTGGACTTGCAGGAGGTGCGCAACGCCGTCGACCAGGCGCATCGGGAAGTCTCTACCCGTTTCGACCTCAAGAAGGCGGCTTCGCAGATCCGTCTGGAGGGCGAGGAGCTACTCCTCGAATCGGCGGACGAGTACAGCCTCGGCCAGTGTCTCGACGTGCTGAAGAGCAAGCTGATCCGGCGCAAGATCGACCTCAAGTCTCTGCGCTACGAGACTCCGGTGGATGCCGCCGGCGGGCGATCGCGGCAGAAGGTCACCATCCAGCAGGGAATTCCTCAGCCGACGGCCAAACAGATCGTCGCCGCGATCAAGAAGATGAAGCTCAAGGTGCAAGGCGCCATCCAAGGAGACAGCGTGCGCGTCTCCGGCAAGAAGCGCGATCAGCTGCAAGAGGTGATCGCAGCCGTCAAGGAACTCGATCTCGACGTGCCCGTTTCCTTCACTAACTACCGGAGTAGCTGATCTTGCCGAGAAGCGGCCTGTGGCGCCGCCACCCTCGCCTGGCGAGCGTTGCACCAACGGTCGTGATGGTGATGCTCTTCTCTCTGCTTGCGCCACCGCCGGTGGCGCAAGCCGCGGGCCGACGCTACGAGGAAGGCGATCGCATCCGCCTCACCGGTCTGGTCACCGAGCCGGGAGGACTGCCGATCAGCGGTCTGTACGTAGTCCTCGAAGTCTCTCGTTCCGGTTTCAGCCTGCGCCACTTCAAGCGCCAGCGCAAAGAGATCCAACGGCTGACCGGTTTGACCAACGACCGGGGCGAGTTCGACCTGGAGTGGCCCTGGAACAGCTACTTCAACGACTTCCAGCTGGTGATCAGCATCCCGGTGCGCGACCTCAAGGGCGAGCACATGCGCGAGTTGGAGAGGATCGACATCAACCAGAAAATAAGACAGGGCAGTCCGGTGGTCTCTTCCATCGTGGTGCGCGAAGCGGCCTTCGTGGCCAGTCTGCGCCAGTTCCTCGCCTCGATCGCCTCGGAGGACCAGCGCCGCACCCACCAAGAGGTCGGCGAACCGGACAAAGTCGAGCGACTCGACTTCCCGGACCACTCCGAGGTCGCTTGGTGGTATTTTGAGGCCGGCAAGGTCTACCGGTTCCGCGATGACAAGCTCGAACGTATCGAGCCCTTCGATCCGGTCACCGGCGACCCTTAGCCATCCCGGACCTCTCGTGAGTCAACCGATGCCCTTGGCGAATCCGAACGAGCGCCAAACCGCCAGCCCGCCTCAAGCGGCGACCCCTGCCCGTTTTCTGGAGCTGGTCGCCGACAAGCTGGTGGCCACCGAGGTGGTCTTTCGCCAGCAACTGGCGAGCGACGTGCCGTTCATCGAGGAGGCCGGCAAGTACCTGGCCGAAGGGGGCGGCAAACGCGTTCGACCGGCTCTCTTGCTGCTCGCCGCCCAGCTGCTCGGTCACGATAGCCAGGAAGAGGTGACCTACGCCGCCGTCGTCGAGCTGATCCACACGGCGACTCTGATTCACGACGACATCATCGACTACGCGCCGCTGCGCCGCGGCCGACCGACGGTCAGCCAGCTGTGGGACAACCACCGCACGGTCCTGCTCGGTGACTGGGCCTACACCACCAGCATGAACATGGCGCTGTCGCACGGCCGGGTCGAGGTGATCCGGCGGCTGTGCAACGCCACGGTGAGGATGACCGAAGGGGAACTCTTGGTTCTCGACCGGCTCGGCGCTCCCGATTTGAGTGTCGAGGAGTACTTCGAGATCATCGGTCGCAAGACCGCGGACCTCTTCGCCGCCGCCTGCTCGATCCCCAGCCTCATTCCACCGCTGCGCCCGGAAGCCGGTGCCGTCCTGGAACGCTTCGGCAAGGCGCTGGGCATCTGCTTCCAGCTGGTGGACGATCTTCTCGACTTCACCGCTCGCGAATCCGACTTGGGTAAGCCGGTGCTCTCCGATCTCAAGGAAGGAAAGCTCACCCTCCCGGTTCTCCTCTTGCTGCCGCGACTGGCTCCGCAAGCACGCCGGCGTATCGAACGGGTCCTCGACGAGCGCAGTTTCGAACGCGTCGATCCGCAGGAGATTCTCGACATGGTGGCCGCCGAAGGCACCCTGCAAGAGGTGGAGGAGATCGCCGGCGACTACGCTCGGCAAGCCCGCCAGCAGCTCGAGTTCTTCCCGCCATCGACCACCCGCGAGGCTTTGGAGTACGCCCCCGAGTACCTCCTGTCTCGCCGCAGGTAGCTGGACGTGGCCACGTCACACAGCCACTCCGCTGTCAAGACGGCCGAGGCGGCGGAGCCGGCCGAGGTGGGACATCTCCCTGCGACCTCGCGCCAGGCTCTCGACGACGCCGTTAACGAGCTGGCCAAACACCGCAAGAGCTGGAGCGCGATCGGCGCGGCACGGCGCGCCAAGCTGATCGACGAACTCATCGCCAGCTTCTCGACGGTCGCCGGACGCTGGGTCGATGCTTGCCTGGAGGCCGAGGGAATTCCCGCCGCCAACCCGCTGGCCGGTGAAGAGTGGCTGGCCGGACCGTACCTGATCTTTCGCAACCTACGGATGCTGCGCAACTCCCTGCGCGATATCGCTCGCCACGGCCGACCGAGGATCCCCGGCCCGGTGACCACTCGCGACGATGGTCAGGTGGTCGCTCAGGTCATCCCCGCCAACATATGGGATCGGCTCTTCTATTCGGGGGTCACCGCCGAGGTGTGGATGGAGCCCGGCGTCGTCGCCGGCGACGTGCCGCAAGCGGCCAGCTATCGCCACTCTGACCAGGGAGGCGTCGCGCTGGTGTTGAGCGCCGGCAACGTCTCCTCGATCGGACCGATGGACACGCTCTATAAGCTATTCGTCGACAATCGCGTGGTGATTTTCAAGGTTCACCAGGCCAACGACTACCTCGGTCCACTCTTCGAGGAGGGGTTCGCGCCGCTGGTGAAACGCGGCTTCTTGCGCGTCGTCTACGGCGGGGCGCAAGAGGGGGGCTACCTGTGCGAACACCCGGCGGTCGACGAGATCCACGTCACCGGTTCGGACAAGACGGTGGAGGCGATCGCCTTCGGTAGCGGCGCCCAAGGGGCCGCCAACAAGGCGGCTCGCCGGCCGAAGCTCGACAAGAAGATCACCAGCGAACTGGGCAACGTCAGCCCGTGGATCGTGGTCCCGGGCCCCTGGTCGGCCAGCGACTTGCGCTACCAGGCGGAGAACATCGTCTCCAGTCTGGCCAACAATGCCGGATTCAACTGCAACGCCACCCGTATGCTGATCACCCACGCCGGGTGGGACCAGCGCGCCGCGCTGCTCGACGAGGTGCGACGGCTGCTCGCCGTGGTGCCGACCCGCAGGGCCTACTACCCCGGCGCCCAGCAGCGGTGGAGTCGCTTCGTCGAAGGCTACGAGCAAAGCGAGCGCTTTGGCGAGAGCAGCTTCGGCCGCCTACCGTGGACCCTGATCCCGGATCTGGACCCCAACCTCGAAGACGATCTCTGCCAGCGCGCCGAGGCCTTCTGCAGCGTCATGGCCGAAACCGCTCTGCCGGCGGCGGACACCGCCACCTTCCTCGCTGCCGCCGTCAACTACGCCAACGAGAGGCTGTGGGGCACCTTGAACGTCACCCTGGTCATCCATCCGACCTCGTTGCGCGACCCGGCCGTGGCGGCCGCCTTCGATCGCGCGGTCGCGGATCTGCGCTACGGCACGGTGGCGATCAACCACTGGGCTGCCATCGGCTACGGGATGGTCGCCACCACCTGGGGAGCCTTCCCCGGCGCCGACCTCTACGACATTCAGTCCGGCACCGGCGTGGTCCACAACTCGCTGATGTTCGATCGGCCGCAGAAGTCGATCCTGCGAGCACCCTTTCGCGCCACGCCCAAACCGCCCTGGTTCATCAGCAACAAGAAGTCCCTGGAACTCGGCAAGCGGATGACCCGCTTCGAGATCGACCCCTCACCGTTCAAGCTGCCGGGCATCTTCGCCGCCGCCCTCACCGGCTAGGAGACCACCCCCATGCGCGCTGCGCCGAAGCGTCACCACAACTTCTCCGCCGGCCCCGCCACGCTACCGCTCACCGTCCTCGAGGAGGCGCAACGCGATCTCCTCTGTTTGCCCGGCGCCGGAGCGTCGATCCTCGAGATCAGCCACCGATCGGCCGCCTTCGGGGCGATCCTCGACGAAGCGCGCGACAACCTGCGCCAGCTGCTGGCCATCCCGGACGGCTACGAGGTGCTCTTCCTGCAAGGCGGCGCCAGCCTCCAGTTTTCGATGGTGCCGATGAGCTTCTTGCGCGGCGCGGCCGGCCGGTCAGGGAGCGCCGACTATGTGGTCACCGGCTCGTGGGGCGCCAAGGCGGTGAAGGAGGCGCGGCGCGAGGGCGAGGTTCACCTGGCGTGGAGCGGCGAGAGTGAAGGTTATAGGCGCGTTCCACACAGCGGCGAACTCGATCTCGACCGCAACGCCTCCTACCTCCACCTGACCCTCAACGAGACGATCCAGGGCGTTGAGTTTCCTGATCCGCCGCTCGACCTGGCGGCCAATGATCAATTAGCGGCCGCTACCGATGTGGCGCTCGTCGCCGACTGTTCTTCGAACTTCTTGAGCCGCCCGCTCGACATCTCTCGCTACAGCATGCTGTACGCCGGAGCGCAGAAGAACGCCGGGCCGGCGGGGGTGACCATCGTCATCGTCCGGCGCGAGTTGCTGGAGCGGGTGCGGGAAGGGCAGCTGCACTCGATGCTCGACTACCGGGTCCACGCCGCGAAGGGTTCCGCCTACAACACTCCGCCGGTCTTCTCGATCTACCTCGTCCTGTTGATCACCCGCTGGTTGCGTGACGAGATGGGTGGACTGGCCGAGATGGAGCGGCTCAATCGAGCCAAGGCGGCAACCCTCTACGACTGCATCGACGGCAGCGGCGGTTTCTACTCCGGCCACGCCCAGCCGGCCAGCCGCTCGCGGATGAACATCGCCTGGACGCTGGCCGACCCGGCGCTCGAAGGCCCCTTCCTGGCGCGGGCGGCCGAACGTGGCCTGGTGGGCTTGAAAGGGCACCGTTCGGTCGGCGGTCTGCGCGCCTCGATCTACAACGCCATGCCCCGGCAGAGCATCGAAGAGCTGGCCGCCTTCATGGACGAGTTCCGCCGCTCGGCCTGAGGAGATCGAAGGCCGACCGACATGCCGCGGATCGACTTCCTCTTCGATGAGCCATCGTCTCAGCCCTCGCCTTTCACCGTGGTGCTGGCACACGGCGCTGGGGCGCCGATGGACACGCCCTTGATGACCACCATCGCCGAGGGTCTCGCCCAACGCGGCTTGCGGGTCGCCCGCTTCGAGTTCCCCTACATGGCCGCGCGCCGCCGGGGCGGCTCCCGCCGGCCGCCCAACAGCATGGCGGAACTCGAAGAATGCTGGCGCCAAGCGATCGAACAACTCGGTGGCGGCCGGCGACTGATCATCGGCGGCAAGTCGATGGGCGGCCGGGTGGCTAGCCGGATCGCCGACGACGTCGGGGCTCGTGGCCTGGTCTGCCTCGGCTACCCCTTCCATCCGCCCAGCAACCCCGAGAAGAGCCGCACCGCGCACCTGGCCGGCCTCACCACCCCCACTCTCATCCTCCAGGGCACTCGCGATCCTTTCGGCAAGCCGGAGGAGGTTGCGGCCTACTCTCTGTCACCGCACATCCGCCTCCACTGGCTCGCGGACGGTGACCACTCGTTCAAACCGCGCAAGCGTTCCGGGCTGACTCAACAAGATCGCCTGGCCACGGCGGCGGCGGCGATCGCCACCTTCGCCGCCTCGCTCACCACCCGACCGGCTTGACTCAAAACCGTACGACCGTGCTAGTATCGCCGCCGTGAACAAAGGTGCACAGACCCGTGAGACGATTATCGCCACCGCGCTGGCCGCCGCCAGCACCTATGGCTTGGAGGCACTGTCGATCGGCAGTCTGGCCAAGCAGGTCGGCATGTCGAAGAGCGGCCTCTTCGCCCACTTCGCCTCAAAAGAGAAGCTCCAGCTCGACGTGCTGGGCGCTGCCGTGCGCCACTTCATCGACGATGTCATCGCGCCGGCGCTGGCCGAACCTCGCGGCGAGCCGCGTATTCGGGCCTTTGTCGACCGCTGGATTCGGTGGAGCCAGGCGCCATACCTGCCCGGCGGCTGTGTTTTTCTGGCCACCGCCAACGAACTCGATGACCGCCCCGGTCCACTGCGCGACTCTCTGGTGGCAGCGCAACGCGATTGGATCGAGGCGCTGACCACCGCCGCCCGTCTCGCCGTCGAGGAGGGTCACTTCCACCGCGACCTCGACACCCATCAGTTCGCCTACGAACTCTATTCGATCCTGCTCGCCCACCACCACTTCGACCGTCTCCTGCGCGACCCCGAGACGGAACCGCGGACCCGGCGCGCCTTCGAACGGCTGATTCGCTCCGCTCGCCCCGGGAGTCCCTCCGCAGACCTCACCTAGATCGACACCCTGAGGAGATCAACTTGGAAAAGAAGCCGAAAACTAACCCTAAAAAAAGAACGAACGTTCGATCTCTTTCGCTCCTTCTACGGGCGCTGCGCGTCGTTGTTCCCCTAGTCTACCGAATCGCGCCACGTCGGATCGAGAAGCTGGCGCTCAGCCACTTCCGCACTCCGCACACCCATCGTCGGCCCGGCCGCGAAGAGGAGTGGCTGGCGACGGCGCAGCGCATCGCCATCAAGATCGATCCTCCGCGCGGTGCCGCTGCCGACTCGCCCCGGGAGCTCGCCGCCTGGTCCTGGGGTAGCGGCTCCACCATCTTGCTGGTCCATGGTTGGGAGGGGCGCGGCAGCCAGATGGGAGCTTTCGCCGCGCCTCTGGTCGAGGCGGGATACCGCGCCGTCACCTTCGATTCCCCCGCCCACGGTGAGACGGGGGGCAGCCTCTCCTCGCTGCCCGAGATGACCAACGCAGTGGCCGTCGTGGCGGCGGCGGTGGGGCCGTTGCACGGCCTCATTGCACACTCCTTCGGCTGCGCCGCCGCCGCGCTGGCGGTGGAGCGAGGGCTGCAGCTGCAGCGGCTCGCCTTCATCGCTCCACCCGCCGATTTCGGTGGTTTTCTTCTGCGCACCGTCCGCTCCTTCGGTCTGCCCGACCGGGTCTACGATCATCTCACCCGAGCGATCGAAGACCGCTTCGACATCTCCTGGGAGGCGGTGCGCCGGATCACCATGGAGGCGGCCAATGACACTCCCCTACTCGTCGCGCACGACAGGGGGGACCCAGAAACGACCTACGAAGGCGGCCTGCAAGTTCACCGGGCCTGGCCGCGATCGCAACTACTGACCACCGATGGGCTGGGCCATCGGCGAATCCTCAGAAGCCGGGAGGTCGCCACCAAGGTCGCCGGCTTCATCGCCGAGAGCTGGGAACCCACCGCCGGGCTCCCAGCGCAAGAAATGGCCCACCTCGGCCTACGGGCAGGTGTCGAATGCGTTGGTGTCGGTGATCGGTAGGAACGGCGTGCTCTGCGGGTTGAGGTAGTTCCTGATCACACCAGTTTCGGTATCCCTCACTGTGATGTCGACCTCGACATTGGTCAGCCCGCCGGCAAAGAACCAGAAACGGTTGAACGGATCGACGCAGGCGTTGCGCACTTTGACCACCAACTCGACGTTCTCCGCGGTGAAGAACCAGAAATAGCCGGTATCCGGGGTCAATTCCACCGCCTGGGCCTGCCCGCTGGCACCCTGCTTGGTCTCGAAAGCAGCCTTGACTTCAAAACGATCGTCGAGCAAGCAGAGTGTCTCCGCGTCCTTGACACAATCCTGCCCCGGCGGAGGAGGAGGCGGGGTGGAATCGTCGTTGTCCACGATGGTCAACGTCGCATTCGCCGGGCTGCCGAGAGTGGCTCCGCCTCCCGGGTTGGTCAGGGCGAGTGCCACCGTTTCGTTGGGCTCGTCGGCCGTATCCTCGAGGATCGTCACCGTGACATTCTTCGGGCTGCTGTCGCCGTCGCCCCAGTTGACCACCGTGGTGGTCGCCGTGTAGTCCTCACCGGCGGTGGCGGTGCCATTGGCGGTGGAGAACATCACGCTGACCGCACCATCGCTGCCGCCCGTGCGCTGCAGTTGGATCGCCGCGGTGCCGGCCGCTTCATTGACCGAGGAGGCGCCGGAGGCGAAACGGATCGAGCCCGGCTGCGCCGGAGCACCACTGACGTTCACCACACCGGTCATCCCGAGCCCCACATGGACGATACAGATGTACGGCACCGACCCCGCCTCGGTAAAGGTGAAGGTGAAGGTCCAAGGATCGCTCGACGGTGGCCCGTTGTTGAACAGTCCGCTCACCGCCTCGACGTTGTGGAAGCCCCCTTGGTTGGTCCACGTCACGCTGTCGCCCACCTGGATGTTGAGCACCGAGGGCACAAAGATGTTCGGGCTCAAGACGACGTTGAAGTTGGCGGCGCGCGCCGAGCCGGCCGAAACGATGAGACAGAAGACGAGCAGAAGACCGAGCCAACAGGACGAGAATCGGTGCATGGGGAACTCTCCTTGATCATTTGGTCGTGAGTACCGCCATCGGCCGCGGTGGTTCACGACGCCGGAACTCGCCCGACTCCGCCGGCCTCAGTCCAGATTGCCGCTGGCCGAATCCCCCATCTCCACTCCGCCGCCGGGGAAGTACTCCTTCCACCTCCGGGTCACCAGAGCCGCCGTCTGCTCATCGCAGGAGAGTTCGTCAGGATAGCCGGGCTTCATCCGCGCATCGATCAAGATAGGTCCGCTGTAGGAGATCTGATTGCGTACGATCCGCCTCGCCGCGGCGTGGAGATCGGCCGCCGGCTCGAAGCGGGTGAAGGTGGTCCACAGGAAGTTCATCGAACTCGCCGACGCCCGCTGCGCTTCGTCGGTGAGCACTAGCAGCGGCCAGCCGGTGAAGGCCGGATGGGCCGCAAGGCGCTGCGCCGCCGCCGGATCCTCGCCGTAAGAGGGCCCGCCGACGACCAGACAGCCACGACAGAAGACCCGAACCTCCGTCACTTCGGGCGGCGGCGCGCTCGACGGCCTGAACTCACCGGGCAAGTCGCGGACCGGCTCGCCCAGTCCCAGCCAGACCCCCTTGGAGCCCCGATTGACCTCGGGACCGGTGTAGTCGAGGGTGTCCATCGAAAGGTTGCCGAAGACGTAGAGGTCGCTCTCCGGGCTGGTTCGCTCCAGCAGGTGCTCCAAGGTGGCGGAGAAATCGGTCAGGTCTATCGGCTGATCGATCACCAAGAGGAACTTGGTCAGCGACAGCTGCCCCTCCCCCAGGATGCGAAAGGCGCTCACCATCGCTTCGCGCCGGTAGCGATCGCGCACCACCGCGGCAGCCAAGGAATGGTAGCCGGTCTCTCCGTACGACCACAGATCGCGTACCGCCGGCATCACCAGCGGGAAGAGCGGCGACAGCAGCTCTTGCAGCAGGTCGCCGATGAAGAAATCTTCCTGGCGAGGTTTGCCCACCACGGTGGCGGGAAAGATCGCATCGCGGCGGTGCGCCAGGTGGCTGACCTCGAAGACCGGGTAGTCGTGGCGCAACGAGTAGTAGCCGTAATGGTCGCCGAACGGACCTTCGCCGCGGCGAACTCCCGGCGCCACCGAACCGACGAGAGCGAACTCCGCCGAGGCGATCAGCCGGTGTGCTCCCGGGCCGGGGCAGGTCGGCAAGCGCTGGCCGGCGAGCAAGGAGGCGAGCATGGTCTCGGGCAGGTTCTCCGGCAGGGGCGCAATCGCCGCCAGGATCAGCGCCGGCGGGCCGCCGAGCAAGACGGTGGCCGGCAACGGCTCGCCGCGCTCTTGGGCCACCGCATAGTGGAAGCCGCCCCCCTTGCCTATCTGCCAGTGCATACCGGTGGTGCGACCGTCGTAGACCTGCAAGCGGTACATGCCGAGATTCGGCCCCTTGCCCTCCGGGTGTTCGGTGTAGACCAGCGGCAGGGTGACGAACGGGCCGCCATCCTCGGGCCAGGTGGTCAGCACCGGCAGCCGGTCGAGCTGGACATCCCGCGTCACCACCTCGGTCACCGGCCCTGAGCGACGCCGGCGCAGGCCGACTCGCAGGGCCTCGCGGGCCACGTCGCGCGCCCCCCAGAGCTTCGCGGGCGTCGGTGGCAGGAGGGTCTCCGCCAATTCGACCAGCCGCCGAATCAACCGCAGCGGCCGCCTGCCGAAGGCCGCCTCGGCCCGCTTGGCGGTACCGAAGAGATTGGTCACCAGCGGAAAATCGGCCCCCTTGACCCGGGTAAAGAAGAGCGCCGGCCCACCGGCGGCGATCACCCGGCGATGAATCTCCGCCACCTCGAGGTGGGCATCGACCGGAGCCTCGATTTCAACCAGGTCGCGGTCACCGCGCAGGTGATCGAGAAAGGTTCTCAGGTCGAGAAATGTCAGGTCGCGATCCTTCAAACCCTTGGCCATTGGTCTTGCCTCACGTTGCACTGCCTGACATTGCAGGGCCGGCCAAGATCCGCCGGCGGCGCCATCATACCCTCCGCCGCCAAGAAAGGAGCGCCGCCGGGCTCTGCCGGCGGCGGTCTCTCAGCTCAAAGCGGGTGGACCAAACCGAGGAAGGCCGGCACTTCGAAGTCGGGGAAGACCTCCGCACTCGCCGGGTTGAGTAGCCGCTTCTCCACGACTTCGGCCAGTACGGTCCTGAAGTCGGTGGTGATGTCGAGGTCCCCCGGCCCCACGCGCTGGTCGGGAGCTAGACCCGGCCAGTCGCCGTAGACGCGACCGCCGGCCACCCCTCCGCCAAGCAGGAACATGCAGTTGCCGTGCCCGTGGTCCGTCCCACCGGCCGCGTTCTCGCTCACCCGGCGGCCGAACTCGCTCATCGTCACCACGGTGATCCGCGCCATCCGCTCACCCAGATCGGTGTGGAAGGCCGCCAAGGACGACGCCAGATCGCCCAACAGTTGCCCCAGCCGCCCCTCGGCGCCGCCTTCGCCCTCGTGGGTATCCCAACCGCCCGCATCGACGCAGGCCACTTCGAGGCCGAGGTCGGCCTTGATCATCTGGGCTACCTGCAACAGGCTGAAGCCGAGTTCCGAGACCGGATACTGCGCACCGTTTTCCGGCTGATAAGCGAGCGGATCGGCCGCCGATAGCGTCTCGATGGCGTCGAAGGTCTGCTGCGCCTGTACGCTGAGCAGATCTTCCTCCCCCTCCTGCGTCGAATAGAGCCGTGCCAAGGTGTCCTGGAAGTCGACCAACGGCTCGGACTGGCCACGGCCGAGATGGAACTCGGCGATCGATTGCAGGGCTGTGGCCGGCACCGGTCCGCGCAGCGAGGTCTGTAGCAAACGACCCATGCCAATGGCGCGAAACGGCGAGTCATTGGTCGACTGGACACTCGCCAGATGTCTGCCCAGCCAACCACTGTCGATGAGTTTCTCGCCCGGCGTTCCCCGTTCCATGAAGTCCATGGCATCGAAGTGGGAGCGTGTGTCGTCCGGCGAGCCGACCGCCTGGATCGCCGCCAGGACACCGTCGTCATAGAGATCCTTGAGGGGCGCCATGGCTGGATGGAGGCCGAAGAAGCCATCCAGATCCAACGCTCCGTCAGCCTGGCCGGGCTCGGCGATGGCCAGCGACGGGCGAGCCTTGTAGTAGTCGCTGTCGCCCACCGGTACGACGATGTTGAGACCGTCGGCACCGCCCCGCATGAAGAGACAGACCAAGATGTCCCGTTCTCCCGGGACGACATCGGGGGAAGCCGCAAAGGCCATGCGAGGGAACCAGGCCGGCAGCGACAGACCGGCCAAGGCCTGAACGAAGTTGCGTCGAGTCAAATTCATCGTCGGCTCCTCAGCGCCATTGGAAGTAGGGTGAATCGAGGATCAAGGCGATCAGACCGGGAAGGAGTGTGCGCAGGTGGTCCGCGGGTAGCTCCTCGCGCGGCGAACCGCCGTCGGCCAGATAGTTGACCAGCCGGCGGCGCTCTAACGTGGTCATGGGAGCG
>JAJRVQ010000094.1 GCA_024277255.1 Acidobacteriota bacterium | reverse complement strand
GACCAGCGATGGCGGAGCGTCGACCGCCGCCGCCGACGTGCCACCGGCCATGGTGGACGAAGCCAACCCGTCGGAGGCGGCGAAGAAGTGGGAGATCTCGACCCGCCGGCCGTCCTCGTAGAGTTCGAAGTCCTCTGCGGTCAACCCAGCGACGGGGTGTCCCTTCTTGTCGGTGGCAAACACTTCGACGTTGACCACGCGCACCGCGACGACATCGGAGAAGAGATCAACGCCTTGCGCGGCCTCCTGCGTGGGCCCGCCATTCTCAGCGGCGGCGACTCCTGCCGGTGAAAGGGCTGCAGCGAGGGCAAAGACCAGGACTGAGATCGAGATCCGAGACATCAGAATTCTCCTTCTTCCCGCAGAAACGACCGATTGGATGGCCGATGGAACCTACCATGCAATTTTTGTTTCTTCGAGAACTGCGAGGATCACGCAAAGCCCAGGCTAGTGTCCCGCACAGGACACTAGCCGAGGTTCAGCTCGCTCAGGATCTGCTGGAACTCGGGCTCCTCGCGAAGGCGGTCGAAGATGGGCCAAACGGCGAAGAAGACCAGGAACCGTGAGCGCTCCTCCTGCGCTCGGCGCAGGTAGGCCAGGGCCGAGCCGATGTCGCCCGTGCCGGCGAAGAGGAGCGCGAAGTGGCTCGCCTGGACCTCGCCCCGTTGCTCGATCATGCGCAGCTGCGACAGAACCTCGTCCGCCTCCTTGTTTCGGCCGGACCGCGCCAGGAGGTGTCCGTGGCAGGCGAGCAAAGCGGTGTTCTCGCCATTGGACAGTTCGACCGCCCGCCCTGTCTGTTCGATCGCTTCGCTGGGCCGGCCGGCCTCGCGCAGCGCCAGGCCGAGAGCGAAGCGGGTGTAGGGGAACTCGGGGTCCAGTTCGAGGGTGTGCTCGAGTTGCTCGATCGCCAGCTCGGGGCGGCGGGCGAAGTAGTGGACAAAACCCAGGTCGGTGTTGATCACCATCGACAGCGGGTCGAGTTCGACCGCCCGCTGGGCGCTGGCCAGCGCCTCGCTGTAGCGGCCCTTGGCGGCAAGAAAGAAGGCGTACCAGTGATGAGCGGTGGCGTAGTCGGGTTTCAGTTCGAGGGCGCGGAGAAATCCTGCTTCGGCGGCCTGCCAGTCCCAGCCGTAGACGAAACGAGAGTAGGCCAAGGAGGTGTGGGCTTCCGCCAGGCCGTCGTCGAGCGCGAGGGCTCGGCGGGCCGCCTTCTCCGCCTCGGGGAAGGCCTGGCGCGGCGCCCGGCCGGCGTAGAGCGGCAGCAGCACGTAAGTGTCTGCCAGGCCGGCGTGGGCACGGGCGTAGAGGTCGTCCTCGGCGACCGCCCGCTTAAAGTAGGTGAGCGCCTTCTCCAGATCCTGGGCGGTGCGTTTGTTCCAGAAGTAGCGCCCACGAATATAGGCCTGCCCCGCCGCGACGCTGGCGGTGTGAGGACGGACCAGCCGGTCCTCTTCCTGCTGGGTCAGTTGTAGGCTCAGCACCTGCGCCACTTGTTCGGAGATCGAGTCCTGCAGAGTGAACGGGTCGGGTGAGTCGCCTTCCGAGGTGACATCGAACTGTTGCGCCCAGATCGGGGCGGCGTCGGCGACGCTGACTAGCTGGACGCCGACACGGGAGCGTGAACCGGCGTTCTGGATCGTTCCCATCAACACTGCTTCCACCCGCAAATCTCGGCCGATCTCCGTGGCGATCGAAGTGGTGGTGGCGTAGCGCAAGACCGCGCTGGTGGGACGAACGATGAGCTGGCTCAATTGGCTCAGCCGGGTGATCAGTGCGTCCGCCATGCCGACCGCGATCAGCTCCGTGTCCACCGAGGTTCCAACAACCTCGAAGGGCAGGACGGCCACGGTATGGCGCAGCGGGCTCGGTCTCGGCGCCCCAGCCGAGAGGGAGGTCGTCGGCCGGGTGCCGGTGACGGTGCGCACCGGTTGGTTGAACCGGTAGCCGCGGCGCGGGATGGTGTCGATGAACGGATGTTCGGCACCGGCGGCGGCGAGGGCCTTGCGCAGGGTGTAGATGTTCTGGGTCAGCGTCGCCTCTTCGACGAAGGTCTCCGGCCAGACGATGGTCAACAGCTCATCCTTGCTGACCACGCGGCGAGGTCGCTCGATCAAGGCGACGAGAGTCTCGAAGGCCTTGGGCGTCAGTGCCACCGCTTCGCCATCGCGGCTGAGCTCCCGGTAGGCGAGATTGACCCGGAAGTGGCTGAACTCGTAGATGGGGTCTTGATTCTGCTGCACAGACTTGCTCGCGGAGGCGTTTTGAGAACTCTTTGAAAAAGTGTTGATCTTGCCTTTCAACACCTTCCTGACTGTCGGGTCTAGTTTGACAGAACGCTGAGCCATTCACCGCGGAATAGCCACATTCGGTCCCACAACTGAAGGAGACACTTCGATGAGCTGCAAACGCATAGTCACCCCCGCCGCCGTGGCGATCCTGGTCTTCGGCCTCAGCCCGGCGTCGGCTTCGAGCCACCGCGAGGCGCCGGCGATCCTGAGCATGCCGCAGGTGGACGCCACCGATTTCTACATGTTTCGCAGCTACGAGCCTGGGCGAGAGGGTGTTGTCACCCTGGTCGCCAACTACAACCCGCTGCAGGATCCCTACGGCGGCCCCAACTACTTTCCGCTGGATCCGGACGCCTTCTACGACATCCACCTCACCAACAACGGCGACGTGGAGGAAGACATGACCTTCCGCTTCCAGTTCCGGCAGACGCTCAATCCGATCGTGCTCAACATCGGCGGGCTACTCTAAGAGTGTCATCCCAAAGTTGGAGACTGCCGAGCACCGGCCGAGGTTTTTCGCCTCCGGTGCTACTCTAAGGGTGCCATCCCAAAGTTGGAGACTGCCGAGCACTGGCCGAGGTTTTTCTCCTCCGGTGCTCTTCGCTCCTCCGTATTCGCGTTCTTGTGCCCGAAAAGCGGTAATCCGGGTGCCGAGGCAGGTGCGATTTTGCTCAGTCGATTTGAGAATCGTAAGTTTCTGGCTTTGTGTAGCCTCGGAGGCGCAAAGGATCCTGGATTCTCCGTGTCTGCGCATGCTGCGCCACAGACTTCGGCTGATTGACTTGTCTTGCTGGTGGTGGTGGAACTCTTCTATGCCATCTGGCCTGTCTCCAGCCTGGCGAAGGGCAAGGGCGGCGGGAAGCAACCTCGCGGGAACGATACCGAGGGCTTCTTGGCTCGTAGCCGTTCGGCCGCCTCGCGGTAGGCGGATACGAACCACCGATAGGCCTCCTGCAACTCCCTGCGTGCACGCTGGCTCGCGGCGTGAAAGGCGGGGGCGGGGGAGCGCTTCATGGCCTTGGGCTGGCGTCTTGGATTCTGACGCCGTATTGCCTTGACGCCCAGCAGGGTGATCCCTTGAAGGTGACGCTCGGTAGCAGCGTCGGCTTCGATTTCCGCAATCATCTCTTGGATCCTCGCTTGTTGTTGTGCATCGCTGAGGTGCACCCAGCAAGGTAGTGGATCGAAGACAAGCGGCTCGGACCTGGCGAAGGTGTATCGGTCG
>JAJRVQ010000093.1 GCA_024277255.1 Acidobacteriota bacterium | reverse complement strand
TCAGGATAGACCTTGACGCTAGGGGGCCGCAACGTAAGTTCCCGCCCCGCCACCGGCGGCATTTCGACAAGCGCGAAGCGATGAATATCCACGAATTTCAGGCCAAAGAACTCTTCGATCAATTCCATGTGCCCTCTCCCAGAGGCAAGGTTGCGGCCTCGGCGGAGGAGGCCAAGGCGGCGGCCGAGGAAATGGGCGGCGCCGGGCTGGTGGTGAAGGCCCAGGTTCACGCTGGCGGTCGCGGCAAGGGAACTTTCAAGAATGGTTTTCAAGGCGGTGTGCATCTGGTTACCTCGGCAGAGGAAGCGGGTGAGATCGCCGGTAAAATGATTGGCGAAGTCCTCGTCACCCACCAGACCGGCGCGGAAGGCCGCCTGGTGCGCAAGGTGCTGGTGGCGCAGTCCGTCGACATTGCCAAGGAATACTACCTCGCCATTCTGGTGGACCGCGAGAGCTGCTCGCCGGTCATCGTCGCCAGCACTGAAGGCGGGATGAACATCGAGGAGGTGGCGGACAAGACGCCGGAGAAAATCATCAACGAGACCGTGCACCCGTTGCTCGGGCTGCAGGCCTTTCAGATCCGTAAACTGGCATCGCGACTCGGCTTCGCCGGCGACCAGGCCAAGGCCTTCGGCAAACTGCTCGGTGCGCTCTACAAGCTCTTCATCAGCTGCGATTGCTCCATGGTGGAGATCAACCCGCTGGTGGTTACCACGGACGGCCAAGTGCTGGCACTGGACGCCAAGTTCAATTTCGACGACAACGCCCTCTACCGACATCCCGACATCGCCGCGATGCGCGATCCGGAGGAGGAGGATCCGCGCGAGGTGGAGGCCTCGAAGTTCGGCCTCAACTACATCGGACTGGACGGCAACATCGCCTGCCTGGTCAACGGCGCGGGACTGGCGATGTCGACCATGGACATCATCAAACACTACGGCGGCGAACCCGCCAACTTCCTCGATGTCGGCGGCGGCGCCACCAAGGAACAGGTCACCAACGCCTTCAAGATCATCCTCAGCGACCCCAACGTGAAGGGCATCCTGGTGAACATCTTCGGCGGCATCATGAACTGCAACGTCATCGCCGAGGGCATCGTCGCCGCCTGTCAGGAGGTGTCGCTCGACCTGCCGCTGGTGGTCCGCCTCGAGGGCAACAACGTGGCCGCCGGCAGGAAAACCCTGGCCGACTCCGGCGTCGATCTCATCACCGGCGAAGATCTCGCCGACGCGGCCGAAAAGGTCGTCCGCGCCATCGCGTAGGGAAGTTTTCAGGGTGGCAGTTTTCAGTTTTCAGATGGATGGGCTTCGCGACGTTTGAGAATTTGGATGTGTGGAAACGCGCTTGCCAGCAAGCGGTTGAAATTTGCGGAGTGGTTCAAAAATGGAATAATTTTGCTCTTAGAGACCAAATCCAGCGCTCCGCAATTTCGGTGCCGTCGAATATTGCCGAGGGGCATGAACGGGATTCGACGGGTGATTTCATCCGCTTCCTGCGAATCGCCAAAGCCTCTAATGGAGAAATGCGAACCCAACTCTACATCGCCCAAAAGCTGAATCTCATCGAAACCGAACAAGGCAAATCCCTCGTCGCCGAATCCAAAGAAATCGCCGCGATGCTCCAGGGCCTCATCCACTCCATCCAAGCGCGATCAAAAAGGGCTGAAAACTGAAGCCTGAAAACTGAAAACTTCTTCCTATGTCCATCCTCGTTGACGAAAACACCAAGGTCCTGATCCAGGGCATCACCGGCTCCTTCGGGGGTCGACACGCGCAACTCAGCCTCGAATACGGCACCCAGATTGTCGCCGGCGTGACGCCGGGCAAGGGCGGGCAGACTTTCGAGAACACGGTGCCGGTATTTGACACCGTGTCAGAGGCCGCTTCCGAAACAGGTGCCACCGTATCGGCTATTTTTGTGCCGCCGCCTTTTGCCGCGGACGCCATTCTCGAGGCGGTCGATGCCGGACTCGATCTGGTGGTGTGCATCACCGAGGGCATTCCGGTGATGGACATGATGAAGGTCCGCGCCGCCATGGAAGGCAGCAAGACCCGCCTCATCGGCCCCAACTGCCCCGGCATCGTCACCCCCGGTCGCGGCGAGAAATCCCATGGCGGCTGCCGCATCGGCATCGCCCCGGGATACATTCACCAACGCGGCAGTGTCGGCGTGATTTCGCGCTCCGGCACGCTCACCTACGAAGCCGTGTGGCAGCTCAGCGCGCTGGGCCTGGGGCAGAGCACCTGCATCGGCATCGGCGGCGATCCCATCAATGGCACCTCGCATCTCGACGCGCTGAAGATGTTCAACGACGACCCCGAAACCGAGGCCATCATCATGATCGGTGAAATCGGCGGCAGCGCCGAGGAAGAAGCCGCCGCCTGGGCCGCCGACAATTGCAGCAAGCCCATCGCCGGTTTCATCGCCGGCGCCACCGCGCCTCCCGGACGCCGTATGGGCCACGCCGGAGCCATTATTTCCGGCGGCAAAGGAACCGCCGCGGCCAAAAAACAGGCACTGCGCGAAGCCGGAATCGCCGTGGCCGAAACTCCCGCGCAAATGGGCCAGACCTTGAAGGATGCTTTGGGTTGAGCCCGGGGCAGTCCACGTGCATACTCAATTTCCGCCATGTCAGAAGCACCAGAATACGCCAAGGGCCTCGAAGGGGTCATCGCCAACGAGTCCAAGCTCTCCGATGTCCAGGGTCAGGCCGGCGTCCTGCGCTATCTCGGCTACAACATCGACGACCTGGTCGCGCACACCTCCTTCGAGGAAGTCGTCCACCTGCTGCACCGCCACAAGCTGCCCAACCAGGCAGAACTGGACGGGCTGACCGCCACCCTGCGAGCCAACCGCAATCTTCCGCAGGGACTCATCGATTTCATCCAGGGCGCGCCGAAGGACGCCAATCCCATGGACGTGCTGCGCACCGCGGTGAGCATGCTGGGGCTCTATGACACCCGGGGCGACAACCAGAACCGCGCTCTTAACGAGGAGCGTTCGCTGGCCATCTGCGCCAAGACGCCGCTCATCGTGGCCTACTTCCATCGCTCCCGGCAGGGGCTCGATCTGCCCGAGCCGCGTCAGGACCTCAGCGAGGCAGCCCATTTCCTCTACCTGATCAGCGACGAGGTGCCCAGTGAAAACGCCGCCAAAACGCTCGACGTGGCTTACATCCTCCATGCCGACCACGGCATGAACGCCTCGACCTTCAGCGCCCGCGTCACCATCGCCACACTGTCGGATATCTATTCGGCCATCACCTCGGCCATCGGCACACTCAAGGGACCGCTCCATGGCGGAGCCAACGAGGGCGTCATCCAAATGCTCGAGGAGATCGGCAGCGAGGACAAAGTGGACGCCTACGTCGAGGATTGCCTGGCCAACAAGAAGAAGATCATGGGCATCGGCCACCGCGTTTACAAGGTGCTCGATCCGCGGGCACCGCACCTGCGCAAGATGGCCGTCAAACTCACCGAGCAACTCGGCGAACCCAAGTGGATCCGCATGTCGGAGCGCATCGCCGCGACCATGAAGGAGCGCAAGGGGCTCAACGCCAATGTCGATTTCTACTCGGCCACGGTGTATTACTCGCTCGGCATTCCCACGGACCTGTTCACGCCAATCTTCGCGATTTCCCGCTCCGCCGGCTGGACAGCCCAGGTGCTGGAGCAGCTCGACGACAATCGGCTATACCGCCCGCTGACCTACTACGCCGGTCCCAAGGCGGACCAGCCGGTTGTTCCGATTGGGGAGCGCTGAGGAGGGGGAGCATCGCGGGAGATGGCAGAGTGCGACTCTCTGCCCCACATTGCCGGACTACCCCTGCTGGGGCATCACCAGACTGCGGGCGACTTCGCCGCGCTCGAGAGCGGCGTAGGCTTCGTTGATTTCACTCAACGGATAGGTTTTCGTCAGCAGGCTGTCGAGATCGATGCGACCGGCGCGGTGCAGATCGATGAGGCGGAGCAGATCGATGCGCGGCCGGGTGGAACCGTAGATTGAACCCTTCAGGGTCTTCTCGGCGTAGACCAACGCGTTCACGTTGATACGGGCGCGGGCCGCGGGCGGGGCGATGCCGACCACTATGCAGCTGCCGCCTTTACGAGTGGAATCATAGGCCTGCTCGACCGGCTCGGGGAGCCCGACGGCTTCAAAGGCAAAGTCCACCCCGAGCCCGCCGGTGAGATCCATCACCGCCGCCACCGGATCGTGTTCCGACGCGTCGATCAAATCGGTTGCTCCCATGTCGCGGGCGTAGTTGAGTTTTTGCGTGATTCGATCCACGGCGATGATGCGAGTGGCGCCGGCAAGTCGCGCCGTTTGCACCACGTTCAAACCGATGC
>JAJRVQ010000092.1 GCA_024277255.1 Acidobacteriota bacterium | reverse complement strand
TGCCAGGTGACTCGACTCTAGCCAGTCACGGGGATTGGGAGGCAGCAGATAGGACTGATCGGGTTGGTACGGACGGAACGAGGTTGCCATGCTCCAAGACTATCGCTTTGTCGAGCCATTTCTACCGCGCAGACTCCTAGCGACTCCTAGTGTTCTGAGGCCTACAGCCGAAGGCACAATCAAGGCTCCTCCTCGATACCCGCTCGAAGACTCCGTGCCCGGCTGTTGCGGCACCGGCAGCCACCGTGCGCCAGGTCTCAGGCTCAGTGATGGTCAGTGTTGGTCTCAGTCTCGGTCCGGAGGGGCACCCGAGGCTGGGAGGCGGGGTGAAGGGTTTCGATTCTTCACCCCGCCTTCTCTGTGCAGCGCCTTCCGGCCGCGGAGCGGCCGGCTCCTTGGGGTGAAGCTCGCAAGAACGCCGCTTCTTGCGAGCGAGGGGGCTTGGCGAAAGCCCCCTCCAACAACGGTTGGCACCCGAGGCTGGGAGGCGGGGTGGGGAGATGGCTCCTTACCCCGCCTTCTCTATTCTCTTTCCTTGGCCAGCCGCCGTGGAACCTCGATCTCGTAGGCCCTGAGCTTTCTGTAGAGGTTGCTGCGTTCGAGGCCGAGGGCCTGGGCGGTGCGCGAGACGTTGCCGTCCAGCTCGCTGAGCAGCCGCTCGATGTAGCGCTTCTCGAAAGTGGCGCGGGCCTCCTTGAGCGAGGCGAAATCCTGTTGCCAGATGGCTTGGTGAGCGCGGGTGGTTTCTTCGTGCAGCGTCGGTGGCAGATCGCTGGCCCGAATGGTGTCGCCGCGCACCATGATCATCATGCGTTCGACGACGTTGCGCAGTTCGCGGACATTGCCCGGCCAAGCGTAGGCGCGCAATCGTTGCATGGCGGCCGGTTCCACCACCTTGGCTCGGCGACCGATCTCGTGGGCGAACTGGTCGATGAAGTAGTCGACGAGCAGCGCGATGTCGTCGCTGCGCTCGCGTAGCGGTGGAACTCGCAGCGGGATGACGGCCAATCGAAAGTAGAGATCTTCGCGGAAGCGTCCTTGGCGGATCTCCTCTTCGAGATCCTTGTTGGTCGCCGCCAGGACCCGCACGTCGACTTGGGTGGCGGTCGTGCCGCCGACCCGCTCGAAGCGCTGCTCCTGTAGCACGCGCAGCACCTTGGCCTGGGTCTTCATCGACATGTCGGCGATCTCGTCGAGAAAGAGCGTTCCGCCGTGCGCTTGCTCAAAGCGGCCGGGGCGGTCGGCGGTGGCGCCGGTGAAGGCTCCTTTGACATGGCCGAAGAGTTCGCTTTCGATCAGCTCTTCGGGGATCGCGGCGCAGTTGACGTCGACGAACGGGGCTTGCGCTCGCTTGGAGAGGCGATGAACCTGGCGCGCCACCAACTCCTTGCCGGTTCCGTTCTCGCCGACGATCAGAATCCGACTGTCGGACTCGGCGGCGACTTTGAGATCCTCCTTGAGCCGCACCATCGGTGGGCTGGTACCGATCAACGGCTCGCTGCGTTCGATCTTCTCCGCGAGTTGTTGCAGTTCGCGCGACAGGCGAAGCCGCTCTAGGGCGTTGGCGACGGTGAGGATGACCCGCGAGAGGCTCAGCGGCTTTTCGAGGAAGTCCTGGGCGCCCAGCCGGATCGACTTGACCGCGGAATCGATGTTGCCGTGGCCGGAAATCACGATCACGGGGATGTCGCTGCCGGTCTCGCGCAGCTCGCGCAGGAGGTCCAGCCCGTCACGATCGGGTA
Source organism: Acidobacteriota bacterium (assembly GCA_024277255.1). Lineage (GTDB taxonomy): Bacteria > Acidobacteriota > Thermoanaerobaculia > Multivoradales > SZUA-115 > SZUA-115. Next base: position 29,235 of record JAJRVQ010000092.1, on the reverse strand, counting down.
GCCAGACATCGAGCATCACCAGATCGAAGGATCTACGGGTGAGCATCGCCAGCCCTTCGCCCGCCGTCGCCGCACTGGCGGCGCGGTACCCCTCGTCTTCGAGGATGCCGCTCAATGTCGAGCGGATCCCGGCTTCGTCGTCGATAATCAGCACGTGTTCGTTCACGGCTAGAGTCTATCTAGTTGTCGCTGCCGACTCAGTGATTTCTTGTCCCGACCAGGCTGGCGGTCTGCACCCTCGCAGTATCAGGTGGTTGGGAGTCGCTCAGAACCGAGGTGAGAGAACCATGTTTCAGCAGATCCAAGCAGCTCAGCGGCGGCTCGCCGGCCAGGCGAACGTCACGCCGATCCTCTCCTCGCGGACACTGAACCAGCGACTCGGTGCCGAGATCTTCTGCAAGTGTGAGAATTTTCAGCGGGTCGGTGCCTTCAAGTTCCGTGGTGCTTTCAACGCCATCTCGCAGTTGTCGCCGAGCCAGAGGGCGAAGGGCGTCCTCGCCTTCTCTTCGGGCAATCACGCACAGGCGGTGGCTCTGGTCGGCCGGATGTTGGCCATTGAAACGACGATCGTGATGCCCAACGACGCACCCAAGACCAAGCGGGCGGCGACCGAGGGGTACGGGGCCAGGGTGATCGAGTACGACCCCGAGGCGACGTCGCGGGCGCGGCTCGCCAGCTCGCTGCAAGAGGAAAATGGATACACCTTGATCCCGCCCTTCGACCACGAAGAGGTGATCGCCGGCCAAGGCACCGTGGCACTGGAAATGTTCGAGGAGCTGGGCCAACTCGACATGCTGTTGACCCCCTGCGGCGGCGGTGGATTGTTGAGCGGTTCAGCGATCGTCGCCAAGACGGTGGCCCCAGCCTGCGAGGTCATCGGAATCGAGCCGGAGGCGGGGGATGACGCCACCCGTTCGTTCTACTTGGGCCGGCTGCAGACGGTGCACAACCCGCGCACCCTGGCGGATGGAGCGCGCACTCCCTCCCTCGGCGAACTGACCTTCCCCCGCGTGCTCGAATATGTCGATGGCATGAAGACGGTCTCCGAGGAGGCGATCGTCGAGGCGGTGAAGTTTCTGTTCGAGCGGATGAAACTGGTGGTGGAACCGACCGGGGCGCTGGGGATCGCCGCGCTGCTCAGCGGGGCGGTGCCGGCGGCGGGCCGGGTCGGAGTGGTGTTGACTGGCGGCAACATCGACGGCGAGACCTTGACCGCCATCTTGCGCCGTTAGACTGCCGCTTCGCCCTTCGGCGCGCGCCGCTGGCGCAGGCTGCGCGCCAGGAGCGAGAGCAGATAGACGACCACGGCCGCCATCACGATCGCCGGCTCGGGACTGATCGTTGTGCCATAGACCGCGATGCGCGGCAGGGTGGTGGTGAGGGCGCAGAGCACCGTCGCCAGTCCCATCATCGCCGCCAGCCGTGTGACGTGGTGGCCCGCCGTCGCCGCCGGCAGGCTGAGCAGTGAGATGACCAGGATCAGGCCGACCACCTGGGTGAGGCTGATCACCGTCAGGGCGACCAGGGCGAGCAGCAGCATCTCGGTGGCCAAAACATGGACCCCTTGAAGTTCCGCTTGCTGTTCGTCGAGGATCACCGCCAGCAGCCGCTTGTGGAAGAGGAGGACGCAGACCACGATCACCCCATCGAGGGCGAGGAGCAACTTGACGCTGCCCGGGCTGACATAGACCAGATTGCCGAAGAGGTAGCTCATCAACTCGGTCTGATAGCCGGGGGTCAGTTTGAGCAGCAAAATGCCGATCGACATGCCCAGCGCCCACAGGGCACCGATCAAGGTATCGATCCGCTCGCCGGAGCGGCGGCGCATCCAGGCGAGAAGGATGGCCGCCGCCAGCGCCGCGACGATACTGCCCGCCAGGGGCGTGAGGCCGGCGAAGTAGCGCGGATAGACCTTGGCGAGAAAGATCGAGATGCCGATACCTCCGACCGCGATGTGGGCCACGGCACCGCTCAAGAAGACGATCCGGCGGCTCACCACGTAGGGACCGACCAGGCCGCAGGCGAGGCTCGCCAGCAGAGCCGCCGCCAGGCCGGTGGCGAGGAACGGGTTGGTCGCCATGTCGCGAAAGAAGGGGATGCTGTCGAGCAGTGCCATCACTCGCCTTTGTTCTTGGCGTGGGAATGTTCGAAGCCGTGCGGGTGCAGCGCCAGGACCGGAGTGTGGTACATCGCCTCGACGTCATCGGGGCTCAACTCGCTGCCGGAATGGAGGGTGAGGGTGCGGTTGAGACAGGCGACATGTTTGAGATGGGCAGAGACGAAGCCGATGTCGTGGCTGACCAGCACGATCGGTAGCTCTTCATTGAGCCGTAGCAGCAGTTCGAGGAACTGGCGCTCCCGCGGCGCATCGACCCCGGCGGTCGGCTCATCGAGAAGCAGCAAACCGGCGTCGCCGGCCAGGGCACGGGCGATCAACACGCGCTGTTTCTGGCCTCCCGAGAGCGCTCTGAGCGGCTGCCGGGCGAGGTCGCCGGCCTCGACCTGTTCGAGCGCCGCACGAGCCGCCTCGACATCCAATTTGCCGTAGCGAGGCCCCCACGACGATCGGCCGAGGCGGCCGGTAAGGACGATGTCGAGCACATCGGCGGGTACCGTTGGGTCGATTTCCGACTGCTGCGGCACGTAGCCAATCCGCCGCCGCGCCGCACCGCGTGGCGGCCGTCCGAAGATCTCCACCGTACCCGTCTGCGGTGTGATCAGGCCCAGAATCAGCTTGAGCAAGGTAGTCTTGCCGCCGCCGTTGGGGCCGATCAGACCGAGAAAATCATCGGCGGCGATCTCCAGGTTGATGTCGCGCACGGCGGGTCGGCGTCGCTGCTCGCGGGGATAGCCGAAGGTCACGCCGTGCAGGCGGACCACCGGCTCGGCGGCGGTGGAAGAGGTGCCCTGGCTCATCATGGCGAGTGCTCCCGGGCTCGCTGCGAGTGGTCCGCCACCAGCTCTTCGGCGGTTCTCGACAAGTTGGCCAGCACATCCGGAGCCATGGGGTCGAGCACCACCAACCGTGCGCCGATCGCCTCGGCCACCGCCTCGGCGGAGCGCCCGGCGATCTGTGGCTGCACGAAGATTGCGCTGGCCGCGCTGTCGTGGGCTTGTTGTTGCAGCACCGTCAACTGGTGGTCCGTCGGCTCCTTGCCGTCCAACTCGATCGCCACCTGCTGCAAACCGTAGCGATCAGCGAAATAGCCCCAGGAAGGGTGAAAGACGAAGAACCGGCTTCCCGCCAGGGGGGCCAGGGTTTCGTGCAGCGATCGATCGAGCGAGTCCAACTCGCGCTCCAACTGCGCCAGGTTGGTGCGGAACTGCGCCGCGTGCGCCGGATCGAGGCGGGCCAGAAGGGTGGCGACGGTATGGGCTTGGATGGCAAGAAGCGGCGGGCTCAGCCAGATGTGAGGATCGCCGTCGATGAGATCGCGCGGTAGCTCGGGCGGGTGCGCTGGCGAGTCTCCCCGCTGGTCGATGGGTAGGAGGTGGATTCCAGCCGCCTGGTCGATGATCTCGACCTGGCCGGAATCTTCGAGCGCCGAGAACCAGCGCCTCTTTTCGCAGGGGACTCCAATGCGCAAGTAGGCGTCCGCCGCGAGCAGCCGGCTCACCTGCGCGTCGCTCGGCTGGTAGGTCGCCGGGCTTGCCGCTGGCGGGACCATGGTCAGAATCTCCACCCGGTCCTCCCCGAGCCGCTCCACCAGCCAGGCCTGAGGCGCCACGCTCACCCCGATCACCAGCTGCGACGCCGCGGGCTGTTGCGGGGCCTCTCGGCAACCGGTCAGTGGGATCGAGAGGGTCAGGAGCAGCAGAAAAGAGGGGGAGATGTTCACGGCTAGTAGGTGGAAAGACCGATTGACAGGATTGGTCCGGCGGTGTTGATCCGGTAGTTTCGGCCCGGCGGTGCCGGTCTCATGGAATCGGTTTGACTGTGCCGACCTTGGGTTTGCGAGACGGGGCGTTAATAGTAATTGATTCTCAATTATCAAGCAAGGAAGGGCCCGGTGAGATCGTGGCCCCGTCTTGCCGCTGAGTCGCGGGCGGATCTGCCTTCCTTTTTTTGAATTTTATGAGGGGTTTTCTTCCCTCGCTACGCCATGGATAGGTGGGAAGAACGAGATTCCACCCTCGGCCGGCAGGGCGATCCTGCCGGCTGGCAAGTGGAAGGAGGTTTGATCTGTTCACGCGGTCGCCGCATCAGCGTGCCGGTCGCAGCTTTTCTCAAGTCCTTCGCGGACTCTTGAACTTGGACTCGTTGGTCTACCGATGACTCCTCGCACCGTTTCCCCGGTGGGGGCTGTCACGGGGGTGGCACCCACACGGAGCAAAAGTAGCCAGTAGGTTCAGAACTGGGGCCCGCCTCACAGCCATCTCTCATCATGTGGATGGATGTAAGGCCGGGCCCGATTTGCTTTGCGGCAGGGCAGCTCGCCCCGCGGCCCAGCAGGGCCTTTGCGCGTATACTCGCCACCTTGGATTTCCTTCCCAATGGACCGATTTTCCGTCTTTTCCCCTCCGAGGATTGGGGGGCGGGTCTGCGCCGGCTTGTCCTCCAGCAGCTGGCATTGGCCGAGGAGCAACTACGCCTGCGGTCCAACGGTTGCGATCAGGCGGTCCACATGGCGCGCAAGGCCTGCAAGCGGACTCGGGCCGTGTTGCGCCTGTTGCGCTTGACCATTGGGGAGAGTGGCTACATGAGCGAGAACCAAGCCGTGCGCGATGCCGCTCGCCGACTCTCCGACTTGCGAGATGCGCGGGTGATGGTGGATACGGCAGGACAAATGCGCCGGCTTGCTACGGCCGGCGAGGGGCGGATCTGGGAAGGGCTGGAAAGGGCGCTGAACGAACGGTTGGTCGAGGAGCACGCGCGAGCCGAGAGCGACGGTTCGCTAGAAGCCGCCATCGGCTTGCTGGCGGCGGTCGCCGCACGCGCCGCAAGCTGGCGCAGCGCCGCCGATCCCGGGACGAGCGTGGCCGCCGGTCTGTTCCAAACCTATCGCCGTGGCCGGCGCCTGCACCGGAAGTTGCTCGCCGCCGAGGCCGCCGATGAGCTATTCCACTCCTGGCGCAAGGAGAGCAAGTGCCTGTTGCACTTCTGGATAGTGCTGCGCGCCTTCCAGACCGGCGGACTGCTGGCGGTGCATGGGGCCAGCCGGCAACTGTGCACATCTCTCGGCGAAGTGAACGATCTCTCGGGGCTGCGCGTCGCCATAGAGCAAGGAGCCGGTGACCTCGGCGGCGAGGAGAAGGCGGCAGCGCTACGCCGGCTGGATCGCCGCCAGGCGGAACTCAAAGACCAGACTCGCCACCTGGGCCATCAGGTCTACTGGCGCGACCCCGGCGAACTGGTCGCTGCCTTCGGCCTCGAATCTCCGCGGCCGTAGAGGCTGCGAGGTGTGTGCCATCTGGTGAAGTAGACACCGCTGAGCCGGAAGGACAAATCCCGGCTACCGTATGCACGGCAGCCGGGATGAGAAGGGATAGGTCAGTCTGACGGTCGACCTACTTCGAGGTTCCGGTGACGTCCCAGTCGAAGCTGGAGAAGTCGCTGTGGCCGTTGAAGTAGGTCGAGTTGGAGGTTGAGAAGATGGGAAGGGGCTGGTACGGAACCACTGGACTGATCACCGAGAGCCGTTCGTTGTTGACGACCTGCACATCGGCCGGTTCCTTGGTAGGTCCACCGCAGGTCGCCTGCGCGGCTTCATCGTCGTCGCACCCGAAGGCCCAGTCCCAGAGCTTGCCCGCGGTGTAGGCGGCGGCGCCGCCGACCGCGCCGCCCACGGCGCCGATCGCCGCGCCTGCACCAGCGCCGATCGGAGCCGCGCAGTCGGTGGAGATGCCTCCAACCACCGCGCCTCCGGCAGCACCGCCCGCGGCGCCGGTCGCCGTCGACTTACCGAACTCCTTCCAACTCCAGCCGCCACCCTCGAAGAAGCTCTCGGCCAGGCTCAGTTGCACCGTGCCACTAAGGTTGGACTCCAGCACCTTGCCGGTGTAACCGTTGAGCAAGCGGAGCCGGTAGGAGGTGCTGTAGCTGCCGTCGCTCACTTTGGTGGTTGTGAAGTGGCTTCTCGCTCCGCCCGCTAGCGAGTAAGGGATGCCGTTGCGAGTGACGTCGTAACGCGAGAATGAGAGGCTCATCTCGTCGTCGGCGCTGAATGTCATCACATAGTCGACGAAGGCGGTTGCGGTGTTGCTCTGGTAGGTAGTGCTGCGTTGAATGTTGCTGGGAGTGATCTCGTCGGTGACTTGGCTCATCCAGATGTAGTCGACATTGCCGTCCTTGTTGACGGTGGCTGAGATGGTCCGCGTCTCCCGGTTGCCGCTGAGCACCAGGTTCTTGGTCTTGTCGACGGAATAGAAGCTCACGGAGCCGCCGGTCTGGTTGACGGTCAGGTCCTCATCGAGCTGCAGGTTGGCCAGATCGTTGACCGAGGTGTAGTCAAAGTCGATGTGGCGGGCGCCGTTCGCATTGGTGACGGAGGCGTTGACGACGATTGTCTGTACGGCACCGCTCTGGCTGAACGTATAGGTGCCGCTGCCGGAGAACGTCTGGCTGTTGACCGAGAAGGTGAAGTCAGCTTTGACGATCGCGCCGCCGCCGGGCGTCAACGCGATCGAAGTGACGTTGTTGGTACTCGACTTGATCTTGTTGTAGCCGACTTGAGTGAAGGCGCCGTTCATCGTGGTTTCGATGAAGTGGGTACCGAACTCGCCGGTTGTCGGGCTGGCGCCGAAGGCGGGGGTGGCGGCGATCGTCGCCATGACGAGCAGGGGGATCAAGAAGGCAAAGAGGCTTTTTCTGTTGCGATACATAGGGTGACTCCTCACATAACGGTGTGGGTTCGAGCAGTGGTGAGGGGCTCTGAGTACTGCCCACGACAACCGGTTAGGAGTTGTCATCTCTTTGGGTTGCCCCGCTGGTCCTGCAAGTTTCTGGAAATCATGCAAGAGACCTTTACTTTGCAGGATTCAAGCAAGACGTGAGCGCGACTTTTGAGTCGTCAGGCCAGCTGCCAACTGTGCACATCTCTCGGCGAAGTGAACGATCTCTCAGGGCTGCGCGTCGCCATGGACCAAGGAGCCGGTGACCTCGGCGGTGAGGAGAAGGCGGTAGCGCTACGCCAGCTGGATCGCCACCAGGCGCAACTCAAAGACCAGGCTCGCCACCTGGGCCATCAGGTCTACTGGCGCGACCCCGGCGAACTCGTCGCTGCCTTCGGCCTCGAATCTCCGCGGCCGTAGAGGCTGCGAGGTAAAGCTGCTCAGGAGGTGAAGACTCGTATGGCGGATCACCCTTCGCCCGGGTCGAGACGGCAGCTTCGGCAGCGGCGGATCCGTTGCGGATCGGCGAGCTGCGCCGAGATCTCACGCAGGGTCTGGAAGGTGACCGGGTGACGGAAGCCGGGGGCCAGGTCGGCCAGGGGCAGGGCGACGTGGGCGAAACGCAGGATGTCCGGGTCGGGCAGGAAGATCGAGTGGATAGGATCGTCGATGATCCGCTCACCCCACAGAGCGAGGTCGAGATCGAGGGTTCGCGGAGCGTTGCGATTGCCGTCGCGAGTGCGGCCCAACTCCGCTTCCAGAGGTCGCAGGATCCGGAACTTCAGGTCGGCTGGTTCGAACCGGGTGGCGATCTCCACCGCCGCGTTGAGAAAAGTCGGGGAGCCGGGTGGACCGCCGACCGCGGCGGAGGCGTAGACCCTTGATGCTCCGCGCAGCGTGACCTGTTCGGCGAGTTGGCGCACCGCTCGGGGGAGGTTGATGTGCGGCTCAATGTTGGAGCCGAGTGAGAGGAAGATCCGCGGGCTTGAGCGCTCAGACGGCTGGCGAGCGAGATCAGGCAAAGTCGCTCGGCTGCCTTTCAATCTCCACTCCGACCGACGAGGCGAAGCGCAGGGCTCCCGGTTTCTCGACTCGCACACGGACCCGATCCGCACCCAGGTCGAGGCAGATCCGGGCGATCTCGGTAGCCAGCTTCTCGACCAAGAAGTACGGCGACTTCTCGACATGGCCGATCACCGCTTTGGTGACCGTGCGGTAGTTGAGGATGTCGCCTGCATCGTCCGAGCGGCCGGCTTGCCGGATGTCGGTGAACAGGCAAAGGTTGATCAGGATGTCCTGCCGCTTCTCCCGTTCCCAGTCATTCAAGCCGACGATGCCGCGCACAAGCAAGTCCTTGACCCACAAGCGGTCGGGGTAGGGCGGTGGGGGCTGAGTGCTCATCGCGGCGTGCTTTCTCGGCAGTGGGTGGATAGGGTCGCGACTGATTCTACCCAACCGTGCACTCCGAGTCCCGGTGGCAACGACAGCCACGGCGGAGCTTTCCGTAGACCGCGAGTGGTTGAACCTCAGGGGGGGTCCCGTTTCAACTGGAGCAGAACAGAGGTAGCGGCGCATGAGACGCCATCGGACGATCCTCCCTGGCGTTCATGAGGGCGCTGCTGCCTATCGGCCAGCAACGAACTTGTGGAGGACGCTGGTAATCAACGTCTGATATGGGATGCCCTCCAGCAAGGCCCGTTTCTGCAATGCGTCCAAATCCTTACTCGAAATCCGGATGTTGATCCGACGATCTTTCTGGAAAGTCGCGCGAGCCAAAGTCCGGTAGTTGGACAGCTCGCGCTCCGGCTTTGCGACCGACTGCCACTCGCCAGACTCGACCGACCGAAGTAGTTCTTGTTCTTCCTTGCTCAGATCGCTCATGCTCTATCTCCGAGATACTTCCGGGTTGCTTTGCGACTCGGAATGATGGTCTTCAAGAAGATTGTCTCGTCGGACTCGACAAACGGTACCAGGTAGGCATAGTCGTCGATCCGCACGACAAAGATTCGTTGTCCTCGGTAGCGCCTTGGGTTTGGGTGCTCCAAAAGGTCCAGCAGATCTCCGCGCTCAATGTGAAACAGGGCTGCCTCGAAGCTGACGCCACGTTCTTTCTGCAAACGGAGGTTCTTTTTCTCGCTCCAGGTGAAGTAGCGCATCGATGACAAACGTAGCACGATGTGTGCCGAATGTCATCGTCTGGGCGAGAAGCCTTGGAGTAGTTTCCGGCCGGCCTCTAGCGCCCGCTGCCGGCGAAGAGGTGCTCACCGCCATCGACTCGCAGCAACTCGCCGGTGATGAAATCGTTGCTGGCCAGGAAGACGACCGCCTCGCCGATGCGCGCCGCCTCGCCGGTCTTGCCGACCGGAAGCCGGTCGCCGATCGCGCGCCACCGCTCGCTCGCCTCATCGACACCCGGAGGAGGCAGGACGGCGCCGGGTACCACGGCGTTGACGCGGATTGCCGGCCCGAGTTCGGCCGCCGCGATCCGCGTCAAGTGGGCCAGGCCGGCCTTGCTGACCCCGTGGTGCGCATAGCCCTTCCACGGGTAGAGGCCGCTCAAATCGGCGATGTTGACGATCGATCCGCTGGTCTTCCCGCGTTCTGGTGCGCTGCGGCGAATCCGCGGTGCTGCCTCCTGGATGCAGAGAAACGGGGCGCGAAGGTTGATCGCCTGGACGGCCTCCCAGTCTGCCAGGGAGATTTCCTCCAGCGGGCGTCGCTGGAAACTCGCCGCGCTGTTGACCAGGATGTCGAGGCTGCCGGACGTTCGGTCGATGGCGGCGAACAGAGACGAGATCTCAGCCGGGTTGGCCAAGTCGGCTTGCAGCGGCCAGCCTTCGACACCTAGCGCACGAATCTCGTCGACGGTCTCAGCGGCAGCTTGGGCCGAGTTCCGATAGTGCACCACCACGTCAGCCCCTCCGCCGGCCAGGGCGAGGGCGATGGCTCTACCGATCCGGTGGCCGCCACCGGTCACCAGCGCTGTCAGTCCCTGCAAACTCATTTCGGGACGATGATTGGGCGTGGCGGGATCTCTGTCAAGGCGACAGTTCCTTCCTCCCTGCCTCTGCCGCGAACTCCGGAGCCGGTCCTTCCAAGAAGAAGTCTGTCGGCGAAGCTCTCTGGCTTCTTCCTGCGCCAAGAAGATGACCGTTGCGCGGGAATTGTACCGAAGGGTGGAACCTCCAGCCGCAACTGTGCCTCCCAAGGGGTGTAGGCAACAGCCGGGAACGAGCCGGCGTTCCGATCGGGAAGCAGCAGCGATCCCGGCACTACGACAGGAGAACAAGATGACGCTCAAACTCAAAGCCCTACCGCTGGTCGCCCTGATGGCGGTTGCCGTAGCAACGGCTCCAGCCTTCGCACAGCGCGGCGGGCAGATGGCGGGCCAGCAGAGTGCCAGCCAGCAGCAGATGGGTATGCAGATGGCTCAACAACAGACGGCAGCGCAGCAGCAGCAACTTGCCCAGATGGACCAGACGATGCAGCGGTTGCATCAGCTGGAACAACAGGCTGCCCAGCTATCTCAAAATATGGCGCAGCGGTCCGGCCAGATGGGAGCCGGCCAGATGGGAGCCGGCCAGATGGGAGCCGGTCAGAACGGTGCCCGTGATCAGTCCATGCAGCAGCTCTGTGACTCGGTGGCGACCCTCACCGGAGAGATGACCAAGACGATGGACCGCATTCATCAGAACCTGCAGGATCCTGCCCTGATTCAGGACAAGGACTTGCTGAAGGAGATGGATCGCCTGCGTCTGCACGTTGAGGACATGGCGGGTCCGCTCGAGGACGCCCTCAACACCATGGGCCGCATCCAGGACCGGCTCCACCAACCGGGTAGCGGAAGCTGACCTGAGGAGGGCCAGTCATGAAGACGACACGTACGGCCCTCCTGGTTCTGGCCACGGCGGCTCTAGCCGCCGTGGCCGGGGCTGCGGCAGGGCAAGAATCGCAACTCACCTACAGTGGTTCGCTGCAGTACGCATCGGGCGACTACACCCTCAGCGAGACCACCAGCAGCATTCTTCTTTTCAACGGTTTTTCCTACCGCAAGGGACGGTGGAACTTCGCGGCCAGCATTCCGCTGATCGACCAGGACTCGCCCTTCGTCACTTATGTGGGCGGAACACCGGTACCTTCGGGGCGCCGGGAAGGAGTCGCGACAACCAGTACGCCCAGCGGGATGAGCGGAACCAGCGGCTCGGGAAGCGGCAGAGGCGGCACGGTCATAGTGCCCAATCCCCAGACCTTGGACTTCAACGAGACCGGGCTCGGTGATCCCGTGTTCCGCGCCGACTTCGCCGTATTCGAGCGTTCGTCTTCCGGTGTGAGGTTTGGCGTCTACGGGGCCGCCAAGTTGCCGCTGGCGGACGAAGACAGCGGTTTCGGCACCGGGGAGTGGGACTTTGGGGCCGGCATCACGGTGTCGAAGAAGGTCGGGTCGACTCTGTTCTTAGCCGATCTCGGCTACTGGAGCTTCAGTGATCTAGTGGACTTCGAGATCAAAGACCCCTTCACCTACAGCTTCGGTCTGGGTCGCTCCCTGGAGGGTGGCCGCTACTCTGTACTGGGCTCGATATCGGGCTACACGGAAACGGTGGACGGTATCGATGGCCCGGTTGAGGCTGGCCTGACCGTCAGCCGCCTCAACAGTTCGGGCCGTAGCCTCAACCTGATGCTGTCGGCCGGCCTGACCGAGTCAGCTCCCGACTACTCCTTGTCCATCGGCTGGCGGGTGGATCTCTAGAGTCCGGCAATTGTTCGGGTGGCTCCTGCTGGGCTCCTCGTGGCGGGCTCGACGAGGGTCGAAAACGGACTCGTGGGGAGGTCCAGAAAACAGGGAAAAAATAGGGTTTGCGCCTAGACTCACAGTCTCAAATCGTCTATTCTCCGCCTGCTGGCGACAGATCCCTACAGCCCTTCCTCAGCTACCCCCTACGATCTTGGTCCGTTTCGGGAAAGCTCTTCTGGAGTACGCGGTGGAGGTTTGGCGTCAGGAGTCTAGAAGAGACCCGGCAACCTCCTTTGGTTGCCACAGTTAGCTAACCGGAGGGTATATGTCCAAGACCACCGCGGTCCGTGATCCGTTCACCAAGTCCCAGGTGATGGCTACCATCGCCGAGGATACCGGCCTTTCCAAGAAGGAAGTGGCCGCCGTCTTTGGCTCGCTGAACAACCTGATCCACCGCCACCTGAAGCCGCGCTCGTGCGGTACCTTCACCCTTCCTGGCCTGGCCAAGGTCGTGGTGAAGAAGAAGGCGGCGACCAAAGCTCGCAAGGGAATCAACCCCTTCACCGGCGAGGAGACGATGTTCAAGGCCAAGCCGGCCAGCCGTGTCATCAAGGTGCGCCCCCTCAAGGGCCTCAAGGACATGGCGATCGAGTAGAAAGGCTGTCAAGCTCCGCACGGAGCCTGCGACCGAAAAGTTGGCTTCAACCCGAGGTCGGCTACGTTGACGCCCCCGGCATGCCGGGGGCGTTTGCTTTTGGGGCGACAGCTTCCCGTGCCACAATGAAGTTCGTAGGGCGCCATGGACCGTTGTCGCGCCGACAAGCGACGTTCACCATTGGTGATCGATTCGCCCGGGCGGTACACCCGCCTCTGTCAGGCAAACAGATGAGTAATCGACGCGGCAACGGTCCATGGCGCCCTACTGTTTCCTCCGGCTACAGCAAGGTGGGTGCCACCGTTGGTGCCCACCTGTTTCAGTTCCGTTTGGCCAAGTTCAGTGGCCGCTGCGCTGGCCAAGTCATTATTTTGAGTTCCTCTTCTTCAACCGGTTGGATAGGCCGCAGTAGAGTTCGACAAGGTCAAAGGGCGTTATCGATGAGAAAGCTGTTCAAGACTGCGCCCCTGGTGGTTGCGGTTTTCTGTCTGGTTGGTTCCGGGAGTTTGCTGGCGGAGCTGCAGCCGGTGGCAGGTGGTGGAGCTGGAACTGGAGTACCGGCGCTGGGGGAGACACCGCTGCTGGTTGTGCTCTCCAATGCTCGGATTTCGCTGGTCCTGGATCCCGAAGGGGTGGCGCAAGTGCGGACGACCCGCCGGGTGGAGGGGGTCGTGGAGTCGGTGGAGCTGGTCTACCGAAAGGAGGCCGAAGTCACCACCTTGGAGCGGCCGGCCGACATTGGCGAGCGGCTCAGCGTAGAGTTGACTCTCGGTGTGATCCAGCCGGTGAGGTTGGAAGGCAGCGAGGTCGAATTGACCGTCGAAGACCGCCGGCCACATGCGGCGAAACTGCCCGATCCCAACCAAGCCCTGACCTCGGCCAAGCTGGAGGTGGCGCTGACGGACTCCAGCGCGCGGTTGGTCAGGGTCCGCGATGTGCTCGTCTTTGGGGACGACTGCGTCCTCCGGCTGGAGGCGACCGGTGGAGTCGTGGTGCTCGACTTGTTCGGTGGCTCTGCGGAGGTGGTCTCGCACCGGGGAAATCTACGCATCAGTGCGGAGGAGGCGAATCTCGTCCTGGACGATAACGTAGGCAGTCTCGGTTTCGATCTGCGCGGCGGGGAGTTGGCCCTGCGCAACAGCCTGGCGCAAGCCAGGGGGACGGCGGTAGATTCCCAGCTGAGTATCGATGGCTTTGAAGGGAGTGTGACCCTCGACGCCGATCGCAGTACGGTGTTTGTACGGCAGCTGGTCGATGGCAAGTTGGCGCTCAGGGGGCAAGGGATGATCGCTACTGTCGAGGGTGTTCAGGCGCCGCTGTCGGCCCGCTTCCGCGGCGGCAGCTTGACTCTGACCGACTACTCCGGCGAAGCCAGGGTGCAGGCGTTGGCGGGGGCGCAGGTCGAGGCGACGGGTGGCGGCGGCAGCCTCTTTCTGACCCTGCAGGAGGAGGTGAGCGCCAGCGTGCGCAACTTCGCCGGTCTGGTCAAGGCGGAGATGACCGGTGCCAGTCTGGAGGTCGATGGAGTGGATCTGCTGGCGGCGACCGCAACCCGGTCGCGCATCGAGGCGCGGCGGTTGGGTCGACTCAATCGGTTGCACGGCATCGACGCCGAGTGGGTCCTGGATTTGACTGGTGTGACCAAGGCCGCACCGATGAAACTGCTCGGCGAAACCCGAGCGCGGGTCGCTTTGTCGAGCCCTTGCGTGGTGCGAACGCTGGGCAGTGAGTCGCTACCCGGTGAAGCTGCCGAGGTCACCGGGTGCGACCTCGAGGTGCCGGATCAGGCGCCGCGCCGCCTCCACGCCAAGCGGCGCTACGGCGGCCAGGCGACGGTTCTCAACGTGGAAGTCGGCGCCGACGCGGTGTTGAACGTCGAGGGCAACTGAGCCCTCCCTCGCACCGAGTGGACGGCGACGAGCCGGCCGGTGAGAGGGAGGGGCGCAATTTCCAAGCTAGAACTTGATCCGTGTCGAGATGCCCAGGGTCAGGGGCTGGTTGGTCAGGTAGCCGACGCGGGCGCGAGTTCCACGCTCTTGATCCAGGGCCAGGAAAGCGACCTCGTCGGTGATGTTGTTGACGAAGAAAGCGGCGTCCCACTTCTCATTGAGGAAACCGAGGCGCAGGTTGAAGATGTCGTAGGAAGGCAGTTCGGGGTCGAAGTTGAAGGTGTTCGAGGTGAACGGGCCGCCGATGTTGTTGGGCGCGAAGCTCGTCAGGTCGACGGAGCCGAAACCGGCGGCCTGGTCGCCGATCTGGGTGAAGCGCGAGCCGACATGCTGGTAGGTACCCACCACGTAGCCGCCCCACCCTTTCTTCATCTCCCAGCGATAGGTGCCGGCGGCGAATGCCTGGAACTGCGGCACGGTCGGTAGCCGGTTGCCTTCCTCAATGCCGGAAACGACGGTGACGTTGCCGGCGGCGTCGGTGGAGGTGACGGTGGAGCGCAGTTCGGAATCGGTGTAGCTGGCCGACACCGCGAAGTCGAAGTGGTGGCTCAACTGCGCCGCGAACTCCATTTCGAGACCTTGACTGCGTGCGTTGGGGACGTTGAACACCACCCGCGACGAGCACGAACCCGCGGTGACGGTGGCTTGAAGATCGCTGATGTCCATGTAGAAGCCGGCGACGTTGAAGGTGCCGCGACCGCCCATGATCGTCGACTTGGCGCCCACTTCGTAGTTCCACAGCTCTTCGTCATCCCAGCTATCCCTGCCGCCGAAGGTGACGAGGTCTTGCGGCGTGCACAGCGGGATGTTGAGCGGATCGTTGATGCCGCCGAGGCGGATGCCTTTGGAGATCTGTGCGTTGAGTTGGGTCTTGTCGTTGACCGCGAAACTGGCGATCAGTCGCGGAGCCACTCCGTCGGTGGTGGTCGAGCCCAGAGTGGTCCCCGGCGCGGCGAAAATGCCGTCGAAGGTCTGCGTGCGATCCTCCTCGAAGTCATACCAGCGTAGACCGGCGGTCAAGTCGAGCCGGTCGGTGACGGAGTAGGTCACTTCGCCGAAGACGGCCAGTTGATCCAGTTGGTAGGCCAAGTCGGAGAAGAACAGCACGTCCCTGCCGGCGCCGAAGGCGCCCGCGGTGGGGATGCCGGAGGCGCTTTCGAAGCCGTTGACCAAGAGGCTCTGGCCATAGTCGCGGTCGGTGCTGCTGTAGAAGACTCCACCCACCCACTCCAGCCGCTCCTTGGAGCCGGAGAGGCGAAACTCCTGGGTCAGCACCTGCGCCGTGGTGGCGTCGTCCAGCGGAGCGTCGAGGGTGAAGATGCTCTCGCCGAAACCGATGCTTCCGCCGGTGATACTGGCGGTGAGCGCGGTGGCGTCGCGCACCACCAGGACATCGCGATCGGTGTAGGAGGTGACCGAGGTCAGGGCGAAGTTGCCGAAGTCATAGTTGATGTTGAGGTCGAGTAGCAGGAACTCGTCGCTGAACGGTTCCTCGAATTGGGTGAATTGTTGGCGCTCGCCGAGATCCACCGCCGGCCGGGTGGTGGTGAACGGATTGCCCAAGATGTTGAAGTCGTCGATGCGGTTCCAGCCGTCGGCGGTCACTTCCTGGTAGATGACGCGAGGGGTGACGGTCAACCGTTCGTTGGGCTGATACTTGAATGCCCAGCGCACGCCGGTGCGGTCGCCGGTGTTGACGTTCTCCTTGACACTGAGACCGGGCTGCACGGCGTCGATATAACCGCCCATGCGGGTGTAGTAGGCGGCGACGCGCATCGCCGTCGACTCGCCCAAGGGCACGTTGACGACGAACTTGGCCTGGCCGCCGGCATCGCCGCCGTCGATCGAGGTGAGGGAGAACTCACCGAACGATTCGGAGACGCCGAGTTCCGGCTGGTTGCTGATGTAGCGCACCGTACCGGAGAGCGAGCCGGCGCCGAAGAGGGTGCCTTGCGGCCCGCGCAAGACCTCGACCCGATTCATGTCGAAGAGGTCGATATCCGGAGTGAAGAGCGACAGAGAGATGACCGACTCGTCGAGATAGACGCCGACCTGTTCTTTGACGCCTGGCTGGTCGCGCACGATCTGGCCGGCGGAGACGCCGCGCATGGCGACCTGGCTCTGGCCGGGACCGAGGTTCTGGATACTGAATCCGGCGACGTTTGCCGACACGCCCTCGAGGGATTCGACACCGCGTTCGCGCAGGATCACTTCGGTCGGTGCGGCGACGGAGAAGGGCACATCCTGCAGTGTCTCTTCCCGTTTTCGGGCGGTCACAGTGACCGTTTCGCCGAAGGTCTCCCCCGGCTCTTCGGTGTCTACCTGGCCATCCTCTGACGCGGCGGACTCTTGCGGTTCCTGCGCCATCGCAGGCAAGCCCCAAGAGAAGGTGAAGATGAGAGCGCTACCCAGGACAATTCTGGTCACGAGACGAGTCATGGCAAACCTCCAAACTGTGATTTCCACCATCCTGGTTGAAGGTCGAGGGCCGCGTCAAGAGGCGCGGCCCTCCAGAAGGCTGCTGAATCCGCTCGCGGAGGCGATCCTACCCCCCTGGACGGTAGCCGGAGAGGGTGCGCACAGAGCTGCCCTTGCGCGCCACTTTGATATCGATACCGGAAGTGGGGTCTGCCTTGGTATCACGGGCGTAGAAGGTCAGCAGGTAGTAACTGCGCAGTTCGTTCTCGATGCGGCTATAGACCGGTTTGAGGTCCGCATCGATCGGTACGTAGTAGACCCTGCCGGCACCGGTCGCGGCGAGACGGTCGAGGCGCGAGGTGAAGGAGCGGGTGCGGAAGTCTCTGCCCTCGGTGCGCGCCGCCTCGTTGTTCATCACGATCAGGTAGATCGGCACCCCGGATCGCTGGGCCGCGGTCAGACACTCGCGGTAGCGAGCATTGCCGTCGTCGTCGGCACCGTCGAGGAAGACGACCAGCGCCTTCTTGCCCTTCTGCTGCTCCAGCTGTTCGAGCGAGAGGATGATCGCCGACCACAGCGGAGTGCCGCCGTCGGCTTCCAGGTCGCGCAGGCGGCGGTCGATGCGGCTCAACTCTGCGGTGGTCGACTGGACCAAGCGCGTTTGCGGTCCGAAGGCGACCAGGAAAGCGCGGTCGCGCTGCGGTGTCAGGCTGCGCACCAAGGCCTTGGCCGCTCTCGACACTGCCGGCAATTTGTAGAACATGCTCGATGAGGAGTCGATGGCCAGGCCGAGGGTCACCGGCAGGTCGACGGCGTCGAGCACCGAGTTGATCGGCTGCTCGACGCCGCCTTGGCGCAGGCTGAACTCCTCGCGGGTGAGGCCGCGAATCGGTGTACCGCCCTTGCCGGTGACACTGATGTAGAGCTCGGTGAGCCGGACCTCGACGGTGTCGAGGAAGCGACCGTCCGCCGAACGGCGAATCGCACTGGTCGGAGCCGCCGCGGAGCTGACGGGGGCCGGGACGACCTCCTCTTCATCGCCGGCAGGGCGGTCGGCGAAATCCGGCGCCGCGAGGCTCAAGGAGGCCAAGTCACCGCCGTGAAGGCGGCCGTCCAGAGTCTCGATCACCAATGCCGCGCGCTCGATGTCGACCGGCAGTTCGAGCGCTGCCGAGTGTTCCCAAACCTCGCCCACCGAAAGGTCCTGCTCCGGCACCAAGATCCGGCGTAGCACGGTGCTGCCATCGCTGCGCTCGGCACTGAGGGTGAGGCGCAGATCGGTCTTCTGCCGCCCCTGCGGTGGCTCGTCGGGCAGAGTCGTCAAGTCCAACTGGGTGGTCAATCGTGCCACCACGCTGGCGCCCAGCGTCTGGCTGCTGCCGGTCGCCGGTGGCAGGCTCAGTTGCGCCAGCAGGTCGAGTTGCCCGCCGCTGAGGCCGAGGTCGAGCAGGCGGCGAACGCGGGCGGCTCCCAGTTCGTCCGGGATTCCGCTAGCGATCCAGGAGGGGTAGACCACCACTCGTTTGTCGTTGTCGGACTCCAGGCGCAGTTCGATCGCGCGCGTCGCGCCCGGTCGGGAGAGGGTCGGCTGGGAGTTCGGCGGGCGGGAAGGTTCGCTCGCTGCGGTCGCGGTCACCGCTTCGTCGCCGGTAGCGCCGTTCGGGAAGCTCTCCACAGGCGGGCCGAGAACGAGCCGGAAGCGGCCCGCCAGCCGGCCTATCAGTGCACCGACCTGCTCAGCGGTGAAGAGGGCCTGGCCGCCGCTCTGTCGCGAAAACCGCTCAAGGTTGTCGGCGGAGGGGGTCAAGGCCAACCGTCGCAAGGCGGCGGCATCGATGCGCGCGGCCTCGTCGCGTTCTTGCTCCCGCGTGGTCGCGGTGCTGGCTGATTCTCGGCTCCGTTCCCGTTCCCGTTGCTGGCGCCGCCGGCGCAGAATCGCCAGCAGATCGACGGCGTCGGCGCGCTCGACGGCACCGGCCTGGTCACGCCAGCGATCGAACTCGGATCCCGCCGGCTCTTCATCTTCCTGACCGGCGATGGCCAGCGGTAGGGCGACCCAGCCGCTGGCGGCGAGAAAGCGGGCCAGGGAACTCTCCGGCGCCTCTTGGACTGCGGCTTGCGGTGGCGCGGAGGTCTCTGCGCCAAGGCCGGGCGAGTCCACGGTGGCGGTCATCGCCGCGAAGAAGGCAGCGTTGGGAAGGGCCAGAGCTCCGTCGGTCAGCCATAGCGCCCGGGGCGAGTTCGATCCACCCTCCCCGTGGTCGGCCAGCCAGATCATCAGCCGATCGGCTTGCCGGCGCCGCAGGTCGCTCTCGCGCCGGCGTGCCTCGGCGATCAGTCTCCCGGGGTGGCTGGTCTCGATCAGCAGTTCGCGGCGCAGACGACCGATCTCGTCGCGTCCCCCGGCTTCCAAGGCAAGCCGGGCGAGGACCTGCGCCAACAGTGCGCTGTCGCGGGTGGCGGGTAGAAGGAGCCGAGGTTCCGGGTCGGCGGCGACGATCTCGACGGTTCCCAGCCCGGTCAGCGCTTCGGCGTGCGTCGCCAAGACATCGGCTGCGCGGCGCAAGGTCGGTCGATCGCTCAGCAGCTGGTCGAAGTAGAGGACCTGCCGCCAGGGCGCACCGCTCGCAGCCAACGGCTCGACCCGTCTCACCGGCAGCACAGCCGTGCCCTCGAAGACTCGGAAGTCGCCGGCGTCGAGCCCGGCGACCGGTCGCCCCCTGGCGTCCGATACTCCGACCCACAGGGTCGTTTCGGTTTCGTCGCCGGCCAGTGCGGGCGTGGCGGTGAGCAGGCAGGTAGCGAGTAGTAAAGCCGGCCATGCCGGCCTTTGCGAGGGTTGGGAGGGGATGAGAGTCAAAACGGCATCCTGATGTCTGGTGGAGGTGACAGGGGGTCCTATCTTACGGCGATGATGTCGAGGGGGTGACTGCGTCACTGCCGGCAGGCCGGCTTCGGGATAGCATGAGCTTTGCACGGCCCCTGCATGAACCGGTCCACCTTAGTGGCCCAACCCGGGCTGGTCCCAACCCCGGTCGGCTCCAATCTCGGTCGGTCCAAATCTCGGATGGCTCCAATCTTGAAACCGCGACGTTCCTGCTTACTAAGGTCTACTGCGCTGGCAGGATTGATTCTGGCCGTGCCGTTGGCGGCCGTGGAGCCGTCGCAGGGCGATCTCGACCGCCTAGCCTTGGCCCGGGCCGAGCAGCTGTTCAGCGGTGAGGGAGCCGGCGAACTGGCGTTGGAGGCGGCTTACGTGCTGTGGCATGTGGCGGAGGGCGGCGTCGGGGGGACGCTGCAACTGCTGCTGGAAGCGCCCTTTCCGGGAGCCGACGCGGCCGGTGCAGACGAGATGCGTCTCTCGGTGGTGGTCGAAGGCGGCGACGAGCCGGTGCGGATCGCGCATCGGCGGGTTTCGGCGACGGATCTTGGCGCAGCGCGGGCGTGGCTCTATGAAACGCCGCTCACCGTCGAGGAAGAGGCGCGCGAGTTGGTGGTGGTGGTCGAAGAGGTGACGACCGGCCGTTGGGGAGCGGTGGTGGCGGAGCTGGTCGATGAGCCCTTCGAGTTGCCGCGAGAGGGCGTCGCTCGCAGCGAGTCGGCCAGCACCTGGTCTCTGCGTAGCTCCTCGCGCGTGGCGCCGAGTGGCGCGGTGAAGGCCAGCGGCGGCGGGGCGGGCGATGCGCGGCCGGCGGCCTCTTCGTCGGCGGTTCGCATCTTGCCGCCGGAAGGGCGCAACTTGTCCGGCCCGACCGCGATCGAGACGCTGGTCAGCGACCTGCGGGTCACCAAGGTGGAGATCTACCTCGACGGCGAGTTGGTGGCGGCGCCGCAGGAACCTCCCTTCGACGCCACGGTCCAACTCGCCGGCCCGGGCCACGAACAGACGGTGCGCGCCGTGGCATTCAGCGGCAACCGGCCTCTCGGAGAGGACTCGATCCGGCTCAACCGCCCGCCGCCGCGGCCGTTTCGCGTGCGCAT
The DNA here is from genome assembly GCA_024277255.1 of Acidobacteriota bacterium. GTDB lineage: Bacteria > Acidobacteriota > Thermoanaerobaculia > Multivoradales > SZUA-115 > SZUA-115. The sequence goes on along the minus strand of JAJRVQ010000092.1, from coordinate 8,669 downwards.
CGAGGAACTCTCGGGCGATCCGGCATCGGGGTCCCTGGAGGTGAGTGTCGAGATCTCCTTGCCGCTGGGTAGCGAGGTGGAGAAGGTCGAGTACTGGTTCAACGACCGGCTGGTGGTGACCCGTGAGGCTGAACCGTTCACCGCTCGCGTCGCGACGCCGGACGCCGGCCCCGACGACTTCATCCGCGTTGTCGGCTACCTGCGCGACGGGCGCAGTTTGGAAGATGTCGCCTTGCTCAGCGCGCGGGGAGTTTCGGAGGAGTTGGACGTCACCCTGGTCGAACTCTTTGTTTTCGCCACCGGCCGTGACGGCAGACCGGTACGCGACCTGACGGCGAGCGATTTCACCGTGCGCAGGAACGGTCGCGCGCAGCGACTCGAGCGGGTGGCGTTCGCCGCGGAGGTCCCCCTGGTGCTCGGACTGGTGGTCGATACCTCGGGCAGCATGGAGTTGATGATGGAGGAGACCAAGCGGGCCGCTTCCGGCTTCCTGCAAGATACGGTGACCGCGATCGATCAGGCCTTCGTCGTCGACTTCGACACCCTGCCCCGGCTGCGGCAGGGCACCACCGGCGACCTGATGCAGCTCTACGGCGCATTTCGCGGCATGGTGCCCAGCGGTTACACGGCGCTCTATGACGCCATCCTCTTCGCTCTCGCCGAGTTCGAAGAGGGACCAGGCCGCCGAGCCCTGGTTTTGCTCACCGACGGTGACGACTATAAGAGCCGTTTCGGGGTCAACCGCTGCGTGCGTGCCGCCCGTTCCCTGGGCGTGCCGGTCTACATCATCGGTCTGGGTGACCCCTCACGCTTGCGCGGCTTCACCCGGCTCGGTTTGGAAGCGGTGACCGAGAAGACCGGCGGGCGGCTCTACTTCGTGCAGGAGGTCAATGCGCTGGCCGGCGTCTACGCCGAGATCAACCAAGAACTACGCAGTCAGTACCTGGTGACCTTCTACGCCGATCGCGTCGTAGCCGGGACGACCCGCGACGAAATCCAGGTCAAGATCGGCCGGCGGGGGGTCAAGGCCCGCGCCGTGATCAGCCCTGGGGGCCAGTAGGTATTTCCCCAGTACCTTCCATGGAACCTTCCATGGGATCTTCTATCTGCCCTTCCAAAGCCTCTGCGAGCGCGGCGGCGGAGGGATAGCGCGCCTCGGGCTGGTGGGCGATGGCGCGCAGGATGATGGCGTCGAGACCATCGCGGAGCCGTTGGCGAAGGCCGGCGACGGTGGTCGCCCGCAGCCGGGCGACGGTGGCTCCGCGCTGCTGCCCGGCCGGTGGCGGGGAGTCTTCGGTGGCCAGCTCGAAGGCACGGCTGGGTGCCAGAGGCTTCTCGGTGGCGGCGAGGAAGCGCTGTCGCTCCTCTTCCTGGCGCAGCTGTGCCGGCGGAAAAGGCAGGCGGCCGGCGATCAGCTTGTAAAGCAGCATGCCCAGCGAGTAGAGATCGGTCGCCGTGGTCAACGGCTTGCCGGCGATTTGTTCGGGGCTGGCGTAACCGAGGGTCATCGGCCGGTTGCTCAGCGCCGCGGGGTGTTGGCGTTCCGTGGTGTCCTTCGCCCCCAGCGCCACGCCCTCGTCGGCGTCGAGCAGCTTGGCGATACCGAAGTCGAGCAGTTTGGGCACTCCCTCGTCGGTGACCGGGATGTTTCCCGGCTTGATGTCGAGGTGGACTACCCGTCGCGCATGGGCCAGCTCGACCGCTGAGCAGACATCGCAGACCAGCCGCAATCGTTGATCGATCGTCGAGCGCTGGCGGTCGCAGTAGGAGTCGATGCGTTCACCATCGACGTATTCCATGATCACGTAGGGCCGTACCGAGTCACTGGCCCGGGCGTCATAGAGGCTGGCGATGTTGGCGTGGTCGAGCGACGACAGAATGCGGCACTCGTTCTCGAAACGCTGGCGCAACCTGCCGCTGGCCAGGCCGCGCTGGAGCACTTTGACCGCGACCCGGCGTTGGGTGCCCGGCTTGATGCCGTAGCCCAAGAAAACGTCGCCGGTGCCGCCACGGCCGAGGACTCGCCCGACGCGGTAGCGCCCCAGCCGATCGCCAGCCTCGACCAGCCGTCCGATCGCTGGATGCTCGAGGTCGCTGAACGGCTCGGCCAGCGTACCGGTAGCCTCATCAGCGTCCTGTGATTCCGGCCTTGACCCTTCGCCCGGGTCGTAGCCGCTTGCCTGGGCAGTTTTCTTTCTCATCAGACGGTTTCCAGAATACCCGAAGAGAGGAAGCAGAGGCCGGCCCAGCCGCCTGCCGGCTTCGGTCGAGTGTGCCGGTTGCCCTTTCTGCCCTTCGAGAGTAGAATTTTGGCATGGTAAAAAATCTACGCCGAAGGCTGCCGGTGACGGCCTGGCTGGTCGCTCTGCCGATCCTTCTCCTCGCCTGCTCCGGCGATGGCAAGGCCGCGGCGTCCGCCCGTTCGGGGCCGCTCAAGGTGGTGGCCACCACCGGCATGATCGGAGATGCGGCGGCACGCATCGCCGGCGACTACGCGGTGGTGGAAACCCTGATGGGGCCCGGCGTCGATCCTCACCTCTTCAAAGCCTCCGAAGGCGATGTCCGGCGGCTCGCCCAAGCGGATCTCGTGCTCTACAATGGCCTGCACCTGGAAGGCAAGATGGGGGATATTCTGGTCAAGCTGGCACGCAGCCGATCGGTGGTCGCGGTGAGCGAAGAGGTACCGGTGAGCGAACTGCGCGAGCCGCCCGAGTTCCTGGGCCAGTACGATCCCCACATTTGGTTCGATGTGTCGTTGTGGGCAAAAACCCTGAACCCTGTCGCCAACGCCCTCGCCGAGTTGGATCCTCAACACGCCGGTGAGTTCATCGCCAACGCCGGCCGGCTGGGTGAAGAGTTGAGAGAACTCGATGTGTGGGCACAGGCGCGAATCCAGGAAATACCACCCGAGCGACGAGTGCTGGTGACGGCGCACGATGCGTTCGGCTACTTCGGGCGCCGTTACGGGATGGAAGTAGTCGGCCTGCAGGGAATCAGCACCCTCTCCGAGCCCGGTCTCAAAGACATGGACCGGGTTGCCGATCTGGTAGCCAGCCGGGCCATCCCGGCAATCTTCATCGAGTCAAGTGTGCCGCGGCGAGCCATCGAGGCGGTGGTCGCCGCGTGCGAGAATCGTGGCCATCCTGTGCGTATCGGTGGTGAGCTCTTCTCCGACGCCATGGGGGCCGCCGGCAGCGAGGAAGGAACCTATCCGGGGATGGTTCGTTTCAACGTCAACACCATCGTGGAGGCGCTCAAATGAGCAGCGAGCCACAGATTGGAGGCGCGGTGGTGGAGGCTGAATCGAACCTTCGCAGCGCCGAGATCGTCTCGCGGGAGGCGGCCGCCGAGGTGGCGATCGAGGTTCATGACCTCACCGTCGCCTACCGGACGAAGCCGGTTCTTTGGGATATCGACCTGGTCCTGCCGGCGGGCAAACTGATCGCCGTGGTCGGCCCCAACGGAGCCGGCAAGAGCACTTTGCTCAAGGCGATGCTCGGGTTGATTCAACCGATCACCGGTTGGGTAAAGATCTTCGGCTCGCCCTATCGTCAGCGGCGCAGTTGGGTCGGCTATGTGCCGCAGCGCGAAAGTGTGGACTGGGATTTTCCCACCAGTGCGCTCGATGTCGTGTTGATGGGGCTCTACGGCGAATTGGGCTGGTTGCGCCGGCCCAAGAAATCGCACCGGGACAAGGCGCTTGCCTGCCTGGAGAAAGTGGGCATTCGACATCTGGCCGGGCGCCAGATTAGCCAACTCTCGGGTGGTCAGCAGCAACGCGTTTTCCTGGCTCGCGCACTGGCGCAGGATGCGCGGTTGTATCTGATGGATGAGCCGTTCGCCGGCGTCGATGCCACCACCGAGCAGGCGATCCTGCATCTCTTGCAGGAGCTGCGCTCCACCGGTCGCACGGTGTTGGCGGTGCATCATGACCTACAGACGGTGGGCGAGTATTTCGACCACGTGGTGCTGCTCAACATGCGGCTGGTGGCCTCCGGATCGGTGCAATCGACCTTCACCACCGAGAACCTTCAACGTACCTACGGTGGCCGGCTGACGGTGCTCACCCAGGCGACGGAGGCGCTGCTCAAGTCGGGAGCGCAGGATCCGTCCCTGCAGCAGCGTAGCGGCGACCGCTAACTCGCAGAGCGACCGATGGAGCTCAGTTTCAGCGCCAGGAATGTTCTAGCCGGCGCCACCATTCTCGGCTTGATGGGTGGAGTCATGGGTTCCTTCGCCCTGCTGCGCCGGCAGAGCCTTCTTGGTGACGCCCTGGCGCATGCCGCCTTGCCGGGGGTTTGTCTGGGCTACCTGATCACCCGCTCGAAGAGCCCGGCGGCGCTGCTGGGCGGCGCCTTGATCGCCGGTCTGGTGGCAGCTCTGTTGATCCTGGCCATCGACCGCTGGAGCCGGATCAAGCAGGACTCGGCGATCGGCATCGTGCTGTCGGTCTTCTTCGGAATCGGCATCGTCTTGCTGACCCACATTCAAAAGCTGCCCTTCGGCAACCAGAGCGGCCTCGACAAGTTCCTCTTCGGGCAGGCGGCGACCCTCTTGCCGCGCGACGTGGTGGTGATGTCGATCCTTGGGTTGGCGGTCTTGGTGGTCAGCGGTCTGTTCTTCAAGGAACTGAAGTTGCTCTGCTTCGACACCGACTTCGGCGCCAGCCTCGGTTTTCCGATGCGCACACTGGAGATCCTGTTGACCGTCCTGCTGGTGACCGTGGTGGTGGTCGGTCTGCAGACGGTGGGGGTGGTGTTGATGGTCGCAACCTTGATCACTCCGGCGGCGGCGGCTCGCCAATGGACCGACCGCCTCGGGTTGATGGTGGTGCTCGCGGCGCTGATCGGTGCCGGCGCGGGCGCCGCGGGAGCGCTGCTCAGCGCCAGCATCGACCGCCTTCCGACCGGGCCGGTGATCGTCCTTTGCTCCAGTGTCGTGCTGGTCGTCTCCCTCACCCTGGCACCGAATCGCGGCCTGCTGTGGTCGTGGCTCGAAGGGCGCCGGGTAGCGCGCCGCATCCGCCGCGAGAACCTGCTCAAGGATCTTTACGCCTGGGGGGAGAGGCACGGCGGCGATTGGACGCAGGCGGTGCCGTGGTCATTCTTGATGGGGACGCGCGGCCAGACCAGCCGGGAATTGGTCAAGACCACGCGCCGCCTGACCTCCCGCAGGTTGGCGCGGCGACCCGGCGAGGAGCAGGCGGCCGGTTTGCTACTGACCGCGGAGGGCCTCTCGGCGGCGGCGGCGGTGGTGCGCAAGCACCGGCTGTGGGAGCTCTACCTCACCCGCCGTCTGGAGTTGCCGTCCGATCATGTGCACCGCGACGCCGAGGCGATGGAACACGCGCTGGACGAGCACGCGGTGGCCCAACTCGAGGAGGCGCTCGGTTTTCCGCGCACCGATCCTCACGGACAACCGATCCCGCGCCGCAATACCGCGGCATGAAACGGAGCGCCGCGGCATGAATCCGACCCTCGTCGTCCTCCTGGTAGCCAGCCTGGTCGCCGCGTCCTGTGCCTTGGTCGGCGTCTTCATCGTCTTGCGCAAGATGGCGTTGCTCGGTGATGCCATCAGCCACGCCGTGCTGCCGGGCATTGTGATCGCCTTTCTGCTGACCGGCGAGCGCAGTCCGCTGCCGATGATCTTGGGCGCGGCGACCTTGGGAGTGGTCACCGTCTTCCTGGTCGAACTCTTCAACCGCACTCGCCGGCTCAAGGAAGATGCTTCGATCGGCGTGGTTTTCCCCGCTCTCTTCTCACTGGGAGTGATTCTGATCAGCCGCTACGCCTCGCAGGTCGACCTCGATCTCGACTGCGTGCTCTATGGCGAGATCGCCTACACACCGTGGGACCTGCTCTTTGTCGGCGGCAACTCGATCGGACCCAAGGCGCTGTGGGTCAACGGCGGCGTCCTCTTGGTCAATCTGCTGTTCGTCGGTTTCTTCTACAAGGAACTTAAAGTCACTACCTTCGACTCCGGGCTTGCCGCGGCGCTCGGCTTCGCTCCGGCACTGATGCACTATTTGCTGATGACCACCGTCTCGATCACCGTCGTCGGCGCCTTCGAATCGGTCGGCGCGATCCTGGTGGTGGCGATGCTGGTGGTGCCGCCGGCCACGGCCTACCTGCTGACCGACCGTTTGGCGGCGATGCTGGGTCTGGCGGTGGGATTCGGCATCGTCTCGGCGCTCGGCGGCTACGGGATGGCGCGCTGGCTCGATGCTTCGATTGCCGGCTCCATGGCCTGCATAGCGGGGCTGGTTTTCTTACTGGCCTTCTTCCTATCCCCTCGCCATGGCCTGCTGGCTCGCGCCATGGATCACCGCCGTCTGGAGAGTGCAATGTCAGAGCAGTTGCTCCTCCTCCACCTCAGTGAGCGCGGCGATCCGATCCCCCTCGCCGGCCTTTCTCAGCGCTTCTCTTGGCACCGCCGCCGGCTCGACAGTGTGGTCGGTCGGCTGGTTCAGCGGGGCTGGATCGCGCGCAAGTCACCGGGGATTCTGCTCACCGCCGCCGGTGAGGCGGCCCTCCAGAGCATCGGCGGCGAAGTCCTGCGCCATCGTCAGTAGCGGCGTCGGCGCTTCACAGCTCCGCGGCGGGTCGTTGCGGCGCCAAGACCCGGTCCTCGCGCCGGGCGGCGAGCAGAATCACCGCATTCCACACGTTCCACCAGATGACGGTGTACCAGTTGGGTTGGGCGACGAACCAGAGATAGTTGACCAAACCAATGAGCAGCAGAAAGGTGACCAACCCCTTGCCGGTCAGGTCGGGAAGGCGCCAGCGCGAGGCCATCGCCAGGCTGACGATCAGAGCGACGAGGGCGGCGACCCAGGGAGGCAGCAAATCACGCATCAACACCGCCGCCATCAGATAGCTGGCGGCGACCGGTATCGGCACGCCCAGGGTGCGTTTGTCTTTGCCGTGGGCATCGGCGAGCAGGTTGAAGCGGGCGAGACGGAAGACGCCGCTGAGCAGATAGAAGAGCGCCACGGCGAAACCGACCACGCCCGCCCTGTACAACACCGCCCGGTAAAGGAGGAAGGCGGGAGCGATGCCGAAGGTCACCATGTCGCAGAAGCTGTCCAGCTGCTGCCCCAGAGCACTGGTCGCCTTGAGCCAGCGAGCCAGACGGCCATCGACCATGTCGAGGAAGATACCGAGCACTAGCAGATGGACCGCGAGGTCGAACCTGGCGTCGGCCGCCACCAGGATTGCGGCGAAGCCGACGGAGATGTTCGCGGCTGTAGCCAGGTTGGGTAGCCAGGAGCGCGGCGGCAAGAGCCAGTTGGATGCTTCCATAGGAGGGAGTTTCGAAAAGAAGCGCAACCGGTTCCGGCCGAAACCGAATTCCCTGGAAGGGATATGGCGGATGTTTCCGAAATCGACCGAGCACCGGTGCGCTGCCGCCATTTTTACACACACCGCAGTGCTTTGCCTTCGGCAGGTCCCGGTGGAGGCCTTGCGGCAGGCCCTGTTGAAGGCAACCGTGGCCCTCGGTCGTTCAGAAGGCGTCGGTCGCCAGGAGGTGCGCCGCGCAGTAGTCGTGGATGATCGATAGGAAGCGCGGGCCGAAGTCCTTCGCCTTCTTGTCACCGACCCCGTAGACCCCCAGCATCGAGGTTGCGCTGCTCGGCCGGCGGCGAGCCATGTCGCGCAGCGTCGAGTCGTGGAAGATCACATAGGGCGGTACCTTTCGCTCGCGGGCCAACTCCAGACGCACTGCGCGCAGCTGGTCGAAGAGACCGCGATCGACCCCCTCCCAGGATTCTTGCTCTCCGCTCTCGCCGCCGGCGCGGCGGCGCAGGCGCTTCTTCGGCTCGGGCCGATGCTGGCGAAAGAGAACACACTCGTCTTCCCCTTTGAGCAGGCGCAGCCCGCTGTCGGTGCCGGACAAGGTCGGGTAGGGAGCGCCCACTTGTTGCAGAAAGCCCTGGTCGACCAGCTGCTCCACATAGCCGCGCAGTTCAGCCACCGGCAGGTTCTCCAGCAGGCCGAAAGTGCTCAGCTCGTCGTGGTTCTGCGCCCGCACCTTGGTGGTCCCTCGTCCGCGCAGCACGTCGACGACGTGGCCGACCCCGAAGCGCTGGCGCACCCGGTAGACGCAGGAGAGGATCTTGCGAGCCACCACTGTCGCCTCGTCGATGCGCTCCAACTCACCGAGACACCAATCGCACGCGCCACAGGATTCGCTGGTGTAGGGCTGATCGAAGTACTCGACCAGCGCCTTGTGGCGGCAGCGGGTGGCGGCGGCGTAGTTCTGCATCTGGTTGAGCAGATGGTGAGCACTCTCGCTGAGCTGGCCCTCGGCCTCCATCAAGCGGCGCCAGGTCATGAAGTCGCCGGCGGAGTAGAAGAGAACGCACTCGGCGGCGAGGCCGTCGCGGCCGGCTCGACCGCTCTCCTGCTGGTAGTGCTCCACCGATCGCGGTGAGCCGGCATGGACGACGAAGCGCACATTGGAGCGGTCGATACCCATGCCGAAGGCGACGGTGGCGACCACGACATCGACCCGCTCGTTGAGAAACTCTTCCTGATTGCGGTGTCGCGTGCGGTCGTCAAGGCCGGCGTGATAGGGCAAGGCGCTGTGTCCCCAGCTCGACAGCTGTCTGGCCACGCTTTCGACTTCCTTGCGCGAGATGCAGTAGATGATCCCCGCCTCACCTTGGT
>JAJRVQ010000091.1 GCA_024277255.1 Acidobacteriota bacterium | reverse complement strand
TTGTTCGAGGAACAGATCATGGCCGAGGAGATCGCCATCTCCACCTCGATCGACGCCCCCATGGAGGCCTTCGCCGAAGCCCTCTCCTATCTGCCCGAACCGGACGAGTTCAGCCTCGGTCCCGACGAGTATTTGGAACAGATACGCTCGATTCGTGCTGCGATCGGGGTACCGCTCATCGCCTCGCTCAACGGCACCAGCGAAGGGCGTTGGCTGGCCTACGCGGAGCAGATCGAGCAAGCCGGGGCCGACGCTCTGGAGATCAATGCCTACGACGTGCCGACCGACCCCCAACTCGACGCGGCGATGCTCGAGGGACGGCTGGTCGAGATGGTCGCGGCGATCAAGCAGCACACCTCCCTGCCGGTCGCCGTCAAGCTCTCGGCATTCCATACAGCACCGGTACACCTGGCGAATCGTCTGGTGGAGGCGGGCGCTGACGGGTTGATTCTGTTCAACCGCTTCTACCAGCCGGACATCGATGTCGAAGAACTCGAACTCGAGCGCTCGCTGCACCTGTCGAGTTCCGCAGAATTGCCCCTGCGGCTGCATTGGCTGGCGATCCTTTCCTGCCGGGTCAAGACCCCGCTCGCCGTCACCGGCGGCGTTCACGACGGCATCGACGTGGTCAAGTCCGTGATGGCGGGAGCGCACGCGGTTCAGGTCGTCTCGGCGCTCTTGCGCAACGGTCCCGACCACTTGCGCACCATGCTGACGCAGTTCGAGGAGTGGCTCGATGAGCACCGCTATGACTCACTCGAAGGGCTGCGCGGTTCGATGAACCTCCTGTGCTGCCCCGATCCCACGGTCTACGAGCGGGTCAACTACATGCGCCAGTTGCTCGCCGGACCGCCGCCCTGATCCGCCTAGCACGCCACCCGTGGCTGCAAGCAAGAAATCCTCAGGCAGCATGAATGCCACCTGAGGATTTCGCTTCCTTGGGCGAATTAACTTCAGTTCCCGCCGTCACCCTCCGCCGGAGGTGACTCCTCCTCAGGTGGAGTTCTTACCGGGTGTTCACCCTCGAGCAGGGCCTTCAATCCCTCCATGCTGTTGACCAGGTCGTAGTACCTCTTACCCATCCTGGTCAGCCTCATCGATCCCGGCTTCTTGACGTGGCAAGTCGTACACTTGCCAAAGGTGTTGATCACCTTTTCGTAGCCATCGAAGGTTCCCATCAGGTCGTAGTACTTGCCCCGATCGGTCATCAGCTTGCTGCCCGGCTTGTCATGGCAACTAGTGCAAGCCAAGTCCACCTGTTCGGCGATCTCGTTCGAGGCGATGACGGTGACTCTCGGCCAGAACAGGGCAACGACGACCGCACAGGCACTGACCAAAACCACGAGTCTTCTCATGATGAATCTCCTCATCTCCGCAATTCTCACTTGCGGTCCAGTGCCCAGGAGGCGCCTAGCGAGATGGTCCATTGGTCGTGTTTCACCCGCGATCCGGGTCCGAAGGGGTTGACCATTGGATTCTGGTTGTTGTTGACGTTGTCCGCCTCGAAGGCTCGTTCAATGGCGAAATTCCAGATTCTGTTGCCCTTGAGGTAGCCGAAGCCAAAGGAAACGTGATTCTCCACGGTGGCAGGGAAGAGAGGGTTGAGCGTATCGTCCGGAACCGGATTCTCACCGTAGCTGTAGCCACCGCGAAGGGTCCACCGGTCCGATGCCCGATAGTCGACTCCCACGTTGTAGACCCACTGGTCTTTCCAATTGAAAACGAAGGGGATGACCAGCTGAGGCGGCGCTCCCGCAACTTCGGGATTCTCGGCGACAACCTGAATCACATCAATGGCACTGGCCCAGAAGTTACGCTTGACATCCACCGCAAGAAGCGTCTTCTCGCTGACGCGAATACCCAGGCCGACACCCGCCACGGCGGCGAATGTAAAGTCGTCGACATGGGCAGTGTAGCCCACTTTCTGGCCGATGAACGGATGGTTGGTGAAGTTGACCAGCATGTCGCCGCTCTCAAAGTTACTATTCGTCTCGGTCTGATAGATCAAGCCGACAGTAAACTTGGGATCCGGCCTCCACCACCAGCCAAGCCGGAGGTTGGTCTGCAGACCGCCAGCCGCCTCCATATCGAGACCGAAGAAGCTCATCGCCGGATCGGCCGCGTTGAAGAACGAGGTCTCCGGGAAGAACTCGAAGGCGACGTCTCCCCATCCGATGTTAAGGGCCGCCCCTACCGCCATGTCTTCGTTGATGGCATAGGCGACGGTCGGCACCAGGGTTGCGAAACGGACCTCGGAGAAGGTCCGATCACGGGTACCAAAAAAGGTATTCACATCCCGGAACTCAGCGCCCATACCTCCTTGAGCGACAAAGCCGATCCCCCAGCTCCAGGGTGAGTCCTTGGCCCCTCGAACGTAGGCGAAGGCCGGCAGAGGAAAGAACGTATCTTCACCGCCTATGGGTCCGTTGACCATATTCTCAAAATCGAGCGACGGCGCAAGAACCGCGAGACTCAGCGAGTAGTGTCTTCCCTGTAGCTGGCTAATGCCGGCCGGATTGAAATTGATGGCCAAGCTGCGATCAGAAACCGCTAGGTTGGCACCACCGCGGCCGATCGACTCGGCTCCATAGCCCACCAGGTACATTCCCTCGGTGGCCTGCAGCGCGGGGGCGGCCGCCAGCAGAATAGTCAGGCCAAATATCCAGATCATCCATCGTTTAGTGCAGGTCACTTTCCCTGCCTCCTTTCTCTCGATTCAGCGGGGTTATAAAGTCACCCGGCAGATCAAGAACCTACTCGGCGGAGGTCCCGCCGAGCGGCCTTTTGCACCTCTGACGCTACCCGCGCTGCCCACTCGGTGCACCACCCCAACAGATGGGAGTTTGAGGTCCACGGAGTGGGGAAGGTGGGAGACGATCGCGCCGCCCGATGAGGGGGCTATGCGACTTCTACAGACTGCACAACGCGCTGTAAGGCGGCACCCACGAACCGGGCGACCTCTTCCACCTCGGAGTTGTCCAACATGGTGACCATCCCCTCCAACTTCATGGCTCGAACCACGGTCTTTCCACCTTCGATCGAAACCGTCACATTGCAGGGCAATAGGACGCCGATCTGCGGTACCGCGCCCAAGGCCCGGTGTGCCGAGGGTGGGTGACAAGCGCCGAGAATGAGGTAGGGTTCTCGGTCGATATCCAGCTTCTTTTTCATCGTCGCCTGGACATCGATTTCAGAAAGAACTCCAAAGCCTTCCTCGGCGAGCACTTCGCGGCAGCGCGCCACAGCCTGGTCGAAGGATAAGGCCGTGGTGGTCTCGTAAGCGACTGTAGTCTCATTCATCGAGCGGTCCCCTGAGAAGTTGAGAATTCGGCGAGAGCGAGGATATTAACACCCCTCTTTGCGCGGTCGCTTCGCCCTGGCAACAGGAGCATGGGACGGCGCTTTCACCGTCGGCATGGGGATCGCCGAGGTTTCAGCCAAAGCCGCACCTCCACTGCGCGGGCTGCCACCGAAGAACTCGCTGACCTGCTGTGCCCTTTGAACGGCGGCCAGCTGGGTGGGGTCGGGATCCGCCGGCAGGCTGGGGAAGAGGATCAGGTCCTTCCACTCCTCGAGACCACCAAAGAGGATGTAGGCGCCCGGATAGCCGGCGGCTTTGAGGAAGAACCAGGCCTGGGCCGAGTGCATCCCGCCGCCCGAGTAGACGACGATCTTCTCGTTCTTGCTGAGTGGATAGTCGGCCAGCTCGTGCAACTCCACACTCTCCGCGTTGGGGATGTGGTACGCGTCGAATTCCTCTTTGTCGCGCACATCGAGGAGGCGGAAATCCGAGCGTCCCTGGATGATCCAATCCGCCAGTTCGTCGACCATGATGTGATCGAAGGTCCGCTCGACGACCAGAGCCAGCTCGCGCGAATTGATCGTGACCGTACTCTCCGATCGTGGCGCACCGAACAGTGCCACCACGCCCATGACCAGAGCCACCAGGGCGAGACGCTGATTGAGGCCGAGCTTGCGAATTCCTTGTTGACTCACGCCGCCGCTCCTTTCGCTGCCATCTTCCGCTCGACGACACCGGCCCCCCAGAAGCCGAGCAGAGCCATCACCACGACGCCGAACACCACCACCCCGGTGCGTACGCCGATCTGTTGGGCAAGGGTGACCTTACCCATGGAAGTGACGGTCATGAAGTTGGCAAGGTAAGAGTACATCTCGCCGAAGACCAGGATGCCGACGGCGACACCCACGGCGAAGACGATGGCATCCAGTCTGCCCGTTGCGATCCCTACCAGGGAAGTGCCGGGGCAATAGCCACCGACGACGAAACCGACGCCCAAGATCAACCCACCCACCAACTGGGGCAGCAAGTAGGTCGGATTGACAAAGACCAGCGACACATCGACGAAACCGGCCCAGGAGAGATAGAACAGACCGAGCATGGCGGTGACGATGGCGGTAAACATCACTTTGAAGACGGCGAGGTCGGTGAAATAGAACTGCGCGGTGAGCTTGCGAGCACTACCGAAGCCGGCCCTCTCCAGGGCAAAGCCGAAACCGATGCCCAGAATGAAGGCGACCACCAGCGACATCTCGTCTCCGAATAGACCAAACTTGTAGAACGGTGCGTTCATCTCCATTGCCTCCTGACGAAATAGGCGGCGGCGTAGGCGCCGGCGAAGACCATCATCATGAATACCCAACTACCCAGGGCCAGCACGGCCCCGCCGGATAGAGCTTGGCCACTCGTACAGCCTCTGGCCAGCTTGGCCCCGACCCCCATCAATCCTCCACCGAGCAGGGCCATCATCAACCGTCCTTGGGTCGAGATTCTCGGACCCTTCTCGATCGTCTTGCGCAGTCTCCCGGCCAGCATCCCCGACAAGAAGCCTCCAATCAGGACACCGATCACCTCAAACAACAGAAAGCTCTTGAACGGGCTGCCGAAGCCGTTTTCGAGATAGCCCATATAGAAGCTGTTGGCGTGGGCGTGCTCGGGAGCAATCTTCTCCCCTCCCACCGCCACCACGGTCGAGAAGGCCCCGGACGCTCCGAGGCCCCTGCCGACGAAGACGAAGGTCGCCAGGAGCACCAACCCTAGAGCTAGGCCGGCAAGATAGGGATTCATGTAGGGAGCTGGTTTATCTACATTCACATCGGACTCCAGTGCGTAAGTTGTCCGGCAGAGACAATCACGAAGCGCAGTACAACGCCGCCGGCCAACACCAGGATCGGTGCCAGAGGCGTGTGACGTACCTTGTGGTTCACGGTGAGAAGTTGAATAGAGAATGGGATCACAATTCCGAGGCCGACGACAAAGACCCAGAAGACGGCGGTGTAAGGTCCGCCTAGCAAGAGTGCCGCCGCCTCGGCGTGTACCTTGGTCGAACTCAACAGTCCAATCAGGAAGAGACCGAGGAGGGCGAGTTCCGCGATCAAGAAGCCGTTGTCCGCCTTGGCCAGAAGTTCCCTCTCCGACCGGTCAGGCACCACCATGTGGGCCAGCGCGGCGGCCGTGGACAAACCCGACACCAGGAAAAGGGGTCCCAGAGCCGCACTGTTCCACAGCGGCCTGGCCCCCAAGCCACTCAGCAGAATCCCGGTATAGATGCCCAGCATTCCGCCCAAGACCATGTTCAGCATCCCCACCCACTTGACGAGGCGTGGCTGCTGAATCAGCCGTTCCGAGAGCTGCCTGGCACCCGACAGCCGTTTTTCCACGAACGGCGGCACGCGCAGCATCAGGTTCAACAGCAGCGCCGGATAGACGAGAAGCAGGATCCACGAGCCCCACGACATCGGCGAAGTGATCTTGAACGTCATATAAAGACGCCAGACATACAGCTTGTGTTCCAGATCCAGAAAAAGTGCGAACATCCCCAGCGAGAGGAGCACCAAGCTCAACCCCGGGAGGACAAAGCAGGCGCAGTTCGAGTTGCGGTGACGGCCCGAGAAGAGAAAGTAGCCGGAGATCGCCATCAGGCCGGCTACCAGCCCTCCCAGGAAGAGGTAGATCGGGATCTCCCAGCCCCACACGTGCAGGCCGTGGGTGACCAGCGGATTCGAGTTCGTGCTCGTCAGCTCGTACATGGACACCTCGAGTGGTCAGGCTTCGACGCGTTGCGGACAAGCGCGCATGTCTCGTCCGCCGACGCGATAGGTTCGTGGCGTGGTATCCGCCGCGACGATGCGGAACCCGGCCGCGTAGATCTCTTTCAACAGGGCCAGGGTCTGGTCGAAGGTGGCTTCCGGCCGTTGTTCGACGACCCAGGTCACAAGATCCTCGACGGGTAGCGAGTCGCGCAGTTCGGCAAGGAGCCGTCGCTGAACTTCAGGGTCGGCGACGAATCTCGCGGTGGGGTATCTCGGGCGGCTCACAGTCGCATCCTCCTTACGGCAGGAAGTAAATCCGGGGTTCGGTGCCCGCTTCCGGCATTAGCCTCTTGTGCTTCCTCTCCCGCAACAGCTGGTTGAGGTTCCCGTTCGGGTCGTCCAGATCGCCGAAGTGCATGCAATGGGTTGGGCAGACCGAGACACAAGCCGGGTCTTTGCCATCCTTCAACCGGTGCTCGCAGAAGGTGCACTTGTCGGCATAGCCGTCAGGATGGGTGTAGCGGGCTCCGTAGGGGCAGGAGGCGAGGCAGGCCTTGCAACCGATACAAACTTCGTGGTCGATCTGAACGAGCTGACCGAAGTCGGAGATATGGCTGGCCCCGGTGGGGCAGCAGTGGACGCACGGCGGGTTGTCGCACATGTTGCAGCGTTCGCTGCGGATTTCCATGTTGAGCTGCGGAAAGACGCCCTTGACCTCGGTGACGATCCAGTCGCGGCAGAAGCCGTCGGGAACGTCATTCTCGGTCTTGCATGCCACCACGCAGTCCATGCAGCCGATGCACTTGGCCGTATCGATGACCATGCCAAAACGTGCCATCTGACTAGACCTCCAGCTCTAATGCGACGAAGTTGACGCTCATTCCCGTGCCTCCCATCAGCGGATCGATCTCATAACGAGTGATCAGATCCGCGTCGCTGGCTCCCCGGCGGTAGCGCGGGAAGAGCCCTTTGGAGGTCTGTCCAAAGCCGTGAACCATAAAGACGCAGTCCGACCGGATGCGCTGCGTGGCCTTGACCCGGATGGGGCTGCTGACCACGCCATCCTGGTTCTTGAGGCGCACGTGGCTGGTGCTGTCAAGACCGTAGCGCCGGGCTACGTCGGCATTGATCCACACCTCGTTCTCGTTCATCATCTCCGAGAGCACGGGGTTGGTCTGGGTGCGGCTGAACGAGTGGACCGGGGCCCGGCCGTAGAGCAGCCGGAAATGTCCCGGCGGCGGCTCCTCCGGCGGGGTGAACTTGGGCACCGGATCGAAGCCGGCTTCTTTCAATTGCAGCGAGTAAAACTCGATCTTGCCCGAGGGGGTGTAAAACTCAGCCGGCACGCCTTCATCGAAGTAGAGCGGCTGCTTGGGCCCCGGCAGGACTCCCTTTTCCTTCATCTCGACGAGACTGGTGCCCGCCGCCTTGAGGCGGTGATCGAGGTACTCCTCGATCTGGGTCCACGGATAGAACTCTTCGAGACCCAGCTTCACCGCCAACTGCCGTGCGATCCACCACCCCGGTTTCTGACCATCGGGGGGTTCGACCACGGGTTGACGCAGGGCGATGAACGGCTCCTTGAACCACCCGACGTTGAGGTCGTCGTAGCGCTCCAGGTAGATCGACTCGGGGAAGACCACATCGGCCCAACCCGCGACCTCGCTGGGGACCACGTCGACCACCGCCATCAGGTCGAGTTCCTGGATGGCCTTGATCGTCTCTTGCTTGGCGGGCAACGCCTGCAGGAGGTTGGTGCCATAGACCATCCAAGCTTTGACCGGGTAGGGCGCGCCGGTGATCGTCGCGTCCCGAATGCCCTGGGTCAGCGTGCCGTCGGCGAAGGGGTATTTGCCCTCGGCATTGTCCGCTTTGCCACGGCTCGGTTTGGGATAGGGAGGATAGGGGTAGCCCGGCACTTCCATATGGCCCGGGTAGTAGAAACCGCCTTTGCGCCCCCAACTACCGAGAAGAGCATTGAGCAATGCAATGGCGCGACTGCGCTGCGCATCGTCGCCATACCAGGTGACGTGGCGGCCCGGGTGGACCAGTGTCGCCGGCTTGTCGCGGGCCATGGCGCGAGCGGTCTCGCGGATGGAGGTCGGATCGATCCCGGTCTTCGGGTAGGCCCATTCGGGGGTGAATGGGGCCACTTCCGCGGCGAAGGCCTCGAAGCCGAAGCCGTAGGACTCTACATAGTCCTTGTCATACAGCTCTTCCGCCACCAGCACGTTCATCCAGGCCAGCAACAACGCCAGGTCGGTGCCGGGCTTGATCGGCAGGTAGTGCTTTGCCTTGCTCGCCGCGACCGAGAAACGAGGATCGACGACGATGATCGTTGCTCCCTTGTCGATCGCCTCGGCGAACTCCTGCACCTGGGTATTGTGCATGTTCTCCCCCAGGTGCGTACCGATCAAAACCAAACAGCGGGCGTTGGCGATGTCGGTCCTCTCCGGCGTGCTGACACCCTCGCCGAAGGTGAGCGAAAAACCCACGTCGCGGGGGCCGCGACACTGCGCATAGGAGGGCGCGGCGATGTTGGGCGTACCGAAGGCCTTCATCGTGTGGCGCAGGAATTTGCCGCCCAGACCGTGAACGAACAGCGCGACCGCCTCGGGGCCGTACTCGGACTTGATCTTGAGCAGCTTTTCGGCCGTGAAGTTGAGCGCCTGGTCCCAGGTCACTTCGACCCACTCTTCCTCGCCCCGGCGCTCCCGGCGCAGGAGAGGAACGCGCAGGCGGTTGCGATCATAGTGGGCACCGACTCCCCCCGTCCCTCGGGGGCAGAGCCGTCCCCGACTCAGCGGATCGACCGGGTTTCCCTCGATCTTCCACAGTTGGCCGTCACGAACATGGGCGATGGCTCCGCACTTCCAAAAGCAGATATCGCAAGAAGTCGGAACCGTGCGGATCGTCTCTGCTCCCTCGGCCGAAGCGAACAGCGACGACGAGAAGTCCGCCGAATCTGTACAGCCGGCAGCAACTAGGCCGGCAGCCCCGGTAGAGATTTTCAGAAAGCGTCGTCGAGAGAGAATTGGCATCCAGATACCTCCTGCTCACATTCCTCGCCACCGACTATAGGGACTCGTTTCCGGCGGAGCCAACGGGTCAAGGGGTGGCAACGGGAGGCTCACTGGAGTAGCTCTGGCCTGCCCTTTTGGGTAGGAGAGCCGCCGTGCTGCCGGCTCAGACTACTATAGAGCCGCGAATCGGCCGTCGCTCACGGTGAGGAATCTCCGCTGGCTTCCAGGCTCGCAGCGCCCACCACTCCCGTGCAAGCGCTCGAAGATGCAAATCCTATCCAATCGAGCGGTGCGCGCCGGCGGCAACGCTGGCATGCTCTCAGCCCGATGAGAGCCATTCCTTGGAATGACATGCCGGCGAACCCAGCCCAACGCACCGTTGCGACGCGCGGGCTCGCACCAGTCCGGGATCTCCCGGCCATCGTAATTGGACAGAACCCTTGCGCCCGACAGCCGGCGGCCTTATGCTCGCGGCGTTCCTGTTTGCTGATCAATCACCCCCAGCCTTAGACCACTTACCAACACTTACCTATCCCCAAGAAAATGTTGCACGCTTTCGTACCTCGGGAGACCACTGCGGGTGAGTCGCGTGTCGCGGCAACCCCGGAGACGGTCGAGAAGCTGATAGGGCTGGGCCTCAGTGTCACGGTGGAAGCCGGGGCCGGAGCCGGAGCCCACATCGATGACGAGGCCTTCACCGCCAGTGGCGCCACCCTGGCCAGCGACGCCTCCACCGCCTGGAGTGAAGCCGATCTTGTGCTGACCGTGCGCGGCGTCGATGACCAACAAGCCCACCGGCTCAAGCAGGGCACCACCTTGATCGGCCTGCTCTCGCCAAGCGAGGGAGCCCAAACCGCCGCCCTGTTGGCCCAGCGGCAGGTCACCTCCCTGGCCTTGGAACTGCTGCCGCGGGTCACCCGCGCGCAGTCGATGGACGCCCTCTCCTCGCAAGCGTCGATCGCCGGCTACAAGGCCGTGCTGCTGGCCGCCGGTCGGCTGGCCAAGTACTTCCCTCTCCTGATGACCGCCGCCGGCACCGTCAAACCGGCACGGGTGGTGGTCATGGGCGCCGGCGTCGCCGGGCTGCAAGCCATCGCCACCGCCAAACGGCTGGGAGCGGTGGTCGAGGTTTCGGACATCCGCCCGGCAGTCGAGGAAGAGGTCAAATCTCTAGGCGGCCGGTTCATCGAGCTGCCGATGGTGGAGAGCGGCGAAGGCAAGGGTGGCTACGCCAAACAGATGGGTGAAGACTTCCTGGTCCGCCAGCGCGAGATCGTTCAAGAGCACCTGGCGGCCGCCGACGTGGCCATCACCACCGCCCAGATTCCCGGCCGCAAGGCGCCGACGCTGATCACCCGCGAGATGGTCGAATCGATGCGCCGCGGAGCGGTGATCGTCGACCTGGCCGTCGAGCAAGGTGGCAACTGCGAGCTGTCGCAACTCGGCGAGGAGGTGCTCCACCAAGGGGTCGTAATCCTCGGCCCTGAGAACCTCGCCGCCACCATGTCCGAAGATGCCAGCAATCTTTACGCGCGCAACATCCTCGCAGTGCTGCGCGAGTTGGTCGAAGAGGGCAAGATCGAAATCGATCCCGACAACGACGTCCTGGTGCCGATGCTGTGGACCCACGGCGGCGAGGTTACGCATGGGCCCACGGCGGAGAAACTGGCGGCGGCCGGCGCCGCGGCGCAAGGAGACTGATCGTGGGTGGCTTGCTGGTTGGAATCTACGTCTTCGTGTTGGCGATTTTCATCGGCTTCGAGGTCATCACCAAGGTACCGCCGACGCTGCACACGCCGCTGATGTCCGGTGCCAACGCCATCTCCGGGATCACCCTGGTCGGCGCTCTGGTGGCGGCCAACACCGGTGACATATCGACCAGCAACATTCTTGGCTGCTTCGCCATCGCCTGCGCCACGATCAACGTGGTCGGCGGCTTTCTGGTCACCGATCGCATGCTCAAGATGTTCGGTTCCAAGAAGAAGAGGCAATCATGACGGAGTCGGCCATGGTGGTTCAACCCGGCGTCGCACTGCTCTACTTGCTCTCGGCGGTGCTCTTCATCTTCGGCATCAAGGGGCTGACCAAGGTGCGCACCGCCCGGCGCGGCAACCTGATCGCGGCAGCGGCCATGCTCATCGCCGTCGTCGCCACATTGATCGAGATGGGAACCGTCGACTACCGGTGGATCCTGCTCGGTCTCGCCATCGGCAGCCTCATCGGCGTCTTCGTCGCCCTGCGCGTGGCGATGACTTCGATGCCGGAGATGGTCGCGCTGTTCAACGGACTCGGCGGCGCCGCCTCGGCGCTGGTCTCGTTGTCATACCTCTGGCGCGCGGTCGTCAAGCCGGCCCTGGACGGCTCGGTCGCCTCGCTGCTCGGTGGCGCGCCGGCGGTGACAAGTGCTCTGTCTATCCTCATCGGTTCCCTGACTCTCTCGGGCAGCCTGATCGCCTACTCCAAGCTGGCCGGCAAGATTTCAGGCCGGCCGATTCTGCTGCCCGGCCGCCACCTGATCAACCTTCTGCTTGTGGCCGGCGCGATTGGCACCAGCGCCTGGTTCGGCTTTTTCTCGACCGGTCATACCGCCACCGCCACCGCCTGCCTGGCGCTCGCCGCCATCAGCTTCATTCTCGGTGTCATGCTGGTCATCCCCATCGGCGGCGCCGACATGCCGGTGGTGATTTCGCTGCTCAACTCCTACTCCGGTCTCGCTGCTTCGGCGACCGGTTTCGTCCTCGGCAACAGCGTCTTGATCATCAGCGGCGCCCTGGTCGGCGCCTCCGGCCTGATCCTCACCCAGATCATGTGCAAGGCTATGAACCGCACCCTGGCCCATGTGCTGTTCGGCGGCTTCGGCAGCGACGATTCCGGCGGCGGCGTCAGTGAAGATGCCCGCGACTACCAGAACGTGCGTTCCTACAGTGCCGAAGAGGCAGCGCTGGTGTTGGAGAACGCCGAGTCGGTTGTGGTGGTCCCCGGCTACGGCCTCGCTGTCGCTCAGGCGCAGCACACCGCCCGCGAATTAGGCAACCTGCTGGAAAAAAACCACACCAAGGTGACCTACGCCATCCATCCGGTCGCCGGCCGCATGCCCGGCCACATGAACGTGCTGCTCGCCGAAGCCGACGTCCCCTACGAGCAACTGATCGAGATGGAGCGCATCAACCCCGAATTCCCGCAGACCGACGTGGCTCTCGTCATCGGCGCCAACGACGTCGTCAACCCCGCCGCCGAGCGCTCCAAAGGCAGCCCGATCTACGGCATGCCGGTGCTGGAAGTGTGGAACGCGCAGACCGTCATGGTCATCAAGCGGTCCCTCTCCCCGGGCTTTGCCGGAATCAAGAACGAACTCTTCGAAGCCGACAACACCATGATGCTCTTCGGCGACGGCAAGAAAATGCTCCAAGACCTGATCTCCGAACTGAAAGAGGCGCTGGCGGCGTAGCCCTTTCTTCGCAGATCGCCGCTGGTGGCCGGAGGAAAACTCCAGCCGCACCTCGAATAGGGTTTCCTCATCGCTGGTGGCGATTTAGCGCCGAGAGTAGTCCAACGCGCCATCGTGCAAGAACTACTCTAGGGCCGGGGCTCGTTGCCACCCGGAGCCTCTTCGCCAGGTCGAGTCCCCGTCACTAGACGCTCCAGCGCGTGGAAAGCCACGACAAAAACCGGGAGAAATGCTGCCAGCACGAGAAGGCGCAAAGTCCAGTTGGGCGCGGCCATGGATAGAGTCGGCCGGGGCTCTATCCAGCGTAAGACCCAGAAGAAAAGAAACGGCACGGTAACACCCGCTGGCGCAAGAACTCGTACCAGACGAAGCTTCGAGATCTTCCACAGCCAGCCGGGAACCGTCACTGTCAACTCTACTTCGTTCCTCATAGCGTGAGTATAGCTAGTTGCCAACGAATGGATCGGGAGGAGGTCCCGGATCGCCATCGCACGTCGTGAGACAGATCTTGAATCTCGCGAGTGCGCTTCTCTGACAGGCCCGCAGATCCGCGTCGCATTTGAGAAGCTGAATCGCGTGGATGGCGATACAACTACCGAGACAGACGGGGTTTCCGCCCAAGAGGGCACATACCGTCAAGCAGGTTCCCAAGACGGCCAAGGCGGCACCCACGCAATTCAGATTCAGGTCTGCACAAGCAGTCTCGTCAGCTTGGAGTGTAGCCTGGCAAGAACTCTCGCACGGGCACTCCGGCGTGAAGACCGGTAGAGAAAATGGGGCCGGTTGCTCGCCTCGTGCATGGGATGCGAGGAGATTGGCTGCCGAGACGGCGTCTTCAAGGTTGTTCGAAGTGTAGACCAGCCGCGCAGCACGAAAACCGTCATCTTGAAAGACCATGACCACGACGTAGCCTTGCGCAGAATCCCCAACCAATACACCGTACGAGAACGAGTCGAATACTCCGCTCTCCACGACGCTCCGTGCAAAGTAGAGGTCTTCGTCTTCCGCTAGTACCGTTCCGGAAAGCACCGGCAGAGTCGTCAGGAACTGCTCCCGAATGCTCGGCATCTCGATCCACTCCAGTTCCTGAACAGTGAGCGGTGCCCCGGCCTCCCCGGCGAAGACAACCCATTCCTGACTTCCCTCGACCGGGGATACGACATCCACGAGTTCCTGTGCATAGATCGGGAAGACGGGGAGCACCCCAATCAGCAGAGTGAGTAATACGGAAGCGACAGATCGACAACTAGACAAGAGCATACCTACCCTCCATCAGCGCACTCCTACAATAAGCCTAAACACCGAGTAACGGTAACACGGGCAACCCTGTGACATCAACTACCCGTGCAGGATTTCAGTGCCTCGCGTTGCCCTACCGGGGAGCGACGAAGACACACTTGTCACGCAATCGTCGGCGCCACCACCACACGGCCTCATCCATCGCTGTCTACGCTTCGCAGGCGACCTCACGATCGACCAC
The DNA here is from genome assembly GCA_024277255.1 of Acidobacteriota bacterium. Taxonomy (GTDB): domain Bacteria; phylum Acidobacteriota; class Thermoanaerobaculia; order Multivoradales; family SZUA-115; genus SZUA-115. Next base: position 49,653 of record JAJRVQ010000091.1, on the reverse strand, counting down.
GCAAGACTCGCCTCCGGCTGCGGGCCAGGCTCTACCGGACAGGACTCGAACCTGCTGGACTCCAGATTGAAGGTTTCTGCTCTGCTGATCTACATCGCTTCCTCCTTCACCGGGCTTGCCTGGCGCACGGTGACCGCCACTCAGTCGGCCCGGCTTGATCCCACCGCCGTAAGACGATATCTTACCTTCATGAGAACCACCATTTCGACCAAGGGACAGATCGTCTTGCCAGCCGAACTCCGCAAGGAAGACGGAATCGAGGCTGGGCAAGAGTTCGAGATCGAGCGTCTCGATCGGGGGGAGTATCGGCTGGTGCTCAGGGAGCCACCTAAGAATCAGGGGTTGGTGGACTGGTTGCTTCGCTGTCCCGAGAAAGGGTACTTTCAGTCGATCGAGTCCGAGTCGACCGACACGCTCGGTTCGGCGCAGCTGTGAAGTACCTGGTGGACGCGAACGTCTTGAGCGAAGCGACGAAACCGGACCCCGATCCGCAGGTCGTCGAGTGGCTGAGGCGGCACGAGCGGAACCTCGCGGTGAACCCCGTCATTCTGGGTGAGGTCCAGTTCGGAATCCTGCTGCTGGGGAAAGGAAAGCGTCGCCGGAGACTTGAGGAGTGGTTCGCTCGAGGAATTCGGACGATCCACTGCCTACCCTGGGACTCCGAGACCGGGCTTCGGTGGGCCCACCTTCTCGCAGAACTGCGTTCGCAAGGCAAGGCGATGCCGATCAAGGACAGCCTGATCGCGGCGACTGCACTGTGCTATGGCTTGCACCTGGCCACCCGCAACGAGAAGGACTTCGCCGCGACCGGCGTGGGGCTGGTGAATCCATTCGCCTGAGAGAGTTCCCCACACAGACCGCTCACTAGATGACCGACACTGACTCGGACCACTCGCCTGGGTGGGGACCAATGGCGGGCGCCCTGACAGAATACGGGTGCTCGAAAGGAGCGCCATGCACGAGTATTCGATCGTCCACGCCCTCCTCGAAAAGGTCGAGGCCTCAGCCAGGGAGCACCATGCCACGGCCGTGCACAGCATTCGGGTGCGCATCGGTGAACTGGCCGGAGTCGAGCCGGACCTCTTCGCCTCAGCCTTCGAGCTGTGCCGCTCCAACACCCTCTGCTCCGGCGCACAGCTCGACGTCGTGCCATCGCCGGCGGTGTGGAGCTGCCCACAGTGTGCGCACTCGATCGCCAACGGCGAGATCCTGTCGTGCCCGCTGTGCAAAGTACCGGCTCGGTTGAGTTCCGGCGACGAGATTCTGCTCGAACGTATCGAAATGGAGGTGACCTGATGTGTGAGACCTGCGGCTGCGGCGACTCGAACCTCGTCCCGGTAGAGATCCACGAGAGCCTGCTCTCGGCCAATGACCGGCTAGCTCAACACAACCGCGACCATTTCGCCGCCGCTTCGACCCTGGCGATCAACCTCATGGGATCGCCCGGTTGCGGCAAGACGGCGCTGCTCGAAGCGACCGCCAGGCAGTTCGGCGGCCGGCGAAGGCTCGCCGCAATGTCCGGCGATCTGGCCACCGACCGCGATGCCCTACGCCTCCAGGCCGCCGGCATCCCCTCGTTGTCGATCACCACCGGATCGGGCTGCCACCTCGACGCCGACCTGGTCCACCGCGCCCTCCACGACCTACTCTGGCGCCAAGCGGATCTCCTCTTCATCGAGAACGTCGGCAACCTGGTCTGCCCGGCCGTCTACGACCTCGGCCAAACCCTCAACGTCGTCGCGCTGTCGGTCACCGAGGGCGAAGACAAACCGCTCAAGTACCCGGTGATCTTCCGCAAGGCCGACCTGGTCCTGCTGACCAAGATCGACCTCCTACCCCACCTACCGCAAGTCAACGTCAGGGCCATCGAAGAGGCTCTGGCGCGCACCATGCCCGAGCCACGCATGCTCAAGATCTCAGCGGTCACCGGGGAAGGCATCGCCGACTGGATCGAGTGGCTTGAAGCGCACCCCAGCCTGCGTCGAGAGCCCGCGCTGGCCGAGCCGGTCTGAACGGGAGCGAGCGATGACCGCCGAGCAGATGACGTTGGCGATGACCGCGGTCGGCATCGGCGTGGTGCACACCCTGCTCGGGCCCGACCACTACCTGCCCCTGATCGCGCTGGCACGAAGCCGGTGCTGGAGCGGGCAGCGCACGATGGTCATCACCCTCTCCTGTGGGCTCGGCCATGTCGCGGGCTCCGTCCTCCTCGGAGTTGTCGGTCTGAGCCTGGGCTGGGCGTTGCGCGACATCGCCTGGTGGGAGACCGCACGGGCATCGGTGGCTGGCTGGTTACTGCTGGGCTTCGGGCTAGCCTATTTTGCCTGGGGCCTACGACAAGGGCTGCGCAAGCGACCTCACTGCCACCCGCATCTCCATGCCGACGGCACCCTCCACCGCCACCCGCACAACCACCTGGGAACTCACGCCCACCCACACCAGGCCGCGACCAAGCTCAGCTTTCGGGGGCTCCTCACCGGCCGGTTCGCCGGCGCCACCGCCTGGGCCCTCTTCGTGATCTTCATCCTTGGACCGTGCGAACCGTTGATCCCGCTGCTCCTCTACCCCGCCGCCACCGGCAGCCCGGCCAGCGTAGCTCTGGTCGCCACCCTCTTCGCCCTCGCCACCTTGACCACCATGTCCATCGTCGTCCTCCTCGGTCGCCGAGGACTGGCCCAACTGCCCGCCGGCTCCTGGGAGCGCTGGGCCCACGCCGCGGCCGGCGCCATCGTCGTCGCCTGCGCCCTGGCGGTTCAGTTCGGGTTGTAGTCGGCAGACTCACCGGCCTCCCGCGAGCGACTTACGGGCAGCCAGCTAACGAGAGACCTCGCCCATCTCGGGATCAGCACCGGTGGGCGCTCGCCGCAGCCGGCGCCATCGTCATCGCTTGCGCAGTGACGGTTCAGTTGGGGTAGCTGGTGAGCTGTTAGAACCACAGATGCCGATCGAGCGCAGCTCGCAGATCGGCCATCGCATCTTCGTTCAACTGCCCGACCTGCCGAACCAACCGTTTCCTAGCTACGGTTCGGATCTGTTCGCACAGCGCCTTGCCATCCTGATCCAGGCCCGAGGCCTCCGCCGGGATCAAGACTTGGAAGGGAAAGACTCGCGCGGTGTTCGAGGTCAACGGAACAACCGTGACCGTGGGACACGAACGGTTGGCCAGGTCATTCTGAACTACCACGGCCGGCCGCCTCTTGCCGACCTCGGACCCGACCATCGGATCGAGTTTCACCAACACCACCGCGCCGCGACGAATCACCAATCCTCCACCTCGATCTCGGCCCACTCCGCATCTATCGAGCTCTCGTCAGCTTCTGACCGGTAACCGGCCTCCATCGCCAAGGCGACGCGCCGTGCTCGCAGCTCCTGAACCCGCCGAAAGATCGCAGTCCGCGCAAACTCGCTGAACGACGTGCCTTCCGAAACCTCCCTCACATCAGCAGCCAGTTGATCAGGAAGAGAAACTGTGGTGCGCATTCTTCACCTCCAACCGCATACTATCGCCAACAAGGCGACATCACCCAACAAGGCTCCAACTAGATGACCGCCGTAGGTCAGTGATTCAGATCCCGTGCGCCGACAGTAGCCCCTACTATTTGACCGCCACCTCGTCGGCACCAAGTCGGCTCGGCCTTCGGGTCTGTAAAACCCTTCCCGACCCAGTAGATATCATGATATCATCTCGCCATGGCACAGATACTGGTTCGTGGGCTCGCTGAAGACATCAAAGAGAAGCTCCAACATCGTGCGCGGCGCAAGGGGCGAAGCACCGTGGAGGAGGTCCGAGAGATTCTGCGCTGCGCGGTGCGCGACGAAGGCGCTCCTCAGAAGCCGCTGGGCTCCCGAATCGCTGGACGGTTCCGTTCTTTCGGCCTGAGCGAAGAGATCGCCGAGCTGCGCGGCGAGGAAGCGAAGCCGGCGAACTTGGACCCGTGATCCTGCTCGACACCAACGTGCTCTCGGCCCTAATGAGGAGCGAACCCGACCCCGTGGTGGTCCGTTGGCTGGATCGCCAGCCTCCAGAGTCGATCTGGACCACCTCGATCACCATCTTCGAAGTCCAATACGGCCTTGAGTTACTTGCCGAGGGACGCCGCCGGCAACAGCTCGAAAAGGCCTTCGCCAGCGTCATCGAGGACGACCTAGAAAATCGAGTGGCGGTGTTCGATCAGCGCGCCGGCCTAGCTTGCGGCAAGCTGGCGGCCGAGAACCGCCGGGCGGGCCGGCCAGTCGAAATCCGCGACGTGCAGATCGCCGCCATCGCCAGAACTCGCAAAGCCGCACTCGCCACACGCAACCTCAAGCACTTCGAAGGAACCGGCGTAGAGCTGATCAACCCTTGGTAGCTCTGCGGCTAGCCAGATGACCGCCACTCAGTCGGCGCGGTAGACTGAACACTAGCCTTGACCTTGGACGACCGCAAACGAGGCATGCCATGTCGACCGCAGCTCAGCTTGAGATCCCGCTAGATGTCCTGGACTCAGCCCGCCTGACCATGGACGAGCTACGCCGGGAGCTAGCGATTCACCTGTATGCGCAAGGCCGTCTATCGCTTGGCAAGGCGCACGAGCTAGCCGGCCTTTCGGTATGGGAGTTCCGGCAACTCTTGGGTAGCCGGCAAATACCTCCTCACTTCGATAGCTCAGACCTTGCAACAGATCTAGAGACACTCGATCTGCACGGATGAAGGTCGTTTCCAACACCTCGCCGATCACCAACCTGGCGGCCATCGGTCAGTTCTGCCCCGGCATGACTGGCTGGATGATTGCAACTGGCCGGTGAGGTGGTCCCGTTGACCTGATGTAGCATGGGTTGACCATGGGTGGCGTACTGGAAACCATCGATCGCGATCAGCTCGCGCAACTATGCAGCAGACACGGCGTCGCTCGACTCTCACTATTCGGTTCCGCGGCCAGAGGTCAGTTAGGCCCGGACAGCGACGTTGACCTCCTCATCGAGTTCGTTCGCGGTCGCCGCGTCGGCTTGCGCTTCATCACGGTTCAAAATGAACTAGAGGCTCTTCTAGGTCGTAAGGTCGACTTGAACACCCGCGCCTTCCTGAGCCCCCACTTCCGTGACCGTGTCGAGGCCGAAGCAGTCCCACTCTATGAGGCCACCTGAAGACGACGTTCTGCTGCGGGACATGCTCGATCATGCTCGGCGAGCCGTCACTGCCGTGGCAGAGAAAGAGCGAGGAGACCTCGAGTCTGACTTCATCCTCGCGGCCGCTCTCGAACGGTTCATCGAAGTCATAGGGGAGGCAGCGAACAAGATCTCGCCGGCCACCAAGGCAAGCGCGCCACAGATCCCCTGGCGAGAGATCATCGGAATGCGAAACCGTCTGGTACACGGCTACGCCTCGGTAGATCACAGCATCGTCTGGGATGTGGTCTCCGGCGATCTGGTGGTGATCCTAGAGGTGCTGGAGGAACTGGTGTCTGACTAGATGACCGCCATCCAGTCAGCTGCCACGACAGCCGTGGATACAGTCAGGTTGACGGTGGGGCCTGACTCCGAGAGAATCTCCGGGAGGAGTCACCGATGAACTGGCGCGACCACATCTCAGTCGACCCGCAAGTCTGCCACGGCAAGCCGTGCGTGGCTGGAACTCGCGTCATGGTCTCGATCATCCTTGACAATCTCGCTGTCGGCCAGTCCATCGACGAGATACTCGTTTCCTACCCGACTGTGACTGCCGAGGCCATTCGAGCAACGCTAGCCTATGCAGCGGATCTATCTCGCGAAAGACTCGTCCCGCTGTCGGCATAGGGCCAGTTGCGATGCGGTTCAAGCTCGACGAGAACCTGCCCACCCAGTGCGTCGACCAGCTTCGGGATGCCGGACACGATGCTCTCTCGGTGCCCGACCAGGGACTCTCCGGCGCTCCAGATCCACGCATCGCCGAAGTCTGTACCGCTGAGGAACGAGTGCTCGTGTCGCTGGACCTCGACTTCGCCAACATTCCGGCCTATCCACCGTCGAAAAGCGCGGGAATCATCGTATTCCGGCCCTACTAAATGCCCGCCACCTAGTTGGGCGGCAAAACCCTTCTCGACCCAGAAGATATCATGATATCATCTCGCCATGGCACAGATACTAGTTCGTGGGCTCGCTGAAGACATCAAAGAGAAGCTCCAACATCGTGCACGGCGCAAGGGGCACAGCACCGTGGAGGAGGTCCGAGAGATCTTGCGCTGCGCGGTACGCGACGAAGGCGCTCCTCAGAAGCCGCTGGGCTCCCGAATCGCTGGACGATTCCGTTCTGTCGGCCTAACCGAAGAGATCGCCGAGCTGCGCGGCCAGGAAGCAAAGCCGGCGGACTTGGACCCGTGATTCTGCTCGACACCAACGTGCTCTCAGCCTTGATGAGGAGCGAACCCGATCCCGAGGTAACCCATTGGCTGGATCGCCAACCTCCAGAGTCGATCTGGACCACTTCGGTCACTATCTTCGAAGTCCAGTACGGCCTTGAACTACTCGCCGAGGGGCGCCGGCGGCGACAGCTCGAAGAGGCTTTCGCCAGCGTCATCGAGGACGACTTAGAGAATCGGGTGGCGGTCTTCGATCAGCGCGCCGCCCTAGATTGCGGCAAGCTGGCAGCCGAGAACCGCCGAGCGGGCCGGCCAGTAGAAATCCGCGACGTGCAGATCGCCGCCATCGCCCGAACCCGCAAGGCCGCACTCGCCACCCGCAACCTCAAGCACTTCCAGGGAACCGGAGTAGAGCTGATCAACCCTGGGTAGCTCCCTACTAGATGCCCGCCACCTAGTGGGCGGCACATCGGCAGCCACAACTTGGTCGCCATTCAATGAGGAAACTGTGCCGCTGTGGCAATAATTGACACAGCGGCACACCCATGGCACGCTAAGCGCATGGCGAACCGACAAACCATGAACGTGTCCCTACCCCAGGCCCAAGAGCAGTTCGTGCGGACTCAGGTCGACACTGGCCGCTACCGCACCGCCAGCGAAGTAGTCCGCGACGGTCTGCGCCTCCTGGAAGAAGCAGAGCATCGCCGGCTGGTCGAGAAGTGGCTCTACGAAGATCTGAGCGACGAAGAACTGGCCCTCCTACCCGAAGAACTCAAACAACGCACCCGCGCCTACTTCCAGAGCCTCATCGATGAGGGACTGCGCTCCGCCGAACAGAGCGGATGGATCGACGGTCCCGAGGCCATCGCCAAGCTCCGAGAAAACCTCACCCCCAGCCCTGACCGCACCTCCTAAACCCCATGCCCCCATGGGTCCTCTCACCACTCGCCCACAGCGAACTAGAAGGAATCCTTGAGCGCATCGCTCAAGAGAGCGGAAGCACCACCATCGCAGACAAGGTAGCCGGCGACTTCACCTCGGCACTGAACACCCTCACCGCATCGCCCGGAATCGGCTGGCGAAGACAACACCTGACCGGCCCCACCATCCGCTGGTGGCGCGTGCACAACTACCTCCTGCTGTACAACCCAGAAACCAAGCCGCTACGCGTCATCCGCATCCTGCACGGCGCTCGCGACTTGGAACGGCTCTTCAAGCGGGATCGCTAAAGAGGCAGGACTCGTGAATCGGGTGGCAGCTCAAGCAGCTGCACCTCGGAAGCAGCTCGTTTGGTAGGCACATTGGGGTTGCCGTCGTAGGATGCAACCATGGCAACGTGCTGGGCATCGTCTCTCGGAGACTGTTCGGAGAAACTCTCAAGAGAGCACTACTTCTCAAAGATGCTTCTCGGCGGCAAACCAGTAAGAGTGCAAGGGCTTCCCTGGTATCCAATCCCGAAAGTAATTCCGGCAAATGGCCTGGTGAGAAAGATGCTCTGCACAAAGCACAACTCCGAACTCTCACCGGTTGACGAAGCAGGAAGCGAAGCATGGGTAGTCCTTCAGAAGTTCTCTCAAGTCCAGTGGGTGCGACGCACTGAAGGGCGCAAACAGAAGCAACGCGTTGATGGGGAGATAGACGGGCTCCTACTTGAAAGGTGGATGCTGAAGTTCCTTATCGGCATCGCCTACGACCACATCGAGCTTGGAGGAACTCACTGGCAACCACCGGAGTCCTGGGTCGATATCTGCTTCGGCAGGCAAGCATTCGAGAGAAGATGTGGTTTGTACGTTGGTCCTCTGTCGCCGAAAATCAAGTCTTTAGACAAGAATCGAACTGAGGTGAATAGGTACCCCAAGCACTCTGAGCAGATCGAGGGAGCTGATTTCAACCTCAACGGGCTGCAGTTTCGTTTAGCTCTCACCCCGCTCAAGAAACAAGCAACGTACAAGCATCGACCTCCGTTCCTACGCGACTATCAGAACGGTAAGTTGCAGCAACTCATCAAGTTGAAATGGTAGATGGCCCATTAGCGGCCAGCCACTATTCACGCCGTACGACTGACCACAAAACCGAGAGACTAAGGCACGAGGCTACCAGCACACACAGGAAACGGGGAATTCCCGCGAAACGACCTGAGCCGGCGAGCACTACCGACCGGCGCCTGCTATCTCGCCGCCCACACACAAGCCGCAAAGCGGCGAGGTCTCAGCCCACGCAGCAAGCCCGCACCGAGAGCCGAAGGCGCGAGGCCCCAGCCACCACCCGCACAGCAGGCGAGGAGTTCCCGCGAAACGACCTAAGTCGGCGGGCACCGTCCAGTGGAGTCCACGAATCGGCTCGCGGAGGAAAAGCGGGCGAGCCTGTTTGAACGACCGAAGGGAGTGAGTTCTCGCCCGCCCGTAGCGAGCCGACACGCCGGGCACGATCCTGCCCGTCGGCGCCCGGGAGTGCCGCGGGAACTCCTCGCCGGCCCCCGCAGGCTTCTTCACCAATTCCGTCTCGCCAGCACGGGCGCAGCAAGCTGCGCCCCTACGGGAGATTGCGGAGGCTTTCAACGCGGCGATCGCCGAGCGAGCCGACACGTCGGGCACGATCCCCCAACGCCGGCGCCCGGGAGTGCCGCGGGAACTCCTCGCCGGCCCCTCCCCGCTAGCAAATCCGCGGCAACTGCTCCCCAGACAACATATCCACAATCCGCGTCCCCCCAATCAAACTGCGCAAATAAACCCGCCCCGCATGCTCCGCAACCACCGTCCCAATCAGCGCCGCCCTCCGCCCCAACGGATCACCCCGCATCGCATCAAGAACCGCGTCCGCCACCTCCGGCGCAACAATCGCCAAACACTTCCCCTCGTTGGCCACATACAACGGATCGAAACCCAAAATCTCGCACGCCCCCCGCACCTGCTCATCCACCGGCAAACGACTCTCCTCCAGCAGCACCCCAATGTTCGCCTGCCCCGCGATCTCATTCAAAGCGCTGGCCACACCGCCGCGAGTCGGATCGCGCAACACATGCACACCGCTTCCCCCGGCCGCGAGAATGGCCTCCACCATGCCGTTGAGGGCCGCCGAGTCCGTCTCGATCGCTGTTTCAAACTCCAACCCCTCGCGTACCGACATAATCGCGATCCCGTGATTGGCCAACTCGCCACTGACCAACACCTGGTCGCCGACCTGGGCCCGCGTCGGTGAGATGTCAATACCGTCAGGAATCCAACCGATCCCCGTCGTGTTGATATAAACCCCGTCCCCCTTGCCCCGATCCACCACCTTCGTATCGCCCGTCACCACCTCCACGCCAGCCTCCGCCGCCGCCTCGCGCATCGACTCCGCGATCCGCCACAGCTGATCCATGGCGAAACCCTCCTCCAGGATAAACCCGGCCGAGATCGCCAATGGCTTCGCACCGCACATCGCAATATCGTTCACCGTGCCATGCACCGCCAACGAGCCTATGTTGCCCCCAGGAAAGAAAAGCGGCCGCACCACGAACGAATCGGTCGAAAAGGCGAGACGACCGCCCCCCGTTTGCAGGATGGCGCCGTCGTGCAGCTGTTCGAGGACCGGATTGCCGTAGGCGCCGAGGAAGATCTTCTCGACGAGCTGCTGCGACAGCCTGCCGCCGCCCCCGTGGGCCAGCTGCACCGTCGGGTACTCACTCAACGGCAATGGGCAACTCAAAGCGAAGTCGCTCGCCGGTTTGCTTTTCTCACTCATCGCGACTCCTCACCTTCCGCGACCGGTGGCTCCCGGTGCCTTCCGTACTGGTAGTAGGCGGCGCAGGCGCCCTCCGTGGAGACCATCGGCGCGCCCAGCGGATGGTCCGGCGTACACCGGTTGCCGAAGGCGGCACACTCGTGCGGTTTCTTGAGGCCGGTCAGAATCTCACCGGCGATGCAGTCGGCAGACTCCCGGGCTTCAATCTCGCCGACATCGAACTTCTGCTCGGCGTCAAAGGCGGCGAACTCCGGGCGCAGCCGGTAGCCGCTGGCCGGAATCTCGCCGATGCCGCGCCACGGGCGGTCGCAGGGCCCGAAAACCTTGCCGAGAAGTGCCTGGGCCGGCCGGTTGCCCTCGCGAGTCACCGACCGCGAATACTGATTCTCCACCCCCCAACGCCCCTCCTCCAACGCCTTGACCGTCATGGTAACGCCCTGCAAGAGATCCACCGGCTCGAAGCCGGTGACCACAATCGGGATTTGGAAACGCTCCGCGATCGGCTCGTACTCCCAGTAGCCCATCACCGCGCAAACATGACCCGCCGCCAGAAAACCTTGCACCCGGCAGTCCGGCGAACCGAGGATCGCCTCCATCGCCGGCGGCACCAGCACATGCGAGCAGAGAATCGAGAAATTCTCGATCCCCCGCTCTCGCGCCTGCCACACCGCCATCGCGTTGGCCGGGGCCGTGGTTTCGAACCCCACGGCGAAAAAGACCACCTCGCGATCGGGATTGCGCTCGGCCAGCTTCACCGCATCGAGTGGCGAGTAGACCATGCGCACATCGGCGCCTGCCGCCTTGGTGGCCAGTAGATCGGTGGTCGATCCCGGCACCCTCAGCATGTCGCCGAAAGAGACCAGTATCACCTCCGGCCGGCGGGCGATGGCCTGCGCTCGATCGATCATCTCGATCGGCGTCACACAGACCGGGCAGCCGGGGCCGTGCACCAGGGTGATCGCCTCGGGTAGCAGCTGATCGATGGCCGACCGGATCAGCGTGTGAGTCTGGCCGCCGCAGATCTCCATCAAGGTCCACGGCCGCTGGATCAACTCCTCGATGGCGCGCAGGTAGCGCTGAGCCTGGGCGCCGTCGCGATATTCGTCGACGTACTTCACGGGTCGGCCGGCTCCGCGTTCGATTCCGCACCCGGCTGGGGGATTTCGAGCTCTTCGAGTTCCCCCATCTCGGCGAGGTAGCCGAACACCTTCATCGCCTCGGCTTCGTCGATGCGACTGATGGCGAAGCCGACGTGCACCACCACGTAGTCGCCGACCTCGGCCTCCGGCGTGTAGGCCAGGCAGACCTCCTTGGTGACGCCGGCGAAACTGACTCGCCCCATGTTGAGACCGTGGGAATCCGGTTGGATTTCGAGGATCTTACCTGGCACTCCAAGACACATCGCAGCCTCTCCCTTTCACCGGCCTGTCGTTCACCGGCCTATTTTCTGGTTGTTCTCGGCTCGCAGACGGGCGCGAGCGACCGCGACCTGCCCGAGGCTGATCCCGCCGTCGTTGGGCGGCCCCTGGCGGTGGAGCAGGACTTCGAAACCGGCCCGGCGTAGCCGCCGGCAGCATAGCTCGGTGAGCCGTCGATTCTGGAAACAGCCTCCGCTCAGGGGGACGCGCGACTCGCCGATCCGCCCGGCGAGACTACAGATGGCCTCGGCCAGGGTGGCGTGAAAGCGTGCCGCGATCGTACTCGCCGCGATGCCGCGGCGCACCTCCTCGACCACCGCCTCGACCATCGCTCGCCAATCGAGTTGGCACGCAGCCCCCGGCCGGCCGGTGCTCTCCACCAGGTCGAGAGGATAGGGGCTACGGTCCGCGGTGCCGCTTGCAGCTCCGGCCAGAAACTCCAGTTCCATCGCCGCCTGCCCTTCGAACGAGACCTCCCGCCGCAGCCCGAGCAGAGCCGCGACACCGTCGAAAAGCCTCCCGGCGCTGGTCGTCATCGGGCTCTGCAAGCCGCGGTCGAGCATGCGCTCGAAGGGCGTGCGTTCGCGGCTCGCGAAGAGACCCGCCGGCAGCTTCTCCCAGCCGCCCTCGCCGTAGAGATCCCACAGCAGCGCAAGCGCCACGCGGCGCGGCTGGCGCACCGCGGCCTCGCCGCCGAGCAACGGGAAGGGGCGCAGCGAGGCCACCCGCTCGAAGCCGGCGGCCTCTCCGAGCAGGAACTCACCGCCCCAGACGGTGCCGTCCGTTCCCATCCCCGTGCCGTCCCAGATGACGCCCAGGGCGCGGCCCTCGACCCCGTTGTCGGCCAGGCAGGAGGCCAGGTGAGCGTGGTGATGCTGCACGGCGATGAGCCGCCTGCCGCGCAAGGCTCGCTCCCATTCCGGCCTTGCGCCCTCTCCGGCCACCGCCTCCCGCGCCCAACGGGTGGAGAGGTAATCCGCATGCAGATCGTGCGCGATGACGCCGGGGGTCGCCTCGTACAAGCGCAAGAAATCGCCGATCACCTGCTCGAAGGCGGCGTGCGCCTCGACCGTCTCCATGTCGCCGATGTGCTGGCTCAGGAAGACCCGCCGCCCGAGGCTTAGGGCGACGACATTCTTGAGATGCGCCCCCACCGCCAGGATCGCTTCCCCGCCGCCCGCACCATCCCCACCCTCCGCCAGCTGCACCGGCAGCGGAGCGAAGCCGCGGGCGCGGCGGATGGGCAGCCGTCCACCGTCGACAAAGGCGACCACGCTGTCGTCCACATGGCGGGCGATCTGCCGATCGTGGACCAGGAAGAGGTCGGCGATGGCGGCGAGCCGCTCGCGGGCCTCGCCGTTGCCGGTGCAGATCGGCTCGTCACTGAGGTTGCCGCTGGTCGCCACCAAGGGAATTCCGAGTCGCCGCAAGAGCAGGTGGTGCAGCGGTGTCGAAGGCAACATCACCCCGAGGAAGGGATTGCCGGGAGCTACCGCGGCGGCAACGCCTCCGCCCCGGCCAACCTCAGTGCGCGCCGGCAGGAGCACGATGGGGGCTTCGGGCGAGGTCAACTCGCGCGCTGCCCAAGGGTCGACCGTGCACAGCCGGCGAGCGGCTTCGAGATCGGCCACCATCAGGGCGAGCGGTTTTTCGTAGCGGCCTTTGCGGCGGCGCAAGCGGCGCACGGCCGCCTCGTCGCCGGCGTCGACCATGAGGTGGAATCCACCGAGCCCCTTGACGGCGACGATGCGGCCGGCGGCCAGCGCCATAACGGCGGCCTCCAGCGCCTCACCGGCGACGGCCAGGGTCTCGCCCGAACTATCGTCCAGCGACAGCTGGGGGCCGCACCGGGGGCAGGCGTCAGGCTGCGCATGGAAACGACGATCGCGCGGGTCGGCGTACTCGCGGGCGCAGTCAGGGCACAGCTCGAAATCTGCCATCGTGGTGCGCGAGCGATCGTAAGGCAGCTCGAGGATGAAGCTGAAACGCGGCCCGCAGTTGGTGCAGTTGGTGAACGGATAGAGGTAGCGCCGATCGGCTGGATCGAACAGCTCGGCCAGGCAGTCGCCGCAAGTCGCGATGTCGGGCAGGATGACGGCGCTCTTGGCGCCCGCCTGATCGCTGCGCCGGATGGCGAAGCCGCTCAGCTCCGCCGGGACCAGCCAGCTCGGCTCGAAGCTGTGGACCACGGCGCGCGGCGGAAGCTCGTCGGGAAAACGGGCCAGGAAGGCTTCCAGATGGTCCGCCGGCCCCTCGACCTCCAGGGTGACACCTCGCTGGTCGTTGCTCACCCAGCCGGCCAGATCCAGCTCCTCGGCGAGACGAAACACGTAGGGCCGGAAGCCGACGCCTTGCACCGCGCCTCGAACTTCTAGGCGTAATCGCTGGAGTGGCCGCGTAGTCATGGCTCTAGCTTCCACGGTTTCCCCCCGCAGGCGCGCCGCATCTGCGGGTAGTTCAGCGGCGAATCTCCCCACCCCCACGGCTATGGGCAGGTTCGCCACACTGCCCCTATGATCGTACTCTGTCCCGACCACGAGGGTGTCCGGAGTCTAAAGGACTGGCTCATGGTGGAAAGTAGGGCCGACATGGAGGGCTTGTCGCCGGCTCCGGTCGAGGGTCGGTTGCCACGGCTGTGGGGACGACGGGGGTTCTGGCAGACCAAGCTGCGCTGGGCGGTGGCGCCCGTGATGTTCGCCGGGCTGCTCGCCGGTTGGGCTCTGGGCTTCGAGGTCGCGGTGATGCCGATCGTCCTCATCGCCGTTACCAGCCTGGTCTACAACGCGATCTTCGCCTGGCTCTGCACCCACCGGGTGAGCCGACTGGCGCAGCGCACGCCACAGCGCCGGAGACTCGAACGGCTGGTGACGCTGCTGCAAGTCCTCATCGACTACGCGGCGATGTTCCTGCTCATCTACTTCACCGGCGGGGTGTCGAGCCCGCTGGCCGTCTTTCTCATCTTCCATGTGATCATCGCGGCGATCCAATTCTCCGCCGCCGTCGCCTTCCGCCTCGCCGGCCTCGCCGCCGGCGGCCTGTGGCTGATGTTCGTGGCCCAGCTGCAGGGCTGGATCGTACTTCCCAGCTTCAGTTTCAAGGGGCTGCCTATCGGCCTGCTGAACCGGCCGGTCTACGCCGCGGTGATGCTCTTCTTCTTCAGCGCCACGCTATTCATCACCGTTGCCATCATCACCCGCATCATGCAGCGGCTGCGCGAACGAGTCGCCGAGCGGACCCGCGCCTACGCGGCTATCGAGGACCTCCTGCGCGAACGCTCCCAGTCGATGCTGGAAGTGGCGCACAATCTGCGGGCCCCTCTCGGTGCCGGCCTGAGCATGCTCGACCTGCTGAGCGGCGGTTACTTGGGGGAGGTGACGCCGCGCCAGGCCGAGCACTTGAGCCGGATCGTCGAACGGCTCAAGTCTCTCGATCAAACCATCGGTGAGCTGCTGACCATCGCCCGCGCGCGCGATCGCTCGCGCCAGATTCCCGACGTCGTCGTCGACCTCAACCAGCTCGCCACGCAGACCGAGCGCACCTTCCGGCAAGAGGCTGCCGCCAAGCAGCTGACCTTCACCGTGCAAGCGGACGACACCCTGCCGGAGCTGGCGAGCGGAGCCAACCTGCTCCAACAGGTGATGGAGAACCTGGTCTCCAACGCCATCAAGTACACGCCCGCCGGAGGTACGGTCAACGTACGCTTCCGCCTCACCGAATCCGGCAATGTGCGCATCGTCGTCGAGGACACGGGAATCGGCATTCCCGCCGGCGAGCAAGAGAAGCTGTTTCGGGAGTTCTTTCGCGCCTCGAACGCCAAACGGGAATCGCCGACGGGAACCGGTCTGGGCCTGGCCCTGGTCAAGCGCGCCGTCGAGCGCCACGGCGGCCGCATCCAGCTTCACAGTGTCGAGGGTCGCGGTACGACCGTGGTGGTCGACCTGCCTACCGATCCGCCGGCAACTCAGCAGCCAGTGAAGTCCGCAGCACGCTGAGCAGCGTCTCCTTGGCGATCGGCTTCTGGAAGACTCCGGCCAGACCAAGAGCGCTGTAGTCGGCCGTCAGGTTGAAGTTGTCGCCGACCGAGCTGAGCATGAAGATGGGCGTTTCGCTGCGCAGAAGGCGCAGTTCCCGGGCGAAGTTCGTGCCCGCGTCGACCTCCTCCATCATCAGATCGACGATCACCGCATCGGGATCGCTCTCTCTGTACAGCCTCAGCCCCTCCTCGGCGCTGGCGGCACCGACGAAGAGGAAGCCCTCGGCTTCGAGAAGGATCTCAAGGTAGGAGAGGATGTCGGCATCGTCGTCGATGCACAGAACTACGTGCTTGCCGTCTTGCATGGGTCACCCTCGCAATCATCAGCGTCAGAGCCTGGCAGGTCGCCGGGCACGGTAGCGAGAACAGGGGCGGAAAACGAGATGGACTCAAGGCTGAACTCCGTAGTGAACTCCGCGGCGGCCTCGACCGGGCGAAAACTCTCCCCCTCGCAGGCCGCCCGTAGGAAGCGCACGGCAGCGGTCAGGTTGTCTTGGGCTCGCATCGACAGCCCCTCGCCGAAGCCGTCGAAATCGTACCCCCTGATGCCGAGCAGCCAGGCCTCGGGCTCGACGGCGAACAGGTCGCGAGCCAGGGCGAGCACGGTCTCGGGCGAGATGCTGTGCGTCGAGAAGGTCAGCCTGCCCTTCTCGGGCGTCAGCCGGCGCATCCAGAAGGGCCCGGCTCCGCGGCGATCGGCGTCGACGAAGACGACCCGCTGGTGCTCAGCCACGTCGGCGGCACACTCCACCTGCAACTGATAGTCGCTCTCCACCGTCACCCCCGGCGGAGTGGCTCGCTCGAAATCTGCCGCCAGAGCCGGGCCGAGCCCATCGTCGAGGCGACCGGGGTTGCCCCAGCCCAGGATGAGAGTGCCGGCGGCGGCGTTCATGGCCTGGTGCGCCGGTCGATCGTCTCGCCGTCGGGGCCGACGAGGGTAACCTCGAGCGGCATCTGGCCCAGCGCGTGGGTGGCGCAGGAGAGACAGGGATCGTAGGCCCGGATCCCCACTTCGATGTTGTTGAGCAACGGCTCGGTAATCTCGGGCACGCCCGAAAGATACTCGTCCGCGATCTTGCGCACCGCGCTGTTCATCGCCTCGTTGTTGCAGGTCGTCGAGACGATGAGGTTGGCCATCACCACCTGGTCGTTCTCATCGACCCGGTAGTGGTGGGTCAACGTGCCGCGGGGCGCTTCGAGCATGGCGACGTACTCCTCGCGCCGCTCACCGGCCGGCACCACCAGGTCGTCGCCCTGGAGATCCGCGTCGTGGAGCAACTCCCCGATCTTCTCGCAGGCGTGCAGAGCTTCGATCATCCGTGCCCAATGGTAGGCCAGCGTCATATTGCACGGCTTGCCCTCGTTGAGAGCGCTGAACTCCTGGCGCGCCGCCTCGGCCCGCGGCGTGTCGATGAAGTCGCAGGTGTTGACCCGCGCCAGCGGACCGACCCGGAACCAGCCCTTCTCGGGCCCCAGCTTCTTGAGGAAGGGGAACTTCATGTAGGACCAGGGCTTGACCTCCTCGGCGATCACGTCGAGGTAGTCGAGCGGGCTCACCTGATCGATCAGCGTCTCGCCGGCAGCGTTGATCGCCCGCAGCTTGCCGTCGTAGAGATCCATCGCCCCGTCCTCGCGGACGATCGAGAGGTGGTTGGAGTCGAAGGAGCCGAATTCCTTGACCATCTCCAGATTTTCCAGGCTGTAGCCTTTGGCGATGTCGATCGCCTTGAGGCTCCACTCGACCATCTGGTCGATCTCCGCCAACAGCGCATCACGCTCAGCGAGCGAGAGGTTCTTGTTGATACCCCCGGGAATGGCCCCCGTCCCGTGCACCTTCTTGCCGGCGGTGGCCTTGATGACCTCCTGGCCGAACTTGCGCATCATCACCCCCTGAACCGCGAGATCGGGGTGCTTGGCGATCACTCCGACGACGTTGCGGCTTTCGACCGGCGCGTCGAAGCCGAACAGCAGATCGGGCGAGGCCAAGTGGAAGAAGTGCAGAGCGTGGGACTGGAAGATTTGGCCGTAGTGCATCAGCCGGCGCATTTTCTCGGCCGTCGGGGTCAGCTTCTCGGCCCCGACGATGCCGTCGACCGCCTTGGCGGCGCACAGGTGATGGCTCACCGGACAGATTCCGCAGAGTCGCTGCACGAGGACCGGCAGTTCCCAGAAGGGCCGGCCCTGGATGAAGCGCTCGAAGCCGCGGAACTCGACGATGTGCAAGCGCGCCTGTTCGACGCGATTGTCTTCGCCGAGGTGGATCGAGACCTTGCCGTGGCCCTCCACCCGGGTGAGGGGTTCGATGACGATTCGCTTCGTCGCTGGTGTGGCCATATTCCCTCTACCTCCCGGGTCAGTCGTACTTCACCAGTTCGTAGGACAGATTCAGCGGCTTGCCGGCGAGCAGAGCGGTCAGCGCTTCCCACAGGGTGTCGGCCGACGGTGGACAGCCGGGCAGGTGATAGTCGATCTTGACCACTTCGTGACAGGGATAGACCTTGTCGAGGAGCAGCGGAATTTCCACATCGTCCGGCACCTTGCCCGCGGGGTTGTAGACCGTGGGGCCGTCGAGAAAGGCCTCCCGGTAGCAGTCCTTGAGCGACACCATGTTGCGCAAGGCGGGGATCCCGCCGTTGATCGCGCAGTCTCCCATCGAGATCAACACCTTGCAGTTGCGCCGGAACTCCTCCAACACCTTGACGTTCTCCTCGTTGGCGCAGCCGCCTTCGACCAGACCGATCTCCACCGGCCCTTGAATCTCCTTGAAGTCGTTGATCGGCGAGCGATCGAAGTCGATCAACTCGACCAGCTGGAGAATCCGCTCATCGATGTCGAGAAACGACATGTGGCAACCGAAGCAGCCACACAGCGAGGTTGTCGCGACCCTCGGCTTGGCCATCATCCCTCCTCACTCGCCGCCGGCTGCTCGATGTCGGAGCCGATCGGCCGGTGGTCGTAGGTCCGCTTGCCGATCGGTACCGCGTAGCCCACCCGCTTGACCAGCAGTGCCCCGGTCGGGCAGGCCTTGACCGCGCGATCCTCGGCCAGCGCGCTGGTATCGCCGAGGCCGGCCTCGGCGTTGACCGCCACCCGCTTGTCGCGCCCCCGCCCGACGAAACCGAAGACATCCTTGCCGTCCAGCTCCCGCGAAGCTCTGACGCAACGGCCGCACAGAATGCAACGGTCGCGGTCGATCAGGATATCGGGATGGGAGGCGTCCAGCTCGCGCTGCGGGAAGAGGTACGGGTACTTCGGCGCCGTGATGCCGAAGCGATAGGCCAGCCCCTGCAGCTCACAGTTGCCGCTCTTCTCGCAGAACATGCAGAAGTGGTTGCCCTCGACGAAGATCATGTCGATGAGGTCACGCCGCCAGCCGCGCAACTCCTCGGTGTCGTTGTCGACCACAGCACCCGGCGCGATCGGCTGGGTGCACGCCGACATCGGCCGGCCGTTGACCTTGACCGTGCACAGGCGGCAAGCGCCGGCCGGGGAGAGCCCCTTCATCCAGCACAGGCGAGGGATGTAAACACCGGCACCTTCCGCCGCTTCGAGGATGGTCTGCCCCCGCCGGCCTTCGATCTCCACGCCGTCGATGCGAAACTTGATGCCATCTGCCATCGCTTTGGCCCTCTAGCTAGCGTAGTGAACTGACTTGCGGCCGGTGAGCTTCTGCGACTCGGCCAAGGCCCGGTGAATGTCGAAGCTCGCTTGCCGGCCGTCCTGCGGAACTATCAGCAACCGCTCGTAAGCCGAGCGGAAATTGGCCAGCGTCGAGAGGACCGGATTGGGCGCCGTCTGCCCCAGCCCGCAACGGCTCGTCGCTTTGACCGACCGCGCCAACTCTTCGAGATAGTCGAGATCGGCGAGTTCGCCACGCCCGGAGAGAATCTTGTTCAGACGCTTCTCAAGCAGGACGTTGCCGACCCGGCACGGGGTGCAATAACCGCAGCTCTCGTCGACGAAGAAGCGCATGAAGCGGGCGGCGATGTCGACGACGTTGCGGCCCTGGCGAAAGACCATCAGGGCTCCGCCGGTGGCCAGATCGTCGTAGCAGAGGGTGCGGTCGAAATCGTTCTCGGCGACCATCTGACCGCTCGGCCCGCCGACCTGGGCGGCGAGCGGACGCTCGGCGCCGCACATCTCGAAGACTTCACGCAGGGTGACGCCGAAGGGAACCTCGTAGACCCCGGGGCGCATGCAGTCACCCGAAATGCTGAGCAGCTTGGTGCCGGTGCTGCCGGCGGAGCCGAAGGAGGAGAACCAGCCCGAGCCCTTCTCCAGGATGCGCGCCACGCAGCACAGCGTCTCGACGTTGTTGACCGAAGTCGGCATGTCCAGATAGCCCTGCTGAGCGGGAAACGGCGGCCGGTTCTTGGGATCGCCGCGCCCACCCTCGCAGGAGTGGATCAGCGCCGTCTCCTCGCCGCAGATGTAGGCGCCGGCACCCATCTGGATGCGGATGTCGAAGTCGAATCCCTCCTTGCCGCCCACCTTCTCGCCGAGCAGGCCCGCCTCGCGACGCTCCTCGAGGATGTGTTCGAGGAAGCGTCGCAGGTAGACGTACTCGCCACGCAGATAGAGGATGCCGCGGCGCGCGCCGATCGCGTACCCCGCCACGGTCATACCCTCGAAGAGGAGGTGGGGGCGCTCGGTGAGGATCACCCGATCCTTGAACGTGCCGGGCTCTCCCTCGTCGGCATTGCAGATCAGGGTGCGCTCCTCGCCGGCCGCCGCGCGAGTGAACTCCCATTTCATACCGGTCGGAAAACCGGCGCCACCGCGGCCACGTAGTCGCGAGGTCTTGACCTCGCGGATGACCTCGGCCGGGCTCATCGACAGAGCCTTGCTCAGCCCTTCCCCGTGCTCGGTGGCGCCGAAGATCACCTCACCCTTGAGGCGAAGGTTGTTGTTGACGCTGGCGCGCACCAGATCGTGCGCGTTGTTGCCGTCGCCGTAGGAGCGCACGAGGATCCGGCGCAGATCATCGAGGTCGTCGACTTCGGCCAATTTCCTGACTCCGCGCACGGCGCTGCCGGGGCCGAGCCGGGTCACCACCAGGTCGTTGACCAAGGCCGCGGGCGCCTGGTCGGACATTCCGATGCAGGAGGCATACTCCAGCGAGAACTTGCCGTCCGCCGTCGTCTCACCGAAGCGGATCCCGAGTTCGCACTCGAGGCTCTCGGCGACCACCGCCGAACCCTTCATCTCGTCGACCACGTCGTTGCACAACCGGATGACGACCCGCCCCTTGGGCTCGGTGGAGAGGAAGGAGTAGAACGAAACTACACCCTCTACCGCGACGCGAGGAACGCCGATCTGCGCGGCGATCTCATCGATCGCCTCGGCGCCGACCGAGCCTCGTTGCGCTTGCACCTGGCGAACGATGTCCAACATCCGTGTACGATCATTGTCATGAGCGCGACAGATCGCGGCGATCGATCCTTCAGAAAGCCCCTGCGAATGCACAACCATGGCGTCCCTCGTCGATGATCTGATCTTCGGGCGGCCTCGCCTGGAGAAAGCTCTTCACGGGTGATTGTAGGGTCTTGAAAAGCTCTTGCCACCACCCCCACACGCAGATTCAACCCAGCCCTTAGGATGGCCCCGGCCTCCCACCCCCCAACGTGGCGAAACCGGGTGCCGGAACCGCTAGCCTGAGCACAGCGCCGGCGGCAAGCGGGCGTTCAACCAGAGAGGAAGAGGCGATGTCCTGGATTCAATGGCTCGAATCTCGCACGCTATTTACTGCGCACCCCGGTGAATCGATCCACAGTGCCGCCGATCGAATGGCCGCCCATCGCGTCGGCGCCCTGGTGGTCGTCGACGGCAAGAAGCTCGTCGGCATCCTCTCGGAGCGCGACATCATCTGCCGCGTGCTCGCCAAGCGGCTGGACCCCGAAACCACGACGGTCGAGGAGGTCTGTACCACCGATATCAAGACGGTATCCGAGGACTCGACCATCACCGAGTGCGCCAACCTGATCAAACAGCACGGTTTCCGCCATGTGCCGGTCGTCGACGCCGACGGCTCACCGGTGGCCATGCTCTCGTCGCGCAACTTCCTGCGCTTCGCGCTTGAGGAACTCGAGAGCCTGATCGCCAAGAGCTACGCGCAGCAGCGCGTCGAGGAGCTGACCGACCCCTACAGCCTCATCGATTGAAACCGCACAACCGGCCGCAGTCGACTTGAGGGAAAAACCATGCCGCAACCAGCCAACACCCTGGAACACCGAACCGAACTGCTGCTGATGGGCGACGAGGCGGTCGCCCAGGGCGCGATCGACGCCGGACTCTCCGCCGCCTACGCCTATCCGGGCACCCCGGCCACCGAGTCTTTCGAGTATCTCCTCGCCCACGCCAAGACCGAGGACGGTCCCAAGGCCGCCTGGTGCGCCAACGAGAAAACGGCCTATGAGCAGGCCCTCGGGGTGTCGATGGTGGGGCGGCGAGTGCTGGTGGTGATGAAGCACGTCGGGCTCAACGTCGCCGCCGATCCGTTCATCAACTCGGCGATCGTGTCGATTCACGGCGGCCTGGTTCTGCTGGTCGCCGACGACCCCGGCATGCACAGTTCGCAAAACGAACAGGACAGCCGCGTCTACGCCGACTTCGCGCGCGTCATCTGCCTCGAACCGGCCAATCAACAGGAAGCCTACGACATGGCCCGCGAGGCGTTCGACCTTTCGGAGCGTTTCGAGATTCCCGTCGTCATCCGGCTGGTCACCCGGCTGGCTCACAGCCGAGCCCGGGTCGAGACCCGACCGCCGCGGGCGCAGAATCCACTCGACAAGACCCCGGATCCGGACTCGTGGATCCTGCTGCCGGCCACCGCGCGCAAGCTGTGGCGAAAGCTGCTCGATGTGCAGCCGGAGCTGGAGAGCTACAGCGAGTCCTGCCCGTTCAACCGGCTGGAGTCGGCCAGCCCGGGCAGCGTCGGCGTGATCACCACCGGTGTGGCACGCGGCTACTACCGGCAGAACCTGCCCGACCTGCCCGCCCCGCTGCCCCATCTTCACATCGGCGCCTACCCCTTGCCGCTGGCCAAGATCCGGGCGCTGGCGGCCACCGTCAATACTCTGCTCGTCCTCGAAGAGGGCTATCCCCTGCTCGAACGCCGGCTGCGCGGCATCTTGCCGATTGCCACCGAGATCCGCGGCAAGGAGTCGGGGCTGCTGCCGCTCGACGGTGAACTCTCTCCCGACCACGTGCGCCAGGCGCTGGGGCTGCCGCCTCGGCCGCGGCTGGCGATGGCCGCCGACCCCGTGCCGCCGCGACCGCCGCAGCTGTGCAAGGGTTGTCCGCACAAGGACTCCTTCGATGCCCTCAAGCTGGCCCTCACCGGCTACGAATGTTCGATCGTCAACGCCGACATCGGCTGCTACACCCTGGGTGCCTTGCCGCCCTACCAGGCGATCGAGTCCTGCGTCTGCATGGGTGCCGCCATCGGCATGGCCAAGGGCGCCGCCGACGCCGGCCTCCATCCGGTGGTCTCGGTGATCGGCGACAGCACCTTCCTGCACTCGGGGGTCACCGGGCTGATGGACGCCGTCGCCGCCGACACCGACATGACCTTGCTCATCCTCGACAACGGCACCGTGGGCATGACCGGCGGCCAGGAGACGGTGCTGCCCTCCTCCCAGATCGAGCCCCTCATCCTGGGGCTCGGCGTCGCGCCCGAGCACTGTCATGTGCTCCAGGCCCACCCGCGGAAGGTCGAGGAACTCGCCGCGGCGCTGCGCGCCGAGATGGAGCATCACGGCCTCTCGGTGGTGATCGCCGTGCGCGAGTGCATCGAGCACGCCCGCATGCGCACCTCGCAAGAACGAAGGCGGCGCAGAGAAAAGAGGATCGAAGGGTGAAACAAGATCTCGTATTGGCCGGGGTCGGCGGCCAGGGTGTCGTCTCCCTCGGCGTCGTCATCGCCGCCGCCGCGCAGCGCGAGGGCTACACGGTGAAGCTCTCCGAGGTCCACGGCATGGCGCAACGCGGAGGCTCGGTGATGGCCAGCCTGCGCATCGCCGACGCACCGATCCACGGGGCGTTGATCCCCGCCGGCACGGCCGACTTCATCGTCGCCACCGAGCCGCTCGAGGGGCTGCGCTACCTCGACCTGCTCTCCCCCGAGGGCACGCTGGTCACCGCCAGTGAACCCTTCACCAACATGGCGGACTATCCGCCGCCCGAGGAACTGCGGCGGCGGATCGATGCCCTGCCGCACGCCGTCGTCGTCGATGGTCTGCGACTGGCCCGCGAGGCTGGAGGGGTGAGAGCGGCCAACATCGTGATCGTCGGTGCGCTTTCCGATTTCCTTCCTCTCGATCCGAAAAGCATCGAGGACTACATCCGCGAACGGTTCGCCGCCAAGGGAAGCGACATCGTCGAGCTGAACTTGCGTGCCTTCCGCGCCGGACGGGAGAGTGCGTGCCCGACGCCGGCCTGAGATCGATCCTCACCGCCGCCCGCCGGCGCCGCACCGACCTCCTCCTCGAGAGCGAGAGCCTGGCCTTCGTCGAGGCCTTGGGGATCGCCGTCCCGGCCCACTACGTCATCGCCCACCCAGCAGAGAGCGCGACGCTCGACCTCGACGGGTTCGACGGCGATCGAGTGGTGGTCAAGGTTCTCGCCGCGGGGCTGGCCCACAAGACGGAGATCGGCGGCGTCGCCGTCGTCGCCAAGCAGCGCGGCGCGATCGAGCAGGCGGCGGCAGGAATGGTGCGACGGCTGCCGGGCCATGAACCGGCCGGCTTCCTGGTCAGTGAGTTCGTCGAACACGGCAGCGAGTTGGGAGAGGAGTTGCTGATCGGGTTGCGCTGGACCGACGACTTCGGCCCGGTGGTCACCCTCGGGCCGGGCGGCACCCAGGCCGAGTACCTCGCCCGCCACCTTGACCACGGCCGCGCCGCCGCCATCCTGTCGCCGGTCCTCGACCGCGACGGACGGCTCGAAGGGGCTCTCGCCGGCAAGAGCTTTCTGCGCCGCCTCACCCGCGGACATCGCGGCCGCGGGCCGCTCGTCGAGACCGAGAAGCTGGTCGATCTGGTACGGCGGCTGTTCCGCTTCGCCGAGCGCTGGGTGCCCGGCGAGATCGCCGAACTGGAGATCAATCCGCTGGTCTTCGCCGGCGGCGAAGCGGTCGCCCTCGATGCCCTCCTCCGGCTGGGAAAATCCCCGCAGCCCCCGGCGCCACCCCGTCCGCTGGCCAAGCTGGACCGGCTGCTCAAGCCCGCGTCGATCGCCATCATGGGTGTCTCCAGGCGGATGAATCCGGGCCACATCGTGCTCGACAAAGTGATCGCGCCCGGCTTCGACCACCGGCGGATCTTCATCGTCAAAGCGGGCATGGAGAACTTCGAGGGTTGCCGCTGCGTTCCCGATCTGGCCTCGCTGCCGGCGCCGGTGGATCTCGCGGTCTTTTGCATCGCCGCCGCCGATCTACCGGCCACGGTGAACCAGGTGATGCAACAGCGCAGCGCCGAGAGCCTGATCTTGATCGCCGGCGGTCTCGGCGAGACACCCGCTTCGCGAGCCGACGCCGAGGCCTTGGCCACGGCGATCCGCCGTGCCCGTCGTAGCCCGTGGCGCGGACCGGTGATCAACGGTGGCAACTGCCTCGGCGTGCGCTCGCTTCCCGGCCGCTACGACACGATGTTCATCCCGCGCCACAAGCTCTCCTATCCCACCGGCCCGGTCACCCCCCTGGCGCTGATCTCGCAGAGCGGGGCGCTGGCGGTCGCCCGAGCCAGCCGGCTGGCCGAACTCAACCCGCGCTACGTCATCTCGCTGGGCAATCAGCTCGACCTCACTCTCGCCGACTACCTCGTTCATCTGGCCGCGGACGAGGAGCTGCGCGTCTTTGCCTGCTACGCCGAGGGCTTCCAACCGCTCGACGGCCGGCGCTGGATCGAGGCGGCCGCCAAGATCACCACCTCCGGGCGAGCGGTCATCCTCTACCGGGCCGGCCGTAGCGCGGCGGGCGGACGGGCGGCCACCTCGCATACCGCCTCGATCGCCGGCGACTACGCGGTCAGCCGCGAACTCGCCGAGGCCGCCGGGGTGCTGGTGGCCGAGACCCACGAGGAGTTCGAGGAGCTCACCCGCCTGGCCTGCGCCCTCGACTCCCGCCGCCTCGACGGCTCGCGGCTGGGAGCGATCTCCAACGCCGGTTTCGAATGCGTCGCCGTCGCCGACAACCTCGGCGGCTTGCAGCTGGCCGAATTCGAAGCGGCGACGATCGGCAAGCTGGAGGCGCTGCTCGCCGAACATCGATTGACCGGCATCGTCGAGGCCGGCAACCCCCTCGACGTGACGCCCATCGTCGGCGATGCGGCCTTCGCCGAGGCCGCTCGGCTCGTCCTCGAGGACGGCGGCGTCGACTTGGGTGTAGTCGGCTGCGTTCCCTTGACCGGTGCGCTGCAAACACTCCCGGCGGGCGATCACCACCGGGAGGATGTCACCGCGGCGGACTCGGTGGTCCGCCGTCTCGCCGCTCTGTGGCGCGAGAGCACCAAGAGCTGGGTGGCCGCCGTCGATGGCGGCCCGCCGTACGACGAGATGGCCCGCCAGCTCACCGCCGCGGGCGTGCCGGTCTTGCGTTCGATCGATCGCGCCGTGCGCCTACTCGACCGCTACGCCGCCTGGCGACTGAGATCACGGGCCGCGCTCGGCAACCCGTGACCTCAGCTGCGCTCTCAGCGCTTCTGAGCTACTGCGACTGCTACTGCCGTCCAGCGACCAGACTATCGACCACCGACGGATCGGCCAGGGTCGAAATATCCCCCAGGTTGCCGGTATCTCCCTCGGCGATCTTGCGCAGAATACGGCGCATGATCTTGCCCGAGCGGGTCTTGGGCAATGCCGGGGCGAACTGCAACCCCTCCGGGGTGGCGATCGGCCCGATCACCTTGCGCACGTGGCGCACCAGCTCGGCACGCAGCTCCTCGCTGTCCTCGACACCCTGCACCGTGGTGACGAAGGCGTAGAGCCCCTGCCCCTTGATCTCGTGCGGCACCGGGGTCACCGCCGCCTCCGCCACCTTGGGATGGCTGACCAGGGCGCTCTCGATCTCCGCCGTCCCCAGACGATGGCCGGAGATGTTGACCACGTCGTCGATACGCCCCATCAGCCAGTAGTCGCCATCCTCGTCGATCCGGCAACCGTCGGCGGTGAAGTAGAAGTCATCGAACATGGTGAAGTAGGTGTCGATGAAGCGCTCGTGGTCACCCCACATGGTGCGCATGATGCCGGGCCACGGCCGGCGGATGCAGAGCTTGCCACCCTCGTTGGCGGCGCACTCGCTGCCGTCGTCGCTCAGCACCACCGGATCGACGCCGAAGAAGGGACGCGAGGCGCTGCCCGGCTTCAAGGTATGGGCGCCGGGGAGCGCCGAGATGAGAATCCCGCCGGTCTCGGTCTGCCACCAGGTATCGACGATGGGGCACCTCCCGTGACCGATCTGCTCGTGGTACCACATCCAGGCTTCCGGGTTGATCGGCTCACCGACCGAGCCGAGAATCCGTAGCGTGCCCAGGTCGTACTTGGCCGGCCACTCCTCCCCGAGGCGCATCAAGGCACGAATGGCGGTCGGCGCGGTGTAGAAGATGGTCACCCCGAACTTGTCGCAGACCTGCCAGAACCGCCCGGCATCCGGATAGGTCGGCACGCCCTCGAACATCAGCGAGGTGGCGCCGTTGGCCAGCGGACCGTAGACGATGTAACTGTGACCTGTCACCCAACCGATGTCCGCCGTGCACCAATAGATATCCTCGGCGTGCACATCGAAGATCATGCGGTGTGACAGAGCGGTGTGGAGCAGGTAGCCGGCGGTGGTGTGCACGACGCCCTTCGGTTTGCCGGTCGAGCCCGAGGTATAGAGGATGAACAGAGGATCCTCCGCCTTCATCCGCTCCGCCGCACAGGCGATCGGAGCATCGGCCATGACCTCGTGGTACAAGAGGTCGCGACCTCGGGCCATGGCGCTGGTTTCGTCGTCGGTGCGAACGACGATGACTTGCTCGATCGACGGTGTCTCGGTCAAAGCCTCGTCGACGATCTCCTTGAGCCGGATCTTCTTGCCCGCGCGGCGCAGGACGTTGGCGGTGATCAGCATCTTGCAGTCGGAATCGTTGACCCGTCCGCGGATCGCTTCGGCGCTGAAGCCTCCGAAGATCACCGAATGGACGGCACCGATGCGGGCACAGGCCAGCATGGCGACCGACAGCTCGGGGATCATCGGCATGTAGATTGCCACCCGATCACCCTTGGTGATGCCGTAGGCCTTGAGCACGTTGGCGAAGCGACAGACCTCCTGGTGGAGTTCCTTGTAGGTCAGGCGGACGACCGAGTCCTCCTCCTCTCCCTGCCAGAGGATAGCGACCTTGTTCTCGACCGCAGTGCCGAGGTGCCGATCGAGGCAGTTGTAGGTGACGTTGAGCTCGCCGTCGGCGAACCAGGTGTGCTCGATGTGCCGGCCGCCGGTATCCCAGACATATTCGAGACTCTTGGTGGGTTGCTTGAACCAGTGGAGGCTCTTGGCTTGTTCGAGCCAGAAAGCGTCCGGCTCCTCGATCGACTGGCGCCACATCGTCTCGTACTGCTCGGTACTGGAGATCCATGCACCCTGCCGCACCTTTTCAGGTGGCGGAAAGGTGCGGTCCTCCTGCATCAGGGATTCGATCGCTTTGTCTTTGGTGTCGCTGATCATGACTGACTCCTTGTCTGGGACGGCTGCGCGAGCTGGAACAATCAGAACTGGAACGGTTAGAAACGGTAAAGAACCGAGAATTGGCTACGCAAGGTGGAGGGTTCTTGCTGGTCTTTGTAGGCCGTGCTCCACCAGGAGAGTTCGAGGCTCATCTGCAGATGGCGGTCAAAGCTGTACAGGCCGCTGGCGAACAACGAGGTGTTGCGGCTGCGGGCGCCGCTGGCCACGTCCAGGTCATCGACGTCGTCGATGGTGGCGCCGAGGTGATACTCCCAACCGGCACTCCCCCCTTCGACGCGCTCGTAAGGACCGAAATCGAGGCTGAACCACCCGCCGGAAGAGGCGATCTCTTGCCGCCTGGCCAGGTTGACCCCCTGGCCGATGCCTCCCAGGTAGGCCTGTAGATTCTCCCCGGTGAAGGCCTCCGCCTGGACAACGACATGCGAGGCCAGTCGCTGCTTGTAGTCGAGGTTGAGTGACCAGCTGTCGAAGGTCTCGGACCGCCCGTCCGGCGCCGTGTCGAACTCCTCTTGCCCGATGTGGCCGGAAATGCCGATCGCGGCGCCGTTGGCCAACGACAGGCCGAGGCGCGCTTGCAACGTCGGCAGAGCGGAATCGCTGCCGGCGTCGTTCGAGGTGAACTCGCTGTCGGTCGCCCCGATGGTGCGCGCCAGCGCCACCGCCAGGGCCAGCTGGTGCCCCTCACCGAAGTCTGACCTGCAGGTCAGCCGGACCTGCGGCCGCCGGTAGCCGATGTTTCCCGCCCACCAGGCCACCGAGTAGTTCAGCGTCTTCGGGTTGAGCGGCGAAATCACGTCGGTGGTCTGGCCGGCGATCAGTTCCAGCCCCCGCTGGGGCCACACCGCCTCGATGTAAGCGTGGCGCAGCATCAGCCGCGACTTGTTCGCCGCACCGCCGCCATAGAAGTCGACTTCGATCCTGCCGCGCGTCTTGAGCCGCGGCTCGCTGCCGGCCTCCGTCGCCGGCCGCGGAGCGAACTCGACCCCGAAACGGCTTTGGTTGGCGGTCATGCTGAAGGCCGCGTCATGCGGATTCTCGGGTACCAGTTCGACCCACTTGACGAAGTCGCCCACCGCCGTGCGCGCGCTGTCGTAAGCGGCGTCCAGCTTGAAGTAACCGTAGATCTTTAGATCCAGGCTCGATCGAAGGTGGGCCTCTCCGTCGGTTTCGCTCGCCAGGCCAGGCACGGCGAGCAGGAAAATGGCGAGGGAAATCCGAAGCGATAGACCATTCATGGGATGCGACTCCGAGTTCTACTGACGCCTTCCACCAGCCATGCTTCCAGACCACATCGAGCGCGGTAATACCCGTTGGAGTAGCTACTCTTCCCACCCGTCGAGAGCGTTCCCCCGCGCCATCTTCTTGCTAGTTTCTATGCGGCGACGGCCAACCGTTGCGGCGCCGAGAAGCTGGCTTCTCGGTTGCCTTCAGGAGCAGGAGTTACCGAGCTTTACCTCTTCCAATGGGTGGCTAACGATTGCGTCGCGAGGCGCTTCTCGTTCCAGGATTTCCCTTCAGGCTTCGCTTCTCAGCAGCCACCACTTGAGGAAGCAGAGGATACGAACATGATCAGAAAGACGGAAGCACTCGACTATCACCGTAGAGGCCGCCCCGGAAAGATCGAGGTGGTGCCCACCAAACCCTGTGTGACGCAGAGGGATCTATCGCTCGCCTACACCCCC
Source organism: Acidobacteriota bacterium (assembly GCA_024277255.1). Classification (GTDB taxonomy): domain Bacteria; phylum Acidobacteriota; class Thermoanaerobaculia; order Multivoradales; family SZUA-115; genus SZUA-115. The sequence goes on along the minus strand of JAJRVQ010000091.1, from coordinate 19,762 downwards.
GGGGTCGCCGTACCGTGCCTCGAGATCCAGAGCGACCCGAGCGCCGCCTACCACTACACCAGTCGAGGCAACCTCGTCGCCGTGATCAGTAACGGGACGGCCGTCCTCGGGCTTGGCAACATCGGCGCTCTCGCCAGCAAGCCGGTCATGGAGGGCAAGGGCGTCCTGTTCAAGCGCTTCGCCGACGTCGACGTCTTCGACATCGAGATCGACAGCCTCGACCCCGAGGAGATCATCCGCACCGTGGAGCTGCTGGCACCGACTTTCGGCGGCATCAATCTCGAGGACATCAAGGCGCCGGAGTGTTTTCAGATCGAGACCGAGCTGAGTCGGAGGCTCGATATCCCGGTGTTTCATGACGATCAGCACGGCACGGCGATCATCTCTGGCGCCGCCCTGCTCAACGCGGTCGAACTCGCCGGCAAACGGATCGGCGACATCCGCGTCGTCTTCAGCGGTGCCGGTGCCGCCGGCATCGCCTGCGCCAACTACTACATCTCCCTGGGCGTGCGGCCGGAGAACCTGCTGATGTGCGACAGCCGCGGTGTGCTGACCACCGAGCGACTCGGCCAGATGAACCCGTTCAAGGACAAGCTGGCCCGCGACACCGATCGCAGGACCCTTGCCGATGCGCTGGTCGGCGCGGACCTCTTCGTCGGCCTCTCAGGCCCCAACATCCTCGATCGCGAGATGGTGCGCTCGATGGCGCCGCAACCCATCCTCTTCGCCATGGCCAACCCGACCCCCGAGATCTCTTACGAAGAGGCGAAGGCGGCGCGCGACGACGTGATTATCGCCACCGGCCGCTCCGACTATCCCAACCAGGTCAACAACGTACTCGGCTTCCCCTTCATCTTCCGCGGCGCGCTCGACGCACGAGCGACGACGATCAACGAGGAGATGAAGCTCGCCGCCACCCGCGCCCTCGCCGATCTGGCGCGCGAGGACGTGCCCGACGCCGTGCTCAAGGCCTACGGCTTGAGTCGTCTCCACTTCGGTCGTGACTATCTGATCCCCAAACCGTTCGATCGCCGAGTTCTGCTCGACGTCGCCACCGCCGTCGCCGGCGCGGCGATGGCCAGCGGCGTCGCCCGCCGCACGCTCGACCTCGACGAGTACCGCGAAGAACTCGAACGCCGCTTCGGCAAGTCGAGCGAAGTGATGCGGATGATGATCAACCAGGCCAAGACGGAGCCGAAGCGGGTGGTACTCGCCGAAGGAGAGAACGACAAGATTCTGCGTGCCGCGCAGATACTTGTCGACGAAGGCATCGCGCGACCGATCTTGCTCGGAAACCAAGACAAGATCGCACGCCTCATCGAGGACCTCGACCTACGTATCGGCGACGTGCAAGTGGTCGATCCACGCACGGCGAGCGAACGGGCAAACTACATCGACAAGCTGTTCGAGTTACGACGGCGCAAGGGGATGACGGCGGCAGACGCCGGCAACCTCATGGACCAGCCGATGTGGTTCGGCTCGATGATGGTGCGCTGCGGCGACGCCGACGCGCTGATCGGCGGTATCGACCAGCATTTCCCCGACGCCCTACGCCCCGTGCTGAAGGCGATCGGCGCCGAGGGGGCGCGCGCCCACTGGTTGTACCTGGTCTTCGCCAACAACCGCATCTACTTCTTCGCCGACCCGACGGTCAACATCGATCCGACTGCGGAGGAGCTGGCCGAGATCGCCATCTCGTCTGCCGACGAAGCCCTGCGTTTCCATGTCGAGCCGCGCATCGCGATGCTCTCCTTCGCCAACTTCGGCAGTGCCCGGCACCCCCTGACCGACAAGGTTCGGCGGGCCACCGAAATCGTCAAAGCGCGCCGGCCGGACCTCAAGATCGACGGTGAGATGCAGGCCGAGACGGCGATGAACCCTGAACTGATGGCCAAGATCTTTCCGTTCAGCGATCTCAAAGGTGAGGCCAACGTACTCATCTTCCCGGACCTCGGCTCCGCCAACGTCGCCTACCAGCTGGTGCAGCGGCTGAGCGGCAGCGAGTCCGTGGGCCCGATCCTCACCGGCACCCGCAAGCCGGTCCATGTGCTGCAGCATGGTTGCGATGCCGAAGATGTCGTCCGGCTGGCCACCATCGCCGTGGTCGACGCCCAAGACGCCGAGAAAGACGCACCGCCGGACGAGGAGCCGGCGGCCGTTCTAGGTGGCGGAGCCTAGCCATGAAGAAGCTCTCCTATCGTCACCGCGGCGGTGACCTTCCCTTGATCGGCGAAACGGTCCCCAGCTATCTGCTGCGCATCGCTGCGGCCAACCCCGATGGCGAGGCTCTGGTCTCCATCCCCCAGCGGCTGCGCCTCACCTATCGCCAGCTGTTCTCCCAGGCGGATGATCTCGCACGCGGCTTGATGGGGCTCGGTGTAGCGCGGGGAGATCGGGTCGGCATCTGGGGGACGGACAACCGCGAGTGGGTATTACTTCAGCTGGCGACGGCGCGGGTCGGCGCCGTGCTGGTGAACATCAACCCTGCCTACCGCACGGCGGAACTCGAGCATTCGTTGAAGGCAGCGGGGATCCAGACGCTCTTTCTCATGCCCGAGTTCCGCAAATCCAAGTACGTCGAGATGGTGCGCGCGCTGTGTCCCGAGGCCGAGATCGCCAACCCACGCGAGTTGCACTGCAATGCGTTTCCCGAGCTGCGCCAGGTCGTCGTCTTCGACCCCACCGATGCCGGTCGAACCGAGCGACCGGTGGTCGGTTTTCTCACCTGGCAGGAGGTTCTTGAGGTCGGCCGATCCGTGTCGAGCGACGAGCTGGCGGCGCGTGGTGACGAGCTGGAGAGCGACGATCCGATCAACATTCAGTTCACTTCCGGCACCACAGGATTCCCCAAGCCCGTGGTGCTGACCCATCACAACATCCTCAACAACGCCTTCTTCGTCGGCGAGGCGCTGCACCTGACGCCCGCAGACCGGATTTGCGTGCCGGTGCCCTTCTATCACTGCTTCGGCATGGTCATCTCGAACCTCGGCTGCTTCACCCACGGCGCGACACTGGTCATCCCGGCCGACCACTTCGATGCCGGCGCAACCCTGGCGGCGATCGCGGCCGAGCGCTGCACCGCTCTGCACGGCGTGCCCACCATGTTCATCGCCGAGCTCGAGCATCCCGTTTTCGCCAGCTTCGACATGTCGAGCCTGCGCACCGGGATCATGGCCGGCGCGCCGTGCCCGCCGGAGCTGTTGCGCAAGGTCATCGGCGACATGCACTGTCGCGAAATCCTCATCGCCTACGGCCAGACCGAGGCCTCGCCGGTGACCCATTGCACCAGCCGCGACGACAGCTTCGAGCACCGAACCGAGAGCGTCGGCATCAACCTGCCGCATCAGGAGACCAAGATCGTCGACCCGCAGACCGGTGCCACCGTGGCGATCGGTGAGCAGGGCGAAGTCTGCTTGCGCGGCTATCAGGTCATGAAGGGGTACTTCGAGATGGAGGAGGCGACGCGGGAGACGATCGACACCGGCGGCTGGCTCCACTCCGGCGATCTAGGTGTCATGGAGGAGGACGGCTACCTGCGCATCACCGGACGCCTCAAGGAGATGATCATCCGCGGCGGCGAAAACATCTACCCGGCCGAGATCGAGGCCTACCTCTTCCGACACCCCAAGGTCGCCCAGGTCGCCGTCTTCGGTATGCCGCACGAGCGACTCGGCGAGGCAGTGCACGCTTGGGTTCAGCTGCACGAGGGCGACAGCGCCGACCCGGAAGAGCTCAAGCGTTACGTCGCCGAGGGGATGGCCCACTTCAAGGTACCGGCCGATATCCGCATCGTCGACAACTTCCCGATGACGATCACCGGCAAGATCCAAAAATTCAAGATCCGCGAGATCGTGGAGAGCGAGAGGCTCGCCACGGTCGAAGCTTAGATCACGCCGACCACTGTTCGACAGGAGAAGAGCATGACCAAGGACAAGGTAGTCAACCGCTGGACCGTGGTGCTGGGAGGTCTGATCGTCCAGATCATCCTGGGGACGGTCTACGCCTTCAGCGTTTTCGTCAGACCCTTGGAGCAGGAGTTCGGGTGGAGCCGAACCACGACCCAGTGGGCCTTTTCCTTCGCGCTGGCCTCCTTTGCCGTCACCATGATCCCCGCCGGGCGGCTACAGGATCGCATCGGCCCGCGCAAGGTCGCCTCGATCGGCGGCGTACTGCTCGGTCTCTCTTTCCTGCTCGGTGCCCTGCTGGTGGCCGAGGGCCGCCCGTGGGCGCTCTACTTGACCTACGGGGTACTCGGCGGGGCCGGCATCGGCTTTGCCTACGTCTGCCCGATCGCCGCGGCGGTCAAGTGGTTTCCCGACAAGAAGGGGCTGATCACCGGTATTGCGGTAGCCGGCTTCGGCGCCGGCGCCCTCTTCTTCGCCGGCCCCGCATCGACCCTGCTGCTGCCACCGGCCAGCGGTGAGCAGGCGCTCGGTCTGTCGCAGATCCTCCTCGTCGGCCTCGGTATCTCCAAGGGCACCGGCTTCGGGATCGGCTGGAAGGCTTTCTTCGTCCTCCATGGCCTGGTCGCCGGCGGCGTGGTGCTGCTCGGCGCCACTCTGTTGCGCAACCCGCCGGTCGTCTATTCGCCACCGGGCTGGCGTCCCGACCCGGCGGTGCTCAAGGCACAGCGGAACCTCGAATGGCGCGAGATGCTGGCCACACCTCTGGCCTGTATGTTGTGGTTGACCTTCATCTTCGGCGCCACCTCGGGGTTGATGGCCATCGGCCAGTGGAAACCTCTGATGGGCTCGATCCTCGGTGGTCAGACCTTCGCCCCCGCCTGGATGGGCTCCTTCGGCCGCTTCGTCGAACCGGTCGGTATCCTGGCGGTGTTCAACGCCCTGGGACGCATCTTCTGGGGCAAGGTCAGCGACCTGATCGATCGACCGCGAGCGATGATGATCATGTTCCTGGCCCAGGGTATGGCCTTCATGCTGCTGGTCAGCGTCGAGTCCCACCTGGCGATCTTCCTCGCCTCGGCCTGGGTCGGCCTCAACTTCGGCGGCAACTTCGCCCTCTTCCCCTCGGCGACGGCCGACTACTTCGGCACCAAGAACCTGGGTATGAACTACGGCTGGATCTTCACCGCCTACGGCGTCGCCGGCATCCTCGGGCCGGTGGTCGGCGGTGCTTTGTTCGACGCCACGGGCGAGTACGTGCTGGCCTTCGTCTTCGCCGGCATCCTCTGCTTCATCGCCGCGGCCTCGGCGGTCGTCATCTGGGGACTGGCACGCCGGCCGGTCGGCTGATCGTTGGCTCACTTCACGGCACTGTACCGGTACCGTGCCGGTACGATGCTGTACCGGTACAGTGCTACCAGTGAGTGCTACCTGTACAGTGCCATTCAACTTCCAGGACACTGCTGACTAAAGACAAGAGGAATCACCTGCCATGACCCAAGCCACGACCTACGACCTGGTCTGCGACGATATCCGCCAGATGATCGGGATCTCCGAAGCTGATTTCGAACTCTTTCGCCACCACGGGGACTTCTTCTCGCAACACGCCGGGGCTTTGGTCCAGTTCATTCACGACACCTTGGTGGACCACCCGGCCACCTATCAGGTCTTCGTCGAGAAACGCGGCGATGTCAACCGCCTCCTCACCTCGTTGCAGGCCTGGCTCGGCGAGGTCTTGGACGGCCACGACAGCCCCGCTTTCTGGCACCGTCACTACCTGATCGGCATCCAGCACATCCAACGCAACATCCCCAATCGGCATATGCAAGTTCTCGCCACCCGCATCCGCGAGCTGCTCCTTCCCCTCATGCTCGACAAGCTGGGCAGCGAGAAGGGCCTCGAACTCTACCTCGCCTTCCAGCGCTTCCTGGACACCGTGGTAGCCCTCACCACCTCCTTGGTGGAACTCGGCCAGGTACGCTGTCTCTCCACCGCTACCGGCATGAGCCCAACGCTCTTGGAACGGCTGCAGGCCACTGCCTTCCAGGAGATCGCCGACGAATTGCGCGGCGGCGCCGGCGGCCCCGGCTGACCGCCTTCAGCCCACGGTAGGCGCCGATCGCTCGCACCATCGGCCGATGGGTTTACAATGGTTCAAATCGATTCGTTGACCTGCAATCGGCAGTCGTCTGCAACCGCGGCGGTTGGCCAGGGCGAGGAGTAAACCATGGGCGAGCAAGATATCGATCAAGGGACCGATGCTGTATAGCTGCGGCTCTTCATGAAGAAGCTGCTCAACGAGATGCGGGCCCTCGAGAAGATGCACAAGGAGGGCTTGATCGAGTCGGGAATCCGTCGCATCGGCGCGGAACAGGAGATGTTCCTGGTCGACGAGAATCACCGGCCGGCCCCGGTCAACATGGACCTCCTGGCCGAGCTGCCCGAGAAGTACTTCACCACCGAGTTGGGGCGGTTCAACATCGAGTGCAACCTCGATCCGCAAGATCTCGGCAGCGACTGTCTGAGCCGGATGGAGAACCAGCTGGTCTCGCTGGTCAACATGACGATCGAGAAGGCCGCCAAGTTCAACACCAAGGTCGTTCTCGCCGGCATTTTGCCGACGCTCGACAAGGCGCACCTGAGTCTCGACTACCTGACGCCGGTTCCCCGGTACTACGAGCTGAACACCGCCATGAACCGGTTGCGCGGTGGAGATTTCGAGTTCCGGATCAAGGGCAACGACGAACTGATCATCCGCCATGACAACGTGATGCTCGAATCGTGCAACACCAGCTTCCAGGTTCACTTCCAGGTCGGCCCCGAGGAGTTCGCCTTCCTCTACAACATCGCGCAAGCGGTCGCCGCTCCGCTGATGGCGGCAGCGGTCAACTCGCCGCTGCTCTTCGGCAAACGACTGTGGCGCGAGACCCGCATCGCCCTCTTCCAGCAGTCGATCGACACGCGGCTGTCGAGCAGCCATGTGCGCGAGCAGCAGCCCCGGGTCAGCTTCGGCCGCCATTGGATCAAAGAGTCCGTGCTGGAGATTCTGCAAGAGGACATCTCGCGTTTCCGCCTGCTGCTCGCCGCCGAGGTCGACGAAGACCCCTTCGAAGCCCTGGAGCAGGGCCGGGCGCCGAAGTTGACGGCTCTACGGCTGCACAACGGTACCGTCTACCGGTGGAATCGGCCTTGCTATGGCATCTCAGACAACGGCAAGGCACACCTACGCATCGAAAACCGCATCCTGCCCGCGGGGCCGACGATGGTGGACGAGATGGCCAACGCCGCTTTCTGGTTCGGTTTGATGCGCGGCGTCTCCGAAGAGTACGGCGACATCACCCAGGTGATGAGCTTCGATTCCGCGCAGGACAATTTTCTGCAAGCCTCCCGCCTCGGTCTGGCCGCCCAGTTCACCTGGCCCGGCCACGAGAACATCTCGGCGGCCGATCTGATCCGCAACGAAATGCTCCCCTTGGCCCGCCAAGGATTGCAGGAACTGGGGATCGTCAGCACCGATATCGACCGCTACCTCGGCTTGATCGACGAGCGCGTCGCCAGCCGGCGCACCGGCGCGCAATGGCTGCTCGACTCGCTGAGCAGTTTCCAGTGCGAAGGCTCCAAAGCGGAGCGCCTCGCCGCCTTGACCGCCGCCACCATCGACCGCCAATCCAAGGGCAAACCGGTCCATGAGTGGGAGTTGGCGACCCTCGAAGAGGCCGGCGGCTGGTCTCGCCACTACACCGACATCGGCCACTTGATGACCACCGACCTGTTCACCGTCAACAAGGACGACCTGGTGGACCTGGTGGCGGCGATGATGGACTGGGAGCACATTCGCCATGTGCCGGTCGAAGACAACGAACACCGGCTGGTCGGCCTGGTCACCCACCGCTCCCTGCTGCGACTGCTGGCGCGTGGCGAGGGTCAAGATGCACCGGTGCCGGTCAGCGACGTGATGCACGAAGAGGTCGTCACCGTACCCCCGGAGACCAGCTCGATCGAAGCGATCAGCCTGATGCGCGAAAAGAAGATCGGTTGCCTGCCGGTGGTCAAGGGCGGCAAGCTGATCGGCATCATCACCGAGCGCGACTTCATGAACATCGCCGGCCAGTTGCTCGAAGCCGAACTGAGCAAGTAACTCGGCTCGAACCAAGACCGCGAAATGCTGAGCTTCAGAGCCATTTTCGTCGGCCTTCTGCTATCCATTGTCGTCGCCGGCTACTCGGCCTACGCCGGCCTCAAGGTAGGCGGTGTCTACTGGCCGATCATCACCGCGACCTTGATGTCGATGGGGCTGTTGAAGCTCTTCGGCGGCGGCTCGCGCCAGGAGATCATCGTCGCCGGCACCGCCGCCTCGACCGGAGGGCTGCTGGCCGCCGGCATCACCTTCACCGTGCCGGCGATCTGGTTGTCCGGCCTCGAGGTCTCGGTCCTCGAAGTGAGCTTCATCGCCCTCGTCGGCGGCCTGCTCGGCGTGCTCTTCACCCTGCCGCTGCGCCAGGAGATGATCGAGCGGCTGGCACTGCCCTACCCCGACGGCACGGCGACGGCGCGGGTCATCGAGGCCGGGGACCAGGGTGGCGGCAGCCTGCGGCGGATTCTCTTCTACTTCGGCCTCGCCGGCCTCTTCGCCCTGGTCCGCGACCAGCTGCGCTGGCTGCCGAGCGTAGTCAACCTCGAGAGCCTCCACCTGCGGGCGGCGCGGGGGTTTTCCTTCGGCGCCAGCATCACGCTGGTCTCACTGGCCGGAGGTTTCCTCATCGGCCCCGTGTTTACCGGTGTCTGGTTCCTCGGTGCCGTTTTGTCCTACTGGCTGGCCGTTCCCGCCCTGGTTTACGGTCTCGGCTCCACTGCCGACTCGCTTCCCGACAAGGCGGCCGCCATCGCCGGTGTCACCCGGCCCTTCGGAATCGGGGTCATCGTCGGCGCCAGCCTCGCCTACTTCCTGTTCAAGGGACTGCCGGCGCTCAAGCCGATGGCGACACGGGCTCTGGCCGCCTCACCCCGCCGCGGGCTCTCCTGGTTGGGCGCCCTGGCCCTTTCCGCCCTGGCGATCTCCGCCTTGCTGAGGCTGGAACTGTGGGTCACTCTCTTGGCCCTGCTGGGCGCCTTCATGGTCGCCTACATCGCGGCGCGTATCGCCGGGGAACTCAACATCGATCCGATGGAGATCTTCGCCATCGCGCTGCTGCTGATCGTCATGCTCTTCGTACGGCTAGAGCCGCGTACCGCGGTGGTGTTCACCGCCATCCTGTGCATCTCGGCCGGCATGGCCGGTGATTTCATGCAGGACCTGAAAGCCGGCTCGTTGGTCGGCGCCAGCCCCAAAGCACAATTCCAAGCGCAACTGCTCTCGGTGGTGGTCACCTCGGCGGCCCTCGGCTTCATCCTCCAGGCCCTGCACCACACCTACGAGATCGGCTCGGTCGATCTTCCCGCACCGCAAGCCGTCGCGCTCGCCGGGATTCTCAGCGCCGGCGGCATCACCGAGCCGCTCGCCTGGGGCGGGGCAGCGGGGGTGGTGCTCACCCTGCTCTCGCTGTGGCGCGGCCTCGGCATCCTGCCCATCGCCCTGGGAATCGGTCTCTATGCGCCGATCGAGCTGTCGGCTCCGCTCTTCGCCGGAGGCTTGTTGCGGGGCTGGGCCCGGCGGCGGGGAGGCGTCGAAACCGGCCGACTGATCGCCGCCGGCGCCATCGGCGGCGAAGGTTTCGTCGGCGTGCTCTTGGCGGTGATCAACCTGCTGCGCGGCCACTGACCGCACGGCCGGCTGGTAACATTTCGGCCCCGCCAGCCACTGAACAGGTGTAGCGGCAGGGAGGCGCTGCCGCCTCGGCGGAAAGGCCGAGCCTCAACCGGTTACGACACTCCTTCACTCACCACGCAGAAATGAATAAGTTCTTTCCTTTAAATCCTTTACCTGCTACCCGCACTTCCCCCCACAGAGCCTCCGCATGGTAAGATTATTGGTCATTATGAGCAGATCGTTCCCTGTCAGCTTGGCAATTGCACTCGCCATCGCCTCCAGTACCACCGCCGCCGGTGCGGTAACCGAAAACGGCTCGATCGACTCACGCGCCGCCACGGTGCTCGCCGGCCTTAGAGCCGGCGCTTGCGGCGCTCTGGCCGAAGCCGAGCGCTTGGGGGTCGACAACGCCGCGGATATTCTGCCCGTCCCCAGGGACCCGGCGATGCGCCAGGCGTTGGCCCAACGCTGCGCCGCAGGCGATTCAACCCGGCGCGAGATCAACTCCCGCAAGATCGAATCACTCAACATCGAATCTCTGAGGCTGGGCGAAGGTACAGCCATCCCCGACGGTACCCTGCTCGGCCGCCAGCAGCTGATGGCCGCCTCCGGAGTGGTGGTCGATCTGGTCGCCTATTCCTCGTCGAACTTGGTCGTCGGCGGGATTCTCTGCTACCGCGACGACGGCCTGCGACGCTCGGCGGTACTGCACCAGCACGGCGGCTACGGAGGCATCTTCATCAATGCCGACGGCAATATGCTGGAGACCTGCCTCAACTGGGCACTGCTGCACAACCGGACCGCCTTCGCCGCCTCCTACCGCGGTCAAGACGGCGGCGAGGGCCAACTCGAGATCTGCCTCGGTGAAGCCGACGATGTGGCGGCCGCGGCGACGATGTTGCGGTCGCTGCCGGTGGTGGTTGCGGATCGGTTGGCGCTGATCGGCGGCTCCGTCGGCGCCTGCGTGACCATGCAAGCGGCGGCCAAGATCCCCTCCCTGCGGGCGGTCGTGGCCTTTGTGCCGCCCTTCGACTGGAAGACGCTGGTCAACTACCATCGCTCCGCATTTGTCGCGGCGACAGAGAACACATGCGACGGCGGCACAATCGCCTGGGACCAGGGCGGCCAGCAGATCGCCGACTTTATCGACATCGTCATGTGCGGTCAGATCGGTTGCCCGGATGAGGTCTACAACATCCGTTCTCCGCTGCTCCATGTCAGCGAGCAAACGGCGCCGACCATGATCGTGGTGGGCGGGTCCGACAACCTCGTGCCTACCGAGCAACAGATGCTGTGGTCTATCCTGCGGCAGAGCGAAGGGAACTTCGTTCAAGTGGTGAGCGCTTCCAAGTGCGATCAACCCCTGCCGCCGCAGCTGGTCCCCGACCTGCTTCTGTACGTGCCCGACGGGTACCACGGCCTGGCCGCGGGGCCGGTTGCCAGCGGATTTCTCTTTGCGATGGACGCGCTCGACCAAGGGGTGACGCCGGCAACGGCTGACCCGCGCAACTGACTCGCGCAACCGACCCAATAGCCCATGCAGCCACTCCCGGCTTCGCAGCAAACCGCCGGGCACTCCGCCACGATGGCATTATGGGTGGGCGCACTACTGGCCGCCGGCACTCTGCTGCTGGCGACAGCGGCGGTTCAGCCGTTGCGCGGAGCGCTCTTGCTGCTGGTCGCCGTCGCCGGCTTGGCGGGGTTCATCGCCATCCTCGTCTTCGTTCGCGGTAGGCTGACCGACCTCCTCTATCTCGGCCTCCTCGCCCTCGCCTCGGTGCCGATCGACAAGTACTTCGCCTATCGACAGCACGTCGGCGGTTGGCCCGGCTTGCGCTTCGCCGCCTCCGACCTGCTCCTCTTGGCCTTGATACCACTAGCCCTCGTCGGCGCCTGGATGGGGCGGGTTCACAACCGTATTCCGAAGATCGTCTGGCTCCTCTACCTATTGCTGTTGGGTCAGTATGCCCTCTCCGCCTTGGGAGCCCAAGAGCGGCTTCTCGCCGGCTTTGAGATCGCCGCAGCGGTGCACGCACTCCTCCTGGCGGCGGTCTGCGCCGCGCTCTTTCGGCGCCGCTACCTCAGCCCCTTCATCGGCTTGCTGAGCCTTCTCACCTGGGTGCACACGGCCTTCGCCGTGGCGCAGTCGGTGACCGGCCGACCCATCGGGCTGGGGCTGGGCGACAACCCGGACTCGGTCATCGTCGAATCACTCACCAGCGGTGTTCAAAGGCTGCGCCCTTCCGGCCTTTTCGACCATCCGATCGTCTACGCCGACTTCCTGCTGATCGGGCTGCCACTGCTCCTCGCCGGCTTTCTCGTTGCCCGATCCCGGCTGGCGAGGGTCGGCCTCGGGGCAACGATCTTGGTGGGATTGTCGGGTTTGGTGATGACCCTGTCGCGCGGCGCTTGGATCTCCTCGGCCGTGGCCATGGCCGTCTTCGTGACGCTGGCCTGGCACCGGGGGCTACTGGCCGGCCACCAGGCACGCCGCTTCTTGCGCACCGGCGTCATCGTCGGCCTAGTCGCCGTTCTGGCTTTCGCGCCGAGGATCATCGAGCGGTTGACCTCCAGCGTCTCGGGCAACCTCGAAGTGCGCTTCGAACTCAACGAGATCGCCCTGCGCATGATCAGCGCCCACCCGCTCAGCGGCGTCGGCCTCAACAACTTCTTGCCGGTGATGGAACACTACGACCCCAAGGACGTCATGGAGTACTTCCCGGCGACGGTGCACAACCTCTACCTGCTCGAAGCCGCCGAGGCAGGGCTGCCGGCCTTGCTCTTGTTCGTCTCCCTGTGGGGCGCGATCCTGCTCACCGGCTGGCGGCGGCTGGCGGCGGTCGAAGATCCAGCGCTGCGTTGGCTAGCGGTCGGCTTGATTGCCGGCCTGTGCGGCTTCCTCCTCTCGCAAGTCGCCGATTTCAGCCACCGCATCGAGCCGCTGCACACCCTCGTTTGGCTGCACGTCGGCCTCCTCTTCGGCGCCCTAGCCGCCGGGCGGGCCACCCCTCGAATAACACCCCAAACAGCACCAAGAACAGACGAAGGACCGCACGCATGATCTCTCAACTCCGTTCCGATCAGCCTTCCCCGCTCTCTCAGGCCGACCCTCTCTGCCGGCAGGCCGATCAACCTCACGGCGACTGGCAAACGCTCTATGGCGGCGTCTTGCGGCGCTGCGGTCGTTGCGGTCTGGTGGCCACCGACAAGGTCCCCGAGTTCGACTACGACGGCGGCTACTTCGTCGGTGGAGAGACCGGCGGCTACGACTTCGACTCCCCCTTCTCGCGCGCCTACGATGAGGCCCGCTTCAACAGCGAACTCGATCGGCTGGAGAAAGAGGGATTGACCGGCAGCATCCTCGACATCGGCTGCGCTACCGGTATCTTCCTGCACTATGCCCAGCAACGCGGCCGGGAGATCGCCGGAGTCGAAGTAGCGCAGTACGCCCGCGAGCGGGTGAGTGCAGAGCTGGGAGTGCCCATCGCCGGCTCTCTCGCCGAGTTGCCGGAGGGCGAGAGCTACGAGTTGGTCACCCTGCACCACGTTCTGGAGCACATCCACGGGCCGCTCGCCTTCTTGCGCGACGAGGTGGTTCCGCGGGTCGGCCGCCGGCTGCTGATCGAAGTGCCGAACTTCGCCTCGCTAGCCGCCCGGACACACGGCCCGCGGTGGAAGGACCTGCGGCCGGAGCAGCATGTCTACCACTACACCCCGGACTCGCTGGCTAGGATGGTCGAAGCCGCCGGCTTGAAAGTGCGGCGGGTCACGTCGTTTTCCGAGCCGCTGTGGAGCGTGCGTACCGCCGTCGACACCCTTCGGCTGCTGCCTACGCTGGTCCTATCGAACCGCCAGGAAAGCACTCCCTTCGAGCCGGGCAGCGCCATGGGGGTTCAAGATGTCTCGGACTTCCAGCCCGCCCGAGGCCTGAAGAAGGTCGCCGCCGACCTTGCGGGAATCGCCATGTGGCCGATCCTACGCACCCTGGAGAACCGCTGCCACGCCCAGCGGCTGGTGGTGGAGGCAGAGCCGGGTTAGCCCTTGACTTCAATCCTCGTCGCAGCGCAGCCGTAGCCGCCGCTTCAGGGCGCGGTGTTCCGCCAGGCTGAGTTCCTGGAGCGCCTTCAAGTCGGCCGGCTCGATCCAACGCTGATCCAGTTCGGTGGACCGCTCGACGGTGAGCTTGCCCCCCTCGGCGCTGACTTTCTGGCTGTAGCTGCCCAGGGAGTTGGCTACCGACCGCTCGCCGGCGCGTGGAGGGCACCAACCATCGGGTAGCGTCAAGCTCCACCGCGCGCGGGTGCGCCCCGGCGTGACCACCACCGCCGTTTCGCGCTCCGCGAGTTGGTGCGCCTCCGGGGTCGAAGTGAGGCCGGGCAGGCGCAGTGAGCGACCACCGGGACGGCCCTGGACAAGGCCATCCAGTCGCACCGAAGCCGACAGCGAGATGGCGGGGAGATCTCCTTCGACGGGCGACCAGGAGACCACGCCCAGCTCGGCTCCCGGCAACAGCCGGCCGAAGAGACGCCGGATGAACCCCTCCTCCTCGCTCGGCGTCGCTTCGGCGACCAGATCGAGAAAACCGGCTGCGGTGCTGCCGGTCAGCTCGAGGCCAGCTCCTCCCGCCGCGTTGCCCGTCGCATTGACCGCCAGACTGACCCTCAGGTCGCTCACCTCCAGTTCGGGCCGCAACGGCGTGCGCACCAGGGAGGAGTCGGCACCTCTGACCACCAAGACCTGCTGATCTTGGTCGGCGGGGTGAAGCCAGACGGCGCCACCCCGGTTCTGCGTCGGATCGAGGAAGAAGAGACCTTCCGCCTCGACTCCCGCCAACTCGGCACCATCCAGCTGTCCGGCCTCGACGGCGACGATCAGATGGTTGAACTGCCCCGGATCGGGGAAGGCAGCATCGACCTCAGCGCGGCGCGAGGCTCGGATCAGAGTCGGATGGGCTTCGATCCCCACCTCAGCCAGTAGATCGATGAGCAGCAGCGACTTGTCTTTGCAGTCGCCCCAGCGGCGTTCGAGCGTCTCCTCGGGCGAGGTTGGACGGTAGCCCCCGACGCCGACCTCCACCGCCACGTAGCGCACCTTCTCTTGCACGAACTTGGTGAGGGCGACCAGCCGATCCCCCTTCCCGTCTACCCCGGTGAGCGCCGCGCGGGCGGCCGCGCGGACCGGCGCGGACCGGCGCGAGAGAGGGGCCAACAGATCTTCGTACCAGGCCGCCACCTCCGGCCAACTATCGTCGTTGCCCCAGCCATAGAAGAGTGTGGGACCGCGGCGCGCTGCCTCCAGCGCCAGTTCGGGCGGCTCATGCGCCGCCAACCCCTCTGAGCGCACCAGCAATCCGTCAGCCCTCTCCTCGACCAAGAATCGGTCATCCCGGCCGGTGATCGTCCACCGCCAACCGGCTGGCGCGCCGCGCACTTCGATCCGCTGGCTGGCCACCGTGTCATCGAGCACCAAGGCGATCCGGCCGGTAGCGAAGTAGGGCTCGGCCCGTACCACCGTGTGCAGGTGGATCACCGCCCCGATCGGCAGGTGGGGAAAGTCGATCTGGTGGTAACTCTCCGAGCTGTGCAACGAGCCCGAGGCGGGGATCTCTAGAGTGTCGCGCCGGTCGCTTCCCACCCGCACACGGCTGCCGTCGGGCATCTCGACCGAAGCCGCAGCCGATTCGAGCGTACAATTCTCATTGAGGGCGACGTGGTACCGAGACCAGTCCCGGCTGTCTTCCAGGCTGTCGATCTTGACTCGCAGGCGCACCTCTTCAACAACCGTCCCCTTCGACTCGAAGGTGTGAACCACCGTGCGTTCGAGCACCGTGGCGCCCCGCGCCGTGCGAGTACAGAGCAGCGAGAAGAGGAGAGCGGCGGCCAGCGTCGGAGCGCTACCGGCGAACCAGTACCAATTCCTGCGCATCGCTCTTCGTCGCCTGGCCCCACAGCTGGCGCAGATGCGCATAGTCCTGCGGTCCCATGTACTGGTTGGAACGGACCTCCATACGCCGCAAGACATGCAGGCTGCGCTGCTCTTCGTCCACCTCCACCGCCAACCGGTAGCCCCCGGCCTGATTGTCGAGTTCGACCCCCGCGGGGAATAGATCCACCTCCCAGCCCTGCGGCCAGGCGAGGGTCATCTCCACCTCGCTCAGGTTGCCGAAGGAGAGCATCACCGGAGTGCGGCGCTTGTTCAGGGGCAGAGCGAAGCGTTGCGCGACCGGCCCTAGCGGCCGACTCAGCGAGACGCTCACCTCGTCGCCGAGAACCTCCTCCAAACGCTGCACCAGCCGCCATCGGATATCGAGACGCCCTTCGTCGACCGCTTCATCCACCGCCACCTCGGAGATCTCGTAGGAGCCCATCTGCTCGCCCAACCACTCCTGCCAGCGCTCGACCGGATCCCCCGAGCGAGCGAGGCGAATCGCCGCCGAGTGGCCGCTCATCGACAGCTTGCCGGTGCCGGAGAGCCGCCCCTCGTCATCCAGTTCCAGAGCCAACTCGGCACGTCGCAGGTTCTCTTGCCAACTCGCCGCCGGCAGCGTCACCACCTCCGGTTTGCGCGTGCTGTAAACCAGGGCCTGGGTGCCCTCGAAGTCGGCGGAGAGAGCTGCGAAGGCACGGCCGCGCGACGTGGGGTCGAGGTAGACCTCCTCGCCGCCGACGCGCGTCCGCACCAGAGTGCGATCGAACCACAACGGATTGGGCACCTGCAGATCAACCATCCCCTCCCGACGGCTCGCCGCCCACACCACGTCCGCTTCAATCTTGACGGCGCGCAGCATAGTCGCCAGCAGTAGCCCCTTGTCAGCGTAAGCGCCCTTGCGTTCTTCAATCACCTTGTTCAGTGTCTGGTCCTTCGACAACACGACGCCGATCAGCGGCACCGTCTCGATCTCATCGCGCACGAACCGGTAAATGGCCTCGGCGCGGCGGCGCTCGGCCTTCTTGTCGATCCCGCTCACCAGCCGCTTGGCCTCCTGCTTGGCACTGCCGCTCTTGCGCTCGGCGCTGTCGTAGTAGAGGCTCCGAATCAGCTCGCAGGTGTCGCGCCAGGAGGCGAGGAGCGGCGAACCGCTGAGCTTGATGGGCACCAGCATGAACTTCGCGGCGAGATCGCTGGTCGGAAAACTGTAAGGCTCATCGGGAAGCGCCGGCACCCGTTCAGCCCACACCTTGACGATGTGGTCGCCAGCGTCGCGCCCGATCTCCGACTGGACGCCGACCCCCATCGGATCGCGCTGCCACGTTTGCACCTCCAGATCGCGGGGCACGTAATAGGTGATCTGCGAACGCAGCGCGGGAATCGTAGTCTGGAACTCCCATGGATCGAGGTGAAAAATCGAATCGAAGGCGACCTCGTAGCGATAATCGAGAATCGCCCCCACTTCGACTCCGGGAAATGCCGCCGACGTGACATACAAACGCTGCGAGCGCGAGCTGCGCCGCCGGAAGATCGAGTCTTGCGACAGAGGTAGTTCGCGGCCGTCGGGGAGCACGGTGCGACCGCGGAAATCCTTCAAGCGCAGGAACCGACTGTGCACGATTTCGACCTTGCCCAACTGCTCCTTACCCGCCTCGGTGAGCACCTTGAGACGCACCCGAACGGTAAGAATCGAAGACTGCTGAGTCCCCTGCGCCCCCCACAGCCGCAAGATGCCCTCGCGGCTCAGTGCCACCGCGGGAACATCCGGCTGCCAGTCCACGGCGGTGAGCTGTCGCTCCTGCGCCGTAATCGGAGGGAAATCGGCCGCAGCGAGTGGCAGCCCACCCAAGGCTATCCAGATTGCAAGTAGGGAAACCGCACCTAGCCTGAGAAAAAAAGGACTGGGTCTCATCGTAACTCTCCTCATCGTCTCCACCCCGACTGTCCGCGGAGGAGCAAAACGATTCTCGATCAGAGACAGCTCGAAGGTAGCATTTTCACGATTTCTGCGTCAAGCGCAGAATCGTAGGTGCGATAGGTCCCGATGAAGCGCGGCCAGGCCAAGAGACAGCCACCCTCGGGTTGGATCCTGGATCTACTCGGAGTTGGACATCGCCTCTTGAGAGTCTTCTAGATATCTTTCTCTCCACCCATCATTCGGAGCCAGTTTGGCCAGGAGAACAAAGAGGCGCCGCTGCGATGCGAGAGGATAGTTGCTGACAACGCTCTCCGCCTTGTTGAGGCCGTATTGGGTCCCCTGGAGTACCAGGCTCAGATACTTCGTCGCTACCTCGTCGTCCGGTTCGTGATCAGCCTTCGCAATCCAACAACTCGCTCCACCGGCTACGAGCAAACCAAGATCCGTGAAACGCTGGCACCACAGCGCGCCAGCAAGAATAGACGATAGATCATTGCTCTCCTCCTCCCGCTTGATAGACAGTCCCATCGGCGAACTGGATCGAAAGGCTCCCGTCTGCGTCTTCCTCTGGTCATAATCAGGGGTGATTCTCCAACTTCACTCCGTCCTCGAAACTAGCAATAAAAACACTCCGAGTCAGCTTCAACGCCGGAGAAATGGCCACGCAAATCACGCTGACGTCTGAGTTCTCGACAGGAGTACCCAGATACTTCAGCACAACGCGATAAGACCCTGGCTGCACTTCAGGATTACTACCTTCTCTGGGCACAGCAGCTGGCATCCAACTCATACCCCAGAGATTTTCCGACAGGTTAAAGTCTCTGGCGTGTGGGGCTTCGTCTACGAAGTATTGCCCATAGATCCCGCCGTCTTGCGCCCCGCTTGCCTGCATGACGAACAGGCCCAGTTCGCGAGGATGTAGAAGTTTAATAGTCCTATCTCCGGTCGAGGAGAGGCGCATACGGCGATACTCTGCCAGGTCGAGATTCTCGGGCAGGGTCGCAAATCTAACCGGACATTGAGATCGCTCGGTCGGTTGGTTCTCCCCGGGTAGCATGTGGATACAGCAGAGCAAGATGAAGGCAAGCATATGGCGTATTCTCCCTGTTAGAACCTGATCATAGATATGGCCTTGGATATTCGAACAGAGATAGCTCTGCGTACGAAAGCTACATAGTCTTTCTTCGTGAGAATCTTCGTCGTGCTAGTGGCTTTGTCGGTGGGGCGCACTACCAAGAGGCTACTCTTGGCGTTCACTATGTAAACAGGGAGGTTGAGCTTGATCGACTGTTGTCGATCCGGCTCACTGGACATGCCTCCGACCATCCGATAGGAAGAACCTTGTATTTGTACTTTGCCGGAACCAGGGTGACTGTGAATTGTCGCTGCGAGTTCACGTGTACCGTCGAGCGTGTACACAACTCCGTCTTCGTCTAAGCTGAAGTCAAATCTCACCGATGTAAGATTGTCTTGTGAGATGACTCCTCCGTCGATCCCAAAGCCCCCTGCCTCTTCGTTTGTAACGAGAGCGCCTGCTTCCTGTCTATCCTTTAGAGGTCTGTCGAGTCGGGTGCGCAAGAAAATCTCACCGACGGCAGCGAGGACATCGGGGTCTTCCAGTAAGGCGACATCACTTGCGCTGCGGCGGTCTTTCTGCCCGTCGGGGTCTAATAGCCCGATTGCGTTACCGCGAGCATAGGAGAAACGGTTCCAACTCTTTCCCGACGACTGGGCAGAGAGTCCTCGTGCCGGATCCACACTCAAGAACCGCCCCAGATTCGGATTGCAATACCTCGCGTGCATGTAGTCCAGATCATCTCCGGCACCCGCGTTGTTGTTGAAGTCCCGTTCGTGGCCGGTGAATTTGAGTGCTTCTTCGGGCTCGCCGGGGGGCTCGGGGTTGATCTGTTCCCCAAAGCCGAAATAGTGGTAGTCGGCCTTGTAGTTGCCGGCCTTGTCGCTGAGCATCCGGGGGGTGCCGAGGTGGTCGAGGGTGAAGTGCCTCTGGCGGCCATCGGCGTATTCGGCGGCCAGCTGGAGGCCGTCGCGGTAGATGTAGTCCTTGATCCAACGCCAGCTGCCGGGGCCGTTGCCCTCCGCTTCGTAGACGGTGAGCACCTTGTTGTCCAGCCCGCGTAGGGTGAAGCTCCAGGTGTCGGGGGCTTCGGGGCCGGTGTAGTTGGAGGTCCAGATCCGTTCATCGTCCGCCGTGTAGAGGTAGGTGCGGTAGTTGCCCTGGCCTTGCAGGGTCTTCAAGTTGTTGAACGG
>JAJRVQ010000090.1 GCA_024277255.1 Acidobacteriota bacterium | reverse complement strand
GTCGTGCTGGTGTTACGCAGGCGGGGCGTGGTCGGGTATCTCGGTTTCAAACGGACGCTCGGCGCAACGGCCGGAATGGGCGTGCTGGCGCCTCGTTTGGCCCAACGCTGGACGGCTTTGCCTCGCTGGTTTGCCCGGCCGCTGGCGGTTTCGGTCGCGGCGCAGCTCTCTGTTCTGCCCTGGACGGTGTCGATATTCCAGCAGCTTTCCCCCCTGGCGCCCCTGTTCAACCTCCTCGCCGTACCGTGGGTGGCTCTCGCCCTGGTGGGCTCGGGGGGTTGGCTGCTGGTCGCAGGCGTCAGCCCCGAAGCCGGTGCGGTTCTGCTCCCCGCCTTGGACCTTCTGGCCGCGCCCTTGTCTTGGCCGGCTTTTTTCGAGTTGCCTCGTCTCTCCTGGTCCTTGTCCCTGCCGTTCACCGGCTCTCTGGTGCTGGCCACGCTGGGGCTCGCCACAGCTTGGTGGCCGCGACGTGCGCTGATCGTCGGAGTTGTCGTCGTGGGCGCAGCGGCGGCGGTGCTGGCTACGCGCACCGTGCTGCGAGACCCGGGCGAGCAGCCCCTGGAGTTGGTGATGATCGATGTCGGCCAGGGAGATGCGATCGTGCTGCGGGATGGCGGCGAGGCGGTTCTGGTCGACGGCGGTGGCTGGCGGCGAGGCAACTTCGCGCTCCATGTTCTGATGCCGGCGTTGCAGGATCTCGGTATCTCGCGGCTGCGGGCGGTCGTCTCGACCCATCCGGACCTCGACCACTGCGGCGGTTTGGCGGATCTGGCCGGCTTGATGCCGATCGAGGAGGTGTGGAGTTCACCGGGATGGCCGATGAGCAGCTGCGCCGGGCGGCTCTACAACCTGCCGCGCTCAGCGCTGAGGCCGTTGTGGGCCGGCGAGAAGATGGCGTTGGGGCGATGGTCATTCACCGTGCTCAACCCTCCGCCGCGCAAGGCCGGCCGGCAACTGTCTGCCCGAGAGAGCAGCCGTCGCCGCAGGGTGGGCTACGGCGCCCAATCGAACAACTATCATTCCCTGGTGTTGCTCGCCAGAGCGGTGGGGAGGAGTGTCCTGCTGACCGGCGACATCAGTGAAAGAACCGAACGCCGCTTGCTGGCTCGGCTTCCGCCTGACCTGGTTTCCTTGGACCTGTTGAAGGTGGCTCATCACGGTAGCAAGAGCTCGACCTCCCGGCGCTTCTTGAAGCGGCTCCGGCCCCGCCTTGGCCTCATCTCCTGCGGTGTCCACAACCGCTACCGCCATCCGTCCTCGCTGGTTCTCGATCGTCTCCGGCGCTACCGAGTGCTGGTCCTGCGTACCGACCGGCAAGGGCAGATCGTGGTTACTTTCAAGCGCGACGGCGGCATGCGAACTCGCTGGACGGGGCGATAGGAGACCGTGGTGAAACGAGGTAGAGTCGCCGGGGCTTTTCCAACCCCTCGATCGTCGCTGAGTACAAATCTTGATCGTCACTATTCTCGGACCGACTGCGGTGGGCAAGAGCGACCTGGCGATGGAACTCGCCGAGCGTCTCGATGGCGAACTGATCAGCGCCGACGCCCTGCAGGTCTATCGCGGCTTTGACATCGGCACGGCCAAACCGAGTGTGCGCGACCGGGAGCGAGTTCGACACCATCTGATCGACATTCTCGACCCGCACGAGCGCTACTCGGCGGCGGCTTTCGCCAGCGATGCACGGCGCGCCATGGCGCAGATCGAGAGCCGCGGTCGCCTACCGATCCTCGTTGGAGGCAGCGGGCTCTACTTGCGGGCACTGATCGAGGGAATCAGTCCGATTCCGCGAGGATCCGACGAGGTTCGCAGGCGGCTGCAACGGCGGCTGGCAGAAGAGGGGCTGGGGAGTCTGCGGGATCAGTTGCGAGAATTGGATCCGGAGACAGCCCGCAAGACCGCGGAGGGTGATTCTCAACGCACGCTGAGAGCTTTGGAGGTCGCGCTGTGCACCGGCCGTCCGCTGTCCTCCTGGATCGCCGATCGCCCTTACGGCAGCAAGCCGCTCGCCGCGGCCAAGATCGGATTGACGCTCCCGCGCGATGTCCTATACGATCGCATCGATCGGCGGGCGTCAAGAATGCTCGCGGAAGGATGGGTGGAGGAGGTTTCTGGCCTTCTCGATTTGGGACTTTCTCCCACACTGCCTGCTTTTCAAGCAATCGGCTACAAACAGCTAGTCCGTCATCTTCGGGAGGGTTGGGCTCTCGAATTGGCGACCGAAGACACGATCCGCGCGACCCGGGCGTACGCCAAGCGACAGATGACTTGGTTTCGCGCCGATAGTGCGGTGGAGTGGTTCGGTGCGCTGGAGCCCCAACGAAACTCCCGAATTTTCAATCATATTCAGCAACTCGGTATCGGAGGGGCTCAGAATGCCTAAGCACAACATCAACATCCAGGATGGATTTCTCTTTCAGAGCCTCAAAGAAGCGCGTCCGATGCACGTCGAGTTGGTGACTGGTGGCAGTCTCTCCGGACGCATCCGGCGATTCGATCGCTTTGCCGTCGTCCTGGAGATCGACGGTATCGAGGTTCTTGTCTACAAGCATGCCATTACTACGATTAGCGCTGCGGTGTCTGCAGCCTCTGACTAGATTTTCTCGAGGACAGTGCGGTTGAGGGGACGGACTGCGGTCAGATTGCTGGGCTTGGTGGCCATCTTGGTGTTGGCTCAGGCCTGCGCATCAGGACCAGCGCCACCGCCGCCATCCGCGCGGTCGACCCGACCGGTGGCTGTGCCACGGGTCGACCGGTCGCTGTTGCTCAACCCTGTCGAAGACTATCCCCTGGGGCTCGATGCACGGCGCCGGGCGGAACTCTCTTCCGCCTACCAGCGGTTGATCGAGGGTGCCGAGCGTCAAGGGGTTGCCGCCACCGCCGAGCGGATGCTGGAACTGGATCCGGGGCTCGCCCCAGCCCAGGTGCTGGCGGCGCAAGCACAGCTGCTGGAGAGTGATTTCGAGGGTGCCGCGCTGCGCTTGCGGCCGGTGGCCGAGCAACTGCCGGACTACACCGCGGCCGTTCTGGCTCTGGCTCTGGCGGAGGAGAAACTCGGACGGTTGGTCGAAGCTTGTGAAGGCTATTTGGCCCATCAGCGGATGAGCAGCGAAGCGGCGCGTCGCGCGGAGCGTCTGTTGCCCCGTGCGGTCGAAATCGTCTCCCGGCGATTCACCGAGTCCTTGGAGCGGGGGCGCTTTGAGATGGCCGAGCACGAACTCGACCGTCTCGAGCAGTGGGCTCCCGATGAGGATTTCAGTCTCGAAGGGAGGCGCGCACTCGCCGCGGCGACGGGCGATGCCGACGGCGAGCTGAGAGCGGTTCGTAGGTTGGCACAGAGGCGGCCAGCCGATCTCGGACTCCGCCGCCGGCAGGGTGATTTGGAACTCCTGGCGGGAGACACCACGACCGGGCTTCAGATCTTCCAGGAATTGGCGGCGAAATACCCCGACGATCCGGAGATCGCCGAGTCTCTGGCGGTGGCTCGCTTTCGCTGGCGGCTGCAGCTCTTGCCGGAAGAAGTCCAGGCGATCGCGAGTACTCAACCCGAACTCGACCGGTCGCAGTTCGCCTCCCTTTTATACTGGCTGGTACCCGATGTGCGCTACGGCCGGCCGCGCAGAGCGCGGATCGCCAACGACATTCTCGATCATGCACGCCGCGAGGAGATCTCCCGCGTCGTCAACCTGGGGTTGATGGGCGTCGATTCGACCTTGCACCATTTCGCTCCCGACCGTATGGTGACCCGAGGTGAGGTTTTGCTTTCTCTCTTGATGACACTGGCCAACGGCGAGCCGGCGCCTGCCTGCCTGGGAGGCCGGCGCTTCGACTACCGATCGTCGGCGGAATCGCTGTGTGATGCAGCGGCGCGCTGTCTACTGATCAGCGACCGGGGGGAGTGTTTGCTGCGAGCGCCGGTGAGCGGGCCGGAAGCGGTCGAGATGGTGCGCAGGACCTTGCATCAGCAATGAGCTTCACGATTCCCAACCTGCTCTCGCTGCTGCGCATGGGGCTGATCCCCGTGTTCATCATTTCCATCCTCCATGGGCTGCCCAAGGAGGCGGTGTTGATCTTCCTGGTGGCTGGCTTGACGGACGCGCTGGACGGCTTGATCGCTCGGTTTTGGAGCCAGCAGTCGGCTCTCGGAGCCTATCTGGATCCGATGGCGGACAAGTTGTTGCTGGTCTCCGCCTACGCGACCCTGGCGGTTCCGGGGGTCTATCCGGGAGTGCCGATTCCTGTCTGGGTTGCGGTCTTGGTCATCACCCGCGATGTGCTGATCGTCGTCGTCTCGCTGGTCATGTACCTCGCCATCGGCGTTTCGAAGTTCCGGCCGACCAAGATCAGCAAGCTGACCACCACGGTGCAGGTCGGTGCGGTCGTCCTGGTGCTACTGAGCGGCTTGACGGAGGGGCTGGACACGGTGACCCGGTTGGCGGTGATCTTGGTCGCGGTGCTGACCGTGCTCTCCGGCCTCAACTACATGTATGTGGCCAACCGAATGGCGATGGGCGCCAACGTGGAAGAGCGCGACGATGGCTAGCCCCGGCTAGCCTCGGTTCGCCCAGCGAAGCGAGAACCTCTCCTTGTCTGATTTCGTCCATCTTCACCTGCACAGCCAGTACAGCCTGCTCGATGGGGCGAATCGGTTGCAGGATGTGATCGATGCGGCCGGCGAGTCCAAGATGGCGGCGATGGGGCTGACCGATCACGGCAACATGTTCGGCGCCATCGAGTTCTACAACAAGGCCAGGAAATCGGGAGTCAAGCCGATCGTCGGCATCGAGGCCTACGTGACGCCGGGCGACATGCGGGAGCGCAAGCCGGGTAGCAAGAGCAATCACCTGGTCTTGCTGGCCAAGAACGAGGCCGGATACAGAAACCTGATCAAGCTCACCTCGCGGGCCTTTCTCGAGGGTTTCTACTACCGACCGCGCATCGACCACGAGTTGATGCGCGAGCACAGCGAGGGCATCGTCTGCCTCTCGGCTTGTCTCCAGGGCGAGGTGAATCAGGCGATTCTCCATGCGGACGAGAAGCGGGCGGAAGAGCTGGCCTGCTTGCACCGAGACATCTACGGGGAAGGCAACTACTTCCTCGAAATGCAGTACCACGGCATCGAAGAGCAAGAGCGGTGCAACGAAGTGGTGCGCCGGATCTCGAAGAACACCGGTATCCCGCTGGTGCTGACCAACGACTGTCACTACCTGCGCAAGGGAGACGCCGTCGCGCACGACGTTCTGCTCTGCATCGGCACGCAGAAGATGGTCTCCGACCCAGACCGCATGCGCTACGCCTCGGACAACTTCTACATGAAGTCGGCCGACGAGATGTTCGCGCTCTTTCCCAACGACGCCAAGGCGCTCGAGAACACTCTGGCCATCGCCGAGTCGTGCGCTCTGGAGATTCCCACCGGCCAGTTCCATCTGCCCGATTTCCCGGTTCCTCAGGGCTATACCTTGGACTCCTACTTCGAGGAGGTCACCAGGCGCGGCCTGGAGGAGCGGTTCGAGGAGTTGCAACGGGTGGGTTCCACCGCTCTGGCCGATCTGGGTCGCGAGGCGTACTACGAGCGGCTCGAACGCGAGATCGGCATCATCAAGACGATGGGTTTTCCAGGGTATTTCATGATCACCTGGGACTTCGTTCGTTACGCGCGCGAAAACGGCATTCCCGTCGGGCCGGGACGCGGCTCCGCCGCCGGTTCGCTGGTCTCCTACGCGCTGCGCATCACCGACATCGACCCGTTGCAATACGACCTGCTCTTCGAGCGCTTCTTGAACCCCGAGCGGATCAGCATGCCGGATATCGACATCGACTTCTGCATGCGCCGCCGGGCCGATGTCATCCAGTACGTGGGGCGCAAGTATGGTCGCGACCACGTGGCGCAGATCATCACCTTCGGAACGCTGGCCGCCAAAGCGGTGATCCGCGACGTCGGGCGAGTGATGGGCGTGCCCTATGCCAAGGTCGATCGCATCGCCAAACTGGTGCCGGACATGACCCGGTCGCTGGCCACCGCGGCCAAGGAGATCGACGCGCTGAAGAACGAAGCGGCCAAGGATCCGGAAGTGGCGCAGATCATCGAGATCGGCAGCCGGCTCGAAGGGTTGACCCGCCACGCCTCGGTCCACGCCGCCGGGGTGGTGATCACACCGCGCCCGCTGGAAGAGGTAGTGCCGCTCTACAAGAACAGCAAAGACGAGATCATGACCCAGTGGGACAAGGACATCATCGAGGGGCTCGGCCTCTTGAAGATGGACTTTCTCGGCCTGCGCACCCTGACGGTCATCCACGATGCGGTCACCATTCTTGCCCAGAGCGGGGTAGACCTCGATCTCGACACCATCCCGCTCGACGACGACGCGACCTTCCAGCTCTTCCGCGACGGTCGCACCGACGGCATCTTCCAGTTCGAGTCGCGCGGCATGAAGGATCTGCTGCGCCGGGCCAAGCCGTCGAAGTTCGAAGATCTGGCGGCCTTCAACGCTCTTTACCGGCCGGGCGCCCTGTCGGTCGGCATGGTCGAGGAGTACATCCAGCGCAAGCTCGGGCGCAAGAAGGTGCGCTACATCCTGGCCGAGACGCAAGAGCTGCTCGAAGAGACCTACGGTGTCATCGTCTACCAGGAACAGGTGATGCAGATCGCGGTGACTGTTGCCGGCTTCACCATGGGACAGGCGGATCTTCTGCGCAAGGCGATGGGCAAGAAGAGCGCCGCGGCGATGGCCGAGCAGAAAGAGAAGTTTCTCGACGGCGCCGAGAACAACGGTTTTGCCCGCTCCAAAGCGCAGGAACTCTGGGACTACATCGAACCTTTCGCCGGCTACGGCTTCAACAAGAGCCACAGCGTCGCTTACGCCATGCTGGCCTACAAGACGGCCTTTCTCAAGGTCCACCATCCGGTCGCTTTCATGGCGGCGATGCTCAACTCGGAACTCTCTTCGAGCGACTCGATCTCAAAGTACGTACGTGAGTGCAAGGCGATGGGGATCGAGATCTTGCAGCCGGACGTCAACGAGAGCGACTGGTGGTTTACCGTCGTGGGTAAGAACATCCGCTTTGGCTTGGGAGCGGTCAAGGGTGTCGGGGAAGGGGCCGTGGAGGCGATTCTGGAGAGCCGGCGACGAGTCGGCCAGTTTACCGGTTTGGGTCACTTCGCCTGTGAAGTGGATCTCAAGGCGGTCAACCGCAAAGTCTTCGAGAGTTTCGTCAAGGCCGGCTGTTTCGACAGTCTGGAGATCCACCGTGCCGCCTTACTGGCCGCGGTCGACAAGATCCTGGACTTCGCGCAGCGCCGCCGGCGCGAGCAGCAAAGCGGACAGGGAAACATGTTCGCCGACGTGGCTTCGCTCGAACCACAGCCCGATCCCTCGGTGGCGCAGTGGAGCGAGCGGGATCGGCTCTCCTTTGAGAAGGAGGCACTCGGCTTCTACGTCACCGGCAACCCTCTCGAGGAATATCGCGAGGAGTTGGCCCGCCTGTCGTCACACAACACCGAGAGTCTCAAGGAGCAAGCCGGCAATCAGGTGACGGTCGGCGGTCTGGTGGCGAGAATGCGCCGCACCAAGATCAAGAGCGGTCGCAACGCCGGTCGCTTCATGGGACGTTTCGTTTTGGAAGATCTCTACGGCGGCGTGCCGGTGATGCTCTTCGCCAACCAACTCCAGCAGTTCGGCCACTTGCTCGAGGACGAAGCGGTGGTCATCGTCAAGGGTCAGGTGCGCTCGCGGGGCAGCGAGCTTGAACTCAGCGTCGACGAGATCGTGCCGCTCAAGGAGCTCACCAGCCATCGGCCGATCGCCGTCGAGGTGTGGCTCGACGAAAGCCTCCCCGCCGGGGAGATGCTGAAGTTGCGCGATCTCCTGATCGAGCACCCGGGGCCGGTGGCGGTCGAGTTGCGGATCGAACTAGCGGATGCCGTCGTCGCCGTCAGGGAGTTGGGGCGCTTCAAAGTCGACGCCGAGGGGCCACTGGTTGGCTCGATCGAGAGCCTGCTCGGCCGGGACCGGGTGCACCGGCGCTTCCCGGCGGGGTGAGTCCGGCTGTACACTTCAGCCTGGAGCCCATCCCAGTGTCTGTTCTCACGCCACTACCGTCGAACCTGAGGGCATTGTTGGACGGCCTCGCCCGGCTCTCGCCACGGGTTGCCGAGCATGCCGGGATCGCCGCCGAGCTGGCGCAGCAACGGGATGTCTCGGCCTTCCTGGTCGGCGGAGTGGTGCGAGATTTCTTCGACCGGCGCGAGAGTGTCGATCTGGACATGGTGGTCGAAGGCGACGGTGTCGATTTCGCCCGCCGGTTGGCATCGAGGCTCGGTGTTGAAGTCCTTGTGCACTCCGCCTTCTTGACGGCGGAGCTGCCCAGTGTCGCGGGCTGCCGGATCGACATCGCCACCGCCCGCCGCGAGCGGTACTTACAGCCGGCCGCCCTGCCGGTGATCGAGCCGGCGCCCTTGGCGGAGGATCTGGCGCGGAGAGATTTTTCGCTCAACGCGATGGCGCTCTCGTTACGTTCGCCCGGTCCGCTGGTCTTGATCGACCCGTTCTCGGGCCACCGAGACCTGGAGGCGGGTCGGTTGCGTGTTCTGCACGATCGTTCGTTCATCGACGATCCGACCCGCATTCTGCGCGCCGCTCGCTTCGCGACCCGACTCGGCATGCGACTCGATGCCGCCGGTGAAGAATTAGTGGCTGGGGCGATCGCAGCCGGCGTCTTTGAGCGGCTCTCGGGTGCGCGGCTGAGGCAGGAGTTGAGATTGACTCTGTGTCGTGCCGACCTCGCCTCGCCGTCGCTGGCGCAACTCGCTGAATGGCGCGTGGCGGAGAATCTGCACCCGGCCCTGGTCTGGGGAGGGGCGGAAAAGTCGCGCCTCTCGGCGGTGCATGAGGTCATGAACTCGGTGGTGGGTGGGGCGGGCGCGCTGAATCGCGCCCCTACGGATCGAGGTGTTGGGGGCGATGGCTTTGCGCTCTCGCTGGCCAGCTGGGTTTTCGATCGACCCCAGCCGGCGCGCCGGGATTTGGCCGAGCATCTACAGCTTCCGGCAGCCTCCCGGTCGCTGATCGTCGAAGGACCGGAGAGGATCCGGACGGCGTCGCGCAGCCTTCTGTATTGCGGCGTGCGGACGATTTCGCCACAGGCCGCTTCGCGAATCTTGCGCCACCTCGGTGACGATGAGTTGCTTTTGATGATCGCCTGCGAGGCTGCCCCGGCGGCCGGCTGGGCGAGGCGGGAGTATGAGGAGATGCGGAGGTTGGAGTTGACCATTACCGGCGCTGACCTGCTGGCCATCGGCTTCCAACCGGGGCGCCGGCTGGGCAAGGTGTTGGAGCGGGTCCGTGACGCTCGCCTCGATCGTGCGATCACTGCCGGCGAGGAGTTGGCGATGGCGCGTGCCATGCTCGAAGAGGCTGAACAACCGCTGCTATGCGGTGAACAATGAGTCGCCCGCTGTATCGTCCGCTGAATCGTCCGCTGTGGGGGCTGGTGCTGCTGCTCGCCCTGATCGGGTTGCCACGGCAGGCGCGGAGCGCCGAAGGTGGGCCGCGGATCGAGGACCGGCGAACTCACGAAGTGATCAAGCGGGACTGTCGAAGCTCGCTTGGGCGCGGGGAGATCACCCTCTTCGCCAATGGCACGCTGCGCCATCGGTTCGGCCCGCTCGACGAGGTCGAGATGACGCTCCTCGAACTGACCCAGCCGGAAGTGGACGCCTACATCAACCGGTTGGTCGAGGAAGATCTCTCCGAGACCGATCGCCGCTCGGCCAATGCCGGCGGTGACTGGATCGATGAATGTGTGGTCACTCTGCGTCTGCCCGGCCACCAGGATCAGATCTTCTCCTACGGCCCTTTTGACAGCCTCTCTCTGGCCCTTTCGCGAGTGGTTTCGCTGGTCGATGAGCTGGAAGGCAAGGCGCGCGAGGAGAGTTCCCGTTCGCGGCTTCCGATCGGCTACATACCCAAAGGGGGGGATGTCCTGCAGCGCTTCGACGGATTTCTCTACCGGGTGGTGGGGTTCACCAAACTCAAACGTGGTATCGAACTCGAAGGGATCGACCAGCCGCTCGTCTTGTTCGTCGCTCTCGATGAGCTTCATCGCGAGTTTGTCGAGTTGATCTCTCGACGGCGACGATACCGCTAGGGACGCACTGGATGGCCGGGAGGGCGAAAGGCGGGGTGCGGGTCGCCGGTGGTGGCTACCGGGGTCGCCTCCTGCGCGTGCCCAAGGAGGCTCGACCGACCGTCGGCCGCGTTCGCGAGGCCTTGTTCTCCATCTGGCGTTGTGAACTGGAGGGTGCGCGGTTTCTCGACCTCTTCGCCGGCAGTGGCGTGGTGGCGGTGGAAGCGGCGGGGCGGGGGGCCAAGGAAGTGATCGCCATCGAGCAAAGCACCGACGCCCTCAAAGTGCTCAACGGCAACCTTGAACGCTTCGCGGCGGGCGCCGTCGTGCGCGCCCGGCAGGGCAGCTTGCCGCGGGCGCTGGCACCCTTGGCCCGCCGGCGCCCAGCTTCGTTCGACCTCATTTTCGCCGATCCGCCCTACCGCTTCGCGGACTACCCGGGACTGTTGACAGCGGCGCAACTACTGCTTACCGCAGCCGGCCAGCTAGCCCTGGAACATGACCGCCGCGCCGCCGTGCCCGAGGAGGTGGGGGGATTGGTGCGGGTCGAGCAGAGGCAGTATGGGGAGAGCGGTCTCTCTTTCTACCGGCGTAAGAAGAAAGCCGTCTCCTCCAAGTAGATTCTCAGATCGACTTCTTTCAACGGGACTTCGGGAACGGTCCGAATGCGCGCCCGGGTGAAGTTGAGAACGGCGCGAACCCCCGCTTGCACCAGGCCGTCGTAGTTTTCTTGCGCCGCCGCCTCGGGGACGGTCAGCACGCCGATCTCGGCTCCGCTGGAACGCACCACGGCGGCCAGCTCTTCGGCGTGCTGGATGGTGAAGGCGCCGGCCTTGCGGCCGACCTTGTCGTGGTCGATGTCGACTCCCGCGACCACCTGAAAACTGGTCGAGTTGAAGCCCGGGTACTGGGCGAGTGCCAGGCCCAAGTTGCCGATACCGACGATCACCACCTTGTGGCGGCGATCGAGTCCGAGCAGCGAGCGTAGATGGTCGATGAGCTGAGCAACATCGTAGCCGACGCCGCGAATCCCGAACTCGCCGAACTGCGCCAGATCTTTGCGAATCTGTGTCGCCGAGAGGTCGAAGCGGCGGGCCAGCTCCTGGGAGGAGACCTTCTGGATGTGCAGTTCACGCAGCTGGCGGAGGCAGCGCAGATAGAGCGACAGGCGATTGACCGTTTGCGGAGAGGTCTCAGCGGAGGAAGTAAAGGGCATTCGCCTCCTTGCTCGGCACTCCAAGAGGTGCGGCGAACAACTTTCTAAGAAGCAAGACCGACCGCATCGATAAGCCAGGTCAGAAGCGAGCCGGGGAGCAAACCCAGAATGAGGGTTGCGCCGGCGGCCAGGATCACCGACAGCCGGCCCCAGCCGTCGATCGCCAACTCGTCGTGGCAGGTGACCGGCTTCATGTAGAGGGTATAGACGACCCGCAGGTAGTAGAAGACGCCGATCAAGCTGGCGCCGACACCGACCAGGGCCAGCCAGGTGTTGCCGGAACGTATGGCGTGCATGAAGACGAGATACTTGCCAAGGAAGCCGGCGGTCGGCGGAATGCCGCCCAGCGAGAGCATGCAGACGGTGAGGCAGCCGGCGAGCAGTGGGTAGCGGTAGCCGTATCCGGCAAGGTCGGAGATCGAGTGCTGATCTCCCGGCCGGGCGTAGAGCAGCGAGATGACGGCGAAAGCGCCCGCGTTCATCAGCGCATAGGCCAGGAGATAGACCAGAACCGGCGGCCTGGATGCCGCGTTGAGATGGACCATCGCGATCAACAGATAGCCCATGTGGGCGATTCCGGAGTAGGCCAGCATGCGTTTGATGTCACGCTGCACCAGCGCCAGCAGGTTACCCACCAGCATCGAAGCCACCGCCAGTAGGGCGATCACTTGTGGCCACTTGGTGGCTGAGACACCGCCGGTGGCGGTGTCCAGCAACCGAATCAGTACCAAGGCACTGGCCGCCTTGGGGGCCACCGAGAGGAAACCGACAAAGGGAGACGGCGCTCCCTGGTAGGTGTCTGGGGACCAGGCGTGAAAGGGCACCAGGCTCATCTTGAAACCGAAGCCGGTGATCAGCAGCAGGGTTCCGAGCAGCGCCAGTGATCCGCCCTGTCCCGAAGCGAAGGCCTGGGCGATCTGAGGCAGGAAGGTGCTGCCGATCTGCCCGTAGAGAAGCGCGATACCGAGGAGAATGAAGGCGCTGACGAAGGCTCCCATCAAGAAATACTTGATCGCCGCCTCGACCGCGCGGTCATTGGCTCGGTGGTAGGCGGCCAGTGCGTAGAGACAGAGAGAGAGCAGTTCGAGAGCGACAAAGATGGTCAGCAGCTCGCGCGCCCGGATCATCAGCAGCAAGCCGACCATGCACCACAAGAAGAGGGCGTGGTATTCGCCGGCCAAGATCCCGGCACGCCGCAGGTAACCGTCCGAAGCGAGGAGAGAGAGGAAGGCGGAGATTAGAACGACCTCGGCGAAGGCGAAGGTCAGCGGGCTCGCTTCCAGCTGGCCGTTGAAGCTGGAGCCTGCCGGCAGCCGCCACGCCAGGTAGCCGGTGGCGAGCAGAGCGATCAGCGCCAGCGGCGTGAACGAGCTGCGCAACCGCGGGGCGAATGCCTCGAGCAGGAGGATGAGGGCTCCCGCGGCGCAAAGGAGAACCTCCGGTGCCAAGGTGTGTAGATCGGCCATCATCGCTCGCCCTCCTCGCCGGCGGCCACTGGATGTAGCGCCAATCGTGGATCCGGGCTGAGCAAGGTGGGGGCGGTGGCGGGGGGACTATTCACCCGGCTTTGGTAGAGATTCAAGGTTTTCTCCAGGGCCGGTCTGCTGGGCTCGATGAATCGGGAAGGTGCCACACCAATCCACAGCATCAGCACACACAGCGGCGCAACGGTGAGGATCTCGCGCAGCGACAGATCGCTGAGCCCTTGATTTTCTTCGTGGCTGAGCGGCCCCCAGAGGGTCTCGTAGAGCATCTTCAGCAGGTAGATCGCCGCCAGGACGACGCCGAGAGTTGCCGCCGCGGCCCATACCGGCAAGGTTCTATAAGTGCCGAGAAGGATCAAGAACTCGCCGACAAATCCATTGAGAGCCGGTAGGCCGACCGAGGCGAGGGCGGAGAAGACGAGAAAGAAGGCGAAGACCGGCATCACCTTGGCCAGCCCGCTGTAGTCGGCGAATTTCTTCGTGTGGCGCCGGTCATAGAGCATGCCGACGAGGAAGAAGAGGGCGCCGGTGGCGAGGCCGTGGTTGACCATCTGGATCAAGGCGCCTTGCCAGGCGATGAGATCGACCGCCAGTAGTCCGAGCATGACGAAGCCGAGGTGGGCGACCGACGAGTAGGCGACCAACTTCTTCATGTCGACCTGAACCCAGGCGACGAGCGCCCCATAGAGAATACCGATGAGAGCCAGGCTCAAGAGGAGCGGTCGTGCCTCCCGGTTAGCATGCGGGAAGAGGGGAAGGGCGAAGCGCAAGAAACCGTAGGTGCCCAGCTTCAACAAGATACCGGCGAGCAGGACCGAGCCTCCGGTCGGCGCTTCGACGTGGGCGTCCGGCAACCAGGTGTGGAGCGGAAACATAGGCACTTTGATCAGGAAGGCGAGAGCGAAGGCGCCGAACAGCCAGAGCTGCTGGTTGAGTGGCAGGTCCAGGCGCAGAAGCTCGCCATAGCTGAAACTCCACACTCCCGCGGTTTGCCGATAGGTCCAGGCCAGCCAGAGGATGGCGACGAGCATCAGCAGGCTACCTGCCATGGTGAAGAGGAAGAACTTGACGGCCGCGTAGATACGCCTTTCGCCGCCCCAGATTCCGATGATCAGGTACATCGGAATCAGCATCACTTCCCAGAAGATGTAGAAGAGGAAGAGATCGTGGGCGAAGAGAGCGCCGAGCGTTCCGGAGGTCAACAGGAGCAGCGAGGCGGCGAAGCCACGCCAGTGGTTCTCGATTCCGCGGTAGGAGCCGAGGACGACCAGGGGCAGCAGAAAGACCGCCAGAAGAGCCAGGGGCATGCTAATCCCGTCCGCCGCCAGCTCGTAGCGGATTCCAAAGCTCGGGATCCAGTCGACACCGCCGCCCGCCGCCGAGAGATCTTGACTGAAAGCGAAGGCACCCTCGGCGGTGCGGTGGCCGGCGGCGTAGATCAGGCCGAAGGCCAGCTCGATCAACGAGACGACGAGGGCATAACTCTTGACCGACCGTGAAGCCCCACGGCGGAAGAAGAGAAGGGGCAGGCAGGCGAGGGCCGGAAAGAAGATCAGGCGGCTCAGCGTGTTGCCGAGGAGGAGGTGGAGAATGGTGTCCATTTATCTTGCTTCCCTCAAACCAGGAGCCACCAGAAGAGAGCGACTACCCCAAGAAAGAAGTAGAGAGCGTAGTTGCGTACGTTGCCGGTGGTCGAGAAACGGCCGAGATCGCCGGTCAGCTCGGTGATGAAAGCGCCGACCTGAATCGCTCCATCGATCAGAATAGTGTCGACCACCTTCCAGAGAAAGCGCGAGACCGCCGCCAGAGGACGCACGACAAGTTTGTCGTAGAGTTCGTCGACGTACCACTTGTTGACCAACAGCCGGTGGATTCTCGGGAAGCGCTGGGCCACAGCGGCACCGCGCTCCAGCTCTTTGCCGGGGCCGTAGAAGCGCCAGGCCAAGAAGATTCCGAAGGCGGCGACAGCAACCGACAGACCCATCAGCCCCCATTCCGTCCCCGGCGAGAGGTG
>JAJRVQ010000007.1 GCA_024277255.1 Acidobacteriota bacterium | reverse complement strand
TGTTGCTTCGAGAACTTGCTCGTCTGGCAGAAAGGAAAGAAGGTACGGCCATTCATGCTCGAGGCTCTCTTGGGGTTCCATGCAGCCATCTTGCCAGAAGTGGACTCGGCCATACAAGCACTAAGTTAGCGCCTATGGGGGAGAGGGGGACCCACTCATTGACCGGCACCGCGCGCTCAGCGCTCTGTAGCTTCCCGCGAAGGAACGCGGCTGAGGTAGTCCCTATAGGCGCGAGCCCAGTTTCGACCTCGGCTGACGGTCAAGTCCGCCAAGATCCAGTATCTCGCTGCTTCGATCGACCGTGGTCCCGCCACGATGGTGACTTCCACCACTTTCCCGTCGCGCAGCACCGTGCATTTCACCGTCTGCCCAGCCGTCAAGTTGAGATGGAATGGGTAGAAAAACTCCGCGCTCTCGTCGTAGGCCTCCTTGGGCTGGCCGTAGAGGCGGCGACCGTCGATCGCCAGCAGCGCGTCTCGCACCTGCAAGCCGGCCGCCATGGCTGGGCTCTCCTCGGCGAGAGAGGTCACGATTACGAAGGCCTCGCCCTCGGGATCTCGGCCGTAGACCGCGCCTAGCTGGCCGCGCTCTTTGAGGTGCAACTCTTCCAGATATTGGAAACATCCATCACTGATCTCGGAGCAGGGGCTCTCTTCCGCCCAGCCATTCCAAGTCAACCACGCCAGGGCGACGACCACACCGAAAATCCATCTTCGCTTCATTCTTCCCTCCTCTCAAGGCGGAACTGAATCTCGCCCCCCGGCACTAGGAGTTGTTCGTCACAACCTTGGCCCAGGTTCTGGCAAAACTGGTACCGACCCGGTTCCATGGCCGGAAGCAGCATGCGGTGGCCCCCCTCCTCTTGGACGCGAGTGTTCTGCAGCAGATCGATCAAACCCACAGTACCCCCAGCGTGGCTCAAGGTCGGAGACGCCTGGAGGGGCTGGCTCGCCACGGCGGGAGGAACCTCAATCGCGATCCGCCCACTTGGCTCCGGTAGATTGAAATTCAACTCGCCACGCTTCTGCTCCGCGCCCACCCTTGTCGCTAAAATACGCACCGGGTTGCCCGGCGCGCTGATCAAGATGTTGACCGCGCCTCGGAGCACCTGCAACGAGTAGTGGCCTGTTTCATCGGTGAACACTCGGCTTCCTCGAATCGACCTGCCGGCTTGGGGCCACATCACAACCGTCGCACCGGCGACCGGTCCCGAGGGGCTGTGGACAACTCCACTGAGAGAGACTCTGTCCTCAAGCACGAGGAGCAACTCGGCCGGCCGCCGATCCTCACTCAATTCCACCAGAGTCGACGGGCTGGCCGCGCCATCTCGGGCGATCGCCTCGGCCATGTGGCTCCCTTCGGGGAGGCCGCGAAAGAGGAACTCTCCCTCGTCGTCGGCCGTGGAGGCCGCGAGCACGCGCCGGCCTTGCACCTCCCGCGCCCACACGGTGACCTGAGCGCGTGAGGCTTTCAAACCGTATTGGTCCACCACCCGTCCCGCGAGGTAGGTATCCGGCAGGTGGATTGCTAGGCGAGTTGCGCGCCCGTCCTTGCGCCGTGGCACCTCGAGCGCTCGAAGACGAAGCTCCAACTCCTGCATGGAGGGTTCGATCTCAACCCGCCAACGGCCAGGCCTAGGCAAGAACCCCGCGAAGTGGCCCTTCTCGTCGCTGGCCAAGCGGAGGCGCTCGCCGCCACCCTTGCCGCCAAAGAGAAGGCCGGCTTCAAGCGGTTCCTGGCCCAGCGTGATCCTGCCTTCAATCTCGACGCGCGGGATATCGAGGAATATCGAAGTTGGCCAACCAGGACCGACTTCAAAAGATTGGGTCAACCAGCGAGCTTCTCCTTGGGTAATGCGGATCGTATACCGCCCAACCTCTAACCGATCCACGGCACACGTGCCGTCGGCGGCGGCCTGCCCTTCGACGACCTGTTCCAGCACCGCCCCCTCTTTCTCAGCCTCCCGGAACAGAACGAACTGCCAAGCAGCGCCGCTAGCGGCGGTGGGCGGCGAGATCGCGAGTTCCACCGTGGCCGGTGGCGAGAGTCGAATCAAAGTGCCAACGCGGCTCTCTTCGCCGCCGCGAACCTCGACGGCGTCGGTGGTGCCAACGCGCAGACCATCCCAGAGAACCTCCAGAGCATAGAGATCCGGCGCCAAGCCATCGACTTGAAAAAATCCGCCACGCCCCACCGCCCGACGCACCGAGAGCGGTGGGCGCTGGGAGTGAGCGGCAGGGTTGGCGGCACCCACCGCGACCGGCGAGAGGTGGATCTCAAGATTGGTGAGGCCCGGTACCTGTTCCACCCAGCCCACCACCGAACCTCCGGCGCGGAGCCGATGGCGCCCCAGATCGGCGGTTTGGCCCGCCGCGAGGGTTTGCCTCCAAAAATAGAGCGGAGACGAACCCGCGACCTCCACCCGTAGATCGACCTTGCCAGCGACCGGTGAGCACTCCCACTGCCGCTCTTTCACCTCCTGGCACGGAATGGGAGGGGAGAATTCTCTGCCAGAGTCCAACGTCTCCACGCCGGGAGTGTCGCGAAAGCGGATCCAAGCCGCCTCCGGTTGCCTTGCGCCAGGTTGCGCTGGGCTTGCCCGCGCTGGTCCCGGCGGAGCCGCGAGCGAGAGTCGAACCTGGGCCGTCGCCCTTGGCGTCAACGCAATGCGGGCCGCGGGAGGAGGAGGCAGAAGCTGAGGCTCGACCCAAAAACCAGCCGCTTCAGCCCGAACCTCCCACCTTCGTGCCGCATCGAGCCGCGCCTGAACGGCAGTGCCAAGCTTCGCGGGCCACTCCAGGAGAAGCTCTTGCCCACCATCGATCGTTCGCGCCTGGACCACCGCCGCCAGCCCTACGGCCTCTGTGGCCGGCGCCCTGAGTTCGATCTCCACCTCTCGCTGGCCGGCGGTGCCAAGGCCCAAACCGGCGAACGCCAGAGCCAACGCCCACAACTTCCCGTAGCGAATCACCACGAGCCGTCAAGCCGGAATCGAGAACTCGAGTGGCTCGCTGGCCCCACATCGCCGCACCAGGGCCTCGTTGCCATCATCACCACGGAGTGTGTCAGCCGTGGTCGCCGCCGCCTTCGTCCCAGGGCTCCTGAACGGGTTGCCCGGGTTCGTGATGCACGGGGTCGACATGCGGCAAAACTGCCAACAAAAGATAAAGAAGCGACACTTCTCCACCACCTCGCACTCCTCGAAGCTGTCATTCCACTGGACCCAAGTGACCGCCGTTTCGCAGGTGTCGTCG
Organism: Acidobacteriota bacterium; assembly: GCA_024277255.1. Lineage (GTDB taxonomy): Bacteria > Acidobacteriota > Thermoanaerobaculia > Multivoradales > SZUA-115 > SZUA-115. Next base: position 528 of record JAJRVQ010000007.1, on the reverse strand, counting down.
CTGAAGCCATTTTCCGCGCAATAGAGACATGCTTGAGCGCCTTGCGCCCGCGCTGGCGATGCGGACAGCAGCGTAACTAGCATCGCCATACAGAGTAAGAAGCAACTCTTGTGGTTCATGGTCTCATCCTCCCGTGGGATAGAACGTTTTGTCGAGATAGCCGGCGACCAGGGGGAAGCCAATGACATATCTTCGACGTGATAAGCGACGCCAAGGTCGCAGAATTTCTCGAAGAGTGCAACCTTGCGATATCCTTACAGTCTATCAGATACCTGCCGACAGTTCGCTGACCCGCGCCGGCCCAACGACCGCCATCTCCTCCAGCAGAGCCGCGCGTCTCTGGCCACCCTCACCCCTAGCCCCTCTCCCGGGGGGGAGAGGGCATATGCGCTAACTTAGTCTCCCAATTCGTCGAGTGAACAGGAGGGCTGTGGGTGCCTGCTTTCTTCGTTTGCGCGGGGCGTCGTAGAGATGTCTTCGCAGGCTTGTGGCTTTGTCGAACCAGGTTGAAACGAGCAGCGGGCCGAG
>JAJRVQ010000089.1 GCA_024277255.1 Acidobacteriota bacterium | reverse complement strand
TCGATGGACATGTTGCAGACCGTCATGCGCTCCTCCATGGAGAAGCGGTCGAACACCTCGCCGCCGTATTCGTAGGCGTAGCCGATGCCGCCCTTGGCGCCGAGCAGTTTGATGATGTGCAGGATGACGTCCTTGGCGTAGACGCCGGGCGGCAGCTCGCCATCGACGTTGATGCGCCGCACCTTGAACTTGCCCAGGGCGATGGTCTGGGTGGCGAGCACGTCGCGGATCTGGGTGGTGCCGATGCCGAAGGCGATCGCGCCGAAGGCGCCGTGGGTGGCGGTGTGCGAGTCGCCGCAGGCGATGGTGGTGCCGGGCTGGGTGATGCCCTGCTCGGGACCGACCACGTGGACGATGCCCTGTTGTCCGCCACCGATGTCGAAAAAGGTGACGCCGAACTCCGCGCAGTTGCTCCGCAGGGCATCGATCATTTCCTGGGCCAGCGCATCGGCGAAAGGCTCGACCTGCGACTGCGTCGGCACGATGTGATCGACCGTGGCGAAGGTACGATGGGGGTATTTCACCGGAACCCCGAGATCGCGCAGCATGCCGAAAGCCTGCGGACTGGTGACCTCATGAATCAGGTGGGTGCCGATGAGCAGTTGGGTCTGGCCGTTGGACAACTGGCGCACGGCGTGGGCGTTCCACACTTTTTCAAACAGGCTCTGGCTCATGACGATCTGGGCTGGGAAACAAGGAAAACGGGGACAAAAAAACCGCGCCGGAAACCGGGCGGCGAACGCGTGACCATAGCACAGGCGGGTCGGGTCCGGTATCGGAATCTTCCGCTGAGAAAGCGCAGGGTTTGCTTGATAAAGTGGTTCGGATGTGTCAGAAAGGACGGCGTAACTCTTGAACCCAATCCAACCCGAACACCGACATGAAACTGAATAACTGGACCATCAAACTGCTGGGCGTTTCCGCCATGGCCACTTTTGCCTTCGCCACCGCTTCTTGCGACAAGGGCGAAGACGCCGCCAACACCGCCATCGAGGAGGCCAAAGAGGAGGCCGGAAAAGCCGCCGACACCGCCAAGGAAGCCATGAAGGAGGCCGCCGAGAAAACCGGTGACGCCGCCAAGGAGGCCGCCGAGAAGGTAGGTGACGCCGCCAAAGACGCGGGCAGCGCCGCCAAGGAAGCCGCTGAGAAAACCGGTGACGCGGCGAAGAAGGCCGCCGAAGACGCCGCCGCCAAAGCCGGTGACGCCGCCAAGGATGCTGCCGCGAAAGCCGGTGACGCCGCCAAGGATGCTGCCGCGAAAGCCGGTGACGCCACCAAGAAGGCCGCCGAAGGCGCCGCCGTCAAGGTGAAGGAAGCGACCGCTCCCAAGGTGAAGGAAGCGACCGCCCCCAAGTAATCGGTCGGTTTTCTTCCCGCAAAACCATCATCAACAAAAGCCGCGTCCGGGTCGCCCGGGCGCGGCTTTTTTCTTTCCCCACTTTCTCCTACAGCCCCAGCCAGGCGACGCCGAAGGCGATGATCAGCGGGGTGGTGACGATGCAGGCCACGGTGGTCGCCAGCACCACCTGAATGGCGGTTTGCGGGTGCCCGCCATAGAGCCGGGCGATGACGATGGGAAACACGGCGGCCGGCATCCCGGCCTGCACCACGAGGACTTTTTGCAGTTCCACCGGCAGCGGAAGGAACTTCGCCGCGGCGAGGATGGCGATGGGATGCAGGATCATGCGCACCGAGCAGGCGGTGAGTGAAACCCGCAGTGCGTCATTCCAGAAGGCCCGCTTGAACAGCCGGCCGATGGTGGCGCCGATCATGAACAGCGACATGGGAATGGCGCAGTCGCCCAGCCAGCCCATGGCGGTTTCGAGCACGCCCGGCACCAGCGCGTGACCGCCGGAATAGTTCAGCGTCAGGCTGACGATGACGGCGATGAAGGGGCCGTTGATTAGCTTGCGCCACGGCGGGCCGACCTGGTGGCTCATGATGAACAGGCCCACCGTCCACATCGCCAGCTCGACGCCGATGCCGTGGACAAAAATCAGCCCGCCCGGCCCGGCGTCGTCGGGCCACAGCTCCATCACCACCGGCAGCGCCATGAAGCCATAGTTCTGAATCCCCGCCGAGATGGTGAAGGTGCGCAGTCCCTCGCCCTTGCGAAAGCGCGCCACTGTCGCCGCGACAAAGGCGAGACCGAAGCCGATCAGGATCAGCACCAGTCCGGTGCCGATGGACCACGCCGCCGTCGAGACCTTCTCCAGCACCGGGTTGCCGGCGATCTTGGTAAAGATCAGGCAGGGAGCCAGCAGGTTGAGCACCAGCCGCATCATGCCGGTCTCCAGTTCCTCCGACAGCCAGCCGCCCTTCTGAAAGGCCGCGCCGGCGATCATCACTAGCAGCACCGGGATCAGCGCGAGCAGGATGGTGGAGAAAGCGGGCACGGAAGTTAGGAGTTTAGGCGGTAGGGGTTTGGCGGTTTAGGAAAAGGAGAAGCTTCCCTGTATCGCTTCACCCCTGTGTCGCTGTGCCGCCAATCCCCTGTGCCACTTTCCCCCTGTGTCGCTTCCTCACGACACCTTGAGGTAACCCTTCAGCGTGGCGAAATCCTTTTTCACCGCGGCGAGAAAAGGCGCCTCCAGCTTGGGATCCTTGTGGTTGAAATACTCGACGTGGAGGCTGACGGGACCGGCGAAACCGCTTTTCAGCAGTGTCTGGTAAAAACCCGGATCGATGCCGCCCTCGCCGAGCGGGCCGACCTTGGGGCGCTGGTCCTCGCCCCAGCGCGGTTCCTTGACGTAAACGGTGTCGATGTGATCGCGGCACACCGCCCAGTGCAGCGGCCAGCATTTCGCGCCCTCAATGGTGGCGTGGCCGATGTCGAAGGCGATGCCGGCGTCCTTCGGGTCGAACCCGCTCATCACCTCGGCCAGATCCCACACCGTGGCGCCGAAGTAGTTTTTGCCGGAGTGATTCTGGTAGATGGGCTTGATGCCGATCTCGCGGCAGGCGGCGACCAGCTCGCGCAGCCGAGGCCGGAACTCATCGACCTGTGGCAGGATGGGCTTGTTCAGGTCGTATTTGTAGTAGGCCATGCGGAAGCGCTTCACTCCGAGCCCGGCGGCGGTGCGCAGCACGGCTTCGGTGCGTTGCTCGGCGCTGACCTCGTTGATGCCGGAAGTCATCACCGTGAGTTCGAGGCCGCGCTTCTTCAATGCCGCGACCATCTTCGGCAGTTCGTCCTCCACCTGGGCGGGCTCGATGTGTCCCCCCGGACGGATGGGCGCCTCGACGCCGTCGAAGCCGATGGCGGCGATCTTTTCCGCCAGCGCGTCGTAGTCGAGATGCTGCAGCGACTTGGTGAAGGTGCAGAAGGTGAAGCGCTCGGACGATTTCGCGGCCTTGGCCTTGGTGGCTGCTTGGATAGGGACGACGCCTGCGGCGGAAAGAGCGGCGGAGGTCGAGAGGGATTGTCGAAGAAAAGCGCGGCGGTTCATGGTGCGTCAGCCTATCCGCACTTGCCGGGGCCGACAAGAGTTGAGATAGTCGGGTCATGACGATGAAACCGAATCACTTTCTCAGCCTCGCCCTCAGCCTCGCGGTGTTGACCGCCGCCACCATGCCCGGCCACGCTCAGGTCAGTATCGGCTCTGGATCGAATATCAGCTCGGGCGGCTGGAGCATCACCGGCTCCGACCCCATCGAGATTCGCTGGCGCGGCAAGCTGGTGACGGCTTATCAGACCGGGAAAGGTCTGCCCAAACCATTTTTCTATCCCCTCATCGGCCCGACCGGGGAGAACGTCACCCGTCACTGGCCGATGAAGGAGGGTGTCGCCGGCGAGGAAAGCGATCACGTCCACCATCGCTCCCTGTGGTTCGGCCTGGGCAAGGTGAACGGCTACGACTTCTGGCACGAACCCGGAACCAAAGGCAAGGAGGGCAAGCGCTTCGGCAAGACGGTGCACACCGGGCTCAAGGGCGTGCAGATCAAGAACAGCGAAAACGCCATCATCCTCAAGACCACCACCGACTGGGTCGGCACCGCGGACGGTGTCAAGGTTTGCCAGGACCAGCGCACCTTCCGCCTCGAGCATCGCGAAGACGGCAGCCTGGTGATCGACGCCACCTTCGTCATCGAAGCCAGCGAGGGCGACGTGGAAATCCTCGACGACAAGGAGGGCGCCTTCGCCATGCGGGTGATGCCCACCCTGCGCCTCGAAGGCAAGCACGCCAAAGGGAGCATCCTCAACAGCGAAGGCGGCACCGGCAAGGACGCCTGGGGCAAGCGCGCCAAGTGGGTCGACTACGACGGTGTCGATACGAAGGGCAAGGAGCTCGGCGTGGCCATCTTCGATCACCCGACCAGCTTTCGTCACCCCAGCTGGTGGCACGCCCGCCACTACGGCTTGTTCGCGGTGAACCCCTTCGGCCAGGGCCACCTGGAGAAGGGCGCGGCGGAAGACGCCGGCAACTACACCATCAAGAAAGGCGACAGCATCACTCTGCGCTACCGCGTGCTGATTCACCCCGGCAAAGCGGACGCGAAAAAGCTCGACGCGGAGTTCGTGAAATTTTCGGCTGAGTAAAGAAGGCCTTCCGCCCGCCGCTTGCGCCGCGCCGCAAACGCGGGCACTATCCAGCCATGCCCACTATCGAACCTGATTGGAAACCCGTTGCCTTCAAGGAATGGCAGGTGATCTGCGACGCGCTGGAGAGCGGCGAACAATCCATCATCCTGCGCAAGGGCGGAATCTCGGAGGGGAAGCTGGGCTTCCAGTGGCTCCACGAGCGCTTTTTCCTGTTCCCCACCCACTATCATGAGCAGGCCGCCCAGACACGGTCGGACGCGGAGGGAAATCCCCGCACCTTTCGCCCGCCGCTCGCCGACGGCGAGGAAATCGCCATCCGTCTGTTTGTCGAAACCGTGGAGACACGACGACTCACGGATTGGGACGAGATCGCGGCGCTGGCACCCGAGCACATCTGGACCGAGCAAGTGATCCGTGAGCGCTTCGACTGGGGCGAAGACGAACCCGGCATCAGCCTGGCGCGCCTCCAAGTCTACCGCCTGCCAGAACCCTGGATACTGAAGGACCGCAAGGGCTTCGGTGGCTGCCGTTCCTGGATCGGTCTGCCGAGCGACGAGCACGACGACCTGCCCGCTCTGCTGGCGGCGGCCGAAGCCGTCTGAATCGAAGTCGGAAGTCGGAACGCGGAAGCCGGAGAGAGTTTTTCCCCTAAACTCCTACGACCTAAATCCCTACCACCTAAACCCCTACTTCCCCACCGCCCGCTGGAACTTCACCACGGCGTTGGCGATGGTGTCGGCCAGCTTGTCGCGATAGGCTTCGCTCTTGATGCGCTTGGCCTCGGTGGAATTGGTGACGAAGCCGCCCTCGAAGAGGATGGCGGGCTTGTTGATGCCGCGCAGCACGTTGAAGCGGGCGCGCTTGATGCCGCGGTCGGTGGATTTCAACTCGTGAATGACGTGGGCGTGCACCGAGGTGGCGAGGGCGATGTTTTCCGCGTCGTGCACATTGCCGTTGAGAAAGGACGACCAGGAGCTGCCGCCGTTGGTCGACGAGGTGCTCTGGGGCGCGAGAGCGTAGGTCTCGATGCCGGCAGCGCGGCGGCTGCCGGAGGAGTTGAAGTGGATGCTGATGAAAATGGCGTTGTCCACCCGGTTGGCGAAGGCGACCCGCTGGCTGAGACTGAGGAAAGTGTCGGTGGTGCGCGTCATCCGGGTCTTGAATCCACGTTTTTCCAGCGCCGCTTTGAGCCGCAGCGACATGTCGAGATTGTAGTTCTTCTCGTATCCGTAGATGCCCTTGGCGCCGGAGTCGTGGGCGCCGTGACCGGCGTCGATGACGACGGTGTTGAAGCGGATGGGCTTCTTGATGTAACTCGGGCGCAGCACCGGATCGACCAGCTTGGCGAGATCGATAGTGGAGATCAGGGCCTTGCCTCCGCGCTCGGCGATGGGATAGCTCAGGTTGAAGAGAATGTTGTTGATGTGGACCGCCTGCGACCCGGTCTTCCAGCGCATCACCAGAGTGCGATGCTTGAACAGCCTCTCGTCCCCCGACTTCACCAGATTATCGAAGCGATAAAAATCCCGCACGTTCTGGTCGGAGATGTAGTCGCGACCGTTGATCTTGACCAGTTGCCATTCCTTCGCCGATGCCGTTGGCACAGTTGGCGGAATGACTTGGCAGGACACAACGGCGACGATCAAAAGCGCGCGCGCTGTGATCGATCTGGCCTGAGAGGAGAGATGCGCCGTCATGGAAAGGGGGATTCTAGCCAAGTCCCCGACAAATCTCAACCTCGACCCTTGGATAGGCGGCAAAAAAATCGGCGTCGGGCTGGGACGATCAGTTCGGCAAGGCTGCGGGAGGGGTATTTCGGTTTACAAAGCCACCCCGCAAACCTTTAGTCTCGCCCCCTTCTGCGTTTCAAGCAAACGGACTCAGCAATCATGTCGGCGGAACTTTCCAAAGCGTATCAACCAGGCGATGTCGAGGACCAGTGGTATTCCCGCTGGACCGAGGCGCAGTGCTTTCACGGCGATGAAACCTCGGATCGCGAGGCCTACAGCATCGTCATTCCGCCGCCCAACGTCACCGGCATCCTCCACCTCGGTCACGTCCTCAACACCACCATCCAGGACATCCTCGCCCGCCGCGCGCGCATGGAGGGCAAGGAGGTGCTGTGGCTGCCCGGCACCGATCACGCCGGCATCGCCACCCAGTCCAAGGTGGAGCAGCAGTTGCGCAAAGAGGAGAAAATCACCCGCCACGACCTCGGTCGCGAGGCCTTTCTCGAGCGCGTCTGGGAGTGGAAAGAAAAGCACGGTGGCATCATCACCCAGCAGCTCAAGCGCCTCGGCTGCTGCTGCGACTGGAGCCGGGAACGCTTCACCATGGACCCGGAATACTCGCGCTGGATCTCCAAAATTTTCGTCGATCTGTTCAACGAAGGCCTACTCTACCGCGGCAAGCGCATGGTCAACTGGTGCCCGAAAACGCTCACCGCCCTGAGCGACGAGGAGGTCATCATGAAGCCCCGGACCTCCAAGCTCTACACCATGCGCTACGAGATCGCCGGTGAGCCGGGCCGCTTCGTCGAGATCGCCACCACCCGCCCCGAGACCCTGATGGGCGACACCGCGGTGGCGGTGAATCCCAATGACAAACGCTACGCCGACCTGCTCGGCAAGCACGCCGTGCGCCCGTTTCCGCGCGCCGAGATTCCCATCGTCGCCGACGACCACATCGACATCGAGTTCGGCACCGGCGTGCTCAAGGTGACGCCGGCCCATGACAAGGCCGACTTCGAGATCGGTCGGCGCCACAACCTCGAGATCATCGACGTGCTCAACCCCGACGGCACGCTCAACGCCCTCGCCGGACCCGAATTCGAGGGCATGGACCGCTTCAAGGCCCGTGTCAAAGCCGCCGAAAAACTCGAGGAAATGGGCCAGTTGGTGAAGGTCGAGGAATACCAGAACAACGTCGGCTTTTCCGAGCGCGCCGACGTGCCGGTCGAGCCGCGCCTTTCCATGCAGTGGTTCCTCAAATATCCTCACGCCGAGGAGGCCGCCGCCGCCGTGGCCGACGACACCGTCCGTTTCCGGCCCGAGCGCTGGAAGAAGAGCTTCGCCCACTGGATGGAGAACATCCAAGACTGGTGCATCAGCCGCCAGCTTTGGTGGGGCCACCAGATCCCAGTGTGGTATCGCAAGGAAAAGGCCGCCGAACTGCAGAGTCGCGAATCGCTCGACGCCGAGAGCGCGGGCGCCGATCTCCACGTCGGCATCGACCCGCCCGCCGACGCGGAAAACTGGGTGCGCGATGGCGACGTGCTCGACACCTGGTTTTCCAGCTGGCTGTGGCCCTTCGCCACCATGACCGACAGCGACGCGGAGCCCAGCGTCACCGAGAGAAAATTCTATCCCACCACCGACCTGGTGACCGCCCCCGAGATACTGTTCTTCTGGGTCGCGCGCATGATCATGGCCGGTTATCGCTGGCGTGGCGAGGCGCCGTTCGCCAACGTGTTCTTCACCGGCATCGTGCGCGACGGCAGCGGCCGCAAGATGTCCAAGAGCCTCGGCAACTCGCCGGATCCCCTCGACATTATCGCCGAGTACGGCGCCGATGCCCTGCGCTTCTCCATCATGCGCACCGCGCCGCTGGGCTCCGATATCCGCTTCGAAATCACCAACGAAGGCGGCAAGGAAATCTATCCGCAGGTGGTCGAGGGCCGCAACTTCGCCAACAAATTGTGGAACGCCGCTCGCTACCGCCAGATGCAGGGCGACCCCACGGTCGAACCCGCGCCGCTCACCCTGTTCGCCATCGACATCCTCGCCAAACTCGAGGCCCTCGAGGCCGACATGGACGAGGCGCTGCGCGAGTATCGCTTCAACGACGCCGCCAGCCTGCTCCACCAGTTTTTCTGGAGCGAGTACTGCGACTGGTATCTGGAGAGCGTCAAAGGCGACTTCTTCGACGACGCCGATCCCGCCGCGCGCGCGGCGACGCTCGCCACCATGGACACCGTGCTGCGCCGTTTCCTCCTGCAACTGCATCCCTACATGCCGCACATCTCCGAGGAGCTGTGGGAAAAGCTCGGCTGCCGCGCCGCCGACGGCCCCGAGTTTCTCATGCGCACCACCCTCGACGACGGCGTCATCCTGCACGGCATCCCGGCAGAGACCATCGCCACCTCCCAGGCCGGGGTTGCCGCGCTCTACGAGGCCGTGCGCCGCGCCCGCAATCTCAAAGCCGAATACGGACTCGCCGCCAACCGCGGGGTGAAATTCATCATCGACCCCGAGTCCGCCGAACAGGGTCAGGTCGGCGACCCAACCGTATTCGCCCGCCTCGTCGGCGCCGGGGAGATCCACATCGAGAGCGGGCACCAGGCCGAATCCGGTGTGCCGGCGGCCCTGACCCCCATCGGCAAAATCCACATGCCGCTGGAGGGTCTCATTGATCTCGCCGCCGAGCGCGAACGTCTCACCAAAGAGCTGGACAAAACAAGTGCCGAGTTGAAAAAGGTCAACGCCAAGCTGGCCAACGAGAACTTCGTCAGTCGCGCCAAGCCGGAGGTGGTGCAGGAAAACCGCGACCGCCAGGCCAAGTGGAAGGCCCGGCTGGACGAACTCGAGCGCATGATCGCAAATATTGGAAGCGACTGAAGGCGGGGAACAGGATGAAAAACAGCACGGAGAGAAGAACAGGCGCGCCCGGTTTCCCGGTCACGAAGGCGGCGCTGGCACTGGCGATTTTTCTGCTGCTGCCACTGACGGGTTGTCACCAGGTGCATGAGGCCCGGGCCCGAAAACTGTCGCGCTCGGCGCTGGAACATTTTCAGCAGGGTGATCTGGATCGGGCGCTGGAGCATTCCGAGATCGCCCTTCGCCTCGGCGCGGACGAGCCGATGTTGTATCGCATGCGGGCATCCATTTTCCTGAGGCAAGGCGATGCCGGGCAAGCCCTGACCGAGGCCGACGCCGGCCTCGCCGGGATCGCGGTGATCAACGCCAACCCCGATCATCCCTCGGGCGGCGTGATCGACGAGGATCAGGCCGAGTTCCACTCCCTGCGCTCCACCGCCCTGCTGGCCCTGGGCCGGATCGAGGAAGGCCGCGAGGCGCAGGAGGAAACCCTTCGTCTCAACCCCGACCACATCGGGGTGTTGAACAATCTCGCCTGGCTGCTGGCGACCGTGCCGCGGGACAGCATCCGCGATGGCAAGCGCGCCGTCGAACTCGCCGCGAAAGCTTGCGAGTTGACGGAGTGGAAAGCTGTCGGCGCCATCGATACCCTCGCCGCCGCCCACGCCGAGGCGGGCAACTTTGAGGAAGCGGTGAAATGGCAGAAGAAAGCCATCGAACTGGGCGCAGCTGAGGGGAGTGAAGAGGAGCTCGCTCCTTTCCGCGCCCGGCTCAAACTTTTCCAATCCGCCAAACCCTACCGCGAGAGTCCCGCCGCCGAATTCAAATCGCGCGCCGAAGAACGAGCCGCCGAACCCGCTTCCTAGCCCGCCACTGGGAGAGAGGCCGTCTCGCCTCGCCACTGGGAGCGCAGGCGTCTCGCCCCGCCGGACCTGAACAAGCCCCGACGCCTGCGGCGGCGTCATGTCCTCACGCGCCGCGGTATTTCCGGAACCCCCAGAGCCCGAGCAGCAGCAAGAGCGACCCAAGGAAAGCGGCGACCAGATCCTGGGCGCTGATGGAAAGCTCGGAGATTCCCAGGTCGATGTTGAATACCCAGAAAATGACGCCGCCGATGATGGCTCCCGCCAGTCCGATTCCCAGGTTGGTGAGCCAGCCGAATCCCCCTTTCTGGCGCTTGACCAGCATCCCGGTGAAGGAACCAACCAGGACTCCTGCGATCAACCAGGCGAGCAGTTGTTGAATGGACATGTGATCCTTTTAACGGAAGGGGTCGCCCCATACCAGACCAAAAACCCCGGATGCCGTGATCAGTTTCGGATCCTCACCCTTCCCAGTGGCAAACGCGGTCGGCGGTTTCGTTCGCCTCGGCCTCCATGGCCGAAGCGTGGTAGCCGTCACGCACACACTCTTTCAGGTAGCGGCTCAGGAAGGGGCGGATTCCGCCGAGTCGTTCGTACTGGGCCACGTGAACGCATTCGTGAACGAGGATGGCACGGACGTCCGTGGGACGGAACGCCGCGACCACCTTGCGATCCAGATAAATGCCGTGTCCGAGCGCCATTCCAGCGGGTGAACCCGCGGGGAGCACGCCCGTCCAGCGGGTCAGTCCGCGGAGAAAAGCGCCTCCGGGCGTGGGCACCACGTCCGGCGTCAGCAGGCGAACCGCGTCGGCGTCGGCAACTCCAGCGTCCTCCGCATCGCGCCTCTCGTCCTCGGTCAGCGGTCGGCCCTCCCGCAAAATGCGCCGCTCCTGCCGCCGCGCCCAAAACACGGCAACGGGCAGCGCCAGCCAGACGAGGAGCATCGTTGGTTTCAGTCTGTGAGAAAGGGAACAGCAAGACCTCATGATCTTCCCAACACCCTGCCCGCATCCCGAGGCTGACGAAAGGGGCAAAGAGGTCGGTTGGAATTGATCGATTGCCGAAGGCATCGTAGGGTGGGCCGAATCATTCGGACCCGGCATGAGCATCACCGGGGAGCGAAAGCGGATTCACCCCGCCCTCTGGCGACCGTTTGCCGACGGACCAATCACCCAACCCCCACCTGATTTGATGAAAACTTCACTGATATTCGGCTTTCCTATGCTGTCCCCGATTCTTGCGATTGCGCTGGCGGCAGCCCTGTTTCCTTCGTCGCTGTCGGCCCGCGTCTGGACCAATGATCAGGGCAACAAAATTGAAGCCGAACTGGTCGAGTTGAAGGGCGCGGCGGACCAGCAGGTGGCGGTATTGAAGATGGCGAACGGACGCACCTACGATGTGCCGCTGGCTTCACTCAGCGAGGCAGACCAGGCCTACGCCAAAAAACAGATCACTGAGATGGACAAGGCCGAAAGTGACGGAGTTTCCAGCGAGGAGTCGTCGGGCCCTTCGGTATTCAAGAAGCTGCTGGCCGGTAAATTGGTAGTGTCTGATGGCAAGCGGCTCTCGAAATACGAGATGGAGAAGGAGCCCGAATACTACGCCTTCTATTTTTCCGCCGGCTGGTGCGGCCCGTGCCGCCAGTTCACTCCGAGCCTCATCAGTTTCTATCAGGAGAACGCGGAAGCGAAAAAAACCTTCGAGATCATTTTTGTGAGCCGCGACAACGGGGAGAAAGAAATGGAGAACTACATGGCGGAAGAAAAGATGCCATGGCCGGCGATCAAGTATCGCTACGTGAGCCGCATGAAAGAAGTCACCAAATACCTGGGCCCCGGCATTCCCTGCCTGGTCCTGGTTGATCGTCAGGGCAAGGTGGTCGCCGACAGTTATGTGAATGGAGAGTATGTCACCCCCGCCTCGGTGGTGAGAAAAATCGAGGCACTCATCGCGGGCAAAAAGGTTGCGGCGAGTCCCAGGTAAAGTCAGGGGAAAATCTCGATGGGAAACCCGCTGCTCGTCTCGCGCGAGCATGCCTTGGCTCATTTTGGGCGTCCATCTCCAGCCTTCCCTTTCCCTCTCCCATGCCGCGTACCGCGAAAAAAAAGTTGCCTCGAAAAAAGACCTCACGGAGTTCCGTCAAGCCCAAGGGCCTCCCGGCGCGGGCCGGGGTCATCGAGCTGCGCGGCATCCGGCAGAACAATCTCAAGGGCTTCGATCTCGATCTGCCTCTCGGCAAACTCACGGTGGTCACCGGGCCGAGCGGGTCGGGCAAGTCGAGCCTCGCCTTTCAGACGCTCTACGCCGAGGGCCAGCGGCGTTATGTGGAGACCTTCTCGCCCTACACGCGGCAGTTCTTCGACCGCATGGACAAGCCGCAAGTCGATGCCATCCACGGCATCCCGCCGGCCATCGCCATCGAGCAGAGCAACGCCGTCAAGACCACCCGCTCCACGGTCGGCACCATCACCGAGATCAACGACTACCTGAAACTGCTGTTCCCGCGCGTGTGCCGCGGCTTCGATCCGGTCAGCGGCGCCGAGGTCGAGCCCGACACCCCGGCGACCATCCTGCGCAAAAGCCGGCAGCGGTTCGGCGCCAAAACCACCCTGCTGGTGGTGTTCGGCGTGGCGGTGCCGCCCAAGACTTCGGTGGCGGATTTCTTCGCCTTTCTCCAGCAACAGGGTTACCTCCGCGTCCTCGTCTTCGGAAAACCCTGTCGAGTGGATGATCCGACAGGGTACGGGCGCAAGACGCTGCCGGCGGTGGTCGATGTGATCCAGGACCGGGTCGCGCCGGGCCGGGCTTCGCGGTTTCAGGAGGCCGCCGAGCGCGCGCTTGATCTGGGCAAGGGACACATGGCGGTGGTCGATGCCGAGTCAGGCGAGCGCGCCGAGTTTTCCCGCGGCTGGCATTCGCCCGACAGCGACACGGAGCTGCGTCCGCCGGTGCCGAATCTGTTCAGCTTCAATCATCCGCTCGGCGCGTGCCCGCACTGCCGCGGGTTCGGGCGCGTCATCGGCATCGACATTGATCGCGCCCTGCCCGACCCGTCGCTGTCCATCGGCGAGGGAGTGGTGAAGGCCTTCCAGAGCCCCACCTACTCGGAGTGTCAGGACGATCTCGAGCGCTGCGCCCGCATCCGCGGAGTCGAGGTGTTCACGCCCTTCGAGGATTTGTCGGCGCAGGACAGGGAATGGATCATCGAGGGCGACGGCGGCGATCCCGAGGAAGCCTGGCAGATGGGTTTGTGGTATGGTGTGCGCGGGTTTTTCGACTGGCAGGAATCGCGCGCCTACAAGATGCACGTCCGCGTTTTCCTCAGTCGCTACCGCAGTTACACCACCTGCCCGCACTGCCGCGGCGGGCGTCTTCAGCCGGAGGCGCTGTGCTACCGGGTGGAGGGCAAAACGCTGCCGGAGATCTGGAAATTTTCCATCGACGAGCTGGCTGAATTTTTTGCCACCGTCACGACGACCAAGGGCGACAAGACCGGTGTGCTGCTGCTCGGCGAGATCCTCAGCCGGGTGGGTTTTCTGCGCCAGGTGGGGCTCGGCTACCTCGATCTCGACCGCCCCACGCGCACGCTTTCCGGCGGTGAAACCGAGCGCGTCAACCTCACCACCTGCCTCGGCGCCAGCCTGACCAACACGCTGTTTGTGCTCGACGAGCCGACAGTGGGGCTGCACCCGCGCGATGTGTCGCAACTCGTCGAGGTGATGCACCGGCTGCGCGACCGCGGCAACACGCTGGTCGTGGTCGAGCATGAGGAAGCCGTCATCCGCGCCGCCGACAACCTCGTCGACATCGGTCCCGGCCGCGGCGAGAAGGGCGGAGAACTGGTTTTTGCCGGCGAGCCGGCGAAGATGGGAGCCGACAAGTCGGCGAAGATGGAAGATCGGAGATGGAAGATGGGGGAATCGCTGACGGCGGCTTATTTGTCGGGGGAGAAGAAAATCGACACGCCCACGGCGCGGCGCAAGCCGAAGAAATGGCTCAAGATTGAGCGCGCGGCGCAGCACAATCTGCGCAAGATCGATGTGAAGATTCCGCTCGGGGTGTTTTGCTGTGTCACCGGTGTTTCGGGTTCGGGAAAATCGACGCTGATCCACTCCGTCCTCTACGAAAATCTGATTCGCCAGTTCGGCAAGAGCAGCGAGAACGAACCGGGGCGCTGCCGGGGAATTCGCGGGGCCGAGCGCATCCGCGAAGTGGTCATGGTCGATCAGTCGCCGCTGGCGCGGACGCCGCGCTCGACACCGGCGGTCTACACCGGGGTGTTCGAGCTGATCCGCAAGCTGTTCGCCGAGTCGCCCGACGGCAGGGCGCGCGGGCTCACGCCCGGGTATTTCTCCTTCAACTCCGGCGCCGGACGCTGCGAGCGCTGCTGGGGCAACGGCTTCGAGAAAGTGGAGATGCAATTCCTCAGCGATCTCTACATCACCTGCCCGGAGTGCGAGGGCAAACGCTACACCCCCGAGGCCCTCGAGATCGAACTGGTGGCCGGTGTGTCCATCCATGACGCGCTGTCCATGACGGTGACCGAGGCCATCGAGTTTTTCTTTGCCATAGCCGACCGCAAAGCGGCCAAAATTGTCACCTCGCTCCAAGTCCTCGGCGACGTCGGCCTCGGCTACCTGCGCCTCGGCCAACCCCTCAATACCCTCAGTGGCGGCGAAAGCCAGCGCCTCAAACTAGTCGGACATTTACTCAAGCCGACTACGTCGGCGAAGATAGGAGATGGGAGATCGAAGATAGGGGAAAAGCCTTCGAAAGCAGAATCCCCATCTTCTATATCCGATCTCCCATCTTCGCGCCCGCAGGGCGCTTTATTAATTTTTGATGAGCCGACCACGGGACTGCATTTTGATGATGTGGCGATGCTGCTGAAGGTGTTTCAGCGACTGGTGGATGGCGGCGACACGCTGATCGTCATCGAGCACAATCTCGATGTGATCAAGTCGGCCGACTGGGTCATCGATCTCGGTCCCGAGGCCGGCGCCGGGGGCGGGGAAGTGGTGGCCATGGGAACGCCGGAGGACGTGGCCGAAGTCGTGGCCTCGCACACGGGAAATTTTCTGAAGGAAGCGTTTTCCGAGTCCCGCGGCGCGACTCTCAAGGCGGCGGAGCCCTCGCCAGCTGAAAACTGGAAACTGGAAACTGAAAACTCCATCTCCCTCCACGGGGCTCGCGAGCACAATTTGAAGAACGTGAGCCTGGAGATTCCGCGCGATCAATTTGTCGTGGTCACCGGGCTGAGCGGGTCGGGGAAATCGACGCTCGCCTTTGACATTTTGTTCGCGGAAGGACAGCGGCGTTTTCTCGACAGCATGTCCACCTACGCGCGGCAGTTCGTCGAGCAAATGGAGCGTCCCGATATCGACCGCATCGCCGGGTTGCCGCCGACAGTGGCCATCGAGCAGCGCATCTCGCGCGGCGGCGGCAAATCCACCGTCGCCACGGTGACGGAGGTGTGGCAATTCCTGCGCCTGCTCTACGCCAAGGTCGGCGTGCAGCATTCCCCCGATTCCGGCAAAGCCGTCTCCAAGCAGAGCGTGACCGCCATCGTCAGCCGCATTCGCGCGGCGGCGAAGTCGGCCACCGCGAAGCGCCCGTTGCGGATTCTCGCGCCGCTGGTGAAGGCGCGGAAAGGGTTTCACACCGATGTCGCCCTGTGGGCCGGGCGGCAGGGCTTCGACACGCTGCTGGTGGACGGACAATTCCAGGAGGTCGAGGGATTCCAGAAGCTGGAGCGTTTCCAGGAGCACAACATCGATGTCATCGTTGGCGAGGTGACGAAATCGACCAAGCCGGGGGCGATTCGCGAGCTGGTGGAGACGGCTTTGCGGGTCGGCAAGCACACCGCTAAGTTTCTCGATTCGGCGAACCAGCTCCACCTTGTTAGCACGACGATGTGCGATCCCGTCACCGGGCGTGCGTTCGAGGAATTGGATCCGCGCATGTTCTCCTACAACTCGCCCCACGGCCGGTGCCCCAAGTGCCGCGGATACGGCACCGTGGAGGGCAAGCCGCCGACATCGGACGAGCGCGACGCCGAAAGTCAGCTCGACGCCGAGTTGCGCGAGGAAAGGCGTCGCTCCCGGCGCGGGCGCGGCGCCGACAAGACCGAGACGGTGCCCTGCCCGGACTGCGACGGCGCCCGGCTCAATGAGGTGGCCCTGCATGTGCGGGTGCGGGATCTTGGCATCGCCGACATCGCGCGGATGACAGTGAGCCAGGCCCGCGAGACGGTGGAGGCTTTCCGTTTCCAGGGCGACGAGGCTCTCATCGCCCGCGACATCCTGCCCGAGATCGTGCAGCGCCTATGCTTCATGGAAGAGGTGGGGCTCGGCTACCTCCAACTGGGTCGCTCCGCCACCACCCTCAGTGGCGGCGAGAGCCAGCGCATCCGCCTCGCCGCCCAGCTCGGATCGAATCTGCGCGGCGTGCTCTACATCCTCGACGAACCCACAATCGGCCTGCACGCCCGCGACAACGCCCGCCTGCTCGACACCCTCATGGCCCTGCGTGACCAGGGAAACTCTCTCGTCGTCGTCGAGCACGACGAGGAAACCATGCGCCGCGCCGACCACCTCATCGACCTCGGCCCCGGCGCCGGCCTGTTCGGCGGCGAAGTCGTTTTTCAAGGACCGCCGGAAGCAATTTTCGAGCCCCGCGGTCGCGGGGCGAAGATAGGAGATGGAAGATCGAAGATAGGGAAAAAGGCTTCCGCAAAAAAATCCCCATCTCCCATCTCCGATCTTCCATTTTCGCCGACAGAGTCGGCTTTCGGCGAAGCGATCATGCATCCAATTCGTGGCGAGCGGCGAGCGGTTCCGGCGAAAAATTCGCCGCAGGGCTGGCTGCGGATCAAGGGTGCTCGGGCCAACAACCTCAAAAATATCGATGTCCGCATTCCGGTCGGGCGGCTCACGGTCATTGCCGGTATTTCCGGGTCGGGAAAATCCAGCCTGATGCGCGGCGTGCTCAAGCCCGCCATCGACGATCACCTTAGCAAGTCGAAGAGGAAATCCCCGGCTGGTGCCAGCAAAAATCGCCCGTGGAAATCTTTCGCCGGCGCCGAGGTCATCGAGGCCGTGTATGAGGTCGATCAGTCGCCCATCGGCAAAACTTCGCGCTCCACGCCCGCCACCTACGTCAAGGTGTTCGACGACATCCGCAAACTGTTCGCGCAGTTGCCCGACGCCCGCGCGCGCGGTTACACGGCCTCGCGGTTTTCCTACAATACCGAGGGCGGCCGCTGCGAGACCTGCAAGGGCAACGGGCAGATCAAGATGGAGATGAATTTCCTCCCCACCAGCTATGTGCCCTGCGACGACTGCGGCGGGCTGCGCTACAACGCCCCGACTCTGGAGGTCGACTACGCTGGCAAATCCATCGGCGACGTCATGGACCTGACCATCGAGGAGGCGGCCGAGTTTTTCTCCGGCTACCCCAAGGTCCACCGCACCTTGTCGCTGCTGTGCGACACCGGGCTCGGCTACCTCAAGCTGGGTCAGCCCAGCCCGACCCTGAGCGGCGGCGAAGCCCAGCGCATCAAACTGGTCACCGAGCTGACCCGCGGCATCGGCCGCTCCGCCCACGCCCGCCTGCGGCAGAACCGCACGCCAAAGTCCAATCTCTACCTCATCGAAGAACCCAGCATCGGGCTCCACTTGGCCGACGTGCGCAAGCTGCTCGAGGTGCTGCACCGCCTCGTCGACGACGGCCACACCGTGGTCGTCATCGAGCACAACCTCGACATCATCGCCGAGGCCGATTACCTTCTCGACATCGGCCCCGAGGCCGGCGACGACGGTGGCCACGTGGTGGCGCAGGGTTCGCCGGAAATGGTGGCCAAGGTGAAGGAAAGCCGCACCGCGCCGTTTTTACGCGGGATGTTGTGAGGGAGCGGGGCGAAAGCGGGCCTGTTCCCGAGCATGGACGGAAAAACTCAATGCCAAATGACTGTGAAGGCGTCATCCCTCGTTACTGATGCCTTTCGCTGTTTCCGCGGCCTGAAGGGCCGGGGCAACCCTGATCCACACCTAGCTCTCGCGCTCTCAGCTCTCCGTTTCCGATTGGCGACGCCCCTTGCCATGATGGGCGGGGTAATCATTCTGATGGTCGCACCGGGAACCGCCGCAGCGGAACCCGAGCGGGCACCGCCTTTCAGCGACTTCGTTGCCCGCAGCCTGAGCCCGGAGATCGCGAATATCGCCGACGAAATCGACACGCTGCGTTTCCAGCTGGAGAAACTTCCTCCCTTTTCTCCCGGACAAACTGGCACGCGGCGCGGCTACCACAGCCCTTATTTCGACCGCCGGGACGAGCCGCTCGATATCGTAATCGATCTCGGAAAGGAAGTGGAAATCGACGCCGTCTGCCTGATCCCCGTGGAGGCGCTCATTGGCGGTCGCCGGGTCGCCGGATACGGCTTTCCCCTTCGGTTTCGCATCGAGGCCTCGGCGGACAAAAGCTTCCGCGACCCCATCCTCATCGCCGACCATGACGCGCACGCCTTTCCCAACCCGGGCGGGTTCCCTGCCTGGTTCAAAACCGCGCCAGTCAAAGCCCGTTTCGTCAGGCTGACCTGCCTGGAGCACTGGGAGCGGGGCGAGGACCTGTGGACCTTCGCGCTCGGTGAGATGATGGTGCTTGCGGGAAATTGTAACCTAGCCATCGACGCCGTGGCGCGGGTGTCGAAGCGGGCGATAAGCCACCCAACATGGCAGCCGGAGAACCTCGTCGATGGGCGCACCGGGTTGGGGTTGCCGGTGTCGTCGGAG
>JAJRVQ010000088.1 GCA_024277255.1 Acidobacteriota bacterium | reverse complement strand
TGTCGCCCTCTCACTAGGGGTCATCTCCAACGGTTTCTTGGGTCGTCCTCGCGGCATCATCGATCCTTTCTGGCTTGGTTTCCAGAGAGAACCGATTCTAGCTCTTAAATATTCCTGCGAACTTATCAATCGGAACACTAGATCGCTGCCCTATTGGCAGTTTTCATCCAATCGCCTCCTCCATCCGTCGGCTCAGAATCCTGCCGGTTTGTTCCAGGGCGGTGGGGCCGGCGGCTAGGAGGAGGTTGGCGAGGGCTGGGGGGTTCTTGATCACGGCTTCCAAGGCGCTGAGCGCTTCCACGAAGTGTTCGTCGAAGTGGGCGAGGTGGCCGATGGGTTGGCCCTCGCGGTGGATGAGGAAGCCTTCGGCGTCGGGTTGAGGGCTTAGGCGGTAGGTGGCTAGGCGGCCTCGGGCGGGCAGTAGGGCCAGGGCGAGCTGCGCGGTTTGCTCATCGGTGAAGGTGGCGAAGGGAAGGTCTCCCCGGTGGAGATCTTCCCAGCTGCGCAGGAGCGTGTGACCGTGGGCGCCGAGCTGGTTTTGCCAAGGGCCGGCGAATTCGGCCTCGGTGGCGGTCGGCGGTTCGTCGTGGCGCTCGGCTTGGCGCAGGAAGTGATCATGGAAAGCATTGGTTGGGGGCAATGCGGCCGTGGCTGGGGCGGGAGCCGGTGGGGACTTCCGGTTGGACCGTGGGGACATGTCGGGTCTTCCTCCGCGAGTAGTGGGTTCGTATTTATGCTTTACTTACGCCTAGTTTGGTGGTGTTCCAGGGCGTTGGTCAACAATTTTGCGAGTTTATGGTCGCAAAAGCGAAATGATTTTGCTTTTCAGTGTCGATGGACCACTGAGGTCACGCAAGTGCATGGAGCGGCGGGTTCGGCGGCGCGGTCGGTGCTATCTTCTGGGCCGATGAGCGAGCGCAAAGGATCGGTCCCAATCGCTGCTTACTCTTCGCTTTTCTCCGGCGGAGCCTCGAGATCCGCGATCGCGACCCACGTGGCTTCGACAAGCGTCGTCCAAGGTATTCGCCAGCGGCCGGAATCGCCCTCGTAGTTGGCGATGTAGAGCCCGTCGCGGCCCGCCGCCATCGTGCGCCGGCCCGAGTAAGGAGGGAGATTGAGGTTGAGCCGTTCGTGGCGCTGGGTGGCGGGATCCCAGCGGTCCAAGGCCGGCTTTCCTGTCTCGGTGGCTTGGGCGGCGAGTAGGAGGTAGAGGGTCCCGCCGTCCGTGGCGATCGCTTGGATTGACTTGCGAGGACTCGATTTGTGCTGGAAGCCCTGGGGTGGTGCTGGCTGACCGGCCTCGCGGGCTCGGGCGAGCCTCTCTTCGCGCAAGGTGATCTCTTCGTGGCTGAGTTCACGGGGTTGGATTTCCCGGTCCCCTAGCTCGAGGGTTTGCTCGATCTTGCCGGCAGGATTCAGGCGATGGACCCGATAGAGAAAACGGTGGGCGAGCCAGAGCGAGTTTTCCTCGCCGGCCGCGAAGAGTAGGTCGCGCCGCAGGCGCATCTGGCTCAACTCATCGAGCGACCTCAGGGGTTGGCTCTCGCGAAGCGTCTTCCAGTTGTCGTCAAAGTAGACCGCCGAAGGGGCGTTCTTGCGGCTCTGCGTCGCTTCGCCGCCGGGGATGCCGGGGGTCACGGCGACAACCGGGCCGAAGGGGCCAAAGCCGACCGAGTTGGCTCGCCACCGGGGTGCGGGGAGGGTGGCTTGCTTGCCATCTTGGAAGTACTCCAACCCCGCAAGCGTGAGCAAGATCCAATCGCCGCCGAACGGGCTGAGCGCGGCGAAGACCACGGGGTTTGGGCGCTCGGGCGCGCTGAGCCGTTCGAGCTGACCGTAGGCGGTGAGTCGATCGCCCCTGAGTGCATAGAGCTTGAGCGTGGCGCCATCGAGCAGAAAAGCGTGGCCAGTTCGATCGGCGGCGATGAACTGTGGCCCGGACACGACTGGCTCGCTGGTGATGGGGAGCGCTCGCACCGTGGCATGTGGTCCGGGGACGGGAAGGGTAGCGGCGAACAAGACCTTGGTGGTGAGCAGGGAGACGACGACGAGGGCGACCACGAGGGGTGCGGAAGTACGCTGTGCCATAGGGGATCTCCGGGTTTCGTGGCCGCAAACCGCGACAAGCACGAGTTGTAGCCTGGAGTTTGAGGGCTCGTTCTTGAACGAGGGGTCTGGATCGCATGAATGGGTGATGGTTTGTTCTGTGCGTGTATTTCTTGCCGAGCGTTCGCCATGAGGCTGGTGGCTGGCTCCAGGTTCGTGGCTCGTCATGGCAGCGCGTCGAGTCGGGTCAAAGCCTCCGTCGCCATCAGGGCGATCCGCTCACTCCCTGTTGGGTTCACCTCCAGAGAGCGCTGCAAGCAGGCGCGCGCCGGCCCGGGTTTGCCGGCGCTGGCCAGGGTGACTCCCTGCAAGCAGAGGGCAGCGCCGAGGAACTCGCTCCCTTCGACTTGCTCACAGTAGGCAAGCGCCGCCTCGATCTCCACCAGGCTGGCATCCAACTGCGCGCGCCCCCAGTGGAGGTGGGCGTGGGTCAGGCGGAGCCGAGCTGCCAGGATCGGTTCTCCTTCGCCCCGCTGGATGAACTGTTGGGCCCTCTCCAGCCAGGGTTCGACCTCACCGAATTCGTTGGCCAGCAAGCGACGTTCCGCCAACTCGATCCAAAAGGCGGCGAGGCTATCGAAAAGAAAGCGGCAATCCTCGCCCCGGCGCGATAAACGGCCGACGAGCGCTTGGGCCGCGCCGGCCAGCGAGCAGGCTTCGTCGCGGGCTTGAGGCGGTAGTGCCAGGGCGGTGTGGATGAGGGCCATGGCGAGTTGCGCCGATGGCTTGAGCCTCGCCTCCAGCGCGGCGGCTCGCCGCTGGCCGATGGGCACGGCAACCAACCGCTCCAAGAGGAGTCGGACGCCCTCTTCGAGGTGACCGGCCTGGCGCGCCCATCCCGGCCGCAGGTGGCTGAGGTTGAGATCATCGAGGTTGAGATCGCCAGGGCGCTGCTGGGGCTGGCGACTCTCCGCCGGGTCGCTAGGATCGACCTGTCGCTCCATGAACAGGCGCCGCGCCCATCCCTGCGCCAACCGCCGCCAACCGTTCATGGCGTGGACCCATCCTTCATTGAGGTTGCCGGGACGGTCACCCCCAGCTGCGCAAGCTCTTCGCGGATCGCGCGGGCCACCGGGGCTGGCCGGTTCTTCCCCGGGTCGACGATTCGCTGCGCGGCCGAAGTGGCGACCGCGTTGCGCAGCGCCGAGATCCGCCCCGCCAAGGCCAGGTCGGCGGCATGGACCCCACCGCGATCCATCCCCAGCCCTAGAGCGAGGCTGAGGACCGGGCCGGTGAGGACCAGCCGGTTGGGAGGTTCGGGGTGGGCGTCGAGCAAGGCGGCGAGGGGGCGCAAAAAGGCGAGGGCTTGAGCGCCGCTGGCAAAGCGAAACTTGCCCTCCAACCCGCCGAGCGTCGGTTCCCAGGAGGGGAGCTCACCCAGCACCCGTTGTACCCGCTCGGACTGGAGTTCCAACCATGGCCCCAGCGGTCTTGCCGGCTTGTGCATCGTCATACCTCCCGGATGAGTTCTCCAATTCGGCGGTCCACTGGCCCACCGTTGGCGGTGAATACGGTAGACCGTACAGCGAAAGTATACCTATGTAAACTACTAGTCATCCTGTGTAGGCTACTCACCTTGTGGTTTGGAGGTTGAATACGGTAGAGTAACCGCATGCCCGACACCGACCCCAGGCTGGAACTCTTCGGCGAAGTGCTCAACACTCTGCTGCGCAAGCGTGGCCTCACCCGCGCCGAGATCGAGCGCCGGATGGTGCGGGGCAAGGGCTACCTCTACCGTTGCTTCACCGGCTTCCAAGGGCTCTCGGTGGGCACCCTGCTCCACGCCCTCGACGAAGCCGGCATTCCCTTCGAAGATTTCTGCGAACAGCTCTACCGGGAGACCCACCCGGAACTGTTGGCCGGTGGCCTGGCGGCGGTGTCGCCGGCCGAGATCAAGAAGATGATGCGCGACGCGCTGCAAGAACAGGAGCAGCAGCGCGAACGCGAGCGCAAGAATCAGGCGCTGAAAGAAAAGCGCGCCCGCGCCAAGAAGGTCCGGAAGGGCGCCGGCGCGACTCCCGGGAAGGGCCGAGGCCCCAGCCGAAAGCGCTCGTAGCGCTCACAGCACTGAAGCGCTCCAGCAGGCGATCGCGGCGCTAACGGACCGCCGTGCCGCGCAGCCGGCGCGCCACGTAGCGCACCACCGCCGCCGAGACCGTCTTGCGCTCGGCGATCGCCGCCAACCGGCGCAGCGCCGGCTCGCCATAGGCCCCGGCGCCGGACTGGCGCAAGATCGCCAGCGCCCGCTTCACCTCGCGGCTCACCAGGCTGGGCTCGCCCGCTTCGGCGTAGAGCGCCGCCACTTCGAGGCCGGCGAGAGCGGCCTCCTCGGGCAGTTCGAGTTCGGCAAAGAGGCGGCGGGCGCTGGCGTATTTTCTCACCGCGAGGTGAGGCCGGCCGTCGGCCGCCGCCAGCTCGCCGCGCAGCAGGTCGAGCCGGGCGAAGGTGACCCGCCCGAGATCTTCCTCCAGGTAGTCCTCAAGCTCCGAGCCGAGCAGCGCCAACCCCTTGTCGGGTCGACCCAGGAGGGAGTGCAGTTTGGCGTTGCAGGTGACGATGGTCAAGAAGAGAAGCGGGTCGCGCTCCATGTCGATATCCGAAACCCCGGCATGGAGGAAGTGCAGCGCCGGCTCGTAGTCGCCAGCCAAGAGGAGACAGCGGCCGAGGGCCAGCATCTGCCGCCCTGCGTGCTCGTGCTCTTCCAGATCGACATAGAGGTCGATCGCCCAGCGGAAATTGAACTCCGCCTCTCGGTAGCGGCCCAAATCGACATCGAGAGTTCCGGCCATTGCGTTGAGCAGGGCTTCGAGAAGGGCGTTGCCGCTCCCCCACCCGGCGCGCACCCTGGCGCGGGCCAAGGTGTGCGCCGCCTGCGACATGCGGCCGACGGCGCGCTGGCCGTTGGCCAGGTTGGCCAGTGCCTCGGCGTAGAGATCGGCGTAGTAGCGGGAGTAGTGGGGATGGTGGGGGTGGCTGGGCAGGAAGCCGGCCACCTGGCTCGCCGCCCGGTAGGCGTCGAGCGCCCGGTGCGGGTCGTCGTGGCGCAGCCCTTTGCCCCGTTCGATCAGGTGAGAGACCAGCGCGGGGTGGCCGAAGCTCTTGGGGTTGGCCACCATCAACATGCGCTGGGCGGGGTTGGAGGCCAGGAGCTTGTCGGCCCACCGCGCGAGGAGTTCCGCCTGCGGCTGGTGGTTGGCCACCTCCTGGGCGGCGGATTCAAGGCTACTCAGAAAAGGTTCCATCGGGAAGGCAGTATACAAAGAAGGTCGCGAAAGCGCCAAGCCCCGCGACCTTCGCGCTCACCCGTGCGACGCCGCCTCGGACCCCCACCCCCTCCCCGGGGAGGCAGGGCCGAGGCTAGCGAGAAGCCAAAGAGCGAGCGGAACCGGGGTCGAACCGGCCCTCCTCCGGCTCAACCGTTAGGATCGATGAAACTGCCAAACTCGAGCGGCGAGCCGCCGGGATCGCCAGCCCCCTCGGTGTTAGCCTCCTGGCCGTTGGGATCGATGAGACTCCCAAATTTGCTAGAGGTAGCGTCCACCCGCCAGGAGAAGAGAAGCGAGCCCCACAGCCGGTCGAAGAGGTGGAAGGTGACGAAATCAAACATGCGAGCCTCCTTTACAGGTCTCAGTGGTGGCGCGAAGCGGTGGGCCGCGCGCCAAAATAAAGATGTGTAAGGATGAGTGTCGCATGGCCAAGTGCTTTAGATACAGGAGGTTAGCGCGGTCGGTGCAAGGCAGAAAGAGGCAAATAAAGGGCGGAAATGGTCTCTGTCCGATGAGTTCCACTCCTTTTTGGAATACTTCTCACCTCCAGGGCGCCATCGATCCAGCGCCCTCCGAGACGCGAAGCGGCGAGCCCCCGGACCTTCAAAGCCCACTAAACCGAGAACCGAAGGCGCGGAGATTCCCGTTGACGCGAAGACGGGCGCAGCACGCTGCGCCCCTACAGCGGAGGGGAGGGATCGTCCCCACGAGAGGCGAAGCGGTGAGCTCGAGGTCTCTGCGGTGGGATCGTGCCGAGAGTCGAGCCAAGCGAGACGCGAGGCCTCAAGAAACCTCCAGCGACGAGTTCCCGCTGAAGCGACCCTGAGCCCGCGGGTACTTATCCCAAGGAATGTGTGGATCGGCTTGGCGTGGTGCTCATGGTTACCATGGTGACTGCGGATTAAGGGTAGGCTTGACGTGCTGTGTGCGCGTTGTTTACACTAAGTACCCATTGATGTCCGCGAAGGGGTCTGCAATGATCAAGAAGCTCACCTCCATCAAACTCGTCTTGGCCCTCGTGCTCTCGCTCGGAATTCTCACTCTAGCTCCCAGGCCTGCTGAAGCTCGTTGCCAGTGTGTCGAGACAGCAATCTGGTGCTACTACTCGGACGGTTCTTGGATCATCATCTTCGATCATCCAGCATGCGCGCCGAAATGAGGCCCTCTGCGGCCGGTCTCTTGTTGTGCCTGGCACTTCTCGCGCTGCCCGTCAGGGCGGAAGAGACCTTGTTTCCTTCCCTGGAGCTAGAGGCTGCCCCCCACGACCTTGGGGCCTTTCGTGGCGAGGGGTTTGTTCTCCTCCAAGTGCTTTCGCCAGGGGGCGAAGTCGCGCTGTTGGATGTGCACAGCGGGAAGCTTCACCGTTTCGGCGAAACAGGGCATGAGCGTGGCGATCCGGCGCTCCTGCGCACGGCGTCGGGAGCGAGCATTGACCATGTGGTCAGTTTTGCCGTCGCCGGTAGCCAGGTGGTTCTGGCAACACCGTTCATCACGCTGCTCTATAAGCAAGACGGCCAGTTCGTCGCGGAAAAGCCGCTGGTGCTCCCAGGGGACATTTGCTCCACGAAGGGGGGCGCTTGGGCGGTCTCATTGGGAGGTACGCCCTACATCGAGGGCAAGGGTTTCTTGGGACGCGAAGAGTTCTCCGGACTGCCGCCACGGATTATCGAACTCGGCACCAAGCTCAAACTCGGCCGAACGGGATTTGAGATCGAGGAAGAGGATCGCTTCATCAGCGGCAGCCGAGCGGTGGGGCGGACCCTGAGCCTGGCTTGGTCCGGGGATCGTCTCTATGCGGCCGAGCTGGCCAACTACACGGTCTATGAGTTGGGCCGCGATCTCAAACTCCGAGCCACCTTCCGCGACCCAGAACTCGAACTCGAAAACGATGGCAAAGGCGCCGAGAACAGCCGCCGCGAGAAAGAGGCGCTGCGCGCGATCGCCAACGTTGCGGGAGACGCGGCGAAGCCGGAAGGGCGCAAACCGGTGGGTAGAGTGTTCTCCGCCTTCAACGACAAGCAGGTGATTCGGGATATCGCCTGGCATGCGCCATCGAACAGGCTCGCAATACTCGTGCAAAGAGACATTCTCGAAACGGGGCCGGTCCTCGATCTTCTCGACCCCACAACCGGTGAAGTGGAGCGGTTTCACCTCCGCGTCCCGGACGGAGCGGAAAGGCAGCAGCCCATTTCACAGCTTGTCGTGGGGAAGTCGTACCTATGGCTTCGGGCGCGTTCAGCAAGCCAGGGGACTTGGCGTATTGCGCATAGTGACCTGATCGACGGGCAAAGACTTACCCTGCCCGAGGTAGACCTTCCCGCTGTTGAGGAAGAGGAGAGCATCGCCCAGTGAGACGCACTCCGGCCGGCATGGAGGCAGCGCCGAGCACTATCCACCAAGTCCGGTGATGCGGAGTGGTACGGGAACTCCTCGCCGCCTCCCGCCTCAGTTCTCCATCTGCCGGCCGAGGATGCGGCCGGACCGGCGGGTCCCACGGCGCGGTCGGTGCTATCTTCTTGGCCGATGAGCGAGCCTTCTCTCGACGAGGAACAACCGCTCGGCAAGTCCTACGACGCGCGCCTGATGAGACGGCTCCTCGGGTACGTTTTGCCCCACAAGGGCCGGGCGGCGTTGGCGGTTTTGCTGATCGTGCTTTCTTCCCTGCTACAACTGGTCGGGCCACTGGTGACCGCGGTGGCGCTGGATCTCTATATCCGGCCGCCGGTGGAAGGGGGCGAGGCGGGTACGATCTCCGCTGCCGCCGTCTGGTTTGAGCGACTGGCGGCGGGCCATGGCGCCGAACTGACGGCGGGGGAGGGCATTGCGCTGATGGGGTGGATCTACCTCGTGGCTCTTGCCCTGACCTTCTTCACGCTCTACGCGCAGAGCTATGTGATGCAGGTGATGGGGCAGCGGATCATGTTCGATCTGCGGCGCCAGATCTTCGCCCGTTTGCAGCAACTCCCCATCGCCCACTTTGATCGCAATCCCATCGGCCGGTTGGTGACTCGCGCGACGACCGACGTCGACGCGCTCAACGAGATGTTCACCGCCGGCATCGTCGCCATCTTCGGCGACATCGTTTTGCTGGGCGGGATTGTCTTGGTGCTCTTCTGGCTCAGCTGGAAGTTGGCGGTGGTCGCCTTCGCCATCATCCCGTTGCTCTTGGCGCTGACCGTCTGGTTCAAGACCAGGGCGCGCCAGTGGTATCGCAAGGTGCGGGTGCGCATCGCCCGCATCAACGCCTTCTTGCAGGAACACATCACCGGCATGTCGGTGGTACAGCTATTCAACCGCGAAGCGCGTGCCATGGAGGAGTTCCGCCAGATCAATCGCGACCACCGCGACGCCAATGTCAGCGCGATCTTCTATTACGCGGTCTACTACCCGGCAGTGGAGTTGATCACCGCCTTGGGTACCGGGCTGATCGTCTGGTACGGCGGCGGCAGGGTGCTGGCCGGTGCGCTCTCGCTGGGAGGCTTGATCGCTTTCCTGCAATACGCCCAACGGTTCTACCGGCCGCTGGCGGATCTCTCCGACAAGTACAACATCCTGCAAGCGGCAATGGCCAGTTCAGAGCGCATCTTCGAGTTGCTGGACGAACCGCTGACCATCGTCTCGCCGGCCGAGGCTCATACGCCGGAGCGGATCGAGGGCGCCCTGGAGTTTACCGGGGTGAGCTTCTCCTACCTGCCGGGCGAGCCGGTGTTGCACGATGTCTCGTTCCGGGTGGAGCCGGGCGAAACGGTGGCGGTGGTGGGCCACACGGGAGCCGGCAAGTCGACGCTGGCCAACCTCCTGCTGCGTTTCTACGACGTCGACTCAGGGGCGGTGAAGATCGATGGGGTGGATGTGCGCCAGTGGCAGTTGAGCAAGCTGCGCGAGAGTATTGGGCTGGTCTTGCAGGACGTGTTTCTGTTCTCCGGCTCGGTGGCGCACAACTTGCGTCTCGGCGGAAATCACCTCGACGATGCTCGTTTGCGCTGGGCGTTGAGTGAGGTGCATGCGTTGGACTTCGTCGAACGGATGGGGGGTGGGCTCGAAGCCGCGGTGCGCGAGCGCGGTGCGGGTCTCTCGGTCGGGCAGAAGCAGCTCATCTCTTTCGCCCGAGCTTTGGCCTTTGATCCACGGATTCTCATCCTCGACGAAGCCACCTCTTCGGTCGATACGGAAACCGAGCAGCGCATCCAGCAGGCCCTGGACCGGCTGCTCGGCCGCGGCGCTTCGGCCGGCGATCCCTCCGCCACGCGGCGCACCAGCATCGTGATCGCCCACCGGCTGTCGACCATCCAGCAGGCCGATCGCATTCTGGTCTTCCACAAGGGCTGTCTGCGCGAGCAGGGGACCCATCAAGAGCTGCTGGCCCAGCGCGGGATCTACTACCGGCTGTACCTGTTGCAGTACCAGGAGCAGGAAGCAGCCACTACGGTGCCGGTGGTGCCAGCGGCTCCAGTTCGCCCAGGAAGGCGAAGAGGTGCTCTTGGCGGTCTTTGATGTTGGGGTCGGCGGGATAGAGGTAGCGCAGGGTCACCAGGCGGTCGCCGGAGGGGTGGACGGTGTAGATGCGAAAGTCTTCGAGCAGTCCGCTACCCTCCGGGTCGGCGTAGCGGCCGCGGGATTGGAAGGCGGTGCCGAAGGGTCCTTGGAGTTCTAGGGCTCCGCTGTAGGCGCCTTGGGGGCGGGCGAGGATCTCTTGTTTGTGATCCTTGGTGGCCTGGACCAGATTGATCCCGGCCATCTGCGGGGCACCGACGAGGATGCTGAGGGTGCCACCGCTGGCACCGGTGCGCGCGAAGCGCAGAGTGTCGCCTTGGTTGGTGTCGACAGAAAAACCGGCGGGCAGTGCGGCGACGGCGAGGCCGAGCTGCTCATTCTCGATCCTCGGCGCGGCGGCGGGGGCGGAGTCTTGCTCCGGCGAACCGCAGGCGGCGCACAGAATCAGTAGCGGTAGCAAGGCGAAGCGGCGGGCGATGCGTGGCATGACGTTTCTCCTTCACGTAGATCTGCCGGCGGGCGGAGTTTACCGGTTCGCTCGTCCGGTATCCTGCGCACATGCCGGAGTCGCGACATCCGCTCTTCCTGGGAGATTTCCATCCGCACCTGGAAGAGGCCTTCGCCGCCCGCTTGCGGGCCCTTGGGCCGCGGCGCGCGGCGCGAGAACTGACGGTCGTGGTGCCCAACCGGCTCCTGGCGGTGCATCTACGCCGTCGCGCCGCGGCCCTCGGGGCGCCCTCTCTCGGCCTCAAGGTGACGGCGCTCGAAGATCTGATCGCCCGGTTGGCGGCGCCGGAGATGAAGAGGGCGCGGCAGCGACCGCTGCCCACGGGGTCGGCGCCCTTGCTGCTCGCCGAGGTTCTGGCGCCGCACTTGAACCGGCCACCCTTGGACCAAGAGGGATATTTTTCGTCGGTGGCGGACAAACCCGGCCTGTACCGCGCCTTGGCCGGCACCCTGCGCGATTTGCGAGATGCCGGTGTGGGACCCGAGGCGTTGACCACCGCGGCGAGCCGGGCCTTTGCTTCGGGGAGCATCGAATACTGCAAGTTGAGCGAGCTTGCCGATCACTACCGGTGGTATCTCGAAGCGCTCGCCTCCCGGCGGCTGGCGGATGGGCGCCGGCAGAGCGAGCTGGCGGCGGCGGCGCTGGCGGCACAACCCGAGCAGCTGCCGCGCCTCTTCTGGCTCTACGGTTTTTATGACTTGGTGGCGCGCCAGCGCGATTTCCTGCGCCAGGCATTTCAGCGCCGGCAGCTGGTCGCCTTCTTTCCGTGGGGCCAAGAGGCCAGCTCCTTTGCCTTCGCCGCGCCGATGCGGGCGTGGCTCGAAGGTCAAGGGTTTGAACCCCAGGCAGGGTTCGAGCAGGACGAAGAAGGGATGAGCGCTCTCGGGCGCCTGCGCTCGGCGCTCTTTGCGCTGCCGGCGCCGGGGGCACAGGACCACCGCCCAATCGAGGAGAATGACCGTTCCGTCCGCTTTCTCAGTACGCCTGAGCCCTCCCGCCAGGCCACCGAAGTGGTGCGTGAGTTGGTCGCCAGGAGGCCGCGCTCGGCGGCGGTGTTGCTGCGCCAGGAGTCGACTTCCGCTCCCTACTACCGGGCGCTGGCCGAAGGAAGACTCCACCTGCCGGCCGGAGAGCCTTGGCGGCGCTACCCGGCGGCACGGGCGCTCGCCGTCTTTCTCGACCTGGCGCGGGCCCGGCGCGGCGAGCGCTCGCCGGCCGCCATGCCGCGAGCCATGGTCGAGGACCTGCTGGGGACTGGAGCGCTCTTCTCGGAGCTTTTCGAGGTGGACAGCAGCCCGGCCCGTTGGCCACAGCTGATGCGCCGCCTCGGTCTGGTTGCAGATTTGAGCGGTTGGGAAAGGTTGGCCCGGCGGGACGGTGTGGTGGACGGTGTGGTGGACGATGGGGTGGACGGCGAGCCGACCACCGCGCAAGCCGCTGAGAGTTCGCTCGACAGCGGCAGTAAGGTTGCCGGGGAGTCCGCGGTGCTGCGCCCAGCCGAGGAGGCGGAGTCGGATGTCGCCGTCGAGATGCTCGAACGCGAGTTGCGCCAGGAGCTACCGGCGCTGGCCCGGTGGGTCCAGCGACTCCTGGCCGCGAGCGAGGAGATGGCGGCGGAGGTTGCCTCGTGGAGGCTCTTCGCGCGGCGGTTGTGGAAGTGGATCGAAGGCTGGTTGCAGCCCGGTGCCGAGCGCGCCGAGTTGTTGGATCTCTTGGTGCCCCTGGCCGAACTGGACGGTGTCTTGCGCCCCAGCTTCTCCCTGGCGGTCGAGATGGTGGAGCAGCTTCTCGACAACGGCCGGCGCGGTGGCCCGAGGTTCGGGGATGCGCCCACGGTGGGTGACCTGATGAGCCTGCGAGGTATCACCTTCGATGAGGTCTTCGTCCCCGACCTGATCGAGCGCACCTTCCCGCGACGCCCGCGCCAGGACCCCATCTTGCTCGACGACGAACGGGCTGCTCTCAATCGCGTCTGGAGCGAGACGGGGGCCGAGACCGGGCGCGACGAACTGGCCCTGTCGCTCAAGGTCGCGGGCGCCGCCAGCGAGGAGAAACTGCTCTTTCGCTTGGCCGTCGGCGCCGCGCGGCGTTCTCTGGTGCTCGCCTGGCCGCGCGCCGGAGCGGATGGCCGGACTCTGGTCCCTTCGATCTACTTGCTCACCGTGGCCAATCGGTTGCTGGGTCCTGAACTGGGGGCGCGACTGCTACAGCCGGCTCCGCTGCAACCCGACTCGCTGCCCCCCGGCGTGGCGGCATTGCGCACCCACTGGCCGCTGGCGCCGCCCTACCCACAGCCGGAGCAAGCCCCGCCGCTGGCGGCTTGGGAGATCGATCTCGCCGCCATCGATGCCGCCAGCGAGGGAGGTCAGGCCGGCGAACTCTCCTATCTCGTCGACGCGTACCCACGTTTTGCCGAGTCCTTGGCCTTGCAGGAGGAACGGTGGGGCTTTGCCCACCGCCATCGGCTGAGCGAGTTCGACGGCTTGATCGGTGCGCGGCTCGGCTCTGCCTGGCTGGCTTCACGGTCGAGGCACGGTGGCGCGGTGGCCCTCTCCGCCTCGGCGCTAGAACGCTACGCGCGCTGTTCCTTCAGCTTCTTCCAGCACGACATTCTGGGATTGCGCAGCGAGTCGCCGCCCGAACGCCGGTTGGATCAAGACCCGCGCTTGATCGGCCATATCTACCATGCGCTGCTCCATGCGCTCTTCGTGGAACTCGACGAGGAGGGGTTACTGCCACTGGGCGAGGAGGGGCTGCCGGCGGCGCGGGAGTTGTTGGTGTCCACCCTGGAGCGGTTGGTGGCGGCCAACCCGCGGTGGATCGAGGAGGGGCCGGAGGTTCTCTGGCAAGCGCGTCGCCGCCGGCTGCTGGCCGACCTGCGCCGGCTGTTGGAGTTGGAAGTGGCGACCGCGACCCACTGGCTGCCGCTGGCCTACGAAGTTGGCTTTGGCGGCCGTGGTGAGCGAATCCCCCAGCTGGAGCTGGGCGGCCATCGCTTGGCCTTGCGGGGCCGGATCGATCGCGTCGATCGAGGTGGCGACCGGGCCCACCGAGTGGTCGACTACAAGACGGGCCGCATGAAGCCGGCCGAGTACAGGGTTGGAGACTTGCGCCGCGGCGAGCGGCTACAACTCGCGCTCTACGCCCGCGCCCTGCCCCAGGTGCTGGACGGCGTCGGTGAGGTCCATGGCAGCTACGTCGGTGTCACCTCCGCCAACCATCATGCGAGCTTCGACTGGTCGGCCGAGGATTTCGCCCGCTGCGATGGCGAACTCGACCGCTTGGTCGAGGCCATCTTGACCAGCCTGGGTCGCGGCGAGTTGCACCAGGTGGAGCGTGGTTTTTTCTGTGAGCACCTCTGTCAGTTCAGCTCTGTCTGCGGTCCCGGCCGGCGGCGGTTGATCGAAGACAAGAGTGAGGATCCACGGGTGGCCGAGGGCTGGCGGATGGCGGATGAGAGGGCGGGGCGATGAGCGCCGGCGGCTCCGTCTTCGTTCCGGCCGACGCCGCCGCCCGGCGGCGGGCCAGCGGTGTCGATGCGGCCGATCGGCGCGGCCACCTGCTGGTCGAGGCGGCGGCCGGCACCGGCAAGACGACCGTCTTGATCGAGCGGGTCCTGCACACGGTGCGCAACGGCGATCGGCCGCTGTCGCGCATCGCGGTGGTCACCTTCACCGAAGCGGCGGCGGCGGAACTCAAGGAGCGGCTGCGATCCAAGGTCTCCCAGCTGCTGGCCACCCCCGAGACCGACCTCGCCGAGACGGCCGAGGAGGCGGCCGCGCAGCGTCAACGGCTGACCGAAGCGCTGGCCGATCTCGAGGTCGCCGCCGTGGGTACCATCCACTCGTTCTGTCTGGAACTGCTCAAGCAACGGCCGGTGGAGGCGGGGGTAGATCCGGGATTCAAGGTGGCCGACGCCTTCCAGCAGCGGATCCTCAAGACGCGGGCCTGGGAGTCGATGCTGCGCCGGATGGAGAGCGAGGAGGCGGGTCTCGATGCGGCGTACGACTTGGGGTTGGCCAACGAGCGGGAACTGCGCCGGATCGCCTTGAGCCTGGCCGCCGTCGAGCGCCGGCGGCTGCCCAAACCGGAGCGTGGAACTCTGGAGCAGTGGCCGCACGAGTGGAGCCGTTTGGGCGCCACTTTGGAGCGAGCCTTGAGCCTGGCCAACCCCAGCGGCAAGTTGGCGCAACGGCTGCACGGCGTGCTGGCCGACTACCGCGAGCTGGCCGGCCAGGGGGAGCGCGAACAGCAGAGGGCCCTGCTCGCCGCCGAGTTCAAGATCGCCAAGGTGGGCGGGACCCAGCAGGAGAGCGAGGCGAAAGCGGCGCGCGCCGAGGCTCGGGATCTCCTCGATGCGCTCACCGCGACGCTGTGGGATGTGCGCTTGAGGGAGCTGGCATGGTGGCTTTCCGGCCTGCAACCGGCCTACCGGCAGCTGGCGCAGCGCGAGGGTTGGCTCGACTTCGACAGCCTGATCCGGCTGGCGCTCGACACCTTGAAGCGACAACCGCACGTCCTCGCCGACTTCAGGCGGCGCTATCCGGTGCTTCTGGTCGACGAGTTTCAAGACACCGACCCGTTGCAGACCGAACTGATCCTGCTGCTGGCCGGCGAGGAGAAGAGCACGGTGGACGCAGAGGGGCCGCGCAGCCTCTTTCTGGTCGGTGATCCGAAGCAGTCGATCTATCGCTTCCGTGGCGCCGACCTCGAAAACTACAACCGGGTGCTCGACCAAGCGATGGGAGCGCAACGCCGGGTCACGCTGACACAAAGTTTCAGGCCGCTGCCGGCGATCGCCGCCTGGGTCAACGAGGTGATGGAGCGGGTGATGCGGCCCGCCGGCCCGCTGCCGGCCGAGGCCGCTGAGGCCGCTGAGGCCGCACCCAAGCTGCAATCGTACGAGGCTCCCTACCGCGAGTTGATCGCCCGGCCGCTCGCCGCCCAGCCGGCCGAGGGTGGGGTCCTCTATCTCGAGATCGATCTGCCGGCGAAGGGAAGTGTCGAGGAGAACCGTGAGATCGAGGCGGAGGGCTTTGCCCGTTGTGTGCACCACCTGGTGGCGGCGGGGCGGGGTCAGGTGCGCGATCGGCGTTCGGGTGAGGTGCGCGGTGCGACCTACGGCGACATCGCGCTGCTGCTGCCCAAGTTGACCATGCTCGATACGTACGAGCGTGTTTTTCATCGCCGCGGGCTGCCCTTTCGGGTGATCGGTGGGCGCCACTACTACCGTCGCGATGAGGTGCACGCGCTGATCTCGATCCTCAAGGCGCTGGCGGATCCGGGAGATCCGGTGGCGGTGGTCGCGGCGTTGCGCGGTCCGGGCTTTGGTGTTTCCGATGCGCAGCTGGCCGCTTGGGCTCTGTGCCGGCCGCGGCCGCGGTTGGAGGCGGTTCCCGGTGCAAGCCGCCCGGATCTTGCGTCCTCGCCGGATCCGGCGGCGGCGCGCGAGGTGGCGGCGGCGCTCGATCTGCTGCGAGCGCTTCATATGGAAACGCGCCGGCTAGCCCTGCCGGAGTTGGTCTCGGCGGTGCTCGAACGCACCGGTCTCCTCGCCTTCTTCGCCTTGCAGTGGCGCGGCGAGCAGCGGGTGGCCAATTTGCGCAAGGTGGTCGAGGTGGCGCGCCGGGTCGAGGCGGGGGGCGTCAGCGCGCCGTCGGCCTTTGTCCGCTGGTTGGAGAGCCTGCTCGAAGAGGAGCCGGAGGAGTCGGACTCGCCCTATCTTGAAGGTACGGGCGCCACCGTCCAGCTGATGACGGTGCACAAGGCCAAAGGGCTCGAGTTCCCGATCGTCCTGCTCGGTGGCCTGCCCTCGGGAGCGGGTCGAGGGAGTGAGCGGCTGCGCACCTACGAGCGTGACGATGGTCAGCTGGCGCTCTACCTGGCGCGAGGGCGGGCAACGCGCGGTGCGCAGGCGGCCCACGATCGCGACAAGCTGCGCCAGGAGGCGGAGAGCAAGCGGCTGCTCTACGTGGCGGCAACCCGGGCTCGCGATCTGTTGGTTTTGCCCTACTCACCGGCCGGTGCGGCCAGGCAGGGCGACCTGTTTGACCTGCTGTATGCCGAAGGGGTGGGCCACCCCTCGGCAGTGGCCGCCCCCCATCGCCTCCTGCGCGCCGGCGATCTCGCACCGCTGGCCGAGCAGGCCAGCGGACCGCGGATCGATGGGACTCAGCTGACTGCGGATGGCGGGCGGGAGCGTCTGCGCCGGCGGGATCAGGCTCTGGCGGCAGTCGGTGGGTTGTCGGCCCGTTCGACTCTCTTGCGACCCAGCGATGAAGAGCCGTCGTCGGTAGGTGCGCCCTCGATGGAGGGAGGTGGGGAAGAGGTCGAGAAGCGCCGGGCCGCCTTCCGCATCGGCGACGCGGCCCACCTCTTGTTGGAGAGCGAACTCTCCGGCTCCACCTTCGACGATGCACCGCTGTCGCCCCGCCTCACCGCCGCCGAGCACCGCGCGGCCTTGCAGCTGGCAAGGCGGTTCCTCGGCAGCGACCTCGAACGCCGAGCGCGCGCCGTGGCGCCCGAGCGCCGCTTCACCGAACTGAGCGTCACCCTCGCCGCTGCCGGTGAGGAGGCGGGCGGCGAGCCCAGAGTGCTGGATGGTCAGATCGACCTCGCCTTTGAAGAAGACGACGGCTGGGTAGTGGTCGACTACAAGACCAATCGGCTACGCGCCGGTCAGGAAGCGGCGCGCGCAAAGGGGTACGAGGGCCAGCTCGGCCTCTATGCGGAGGCGCTGTCGCGGATTGCCGGTACTCCGGTCAAGGAGGTCCATCTCTTCTTCCTGGCCACGGGTGAGGCGGTCCGTTACGCCGGTGAGCGACTGGCTGCCCTGCGCTCGAAAGCCGCTTGCCTCATCGATGGCTAGCTTTGGCACGCAGTCTGCAAAAGGATCCACTCGGAAGTTGTTGCTCAGCATCTCCTCAGACAGGGAAAGCCGGCGGGGAACCGAGAGCCCCGCCGGTTTTCCTTTTTTCCAACGGTCTTTTCTTTCTACCGGGTGCCAGGATGGCATGGTGCGTGTGCGCTGGTCGGGCTAAGATGCCCCTTCTTTGCTCCGCGGCTCGCGGGTCGATCGACCACGCGAGAGTTCGGAGCCGTCCAGAAAAGGGTTCTCATGGGTCTTCTTACCGGTTCGCTCAGCGTTACCCGCTACAACGTTCTCGCCTGCCCGAGCGAACTCGACTTCGCTCCCGCCGAGTTTCGCGAAATCTCACCGGGCTCTTCGATTCGCGAGGCTGTCGGCTTCGTCCCTTTCGAGCCCGAGGCCGCCTACGAGGTCGGTGCTTCCCGGTGGGCTTTTCGGGTGCGAATCGACAAGCTCAAGGCCGATCCGACGGCGGTTCGCGAGCGCTGCAAGCAGCTGATCAAGACCGAGCTGGAAGAGAGCGGCTTGCCCTTTGTCGGCGCCAAAAAGCGCAAGGAACTGCGCCATCTGGCCGAAGAAGAGCTGATCGTCAAACAGGTTCCCAAGTCGACGATGATCGAATGCTGCCTGGACGGCAAGCTGCTGTGGATCGGCTCCACCGCCAAGGCCTATCTCGGCACCGTCATTCTGCTACTGCGGCGCATCGGCGTGCAGTCCGAGCCCAAGACTCCCTGGCACGATCAGGGGCTCCCCGAGGCCTATAGCGACATCGTGGAAACCACCGACCAGGCAGAGTCGGTCCACGGCTGTCACTTCCTCAGAGAGCTGCTGGGCGATCGGGATTTCCTCTACGAACCGGAGTCCGGCCGGGTGCGCCTGGCCACCCACGACGCCCGCATCGGGCTGACCGGCGGTGTGCTGCCGGAGCTACACCGCTACATCCAAAAAGGCGCCGAGGTGCTGGCCGGCAAGTTGCTCAGCGGTGAGACCACCTTCACTCTCGACGGGCCGACCTTCCGCCTCTCCGGCGTCAAAGTGGCGGCGGTCAAGACACCTCACTGGAGCGAGGCGCTCGACGTCCGCCTGGCGCAGATCGAAGGCATCTACGACCGGCTCGACGCGAAGTTCAAGCAGCTGATGGCGAGCTGACGGCAGGACTCGTCAGACATGAGGTTCCACAAACGAGGTGGCGCCAGCGTCTGACGCTGGCGCCTAGACCCCGCTGGCGGCCTACTTCTGCACGTAGTGGAGATCCTGATCGTGCGAGTACCGCAGGTAGTGGTATCCATCCGTGGTCCGGGTCGCCGCCCGCACCACGAAGCGGTAGGCGCAGCCGCCGAGCGACGTGCCGCTGGGCTCGAGATGACTCGAGTCCAGATAGAGGAACCGGTCGGTGAAGCCGCCGGTACCGGTTTGAGTGCTGGAGACGCGGACGCCCGGCAGGTCCACCATGCTGTTAGTCGCTCCGTTGTAACCCTTCCCCAGTACGATCTCGTTGTTCGAATCGTTGCGCTCGTAGCGGAAGTGCCAGTAGCGCAGGAAGTTGCCGGGGTGGCTGGCGGTGAGCTTGAAGGCCAGGTACTTCGCCGGCACCGCCGGCTGCAGGCTGAAGATCTGGCAGGTGGGGTCGGCTGTCCCGCCGTAGTCGACGGGGTAGCTGCCCAGTCGCGTTGCGGTGAGGTCGGCGCCCGCCGGTGCCGGACCCGGGGTATAGAGCCGCGGAGGGTCGGGGTCCCCCGCCTGGAGCGGCAGGATGCGAGCCACCGGCGCGACGTTGTCCAGCATCAGTGTCATGTCGCTGAAGTTGGCGATCAGGCCGAAGTCGGCCGGGTTGGACAAGCCGAAGAATTCGAACTCCAACTCGTAGTCGCCATTTAGACCGCCTGTGCGCCACAGGGCGACCAGGTCGGGGAAGCTCCAGAACTCCTGGACGCCGGGCGAAGGCGACGAGGAGAGCGGAGTGAGTTCGTAGCAGCCGGTGGTGGCGCCCACGGTCTTGGGACCGAGCGTCACCCGGTCGGTGTTCACCGTGCCGGCGGTGAGGTTGACCGTGTACTTCGTCTTGACCAGAGCGTCGTCCATGTAGCTGAAGGTCGAGTGGTCGCTCGGATCGGGGTAGATGCGGATCTTGTAGCAGACGTTGGGCAGCGTGTAGAGCGCCGGACTGAAGGCGCCGAAGGTGTAGAGGTTGCCTCCGAACGGTGCGTCCTCGTATTGCGGGATGGCGAGGTCCGAGGCGACCGCCGCCGGCACGTTGGCCAGGCCGGTCGCCGGATCGATGAGGTGCTGGGTGCTGCCCGAAACTTCGGTGGCCAGCTCGATCTTGCCGACCCGGGTGAAGATCGCGGTGTAGATCGCCGGCAGCGGCGGCGGGCCGGCGTACTCGCGGTCGCTGGAGAGTTCGGTCGGTGTCTCATTGACCAGCAGGAAGCGGACGCTGACTGCCGGGGTGAGTGCGTTGGGCTCACTGTAGAGAAGCTGTTTGCTGGTGGCCAGTTCCTCGACGACGAAGCGGACCGACAGCCCTCCCGCGGCTCCCGAAAACGAAGCCAGGTAGCCGCCGTCGTGCCGTGTGATGTAGCTAGCCAGCTCGCTGCCGTCGCTGGCTGCCAGGACGCGCACTTTCACCAGGTTGCGCGGCACGGCTGCCACCAGCCCCCCGCCGATCACCTGCTCGGCGGGCACACCGGAGAGCGGATTTGAGGAGGGCTCTTCGCCCACGGCGAGCCGCGAGGCGCTGTAGACGCGGCCAACCACGAAGTAGTCGGCGGCAGCGAGCGGCACGGTCGCCGCCAGTAAGATCAGGAGAGCGGCGGAGACCCCGCCAAGGATCGCCGACCAGCCGCCCGAGCGGTTGCTGGTGGATTTCATGACATATCTCCTCTCGATGTCTCGAGTCGTCCTGCGATTTGCTATTGGAACTCGGACTGGATCTTGAGCTTCTTGCCGCGAATGGTCACGGTGTCGAGGACGGGTCGTCGTCCGGCTTCCCCGCCCAGCGGCTGCTCGATGGCGCTGTCGAAGGCGAACGTCGGCCGGTCGCTGAACTGCGCTCCGCGCACCGTACTGCGCAGATCCTCGAGCAGTGAGCGATCGGTGATCGCGTTGCCAAATCGATCCGTCGGGTAGATGCGCACCACCCAGCGGCGGTCATCGCCGCGCGGGTCTTTCAGCGGAATCAGCTCGGCGAAGGAGCGCCGGTGATCGAGCTTCGCCGGAGCGAGCCGCACCGATGCGGACTGCTGCCGGTCGGCGTTTTCGCTACGGTAGGTGACGGTCACCCTGTACTCGCCGGCGATGGTCGTTGGTTCCTCGAGGACACCGGCGTAGCTGCCGTCCTCCTCTTGGCGTAGCGCCACCTTGATGGTCCGGGTCGTGACGATCTTCTGTGGCTGGCCGTCGGTGATTCGGTGGACGAAAGCGGCCCGCGTTGAGACGTCGGAGTGCCGGCGCATCCGCGCGGGGTCGACCGGCCAGATGCCGTGGCGCAGGAGGTAATCCCGGGCGCTCTGCCGCAGGAGCGTATGGAAGGACTGGTCGATCGGCACCTGGACCGTGGCCGTCAGACGCGAAGTCCGGATCGGCTTGCCGCGGTCGCTCAGATGGGCCCGGATGTAGATCGGGTCGCCGACTTGACCCTTCGAGTTGAGGTCGAGCGCCAAGCGAACACCGACCCGGTCGGAGCGCACGGCGACGAGGTAGTCCCGTCTCGGCTCGCCGACCACCCGGTAGCCCCAGGTGCCGGTTGCGGGCTTCTCGATGCGCACCACGACGTACCCCCTGTCGCGCTCGACCGTGGCGTTGGCCAGGGAGTCCGGGCTCTGCCAGTTGCCGCCGGGGAGCCGGAGTTCGAGGTCGATCTCGGCGTTCAGGTTGTCCGACTGGAGGATGAAGTAGAGGGTATCGTCCAAGCCTTCGAAGTAGGTTTTGTAGGAGTCATCGTTGCCGCCGGTGACTCCTCGGTCGGCCCGATAGAGGTCGTCGGCGCTGTAGGCCTGTTGCATGTCCAGGTAGACCTGGGCCAGATCGATGCCGGGACCGGCCGGGGCGTACCACTGTCCTCCGGTCTCGTCGGTCAGGCACTCCAGGCAGTCGGTCGCCGCGGAGGCGCCGAGGGCGATCGAAAAGACCCGGATGTCGTTGGTCTTGAGCTGTGCGGTGATCGCGCTGCCCAGGCAAGGACCCGATGGATCGGTATTGGGGCAGGCGCGCGGCGTGCCGCTGTTCTCGTAGCCGTCGGTGAGCAGCAGAATGGCCCGCTTGCGGGTGGGATCGGCCGGCACCGAGGTCAGGATCTGGACGGCCCGTTCGAGGCCGACGCCCATTGGCGTCATGCAGCCCATGTTGGGGACCGTGACGTTGGTCGCGATGGCGAGGGCGGCGGCGAGCTTGTTCGCCAGGTTGGCTTGCCGTAAGGGTGGCACCGGGGTGCCCCAGATGTCGGTCCTGCCTCCCGGCAGACAGCCGCCGAACGCCACCACGGCGAGCCGGTGGCTCTCGCTCATCGAGAGCACGAAGGCCTGCGCGCGCGACTTGGCGTGGGCGAGGTAGTTGTCGCCGGCATGGGTGTAGAACAGCATGCTGCCGGAGACGTCATGGACGATCACCAGGTCGACATCGCGGATCCCGAGAATGCTTTCGTAGAGGGAGATGGCAACGTTGTCGCCCGGGTTGTCGTCGGTGGTGCCGGTCGGGTAGACGGCCTCGGCGCGGATATGGAAGTAGTCGCCCGCCGCCGGCGCCGCCCAGTTGACGTATCTGGTGATAACCGAGGGGTAGTCGGTGGGCCAGGTGTGGGTCAAGATGAAGGGTGGATCGCCAGCTCCAAAGGTTACCGGCAAGGTTCCGATGAGGTTCCACCCCGCACCGGGGGCGTTGAGTGCCGGCGGCGCGACGCCTACCGTGGCGTTGCGATAGTGGAACCTGATCTCCACCGAGTTGGACGGGACCGTGTGGTCCAGGATTCCGTTGATGTAGAAGCGGGCGTAGATGGGATTGGTCACGCCCCGCCGGACGAGGTCCGGGACGGAGCCATCGCCGAAGTCGCTTCCCACCTTGACGTCGGGTGAGTGCCAGGTGGCGGAGCTGACGGGAGCGGTGATGTTAGGGGCCGGCTGGAGGACGAGGTCGTGGTCCTGAGCCGAAAGGGGACCTGCCAGGGGCAAGGCGAGCAAAAGCAGTGCCGCCGGGCAGGGACGAGAGCCACGTCTTGAACGTGAAAGCATGTTTCTCCTCCCGAGACTTAAGCGCGATGGGGATGACTTCGAATCGCACTGTCGGGGACCGGTCCCGGAACCCCCGCTTCAGCTGAGGAGGGGCCTCCCTCCGACATCTTCGTCTCTTGGAGCGATAGGCGTTCGGCGGCACGAAACGTTACATTTGTGCCGGCCTTCGCTGCTCACCGATTTCGTGGCGAGAGGCTCCGCGGCCCCGCGCCTCGGATGGCAATGAACTTTCCGCACAGGACACTTGATGGCGAATGAGCGGATGTTGGGTTTGTTGGACCCTTTGACGAAACCGCCGGCCGAAAGTCGCGTAGGGTGGAGGCAAGGAGACCGAACCTAGAGCAACCGGCGGCGAAGGAGACGAGATGCGCGCAGCAGCCTGGTCGGAGCACGGAGTATGGAGCAAGAAGGCACGGTTCGGGATCGGCTTGGCGATGGTGCTCGCGGCGGGATGGTGGCTCGGTTGCGCTAGCAGTTCTGGTGGCGCTAGTGGCTCCGGCGCGACCGCGAAGCACGATCCCACGGCAGCTTTCAAGCTGGAACCTTGCGTCGTGAAGGGAATCTCCACACCGGTTCGTTGCGGCGTCTACGAGGTTTTTGAACACCGCGAGGAGCGGGCCGGACGCAAGATTGGCCTCAAAGTGGTGGTGGTTCTGGCGACGGGAGAGGATCGGGAACCGGATCCGGTGGTGCTCTTTGCCGGTGGTCCCGGCGACTCCGTCACCGGCAACGC
Organism: Acidobacteriota bacterium; assembly: GCA_024277255.1. Lineage (GTDB taxonomy): Bacteria > Acidobacteriota > Thermoanaerobaculia > Multivoradales > SZUA-115 > SZUA-115. The sequence goes on along the minus strand of JAJRVQ010000088.1, from coordinate 41,599 downwards.
GGCCGGCATCGTGGCTGGCGAAGCGTTGTTAGAACATCGGGATTTTGTGCTGGTCGACGTGCGCGGCACCGGCGAATCCAACCCGCTTCTGTGCGACTACCAGACGGATGGCTCAAGGCCGCTTGGTCTCCTGGAGGAGTTCCTGCCGCTGAAAGGTGTCGAGAGCTGCCGTGCCCAGCTGGCGGCCGACAATGATCTTGGAACCTACACCACGCCGGTCTTGGTCGACGACGTGCACGAGGTGGTGACGGCACTCGGTTACACCCAGGTGAACCTGATCGGCGGTTCCTACGGTACGCGCGCCAGCCTGGTCTACATGCGGCGCCACCCACAAGGAGTGCGCACCGCGGTCCTCGAAGGGGTAGTACCGACCTACACCGCCATGCCGCTCTATTTCGCCCGCGACGCGCAGACGGCGCTCGACGGCCTGTTCGCCGAATGTGCTGCCGAACCTTCCTGCGTGGCGGCCTTCCCAGACCTCAAGGGGGACCTGCGCAAGGTGCTGGTGCGGATCGAGAAAGGCCCGGTTCCCATCACCATTTCCGATCCGCAGACGGATGAGGAGTTGGAGTACTCGTTGACCTGGCCGATCCTGGTGCAGACGCTGCGCTACATGCTCTACAGCTCGGCGAGCGCCCAGGAGGTGCCGTTGGCCGTGCACCTGGCGGCGGGCGGGGACTACTCGGTTGTGGCGCGCAACGCCGCTTCCTACGGCGGCGCGCTGGGCGCACTAACGGACGGCCTCTACCTCTCGGTCACCTGCCCGGAGGATGTGGCGCTCATTTCCGGAGCGAAGATCGCGGAGGAGGTCGAAGGCACCTTTCTCGGTGACTACCGGATCCGCCAGCAACGCGAAGCCTGCGAACTGTGGCCCAAAGGGCCGCTGCCGGAGGGCTACTGGCAGCCGGTGTACTCTGAGGTTCCTACCCTGGTTGTCACCGGCGAGCGTGATCCGGTCACCCCACCACGCGATGCCCACCGGGCGGCCCGCACCCTGCCCAACAGTCGCACGATGATCATTCCCGACGGCGGCCACGGCTATGGCAGCTTGGAGGGGCTGGATTGTCTGCGAGAGATCGAGAACGGGTTGATCGAGCAGGGGAGCTTCGCCGGGCTCGACCTCGAAGGGTGCATCGCTTCGATCCGCCGCCCTCCCTTTCCGACCGAGCCACCCGCCGAAGCGATCGAGCTGAGCGCGGCGCAACTGGCGGACTATCCCGGAACCTACACCAGCGCCTCGCCAGCGCTGGAGGTCACCATCCGCCGAGTCGAAGGCGCACTGCTCGCCGATACCCCCTTCCGCGCCAACCTGCGCATCACCCCAACCTCCGCGACCGCCTTCCGTATCGAGGGCGCTCCGCTGGGTTACGGCTTTGAGTTTGAGCTGGACGGTGGCCGGGTCTTGGCCCTCAACCTGCTGCAACCGGGGCAGGAACCGACTCGGTTGGAGCGTGTGGAGGAGTGATGGGGGGCAGGTACGCGTCAAGGTCGAGGGTCCAGAGGGCATCTTGACATGCATTGTGCGTGAAACTATCCTGATTGCATGTCGACCATGGTGCAGATCCGCAATGTTCCCGAAGAGACTCACCGCCAGTTGAAAGCACGGGCGGCGCTGGCTGGGATGTCAATGTCCGAATTCATGCTCAAGGAGCTGCAGCGCAATCTGCGGCGGCCGACTCGGGCTGAACTGCTGGCTCGGCTCGACCGGTTACCGCCCGTCGAACTCGATCCGCCGCCCGCCGACTTGATTCGCCGAGAGCGACAGCTGCGTTGATCGTCCTGGACGCTTCGGCGGTCGTGGAGTTGCTCTTCAATACTGTCCGAGGAAGAGGGGTCCATGGCCGAATCGCGGACTTGGAACTGTCGCTGCATGCGCCGGCTTTGCTCGATGTGGAGGTCGCGCAGGTCGTTCGCCGGTACGTGCAGCTGGGGAAGATGGAGTCCAGCCGTGGTCTCCAGGCACTAGCACAGCTGGAACAGCTCGATGTGGAGCGCTACCTTCACGAGTCATTGTTGTCGCGAATTTGGCAGCTACGCCACAACTTCACCGCCTATGACGCTGCCTACGTTGCGTTGGCGGAAGTCTTGGGTGCAACGCTGCTGACCGCCGACTCTGGAATGGCGACGGCAACAACTCGTTGGGTGAGGGTTGAGAGAGTAGTCTGACGCCCTAGTTCGGCGGCGCGCTCGTCTCTGCCGGTCGTGGTTGCACTTTGGGCGGCGGCACGGCGCGGCGGTCGCCTGGGGCTTGGCCGGCCAGTGGGGTGACCACGCCGGCGGCGCCGGAGCCGCGCACTTCGCTGGCCGCTTGCATGGTGCCGTCGGCGAGCAGGCGCACGGTATGGACTTTGGCGGTGCCGCGGCTGAACTTGAAGTGGTGACCGCGGCGTTCGAGTTCGGCCTGGGTCTCGGGTGAGAGGGCGTCCGGTTCGGCGCGGATCTGGTCGGGGAGCCATTGATGGTGGATGCGGGGGCGGTTGACCGCCGCATGCAACTCGTCGCCGTCGACGATGACGTTGAGCAACACCTGCAAGGTGTTGGTCGGAATCATCGAGCCGCCGCGAGCGCCGACCGCCATCGCCTCGTCGCCGCGCCAGGCGATGGTGGGGCTCATCGAAGAGAGCATCTTTTTGCCCGGGCGCACGGCGTTACTCTCGCCCTGGACGAGGCCGAAGAGGTTGGGCGTGCCCGGTGAGGCGGCGAAGTCGTCCATCTCGTTGTTGAGGAAGAAACCGGCGCCGGGCACGTATAGGCCGCAGCCGTATAGGCCGTTGATGGTGGTGGTCAAGGCGACCAGGTTACCTTGCGCGTCGATCACCGAGAGGTGGGTGGTGTCGCCGGACTCGTGCGGCGGGGCGTCGCCCGGGAAAGGGTGCACCTCGGTGGAGGGACGGGCGCGGATCGGGTCGATTTGCTCCGCGGCCCGGTCGAGCCAGGCGGTGGCCAGCAGTTGTTCGGGCTGGACGAAGGTGGTGGAGGGATCGCCCATCTGGAAGCGGTCGGCATAGGCGCGGCGCCAACTTTCGACCATCAGGTGGGCCCGCTCGGCGCCGAAGCGCGGTTTGGAACGCCAATCGTGCCGCTCCAGCAGCGCGATCGTCTCGCCGAGGATCAGTCCTCCCGAGGAGGGCAGTGCCATCGACGCCACCTGCCAACCGAAGGCCTCGAAACGCACCGGTGCCCGCCAGGTCGGCTGGTAGTTTTCCATGTCGGCGGCGGTGAGGATTCCGCCGTGGCGGGCCACCGTTTCCTCGACCGCCTGAGCTACCGGGCCGGTGGTGATCGCCCGCGGGCCACGCTCGGCGTAGCCGGCCAGCGTTGTTGCCAGGTCGGGGAGGCGCAGGACGCTGCCGACCGCGGGAGGGTCGCCATCCGGGAACCAGAAGGCGGCGGTTTCCGGGAAACGGGTGAGCAGCTCGCGGTCGCCCTCCAGACTGTCATGCAGGTGTTGAGAGACCGGGAAGCCCCTGGCCGCCAGCCGGCGCGCCGGTTCGACCACCGCTCGCCAGGGCAGCACGCCGTGGCGCAGGTGCAGAGCGAACAGTCCCTTCGGCGAGCCGGGCACCCCCGAAGCCAGTGGGCCGATCAGAGACTTGGTGAAGTCCGGCTTGCCATCTTCGCCCAGGAACATGTCGTGGCTGGCGGCGCTGGGGGCGACCTCGCGGAAGTCGAGGGTGGTGATTTCGTCGCCCATCTTGATCACCGCGAAGCCGCCGCCGCCGAGGTTGCCGGCCTCGGGGAAGGTGACGGCGAGAGTCAGCGCGGTCGCTACTGCGGCATCCACCGCGTTGCCGCCGGCGGCAAGAATGGCCAAGCCGACCTCGGTCGCCAGCGCATCCCCGGAGGCGACGGCGCCACCGGTACCGCGCGGCGCGCGCCTCGACGCGGCTTGGGCAGGAGGGGCGGTGAGCGGCAAGAGTGCGAGGACGACAAGGGCAACGGGGAATCTCTTCATGATCGGCTCCGTAGGATGGGTCGAACGGGTACGAAGCGAGAGCCTATCCGATCCCGGTTCGCGGTAGGCTCGCAGCAAACGGAGGAAGGCCGATGGGATTCTTGGACAGGATGGTCAGCAACGCGATTAGGAAGTCGACCGGTCTCAACGTGCACCGCGCGGTGCGCGGGATCGGCGCGGGCAAGTTGTTGATGATGGGCGGAGCGGCGATCGCCGGCGCTCTGGCGGCGGAGAAGATGGGTAAGTCATCCCAGTCGTCAGCCGCAGGGAGCTACAACAGTGGAACCGGCGACCAGACCGGACCACCGCCGGTGCCACCGATCCCCACGGCGCAGTCACAAGCCGTACCGCCGTTGCCACCCCTCCCATCGCTGCCGCCCTTGCCCGCCGTTCCCAGCCTCGCGGCGGCGGCCGAGGAGGACGAGGTGCCCGCGCCTCTGCTCTTGCCGCTGGCCCGCACCATGGTGGCCGCCGCCCTCGCCGATGGCACGCTGGCGGCTGAAGAAAGAGAGCTGATCGCCGGTCATCTGACGGACGGTGGGCTGAACGCAGCGCAGGTGGCGCAGTTGCGCGCCGAGATGGTGAGTCCGGCGGCGGTGAGTGAGTTGGTCGAGGGGGTGAGCGAACCGGCCCACAGGCAAGCGCTCTATCGCGCCGCCCTCTTGGTGGTGCGTTCCGACGGCGAGGTGGCCGAGGCGGAGAGTCGCTGGCTGGCCGCTCTCGGCGCCGCCCTGGGGTTGGACGGCGGTCGTCTGAGCGAGCTGGAAGAGGATCTCTTGGGCTCTCTGCGGGCGGAGAGCTGAACCGATTTCCGTGGCCCGCGAGCCTTCCGGCCTGCCGCTGATCGACCGCGCCGCGAGTCACGGCGCACGGCGTGCACTGTGCGCGGCCGAGGAGAGCTGTACCTACGACCAATTGCTCGCCACCTCGCGGTCGGTGGCGAGCCAGCTTCTCGCCAGCCTGGGAGGGCTCGACGATCTGGCCGAGCGGCGGGTGGCCTTCTTGGTGGCTCCCGGCTTGCGCTACGCGGTGGTGCAGTGGGCCATTTGGCGCGCTGGTGGCATCGCCGTGCCCTTGTGCAACGCCCATCCGGCTGCCGAGTTGGACTATGTGTTGGCGGACACCGAGGCGGCGCTGGTGGTCGCCGAAGTCTCGCTGGCCAATCGGCTGGCACCTTCGTGTGAACGCCGTGGGCTGCCGCTTCTGGATGCTGGTGAGCTGCTGGCGCAGCGCGATCTTGCGCCGCGGCGGCTACCGGAAGTTGCGGCCGAGCGGCGAGCGATGATTCTCTACACCTCGGGAACCACCAGCCGGCCGAAAGGGGTGGTGTGGACCCACGCCGGGTTGGTCGCCCAGTTGGAGACGCTCACCGCTGCCTGGGGCTGGCGGGCGGAGGATCGCACCCTCTGCGTGTTGCCGCTGCACCATGTGCACGGCATCGTCAACGTCCTCACCAGCGCTCTGTGGTCGGGGGCTTGCTGCGAACTGCTGGCCAAGTTCGACGCCGAGGCGGTGTGGGAGCGTTTGGGCAGCGGCGAACTCACCCTCTTCATGGCGGTGCCGACGATCTACTACCGGTTGATTCAGGCTTGGGAAGCGAAGCCGAAGGCCGAGCGCGAGCGGCTCTCAGCCGCTGCCCGGCGCATGCGCTTGATGATCTCGGGCTCGGCGGCGTTGCCGGTTCAGACTCTAGAACGGTGGCGGGAAGTCACCGGCCACACCCTGCTCGAACGCTACGGCATGACGGAAATCGGCATGGCATTGTCCAATCCGCTGGTCGGTGAGCGGGTGGCAGGTGCTGTCGGCCGGCCGCTGCCGGGTGTCGAGGTCCAACGGGTCGACAGCGACGGCCTCCGGGTCGTCGACGAGGAACCCGGCGAGATCGAAGTGCGCGGCCCCGGCCTGTTCCGAGAATACTGGCACCGTCCCGGCGCCACCGCCGAGGCCTTCCGCGACGGCTGGTTTCGCACCGGTGATGTGGCGGTGGTCGAAGGGGGTGTTTACCGCATCCTCGGTCGCGCCAGCATCGACATCATCAAGAGCGGCGGCTACAAGATCTCCGCGCTCGAGATCGAAGCCGAGTTGCGCGATCACCCCCAGATCACCGACTGCGCCGTGGTCGGCATACCCGATGCGGAGTGGGGAGAACGAGTGGCGGTGGCGGTGGTCTGCGCTGGTGAGGAGGAACCGGTGCTGGACGAATTGCGCGACTGGGCCCGCCAGCGGTTGGCCTCCTACAAACTTCCCAGCCGGCTGCTGATCCTCGACGAGTTGCCGCGCAACGCTCTGGGCAAGGTGACCAAGAAGGCGTTGGTGGAGCGGTTCTCGTAGAGCCTCGTGGTCCTACCCCGTGCGGTGTCGTTGAGGACTCAGCCAGCCGTGCGCCAGGGGGGCGAGTTCGACACCAGGGCTCGAATTTCCCGTTGCAGGAACTCGATCTCCTCAGTCTTCAGCTGGGCGAGATTGGCGGAGAGGATCGCTTCGGGGGCCGGCAGGCAGTCGGGTTGGCGCCAGGTGGCGGTCGCCGGGCTAGTGTCGTGGTTGAGGATGACGAGATAGGGAACAGTGCACTCGGCCAGAAGATCGATGGTTTCGGCGTCGATGGGCTGACCGACCCGATGAACCCAGACCGCACTGCGGGCGCCGGTGGTCAGTGCCTGGCGGATCTCGCGAAACCGGGCCTGACCGGGAACTCCGATCAAAGAGAGGGTCACCTCGTCATCGTTCAGTGCGCCGTGGTCCATGGCCACCGTTCGCCCGTCGACTTCCAGGTTGAGCGCCCGATGGCAAAGCGCTGCGATCAGAGTGCTCTTGCCGGCTTCGCCGGCACCGACGATGACCACCTTGCCGCGTACCTGCCGGGAACTTCGTAGCTGCGTTGCCGTTTCCGTGTGCGCTAGGGTCATCGCGTCATCACCTCAGGATCGAGCGGAGGCTGAACCGCAGTTGTCGTCGATGCTGCCAGTGCTTCGACGCGGGTCATTGCCTACCTCGATATTTCCATTTTCCCGAAGCCTAGACGATTGTGTCGACGATCTCCACCCCTCCCGCCGTCGCGCTTGCCGTCGCGCAGTGCCAAATTCGTGCCCCCCGCCGCGGCGGTAAGGCCGCTGCGAGGGGCGTGGTGAGAGGTTCAGCAGTTCTCGTCGATGAAGCCGTCGCCGTCGTTGTCGAAACTGTCGCCGCAGATTTCGAAACTGCGGCAGAGGAGATCTTCGACGTAGCAGACGTTGTTGTTGCCGCTGGTGGACCAGGAACTGCCGTTCCACCAGCTATGCACACCGCCGCGCGGTCCGTCGACCTCGAACGATTGGTAGGTGTCGAAACCGTTGTCCTGGCAGAAGTGACCCGCGGAGGTGGCCAGCGACGAGTAGGTACTCGAGCTGGCGCAGTTGGAGGAGGGGATGCCGATCTGGTAGACCGGCGTCGGAGTCTGGAAGTAGGGTCGCTTCGGTTCGCACAGCAGATCGGAGATGTAGCAGACGCTGCCGTTGCCGCTGGTGGTCCAGGAGCTTCCGGTCCACCAGGTGTGGACACCGCTGCGTGGACCGTCCTGGGTGTAGCGCACGAAGTCCTCGTGGCCCAGCTCTTGGCAGAAACGGCGCGCGGTGGCGTCCAGCGTGGTCGAGGAGGAGCAGTAGTATGGGTTGTAGATACCCAACTCCCAACTGCGCTTCGGCGTCTGCCAGAAGAAATCCTCGGCCCAGGTCCAGCCGACGGTGTAGTAGAGGTAGTTGGCGCGGGCGTCGGCGGGAATGCGCATATCCACCACCTCCACCTCCAGGGTGTAGAGAGTGTTGGCGGACAGGCCGTCGGCGGGGATGTCGATGATCTCTACGTTGCCGTCCAGGCTGTAGGAGCCGGCGATCAGGTTGCCCAGGCTGTCGCGCAGTTCCAGATCGAGGTCCGACAGCGAATTGACGTTGGCCACCATGTCGGGATTGGAGGTCCAGACGACCGCCGCCCGCAGGTGGCGACTTCCCGGCTTGTCTGGTGGCGTACGGATGTAGAAGGTTAGCGTGTCACCCTCGTTGCTGGTGGCCAGCGACCCGCCTCCCAGGCCGTCTATCGCCTGGGCGCCGGGGCGTACCGTGGTGTGGTTGCGGGCGAAGGCGATGGCGTCGGCTCCCGAGATCACTCCGGTACCGTCGCGCTCGTCCACCGCCGAGGCCCAGTAGCCCGCCTCCACGTTCTGGGCGGTCAACAGCAGAACGGCCTTGACCATCTCCGGGTTGTTCTCCATTCGGGAGTCGGAGCTGATCACAGCGCCCGCCACGCCGTTGGCCACCGGCGCCGAGATGCTGGTGCCGCACCAAAGATTGAAAGCACCCAGGCACTCGTCCACCGCCTGGGCGTCGTTAGGGTCGGGGTGGATGCCCGGGACCACCAACTGCGGCATCTCCCAGTCGCCGGCGCTGCCGGAGATGGCCGGGCCGTACACCGGGTCGGGATTGCGTGTCTGAGTGCAATCGGCCAGCTCGTAGTAGCGCTCGTTGGTGTGGCGCACATTGCCGATACTGATGCAGTTGTAGCACTGCCAGTGAGCCTCCAGCGAGTAGCCACCGTTGGCCGTGGGGTTGGTGAAGACGGGAAACGGCCACCGGTAGGCGAAGTCGTCCATGAGTCGCATCTCATAGGTGTTCTGGTTGCTCCCCCACCGGGTATAGCTGATGCTCGAGGTCCGGATGTCGTTGTTGACCAGGAAGTTCTGCGAACCACTGGAAGAGAAGTTGGCCGAATCGTGGTGGAAGAAAGTGCCGTCGGGGGCTGTATTCCACAGGGTCTTGAAGGTGAGGTTGGAGTGGTCGTTGTTGCCGTTGTGGGTGGCGGTGATATCGATATTGGCCGGATCGAGGTTGCCCATGCAGTCGAAGTTCTCTTGATATACACCGGTTTCGAAGGTCGACACGTTGACCCCGCCACCCCGTGCTCCTACCGGCAGCGGCGGAGAGTTATAGGACGAGTGGGTGAAGGTGGTCAACGGATAGGTCGGCTCCTCCTCGCGCCACAGTTCGACGGCGGCGATCGTTTCATCGAAGCGCAGCAGGCTGAGGGCCGTCTTGCTCACCGTGGCCACGATGCGGTTCTCGCCGGCCTCGGCGACCTCCTCCACCGCCAGGCCGTAGACGCGGGCCACCTCTTGGCTGGAAACCACGGGCCGTACCCGGGTCAGTGCTTGGCTGTGAGCGATGAGTTCGGCTGCGGAGTGGTGGTACTTGTCCAGGTAGGTGACCCGAGGCATGCGCAGGTAGATCACCACCTTGACGCTCTCACGGTCGGCCATCTCTGTGAAGCGCAGCCGTAGCTCGTTGCCGAGGTTGCCCCACTTCTTGTGCTCAAGCTGACGCTCGTCGTCGAGGAGACGGTCGAGGTCATCGAAGCTCTGGAGTTGCGGCGAGTTCGAGCGCAGCTCGATTCGCCCGTCGGCACCCACCACCTTCTCGATCAGGACCTCCAGGCCGGCCAGGGCGTGCGGTAGGCGGAGAACACCTTGGGCGGCGATCACCTCAGTATCGGCGGCGGCTGGTACCGCGACCGTCAGCAGGATAGTCAGAGCGAGTACGCAGTAGAAACGTTGCATAGTTCTTCTCCCCTAGATTGCCCGGCAGCTCAGGAGGATTGCCTCGGGGAGCGTTCGTCGATGCAACCAACATCGGCGTCGTTGTTGCCGCGGATCTCCGTCACGGCCAGACTCGCTCGCGGCGCGCGTGCGTCGAGCGAGCGGATGTCAAGCAGACGTGCGGTCGCACATGCAGATGTGCGCCGCTTTCTATGAAATGAGTGCACCCAGCGGCGATTCTCGGGACGATTTTCGGGGAGTCCGGGATTCGCCGGACTTGTGGCCACGCTCCTTCGATCTGAGAAGCGCCCTTGCCAGTTCTGGGCCGCGCAGTAGTCCTCGGTATCGAGTCGGCGAATGTTCTCGCCAAACGTTCGGGTGGCTCCTTACAAGTTGGGGCGAGCCTGTACAGGCTCGCCGGCGAAGTCGAAGATGGGAGTGAAGGGCGAAAAGACGCTTTTTCGCCTTGAGGGGGGCGCTCAGCCTCCCTGAAAACAAATGCTAGGAGCGGCGAGAAAGGGGCATCGCGAGTCTTTCAGCAAGCCCCTAGTGTCGACACCGCACCCACCCAAAGTTCGAATCCGGGAGCCAAGTCATCGGCGACCCGTTTGCCTCGAACTTCAACCGGGCCCTTGCCAATGAATGGCTCGAGAAGCCCCTCCGAGCCCACAGCGTAGATCGGTAGGAGTTCGTTTCGCCTCCTCAGCCCAAGAATGCGGCCGCCTCGGCCGCCGGGGGTGGGCAGGGTCTCTGGGAGTCTCTCGAGGTTACCGATGAAGGTCTCCTCTTGGGCGGAGGATTCTTGGTACCAGTCGGTGTTGGCCGAGATGACGATCTCTTCTCCGCAGGATGGGGCTGCGGTCCTGGTGCAGGCCGTCGATAGGAGCACCAGCGCGACCAGGGAAAGACACGACCACCGAGGCCTGAAGTGCCGACCTCGGTGAATGTTGATTCTGCTGGCGGATGGGTTAGGGGTTGTGGTGTTCTGCCCAGTAGACCGTCTGGCTTCCTGTTCTGACATTGAATCCTCGGATCTTGATCTTCCAAGTTCCCTTGGCCAGGTTACCCTTGAATCGGGCACGCTCGAAGACGCTCGGCCCTGAGAGGCTGGTGGTTCGCGTGGTACCGCTGGGATCGACGATGGAGAGGTCGATGTCGTTGTGCTGCTGAGCGGCGGTTTCGGGCCACCAGAGGGCGGCGTCGATTTGTTTCTGGTTGGCGCCGACGGTGATGGAGATCTCGATAGTCTTGCCGTTATGGACGGAGACCTTTCCCCAAGTGGCCTTGCCACCGAGCGGCATCTCGAACTTACCGGCGCCGGTAGTGTTGTTGAAAGGGTAGGTTTGTTGACCGCCGAGCATCATGAAGGCGTAGACCTTGCCCGGGTCGATGGACCTACTCTTGCCCTTGAGCCAGTTGCGGACCAGGGCCGCGACGCCGGCGGCGTAGGGGGTGGCGCCGCTGGTGCCGGTGAAGACTTGAAGGGCGGTGTTCGAAGCGTTGCTCGCGGCTTCGGTGTTGGTTGGGAACTGGAGGTCGGGTTTGATTCGGTTGTCCGGCGTGGGTCCACGGCCTTGGGAGTTGACGGCGGCCAGGGTGTCGACGACGTAGTTTCCGATACCGAGCGCCTTGTGGGCGTTACCCGGTGAGGCGACGCTCGATGCGGCGGGTCCGTAGTTGCCGTTGGCGGCGATGACCACGGCTCCGGCGTCAAAGGCGGCGTCCGCCGCGGCTGAGATGGAGCCGGTGGGAGACTGGGTGGACTGAATTTCCGCCACGAGGATGGTGTCATTCACCCTGAGGGCTTCCTGGAACCCCTTGATTGTGGCGACGGTATTGAGGCCCGTCGCGGTGTAGATCTTGTAGCTCGACAGCCACAGCTCGGTCACCGCGCGATACTGATTGCCGAGTCGCTGGTTGCCGACGATGATCGAGGCGGACGATGTGCCGTGATTCCAGTTGTTGTCGGACGGATTGGGACTGCCGTCGCAGGTTCCGTCGGTACAGTCGAACTCGAGCAGAATGTGGTCCGGGCTCTTGAAATGGTTGTGGGGGAAGCGAACGCCGGTATCCAGAAGAGCGATGTCGCTCCCTTTGAGCTTGAGATTGAAGTAGGGATCCGACTTGATCCGCGCGCGGCCGTCTTCGATGTCGTTCTTGTTGTTGGCGTCCTGAGGGGGCTTCTCTTCTGTCTGCACCGGTTCGATCGAGAGTACGTCCTCTTCGTTGGAGAGTCGGACCATCGCGCTGAGCGGAGCTTCGATGTGGAGGGCACGGATGAGCCAGAATGTGCCCATCGATTTGATGCCGTACTTACCCGTCCAACTCGTGATGAGGTTGTCGTAGTCGGCAGCGCGCTGCTGCTGGATGGCGCGGATGACCTTCTGGCTTTCGACGAGATAGGGGGCACTCGAGCTGGAGACACCGGCGCCGACCCAGTTGGGAAGTATCGGTTTCCAGGAGGCGATGGCCCTGGGGGCCTCGCGTTCCGGGAAGCGGGGAATCTGGATGTTGTCGCGCAGGTTGACGATGACCTCTACGCGGCTGTCGCCGGACTGACGGTCGATCATCTTCTTGAGTTCGGGGTGAATCTTGTTGGCTACCCGTGCGGCCGCGGCCGGAGGCTTGCTCTGTCGCGGGCCGAGGTCGGTGATGGATGAGGCTCTCAGCGTGCCGATGCGAACCGGTGTGGGTGAGGCGCCGCCGAGCTCCATTTCGAAGACCTCGTTGAAGGGGTCGTCGCCGGGCCGGGTGGGGACGTCCGGCGCCGCGGGGCCGCTCGCCAGGAGCGTGCTGCCCGTCCATGCCTGGCACTCGGTGCTGACTTCGGCGGCGGGGAGGAGCTTTTCGATTGGACAGTGCCGATTCAGGTCGCTGTAGAGCGCTTTGACCGCCGCGGCTCGGCTCTTGATGTTGATGTTGGCTGGCGTGCCGGAGGCGCGGAGAACCATCCCAATCCAGTACTGGACGAGGTTCTCGGCGAAGCTGGCGACGTCGGTTCCATTGGGAATTGGTACGCCCACGTCGCGCAACAGCCCTTGCGCGGTGCTGCCTTGAAACTGGGGTACGAGGCCTTGGTCGAGTCCGTCGAGGATGTACTCGTCCTGGACGACACGAATGAGCGAGGTGTTGGCCTGGATGAACTGGTCGGCCAGGGTTGCCAGGTTGCCGGCTGCTGCCTGTGCGGCGGCGCGGTGACGCTCGGCAAACTGGGCCGCGCTGCTAACCGAGCCGCCTTGCTGTGCTTTGTAGCCGGTGGAGAGACGTTGGCGCAGCATATCCATGAAGCTGCCGGGGCTGGTGATGATCGAGTCCGTCGAGTTTCCGACACCCGAGAGAACGCTGTTGAGCAGGGTTGCGGAGTAAGGCTGCGAGCCGTTGGCTTGCACCCAGCGGCCGAAGGCCTCGATGCTCTGTCGGTGAGCCCTAGCCAAGGAGGCCGCGCTCTGCTTGAGGTAGTCCTGAACCACAGTCTTGGACTTCGCTTCGAGTGCCTTGGCCTGAGCTTCGGAGATCGATGCGTGGGTTGGCGGGGTGACGAGCGCGGCACAAAGAAGGGCTGCGCTGAAGATTCTCAGCATGGACATCGTCTTGTTATGGAACATGATTTGGGCCTCTTAGGCTTCGGGAAGTTCGTCGACGAACAGGACGGCCTCGCTGGTTTTGAGACGGCCGCTCGTCGCGGTGCGGTTACCGCGAAGTCGCCAGAAAATTTCGTACTCGTACTCGAACTGATCGGCGGGCAGCATGAAGTCGAGGTTGCCCGAGAACTCATTTTTCGAGACGTTGAGAGTGGTTTGCTGAGTCTGCTCGGCGTCACCGAGTCGGTAGAAGACCTTGACCGTGATGGCGCGCACCTCGGCGGGCATGAGATCCGGGTCTGCCTCGAGGGTGACCCGGCGCCGTTGGAAGGGCGGAGCCAAGTTGATGGCGCCGGAGGTGGTAGTGCTCCATGGGACTTCGACTTCGGCTCCTCCGAAGAAGCTCCACTGGGTCTTGAAGTCGTAGTCGAGCCACTTCCTGCGATCGTTGTCGCCCTTCCAGCCGTAGAGCATCTTGAAGATGTTGCCCTCGCGGTTGAAGTTGTTGCGATCGATGCGGACTTCGTCGAAACTCTCGTCGCCGCCGGCGTGCCTCTTGCGCATCTGGACGGTGACGAAGTTGATGTAGTCGCCGAAGTCCTGGGCGTTCAAGCCATCGACGAAAGCGACGAGTTCCCGCTGGGTGTAGAGCGGGGCATCGATGTTGACCTCGCGGAAGTGCAGCTGGTCGTTCTTCAGCGCGCGTAGGTCGCCGATGTTCTCGTCGAAGCGCAGGGTCATGGTAGTGGCGGTGTACTTGTTGAGGTCGATGGTGAAGGTGCCGCGTTGGCGGACGTGCTTCATCTCGAAGGCGGCGACGATGGCGAAGGAGGGAAGGTCTTCCTCTTTCTCGAGCTTCTGGGCTCCGCTCGCCGTCGTGGCGGCTTCACTGGCAACTTTGTTGGCCTTGGCGCGCAGTTTGCCGGCCTCGGTCCGCGCTTGAGTGGCCAGGGTGCGGAGGTTCTTGGCGTGCTGCTGGGCGCGTTGACGCAGTGCAGCGGCGGTGGGTGAGGGAGTCGATCCGGGAGTCGACGAGGTGCCGGTCGAGCTGGTGGTTCCTGTCGTCCCCGCGGTGGATGTCCGGCCCGTCGTCCCCGTGGTGCCGGCGGTTCCTCCCCTGGTAGCGCCCGTCGTGGTGGTGGCGGTGGTGGCGGTGGTGGCGGTGGTGGCGGTGGTGCCGGCGGTGGCGGTGCCGGTCGTGCCCCCCGATGTTGAGGTCGTGCCACTTGCGGTGCTCGGGGGTCGGTTTAGGGTTGCCACTCGGCCCTCGGCGGCGCTAGCTCGCGCTTCCAGGGTGGCGGCGCGTTGTTCAGCGGCCTTGGCTCTGGCCTCGAGCCGTTCGGCCTTGAGGTTGCTGCCCGCAGCGGTGGCATTTGCCTTGCCGCGCGCGGCGTTGCGCTTGCGGATTCCTTCGTTGGACTTGCGTGCCTCGGCACGATTCTTGGTCAGCATGGAGGTCGCTTTGTCGAGCATGCTCCGTTGGCCCGAGGCGGCGCTCGCCAAGCTGTTGAGATTGGGTGTTCCGGAGCCGTTCAAGGGTTGGAACATGATCTCGGCGATCTTGCTGTACGCCGTATCGATGAGGCGCTGCAGGTTCTGGTCGTCGCCAACCTGGGTGAGCTTGATGGCGCCGGTTCTTTGCAGGTCGTCGAAAGCGCCGCGAATCTCGCCGGAAAGGTACTTGGAAGCGATGCCGGCGGCGAATGCCTTGTGATCGTAGATCTGGTCGAAGTTCGCTTCGATGAGGGCGCTCTTGGGGGAGAGGTAGCCGTCGATCTCCATTTCGAAGCTGAAGCTGATATCAGGAGTGGGCGTCTCGAAGGATTCCCAGAGGACCTTGGCGCCCTTCTTGGTGAGCTGGATGGAGACTGCCATAGAGTCACCGTCGAGCAGCGCCGCCGCGCCGACGCCCGCAACGTGGTCGGTGAAGTCGCCCTCTTCGTTGGCGAAGGAGGAGACGAGCGAGAACTTGCCGGATTTGAAGATCAGCGGGCCGCGAATCTGGGCACCGGGGACGGTGCGCTGTGCTTCGCGCTGGGCGTCCCGCAGCTGCTCCTCGGTTACACCGATCTGGACAACGGCGTGAACGATACCGCCGCCCTCGCCCTCTCGAGCTGCTGCTTCTTCGGAACCGGTGCGCACGTTGTCGACCCAGCGCAGGAACGAGAACTTTGGCCGATCGTTTTCGTCGCTGGCGAGGCGGGCGCGAGTCGGTGCGTAGTACAACTCTTTGTCGTTGTTGACGGCAGGGAAGAGCACCAGGTCACCGGCACGAACCGGCCGATCGATGACGACGTTCTGGGCGAACGTCGAGGTGGCGCCCAGAAGAAGCCCTAGGCCGAGAACGAGCCAGGTAGTGGCTCCGGTAGTACGCATGATCAGTCTCCTCCTTCGAGAAGGTCGGAGAAGCGGTCGAGGATCTTGTCCTTGCCCTTCTCGGTGATTTCGACCGCGGTCTCTTTGGCTGCTCGGTGCAGTTCACTCGTCTCGTCCCGAAGTTCCTCGGGAATGGTCACGAAGATGTAGTCGTCGTTGACCAGCGGGTGGGGCTCGAGGGCCAGTTTGCCGTCGCGTTTGTGATTGAGGATCACGCGGTAGGCATAGCCCTTCATGTCGCGGTCGAGGAAGATCCGCTTGGCGACGAGCGGCTGGCCCTGCGCCGGCGAGACGTGGATGTTGTCGACGACTTCTTTGCCGAAGCGCGAGTAGTGAATCTGTACGGTAGCTCGCGTGATGCCGCTCGCTTCGAGCTCGTCCAGGTCGGCCTCGACCTCGACGGTTCTGATGGCCACCGGGGGTGCGAGTGTGACGCCCTCCCAATCGCCGTCGATGTAGCCGGGATTCTTGGGGTACACCTCGCCGCTTCGCAGGCTCCACTGAGACTTGTATTGGTAGGCGTCGGGGTCGGTGTCCTCGCCGCGGGCGTAGGTCAGTGCGGCGGTCACGCCATGCTCCTCGAGGTACTTCGAATCGATGGTGAAGCTATCCTCGAAGGGTGCACCTGACGAGCGGCGCTTTCGCACGTTGACGGTGACGTAGTTGATCTGTTCGTCGAAGAGATCTTTGGCGTCCAAATCGAGGATGAAGCGGATGTCTCGGTGCTTGAAGAAGCGATCGTTGAGGATCACGCTGCCGACGCAACTGTCGTAGTGCGATGCCTTTTCGTACCAGCTCGCGAGGTTGGCGGTCATCGAGATCGGGTTGCGAATCGATGTGCGGGAATTGAGTACGAGCGTCTGGGTCTTGCGGTGATCGACGTTCCTTACGAAGCTCTTCTTGTACTTGTAGCTGCGCCCGTACTTGATGTTGGGAACGGTCTCCTTCTCCTTGTCGCTCGGTGGTGGCGGAACGCCGTCGTCCGGAGCCGAGGTCTCGGCGACCATGTTCATGAACACCTGGAAGAAGGCGTCCTGCATCTTCTGGGTAGCTTCGCCGTCGCGGAGTTGGTCGAACTCGACGCGGATGACCTGGCGCTCGCGAAGGAAGTCGTACTCGCGACGCATCTCGTCGTAGGAACGTGAGTAGATCGGGGTCGAGCTCTTGTAGATCGGGATGCCCAAAAAGCTCACTTTCTTCACTCTCTTTCCGGACTGCCATTTCTTGTACTCGGCTTCGAGGGTCTCGGACTGGGTCCGAATCTTCGACCAGTCGATGACGATGCGGCCGCGGGCCGCCGGGGCGAGGGTGAGAAAGCTGTAGTTGAGTTCGATCGAAAGATCGGCGATCGAGCTGGTCTGCTCGAATGTGGCCGCCATGAGCTGAGCGCCTTGGGCGGTGAGACGGGCTGCTGCCGCGGCGCGATCACCGGCGGTGAGCGGCGCGCGATTCGACATGGTGATCGAGGGGGTGAGTCCTTTGTCGGTCATGGTGGCCGAGATGATCCGGAAGGAACCACCGTCGTCGTCGGGTTCGAGCGGCACGGGGCCCTTGAGGATGGCGCCGCGGTGCTTCTCTTTGAGAACTCCTGCGAGCTCCTCATGCTGTTCCGGGGTCAGACCCCAGGTCATCAGGAAGTGCATGATCGCGCCGCTGATCCCACCGAGTTCCTCGCTGGCTTCTTCGGTGAACTTCATGAACAGGAACTCGGGAGTGTTGTCGGGGCGCGTCGCCAGGCGAAGCGTCTCGGTGGGGGGCAGGTAGTACCACTCGCGCGTGCGACTGCCGGAGGTGCTGCCCGCCTTGGCGTAGAGAATGACGTGCGTGCCGTCCTCGAGAATGATTTCGTCGCGCGTTTCGTCGTCGAGAACGACCGCGCCGGCTATGTTGGGCAGTGCCAGCGCGAGCAGGAGGAGCGCCCAGGCTCCGAGCCGGAGGGTCTTGTGTGGTGCGGTTTTCATCGGTTATCTCCTTCGGTATCTGAGGGATTCAACTTCCGGGCCTCGTGCCCGAAGGGGTTGCGGGTGGGGGATCGAGAAAGATAATGCCGCTGGCATCGCGACTGGAGGCCTGAGTTCGGCCGCCGTCGTCGAACAGCCAGGTAAGGCTGTAGTCATAGGCGAACTCACCGAGCGGCAGCGTGATCTCCAGGCTCTGGTCCTCGCTTGGGCGGTCCGAGCGCACCACGAGCTGCTCGCGGCGCGTTTGGCCGAAGAACGGGTACTCGATGGCGACGACGATGGCGCGAACGTTCGAGTCCGCGGTCATCGCCCCGCTATCGACGACCTGAACAGTTCGCCGGTGAAAAGGGGCGAACACATCGATCATGGCCCCTTCACTCGATTGCCAGTCGGTGTGGTATTCGCCGCCGCCCTTGAAGCTCCACTGGGTGCGATAGTCGTACTGGAGCCAAGCGAGACGATCGTCGTCGCTGGCCCAGCCGTAGGTCATACTCAGAGATTCGAGCCGGTCGGGGGTTGCGGAAGCGTTGTCGAGCACGACCTCCTGGAGAGTGGTGCTGCCGTCTCCGTGGTTCTTGCGTAGGGTGACGGTGACGCTGTTGATCAAGCGGTCGAACTCGGGCAGGACGGAACCGTCGATCGCTACGTGGACGACCCGCTGGTCGAACATGGGGTCTTCGATGCTGGTGGATCGAAAGTAGTGCTCATCGTCGCCGTACTCCTTGTAGAGGTCGCCGACGTTGAAGGTGAGGAAGTGGTGCCGATCGACGGCCGCCGCATGGTTGAAGTCGAGAACGCTCGTCCCCGTGGAGCGCATATTCTTGTACTGGAAGCCGACATGGGCGCCGAACCCCGTGGTCGTACCCGAGTCGAGGAGCCCGCCAGGCTCCACAAGGCCGGCCAGGGCATCCATCAGACCACCGCGGTCCTCCCTGGGCACGCGGCTTGGCTCGACCTCGTCGAACAGCAGTTTGAGGATTCGGTCGTACACCTGGGCGATCAGCGCCTCCATGTTTGCGTCGGAGCCGCGGGAGACGAGTTTGATCGAGCTGTCGTGGATGAGCGTGTCGATCTGAGCCTTGACCTCGGCGCTGACCCAATAGACGGTGCCGCCGGCCTCGGCCGCCATGCTCTCGTGGACCTTCGACCAATCGACGGTGAGTTCTGCGTCGTAGGCGTCGACGATGCCGGAGAAGGTCATGTCGAAGACCAGGGAGACGTCTGGGGTTTCGGTTTGCAGGCTCTCGAGTAGCAGGTTGGCTTCTTTGGGTTCGAGGTCGAAGGAGAGTGCGATCGTGTTGCCCTCCACCACCGGGGCCCGACCTTCGGCGAGCAGCTTGCGTTCGGGCTTGCCTTCGACGCTCAGAATGGAGGAGACCAACCCGTAGCGACCCTCTTTGAAGATCACCGGGCCGCGAAGTGAGATCTCGTCGTCGTCGAGACGCTGGCGCAGTTCGCGCTCGGCCGCCTCTACAGCTTCCGGTTCGGTGTCGTAGGTGACGAGGAAGTGGAGAACGCCTCCGCCCGCGGAATCCTGAATAGTGGAGGCGGACTCGGTGTCGGCTTCGGCATTGAATACGTAGCGGACCAGCGAGAACCTAGGTTGGCCGGCTTCGTTCCTCGCCAGGCCGGCGGTAGCCGGGAGGTACAGCCACTGTTGAGGTTTGTCCAGGATCGGGAAGCACCAAAGCCCCGCTGCGCGAACTCCGTGGTCGATGGCTAGGCGCTGAGCCTCCACCGGGTAAGCAACGAGCAGGTTGCCGGCGAGGAGAAGAAGGGACGCCAGGAGTCTGGTCGACTTCATGGTGTCCCGTCCTCGGCATCGCTGGGGTCTGGGTCTACGGGGCTGGGGTCCTCTGTTGCGAGCTCTTCGGGCTCGGGCTCTTCGGCGGCTGGATCGACGAGCGTTGGGGGAGAGAGGAAGAGGAAGTCGGACTCGAGAACCTCGAGGCGCGTGCGCTTCGAGGTGTCGGTTGCGTACCAGGAGACACGCCATCCGACGGGCTCGTCGCGGTCGTGGTAGATCGCTACCTGCGCGGTCGCCTCGGCATCGTCGGCACGGAGGCTGGCCCGTCGCTCGATTCGGGGTTCGCCACCGAGCACGGTGGCGAACTCCACGAAGGCGGCACGCACCCCTCGCTCCTCAAAGGCACTGCGGTCCGTGTCGATCTCGACCCTTCGGCGGGTGAAGGGTGGAACCAGGGAAACGGCCGCGTCACGGGTCTTGATCCACTGGCTCTCAGCCTCCGGAACGCGAACGCTCGGTCTGTCGCGGAGGCTCCATATGACCTGGTATTCGAACTCCGTCCAGCTAGCTTCTTTCGCGCCGATACGGCTGAAGACAACGTGCTGAATGGTGCGCCCGGCCTGAATGTCTTCGTAGGTGAAGTGGAGTTTGTCGGTGACGTCGGAGCGTCCGGGGTAGCTCTTGCGGAAGTTGACCGAGGCGAAGTTGATGGTGTCCTTGAAGGCGTCCAGGTAGGCGCCGTCGATTTGGAAGTGCACCTTGCGGAGTTCGAAGTCCGGGTCGGTGAGGTCGACGACGCGGAAGTAGCGTTCGTCGTCGCCGAAGTCCTTGAAGAGCCCTCCGAGGTTTCCGGCGGTGTTGACGGGCACTTTGATCGTGGTAGCTTTGTTGAGCGTAAGATTGAAGGAGCGGCGCTGGATGTCTTCGCGCTTCTTGAGCACGTACTGGTCATCGGTGACGTACTTGGGATTGCGCTCGCCACCGAAGACGCGGCTGAACCATCCGGTCGGGCGTCGGCGCTCGATCTGCTTGGCCTCGACGGCGGTCTCGCGCGGCGGCTCCTTGGCCCAGCCCGACTGGGCGTCGAACATGAGTTCGGTGAGCTTGTCCGTCACCAGTTGGAGGATCGCGTCGAGTTCGTCGGCCTTGAGCCCCAGACCGACGGTTTGGTCGAAGACCTCCACCTTAAGGCCACCGTTCTGTACGAGTTGGTCGACGACCTTCCGCGACTCGCGTTTGGTGAAGTCTCGCTGAAAGTTCGCGACGCGAGAGTAGTGGTTGTAGACGGTCTCCATGTCGGCGCTGACCGTGGCGTTGTAGGCCTTTACCTTGGCTTGGTAATAGGCGCTGATCGACACGGATACGTCCGAGGTCGGACCGGCGAGGGACTCGAAGAGAAGGGTTGCGCCCTTGGGATCCAAGAGCGCGGCGATAACCGCCTTCGAACCGGGGGTGATCGGCGCTGCTTTGGAGGCGATAATGCTCCGCGTGAAGCCACCCTCCGCGGTGTCAGAGAGGGTGGCCGAAATGACCTCGAATGCTCCCATCCCTGCTTCGCCCTCTTCGACGGTTTGCATGAGTTGTACCGGTCCTGCGATGCGCGCTCCCGGCTGGTCTTGCCGCAGAGCAGCCTCGACTTCAGCCAGGGCTTCGGTTGGCAGGGTGAATTCGACCAAGGCGTGGAATAGACCTCCGCTCGCTCCGCCGGCGGGGTCGAGGTACTTGATGCACAGCAGCTCGTAGGTCCCGTCCTTCTTGGTGGCGAGGTGCGGGTACTTGGGGATGTAGAAGTAGGTCGAGGGGTCGTCGGCATCCTGCAGGAGTTGAACTCCAAGAACCTCGCGGCGCCCCTCTTCATAGTTGACGATCGCGTGCAGGGCGTTCCAACCAGGAAGCGCGAGTAGCAGCGTGGCTTGAGCCAGGACTCGCCTAGAAATCGATGAGAGATGCTTCATGCTCAATCTCCTCTTCTGAGGGCCGCCGGGTGATGTCGAGAACGTCGGCCCAGGAGTGGCTTTCGGTCCAGTCGGTGACCAGCCGCTCCTGGCCGTCGAGAGCGACCTCTCGAACGCGGTAGCTGAATGGCTGGTCGAGGCGCACGGCGATGGAAAAGCGTGCGGTATGGGAGTAGAGATCCGGCGTGTCGGATTTGAAGATCACGCTTAGGCCAACGGGGGTGCCGGCGACGGACTGGGCCGAGAGGTCGATTCGTTTCTCGAAGGTGTCCTTGGCGAGGCCGTTTCGAAAGTCGTAGCAGTAGATCTGGAGAGCCGCGTAGCCGGGTGGGACTGCGGAATTCAAGTCGATCTTCTTCAGCAGATGAGGCCACCTCGCGGTGTCGAGTTCGACGGCCGTGGCGCCCGCTCTGACAACGACCGGACGTACGGCCTCGCCCTCGGGGTTCTCGAGGTCCAGGCGCTCTCGCAGCGCCGCCACCAGTTCGGGCGAGCCCGAAAGCTCCGAGAACTCTTGGCTGGTGGAGATCGCGTTGGCGACCAGAGCCCAACCGAGACTCATCGCCATTTGCCCGGCTTCGAAGGCGTGCAGGAGAAGCTGAGCGTCCTGGTCCCCGAGTCGAAGCGTAAACACCCGCTGGCTCCAGTAGGTGCCGCTCGTCTCCGCTTCGGTGGACTCCTCCAGTGAGCCGGAGGGCAGCAGAGTCGAGTCTCCGGTCTCGCCAGTTTCCGGATTGAGCGCGGCGTAGACGACGGCGGACTCGGTTCTCTGCATTGGCATCGGCCGAAGGTCGACGCGTCGGCGGCGGGAGGTCTGAAGCTCCCTCTTCGCAGCTTCGAGAAGCTCCGAGTCTGGCGACTCGAGAATGATGCGGATGGTGAGGATCGAGCGGGTCAGGAATGTGCCTTGGTCTCCTGCCGCGCGGGTGCCGGTGTAGCGCATTGAGAGTAGGTGAAGGTCCGGCGCGCCGTCGTCGGTCGTAGCGATGGTGAAGGCACCGGGGAGGTAGTAGAAGCGATGCGCTAGGCGGTCATCGGGGAAGACCGTCAGCTCGGCAGCGGCGAAGCCACGCCGTAGGTCCGGTGTCGCTCGCAGCGACACCGGTACGAGGCAGAAAGCGAGCAGTGCGCAGAGTACGCATGAGCTTCTCACTCGTCATTCCCGCCCGAGTTCAGCGGGCCGAGCTGCTGCTCGACCTGGTAGGTGCCGATGATTGCCCTCAGGTCGTGCACTTCGGTCCAGGTGCTCGAGGTGAGCGGTCGGCCGTCCTCGAGGATCAGCTCGAGCTGGTATTCGAAGAGCGGGTCATCGGGCACGACCTCGCCCGGTTGACGGTCGGCGAGGTAGATCGGGCCCATGGTGTACTCCGCCATGTCTTCCCTGAGCACTAGGGCGGGCTTGGTCTGCAGCTCCCTGTTCTTGGGATGGAAGTAGCGAGAACGGACCCGAACCGAGATCTCCACCGCGCCGGAATCGGCAAGAGGATTCAGCGTTCGGAAGATGAGATCTGACGGGGCGGCGGCGGTCACGCCCGAGGTGATTCGATCGAGCACTTGGCGGTCGCACGGAGCGCACTCGCGAGCGATGGAATAGTCGATCCAAAGACGTTTGGCATCGCGCGCCACCCACTGCGGGAGTTTGCTCGCCTCCCAGTTCACCTTGCCGCCCGGAGCAACTTCCGCACTGCCCGTGGACCAGGAGTAGATGACCGGCTGATTGCCGTGAATCATCAAGGCGTGTACGTACTTGAGGCGCACCGGATAGGGCAACCGGTTTTGCCAGGTTTCGCGCAGCCAGGAGATTCGGCCGAAAGTACCGCGATCGGCCAGTCGTATCTGGATCGGCAGACCGATGTTGCCTAGTACATCGCTGGTCGGATCGAGGCTGACCACACCGTTGATACCGATGTCCTCTGTCAGGGCGAGTTGGAGGTTCTCTTTGGTGACGGAGTCGGTTACCCAGGAGACGTCCATCTCGCCGAGTACGTCGGAGACCGCGTTGACGATGATGCGGTCGGCCTCAATGTCGTACTGGTGTGCCAATCCGCCCGAGAGCGAAACGGCGGGTGGTGCGTCGAGAGGTAGCGTACGAAGCTCGTTGGCTCTGCTGGCTCCATGCCGAGCGCGGTGAGCGTCGAGTAACGCGCGCGCGAGGCTAGCCTCGGAAGTGGTGATTCCGGAATCGAGACGAGTGGCCATGATGACTTCGCCGGCAACGCTGGCGTCTGCGCTTGCGCCGTAGAGCATGCGCATGCCATGTCCGTCGAACTCATCCCACTGCAGATGGTAGGAGTGGGGTAGGAAATAGTAGATGCCGGAGGCAGGATTGGCGTCCTCGTAGACCTCGCGGTTGATGGTGAGAATCTCGTCGAAGGGAATATCGACGTCGCTTCGTAGCCCCTCGAGCAGGTTGATCCGTTGGCCACCCGGTCCTCGTGCACCACGGTTTTTGTCTTCCTTCTTGATCCCATAGGTGAAGGTCTTGACCATGGTCTGACGTTGGAAGGCCTTGGTCACCAGCGCGGTCTTCTCGCGCGACAGGGTTACGGTCGGGGTGTGACGAGCAGACACTGTCGCCATAGGAGTCACCACTCGACGTGGAGATGCCTCCATGGCGAGGGGGCGAGCCGCGATCATTTTGATTGAGGTCGCCGTGGGCGGTTGCGCGGTCGCCGGAGCGATCCTCGCGGGGTACATGACCTTCGGCAAGTTGACGGCTTCGAGCCGAGTCTGGTCCTTTCGCAGCGTGGAGGCCTTGCCCACAGGGACGAGGGCGACTTCGAGTGGTTGGGCCACTCCGGCCCCGTCCACCGTCCCTCCGCCCCACGATTTCTTGAGCTCGAAGACGAACATCTTTCCCAGGTTGGAGTTGGTCTTGCGGCTCAGCGTGAGGCGGAGAAAGCGGGACTCGAAGGCCTCGACACCGGGCTGGAGACTGATCCCGACCGCCGCGGTGCCATCGCCCGCATCGAGTACCACCCGAACATCGCCGTACCCTGAAAGGCGCCGCTGCTCGTCGCCGAGAAGCTCGGCGACGAGGGTCAGACCGTCTCCACGTTGGTACTCCACTGCGAGTGAGAGAGCCGAGGGGCTGTCGTTCTCGACGCGCACTCGTTTGATCTCACCCTCCACCTTGCGTCCCCCGAAGAGAGAGCCGAGCAGGCTCCCCGCGAGAGCGTCGAAGTCGCGTGAGAGTTCGAGCGTCTCTCCCGCGAGGGACTGCCCGTAGGCGAGGGACGGGGCGATAAAGGTCAGAGCCAGGCCGAGGGCCAGGCTAGCCTTGAGAACTCCTGGAGACACGGTTTTCATATTCCCTCCGGCACATAGAGTTGATCGTGCGAGCAACTAGTACCGGGCGAAAGCGGGGCGAAAAGTTACAGACGTGTCCAGTCGAGTTTGGCTCGCGATGGGGCCACTCACCGCGTCTCGTAGCGAAATCGGTGAGCAGAAAGGGCTGCTAGAGGCCCGGCCGGATCTCTAGTGGCTACTGCGGAAGATCCGCCGCACGCGGGGGGAGATTCGGGTGAGCATCTCGTAGGGGATGGTGCCGGCCTTCTCGGCGAGTTCGAGGAGCGATGGCTCATCCTGTTCGGGACCGAAGACGACGACCTCATCGCCGGCTTGGACGGCACCGTCGATCGTGGTGACGTCGATCATGGTGACATCGATGCAGACGCGGCCAACCACCGGGCAGCGCTGCCCGTGGACGGCCATCCAGCCTCGGTTGGAAAGCGACCAGGGGTAGCCGTCGCCGTAGCCGATGGCGACGACCGCGATGGTGCGCTCGCCCCCGTCGGCGGGTGTCTCGTAGGTGAGGCCGTAGCCGACGCCGCGGCCAGCGGGCACCTTCTTGATCGAGACGATGCGGGTCACCAGGCGCAGTATCGGTTGTTGGACGATGGGCGAGGGAGCTTCGTCGGCGGCCGTGATCGGGCGGCTGTAGCCCCAGAGGGCGAGGCCGGCGCGCACCATGGTGTATCGCGCCGTCTCAAAACGCTGAATCGCGGCGCTGTTGGCGGCGTGGATCCAGCGTGGTCGATGTCCGGCTTCGGCCAGTTGCCGGCGTACGGCGTCGAAACGGCGCAGCTGCTGGTGGGTGTGGGCGTCGCCCGCGGCGTCGTCGGCGCTGGAGAGATGGGTCATCAGTCCCTCGAACTCCAGCCACCGCGCTTCGGCCAGGGCTCGGGCCAGCTGCGGCGCATCTTCGGGGAAGGCTCCGGCGCGGCTCATGCCGCTATCGATCTTGAGGTGAACGCTGATGCAGGTTCCAAGCCGTTCGCCTTCGGCATCGAGCCAGTCGATCTGTGCCCTGTCCGAGACCTGCGCCGTCAGCCCGTAGCGCACCACCTTCTCGATCTCCTGCTCCAGGATGTTCTGCACCAGGATCGGAGCTTTGATGCCGCGGTCGCGTAGCCGAACCCCCTCGTCCGGATAGGCGACGGCCAGATAGTCGAGACCGGCGGCGAGCAGCGTGCGTGCCAGGGGCGCGGCGTCGAGGCCGTAGCCGAAGGACTTGACCACCGCCATGATGGCGACTCCTTCCCCGAGGTGGTGCCGGATCCGGCGATAGTTGGCGAGCAGGGCATCGAGATCGACGTAGAGGCGGGCCGGAGGCAGCGAAGCGAAGAGGAGGTGAGCGGCCCGTTCCAGGCGCAACGGCCGGCTTGCCTTGAGCAGAACCCGGTCTCCGCTGCGGCAGTGCTGTTCCACCAGGAGTGCCGCTGCGGGAAGATCGGCGACAGTGTGGATCTTCGGCTCCGGCATGCCGGCCCGTGCCGCGGCTTGGGCGATCTCGGCACCTCCATCGCCCACCCCGATCAGTCGGTCGATCCCCAACTCCCACAACCGCCTTCCCACCTGCCTGTGCGACTCGCCACCCAACTCGCCCAGGTGCGCCATGCCGCCGAGGATGGCGACCGCTTGCGTCGCCGGCGCGTGCTCGCCGGCCAGCGTAGCCAAGGCTGCCTCGGCGCTCGTCGCATCGGCCGTGTAGCCGTCGTTGATGAGCAGAACTCCGCTCGGCATGGTCGACATTTCGAGCCGCATCGAGGCCGGCCGCCAGCTTTCCAGCCCGCGCTCGATGGCTGCCGGCGTGGCGCCGAGGAGGAGGGCCGCTGCCGCCGCCAGGGCGCCATTCTCGATGAGTTGTCGGGCGATCGTCTGCCGGCTACCGCCAGCGAGTGGCAGGCTGACGGATTCGCCGTCGCGCTCGATCCTGGCCGCTTCGCCGTCGCGCGCCGCCGTGAAGGTGAAGTCCGGACTGCCATCGCCGCCGACGGTCAAGATTCGGCCACTGGCTGTCGCCAGGGCACCCCGCCCCACCGCCTCGCCGCCGGAGGTCAAGATCCAGGCGCCGGATCGCAGGCGGCGAAACAGCCGGCTCTGTTCCACCGCGACGGCGTTGCGGCTGCCGAAGCCTTCGAGGTGGGCTTCGCCGACGCGGGTCAGCAGGCCGTGATCCGGGCGGACCATCGTCTCCAGCCGATCCATCTCGCCGGGCTGGCTGACGCCGCACTCGATGATCGCCACCTCGGCGCGCCGGTCGAGCATGAGGAGGGAGAGCGCCACGCCGACCTGCGAGTTGTACGACCGGGGGCTGGCATAGAGGCGGCGCTCGCCCGCCAGCGCGGCGACCAGCTGCTCCTTGACCGTCGTCTTGCCCTCGCTGCCGGCGATGGCGACCAGCGTTCCGGTGAAAGACCGGCGGGCTTCGGCGGCGAGGGCCTGCAATGCCGCCAGCGGCTGTTCAACGGCGATCACGGCGGTGCCGGTTGGCGCGCTGTCGGCGAGCAATGCGGCGACCTCGGGACGGACCACGGCGATGGTGGCGCCGGCGTTGAGCGCAGCTAGGGCGAACCGGCCGCCGTCGAAATGGGGTCCAGTAAGGCCGAAGAAGACATCCCCGTGTCGAGCAGGAGTTCTGGAGTCGGTGATCACCCGATGGCCGAGAACCTCGGCGCCGCGCAGGAGCCGGCCATCCGCCAAGCTGGCGATCTCGGCGGCGGTCAGCGGCCACAGTGCGGTGCCGCAGCGGGTGGTCTCGGTGGGGTCGGCGGTAGACACGGGAGGAGGATACCCGCTCCCCGACCCTCGGTGAGAGACTCGCTGGGCTGAGTCAGCTATGGGTGGCGGTATTGACCGGATTCGAGATAGTCGATGACGGTGATCACGTTCTCGGAGGTCGGGTCCGAGGCGAGTGCCTGGCGTAGCGTGGTCAGTGCGCCGGGGATGTCGCCCTGGGCCGCCTGGCTCAATCCAAGTTGGTAGTGCCGTTCGGTGTTGGGCTCGATCTCCAGCGCTCGCTCGAGGATCTTGCCGGCTTTGCGCGGCCGGTCGGTACGCAGGTAGAAGCTGGCGAGTGCATCGAGGACCGGGAGTGGATCGGCGAGGTCGGGAGAGAGCAGCAGCTCTTCGAGCAGGGTGCCGGCTGCTTCGTCGTCGTCAGCCAAGATCAGGTCGCGGGCGGCGATCAGCTGGCGGTCGACGAAGGCGGGGTTGGGCCCAGGTAGGGCGTCGACTGCCGTAGCGGCGCGCTGTGCCGCCCCGGTACGGGAAGCAGGTTGGGAACTGGCCGCGTCGGGAGGCGACTCGGCAGAGGGTGATCGCTCCTGCGGTGCTATGGAGATCGGAGTGTCGTCGATCGACGGTGGATGGCGGATCAGCCAACGGGCTACCGCGGCGCCGCAGGCTAGCGCCGCGAGGATTAGAGCCACGACGTAGATGAGGCGCCGCCGGGGTCGGGCGGTGGGTGGTCTACCGGCAGCGCTCTTGTGCCGGTGAGCGGCTGTCGGAGGCGGTGGGGAGAGTGTTAGTGAAGAGATGTCAGTGAGGCGTGTTTCGAACTCTCGTCCGTCCCGTGGGGGTGGCCTTCTGAGTTGTGGGGCCGCTCTTAGAGCCGCCAGCGCCTCTTCTGCCGGCACCGGTCCCCGGGCCGGTAGCGTTTGAGGGGCGGGATGGGCGGTGGTGTCTTCGGTCACCTCACGCAGAGCGATCTGCATCTCCCCAGCGTCGAGGTAGCGATCTTCAGGAGCTTCGCGCATCGCCTTTTCGAACAGGCTCAGCAGCGGATCCGTGGGGGCGAGAGCTACCGCGCCGACGGTGTCGCGGAGGTGGCCTGCGGCCAGGCGGTGGAGCAGGGCGGCGAGTTGGTAGACGTCGCTCGCTGGGCTGTGGAAACCACCCTCCTGCAATTCGGGCGGTGGCTGTAGGACGCGGTCGAACTCCAACTGGGTCAACCCGAAGTCAGCGAGGTGCAGTTGGCCGTGGCGGTCGATGCGCACGGAGTCCTCACCGAGGTGGCGATGGAGGATCTCCTGGGCGTGCGCCTCGGCGAGGAGGTCGAGGAGACGGCCGATCCAGGCGATGAGGGTCGTGCGGTCGATACGGGTTCCACCGGCCAGATGGGCACGCAAGGTCAGCCCGTCGGCGGGTGCGAAGGCGAGAGTGATGCCATCCTCGTCTTCGATGACCTCGTACACGGAGACGATGCCGTTGCGGTCGATGCGGGTCAGCTGCCGCATCTCGCTGATCATCGATTGCCAGGAGACACCGGGCTCGGGCTCCTCGACACGGGCGATCACCGAAGTTGGGATCACCTTGAGAACTACTTCGAGCTCGCTGCGCGCATCGATGGCGCGATAGGCCTTGCCGCGCGGCACGACACCAAGGTTCTCCACCAGTCGATAGGGCCCGATCAAGGCTGCGGGAGAGATTTTCACCCGTGCTCCGAGCTTTGGATTGTCCGAGTTCTATAGGGTCAAAGTGTAGGAAGGTCAGTTGATCTTATCGTACTCCCGTCAGCATCTCTGTCGGACGTTTCATCAAATCTCCTACTGCGCCGCGTAGGCGATTTCGCCGCCGACGATGGTGTAGAGCACGGTGGTGTCGAGGATCTCTTCTTCCGGGATGGTGAGAATATCGCGCGAGAGAACCGTCACATCGGCGAGTTTGCCCAGCGCGAGGGTTCCCTTGCGGTCTTCCTCGAAGACAGCGTAGGCGTTGTTGGCGGTGTAGGCGCGCAGAGCTTCCTGACGCGTCATCCGCTGGTCGGGGTAGAAGAACTCGCCGTTGGACATGCGGCGGGTTACGGCGGAGTAGAAGTTCGGGATGGGATCGACATCTTCGACCGGCGCGTCGGTACCGTTGGTGACCACGGCGCCGCTGTCGATCAAGGTGCGCCACAGGTAGGCACCTGCGGCGGATCGTTCGTCGCCGAGGCGCTCGGGTACCCAAGGTCCGTCGGAGGTGCAGTGGACCGCCTGCATCGAGGCGATCACGCCGAGGGCGGCGAAGCGGGGGATGTCGGCCGGGTCGAGGTGCTGGGCATGCTCGATGCGCCAGCGCAGGGCGGCGGGGTCGGGTTGCGCGGCGAGACTGCGCTCGAAGATGTCCAGGGTCTCGCGGTTGGCGCGATCACCGATGGCGTGCACGCAGAGCTGCAGACCATGTTCGACCGCGATCCGCGCGCTTTCTTCGATGGTCTCGATCGGCGTTGTGTTGAGACCGGTCGAGGTGGGCAAGTCGCTGTAGGGTGCGAGCAACCAGGCACCATGGGCGCCGAGGGCGCCGTCGATCCAGTGTTTGATGCCGCCGACACTCAGCCGTTCATCGCCGGCACCGGTCACCTTGATGGCGGGCAGAGCGGCGGCGATGTTGGGGTTGGAATCAAGGATCATTATCCACAGACGCAGGGGGAGTTTTCCTTCCGTCGCCATCTGCTGGAGCAGGTGGATGGTCTCTATCGACGAGCCGGCGTCTTGGAAGCTGGTAATGCCCTTGCTCAGACACTCCTCGCTCGCCAGCTCGACCATGCGGCGCAGTTCGGCCTCGTTGGGCTCACCCTGGCGGGCGACCAAGTCCATCGCCGTCTCGCGGAAGTAACCGATCGCCTCGCCGCCGCCGCTGCGTACGATCTCGCCGCCCTCGGGCGCGAGGGTCGCCGGTGAGATTCCGGCCAGCTCCATGGCGCGAGCGTTGGCGAACAGGGCGTGGCCGCTGGCATGACGCAGCACCACCGGGTTGTCGGGGGAGACGGCGGAGAGCGAGTGGTGGATCGGCAGGCCATCGAGGTTGGGCTGGGGAGGCGATGTCCATTTCTCCTGGTGCCAGCCTCGGCCTTCGATCCAGGCGCCGGGTTTGGCCTTGGCGACCGCCTCTTCGACCATCGACACGATCTCTTCCCAGCTCTCGGTGGCCATCAGGTTGAGCTGCATGCGGGCCAGCCCGATGCCCAAGAAATGGCCATGGCCCTCGATCAAACCCGGTACCGCCAAGGCACCGTCGAGATCGACGACCCGAGTCGCCTCGCCGATCAGCGGCTCGATCTCGCCATCGCTACCCAGGGCGACGATCTCCCCGCCGCGAGCGGCCAGCGCCGCCACTTGCGGCTGACCCTCTTCCAGGGTGACGATCTTGCCGCCGCGCAGCACCAGATCTGCGGGCTCGACTTTGGCCGCCGGCGTGCAGGCGGTGAGGCCAGGGAGGATCACCGCGAGCGTGAGGAGGAGGTGGAACGGGTGGAGGCGAGAGGCGTGGCGCATGAGTCAGCTCCCTGATTCGGCCGTTGTGGCAGCCCGTCGAGCCCGCGTGCCGCCGTCAAGAGTGGATCTCTCTTTCGTCGAGTGGCGCGATGCGGGCCAGGGCCGGGTAATCGCGGTCTTGATGCAAGATCATAAGCGAGCTGCGCAGCGCGCAGGCGGCGATCAAGCAATCGGTCGCCGAACGGATGGTGAGTCCCGCTCGCCGCGCCCGCCGGTAGAGGTCGATCGCCACCCCGTACACCTCGGCGCCGAGGGTTGATTCGACCCGTGGCATGGCCTGCATCGCCTGCTGAACGCGCAGGAAGGCTCGCTGGTCGTCGATCCCTTGGAGCACCTCCTGAATCACCGGCAGGCAAGTGACGATGTCGTCGAAATCGACCGCCTGTTCTAGGTCAAACTGGGAGTGGGGGCGAAAGTGTTCGATCCACACCGAGGTGTCGACCAGAATCACGGCCGGTCGATCCGTTGCGTGGCTGCGTCGGTCCGCATCGAGGTCAGTTCCCCTTGCCAGATCCCGGAGCCGCGTAGATCGAGGATCTGCCGCGCCTTGGCGCGGCGCACGTAGTCTTCCAACGCTCTTGCGACGGTCGCTGAGAAGGTGCGCTCGCCGCTCAACTTCACAGCTTCGGCTAGGAGAGTCTCGTCTAACACAAGATTTGTGCGTTTCATGTGTATAGTGTGGCAAACTTGAGCGGTGGTGTCAAGCGGGGCGGGGGCGGCAAGGTGGGTGGTGGGCCACCATTGAGGGAGCAAACCGCGGACACTCAGTCGCTTGGATTCGTAGGGGCGCGATGAATCGCGCCCCTACGAAGACAGAGCGGAATCATTGTCAGTGGGACAGCAGTGCTACGCGACGGGCTACTGGAGCAGCTTCGCCAGGTGGCGGGCGACCGTCTGGGCGACGATTTTCTGACCGGCGGCGGTGGGGTGGATGCCGTCGGGTTGGTTGAGGGCTGGGTCGCCGCCGACCCCTTCGAGAAGAAAGGGGATCAAGGGGACGGCGAGTTCCGCGGCCAGCTTGGGGTAGAGAGCCGCGAAGCGGCGCTGGTAGTCCACACCGTAGTTGGGCGGCATCTGCATGCCGGCGAGAAGGACCTGGGTGCCCGCTGCCCGGCTGCGCAGGATGATCCGGCGCAGGTTCTGTTCGGTGACCTCGGTATCCAAGCCGCGCAACCCATCGTTGCCGCCGAGTTCGATCACCACCACGTCCGGCTGTTGTCGCAACAGCCAGTCGAGTCGGGCCAGGCCACCGGCGGAGGTATCGCCGCTGACCCCGGCGTTGATCACCTGGATGGCGATACGCTGCTCAGCGAGCACCTTGGCGACGAGAGCGGGGAATGCCTCCTCGCTCGCCAGTCCAAAGCCGGCGGAGAGGCTGTCGCCGAGAAAGAGCACTGTCGTTGACCTCTCCTCCTGCTGGTGGGAGATCTCGGCCTGGCCTTGCGCCGGAGGCGGAGGAGTGACTCCCAGGGCGGGCGAGGACTCTCCACCTGTCTCCCCCGGGGTGGCCGGGCCGCCGCTGCAGCCGGCGAGAGTGAGCAGCAGACACAAGGTAAGGGCTCTTCGCATGGGCCGATTGTACGCTCAGCGGTTCGGCTCGGTTGCCGCTGTAACTTTGACCCTGGCCAGCGTCCGTGGTTCACCAGGGGGCGAAATAACCGACGGCGGCGGGGTGTTACCCTCGGCGCGGACTTTCGGGTCCGTCTCACCACTTCCATATTGAGCACCCCTTTCTACGCAGCTTTCGACTCAGCTCTCTACTCAGCCGTGCCTTCACCCCAAATCGAGCTTCGCCAGCTGTGCAAACGTCTGCCTTCGGGCGAGAGGATGTTGACCATCCTCGAGGGCGTCGATCTGCGCATCGAAGCCGGTGAGTCGGTCGCCATTCTCGGTCCGTCGGGCAGTGGCAAGTCGACTCTGCTCGGACTGATCGCGGGTCTCGACCGCCCCACCTCGGGCGAGGTGTGGATCGACGGTGAGGAGATCTCCGGCCTGTCGGAGGACCGGCTCGCCCTGCTGCGCCGGCACAAGATCGGGTTTGTCTTCCAGTCCTTTCAACTGCTGGGCAACATGACCGCGCAGGAGAATGTCCGCTTGCCGCTCGAACTGCTGGGCGAGAGGCGCCCCGGCCGTCGTGCCGACGAACTCCTGGCTTCGGTCGGCTTGAGCGAGCGCGGTCATCACTACCCGTCGCAGCTCTCCGGCGGCGAACAGCAGCGGGTGGCCCTCGCCCGTGCCTTTGCCGCCCAACCGCCGATTCTGCTCGCCGACGAACCGACCGGCAACCTTGACAGCGCCTCCGGTGCGCGGGTGCTCGACCTGCTGGCGGATCTGCGCCGCAGCGGTGGTTCGACGCTGGTGCTGGTCACTCACGATCCGGCGGTGGCGGCACGGGCGCAGCGCCAGATCCATCTGCGCGACGGCCGGGTGGAGTTGGATCAGAAGGTCGATTCCGCTCCGCGGGCCGAGCCCCCGGTGCCGCGAGCGGTAGGGTGAGCCAGCTGCCGGGCGGTCGCCGTTTGCCGCTGCGCACCCTTGGCGCCCTGATGGCGCGCGAAGCTCGCGGCCAGGGCAGGCGGCTGATCTTCTTCGTCGGGTGTATGGCGGTGGGAGTGGCCGCGGTGGTCGCCGTGGCGGGGCTGGCCGAGAGTCTCGATCGAGCCATTCGCGGCGAGGCTCGATCGCTGCTGGCGGCGGATCTAGCGGTCTCCGCCAACCAAAGGCCGCCGGACGATCTGGCTGCCTATCTGGGAAACCTCGCAGGCTCCCGGCAAACCCGGATTCGCGAGATGGTGACGGTGGTTGCGGCGCCCGCCTCGCGGCATGCTGTCTCGGGAACCAGCGTCCCGGGAGCGAGCCGATTAGTCGAGCTGAAGGTGATCGAGGGAGCTGACTACCCGTACTACGGCGAGTTGCGACTGACTCCCCAGCGGCCCCTGATCGAGCTTCTGGGCGAAGACCAGGCGGTAGTTGGGCCGGAGTTGGTGGAGGCTCTGGGCCTCGAGGTCGGCGGACCACTGAGTATCGGCGGCAGCGAGTTTCGAATTGCCGGGATCGTGGAGTCGGAGCCGGATCGGCTGGGAGCCGGCTTCGGCAGTGGCCCGCGGTTGTTTCTCTCGCCCGCCGGCCTGGCGCGTGCCGGTCTCGAAGGCAGGGGAAGTCGCATCCGCTATCGCACCCTGATCCGGCTGCCGGCCGAAACTTCGATCGAGCAGCTGCGGCAGATCGCCGGGGAACTCGAAACCCTGCTGGGGCCGTTGTTCCAGGTGGAAACCTACGACGAAGCGCAGCCTCAGCTGCGCCAGGGGTTGCGCCGCGCTGAGCGTTTCCTGGGTCTGGTGGCGTTGCTCTCCTTGCTGATCGGTGGGATCGGGGTGGCGCAGACGGTGCGCGCCTGGCTGGCCGGGAGGATCGATTCGATCGCCATTCTCGGTTGTCTCGGGCTGCGGCCCCGCGAGGCGCTGGCCGTCTACGTGGGGCAGACGGCGATTCTCGGTACCGTGGGCTCGCTGGTCGGTGCCGCGCTCGGTGTTGGACTGATGGCGCTGGTGCCGCGACTCTTGGGCGGCTCGATTCCACCCGGTTCGATCGATCCGTGGCAACCGTGGGCCATCGGTCGCGGAATGGCGCTGGGTCTCGGTTGTGCTCTGCTGTTTAGCTTGACCCCCCTGGCGACCGTGCTGCGGGTGCCGCCGGCGCGCGTCCTGCGTCGCGACGCGGAGCCCTCGCCGGCACCCCGCTGGCTTCGTCTGGCCCTGGCCCTGGTCTTGGCGGTCGGCTTGGTAGCGGTGGCGGCAACCCAGTCGGGCTCCTGGGCGATCGGCGTTCAATTCACCCTCGGCCTGGCGGTGGCCACCGGGGTGTTGGCTCTGGCCGCCCGTCTGCTCACCGGCTTGCTCGGCCGTTTGCCGCCGGTGGGCGGTGTTGCCCTGCGTCACGGCTTGGCGGCCCTGGTGCGGCCGGGTTCGGGGGCGCTCGGGGCGGTGGTGGGGCTCGGCCTCGGCGTCTTGGTGGTGTTGGCCATGTCGCTGGTCGAAAGCCGGCTCTCGGCACAGCTCGAAACCGATCTACCGCGCAACGCCCCCTCCCTCTTTCTGATCGATATCCAACCCGACCAGTGGGCAGGTGTGGAGCAACTCCTCGCCGATGCGGGGGCGCAGACCGAGTCGGTGCCGGTGGTCATGGCTCGTTTCTCGAAGCTCGACGGCAAGGGCATCGACGATCTAGCCGAAGAGATCGACGAGAACTCCAGCCACCGCCAGCGCGAGCGCCGTTGGGCGCTGACCCGCGAACAACGGCTCACCTACTTGCAGGAGCTGCCGGAGGACAACGAGATTGTCGGCGGCGCCTTGTGGAGCGATCCTCACCGCCCCGAGGTCAGCATTGAGCGCGACTTCGCGCGCAGCCTCGGCCTCGAGGTGGGCTCGACGGTCGAACTCGACGTTCAGGGCGTTCCTCTGGAACTCGCCGTCACCAGCTTGCGCACGGTGGATTGGGAGAGCTTCCGGATCAACTTCTTCCTCGTCGTCGAGCCTGGAGTCTTAGAGGAGGCACCCCAGCAACGGGTGGCGGCGGTTCGTCTACCGGCGGGCGAAGAACAGGCCGTCCAGGATCGGTTAGTCGCCCACTTCCCCAATGTCACGCCGATCAATATCCGGCGGGTTTTGGACAAGGTCTTGGCGGTGCTTCAGCGGGTCGGCCTGGGAGTACGCTTGCTCGGTAGCTTCACCGTCCTCGCCGGAATCGCCATCCTGGCCGGTGCGATCAGCGCCGGTGCCGCCCGCCGCGGTCGCGAGGTGGCTCTGCTCAAGACCCTGGGGATGACCCGCCTCGGTGTGATCGCCGCCTTCGCCGTCGAGTACGCGCTGGTCGGCCTGACCGCGGGGTTGATCGGCGCCGCGGCCGGCGGTGTCTTGGCCTGGGGAGTGATCACCCGCGGGCTGGAACTCTCCTGGGCTCCAGCCCCCTGGCAATTCCCCGCCGCCGTCGCCATCGCTACGCTGCTCGCCGTAGCCGCCGGCCTGGCCGCCAGCCTTTCCGCCCTGGCCCGGCGGCCGATCGAAGTGCTCCGGGCTGAGTAGCCTCGCAAGGCGAGCTGTACACCGAGTTCCGGGTGGTGGGCGCCGAGAGGCCTATCCCCTCGGCCTCCCCTCCTAGAAGCGGAAGAAACCAGTGTCCAAGATCCCGTCCGGGTCGTAGCGCTTCTTGGCTTCCTTGATCCGGGCCCAAGTCTCGCTACCGAAGTGGGCTTCCCACTTCTCGGCCGTGTCGAAGGTGATGTAGCCGGAGAGGTAGCGCTTGCCGCCGAAACCGATCGAAAGCTCGCTGGCCATGTCGAGTTGGGCCAGCGCCATGTCGAGAAACTCCTTCGGCACCCCGGGCAAGATTCCCCAGCCCATGACGAATTCGCCCTCCGGGTGTTTGAACAGCGGTGCCTTCGAGGTATCTGCCCGCGACGGCCAGAGCAGGATGTGACCACCCGGTCCGAGCGCCTGCGGCGGCAACTGCGACAGCGCCAACTCGATGAACTCCTGCGCCTTGTCCCAGGGCAGAACCGTCTCCATCCAGGGGTGCGCCATCTCGGTGTAACCGCTGCGATCCCACAGGGTGAACAGGGGTAGTAGCCGTTCGCAGAACTCGTGTTGGGTGTAGTCGCTGGTTTCGAGGTGTCGATAGGGAGAGAAGCGCGCGAGGATCTCCTCGTCGTTGGGTTCGGCGCCTTCGTCGTACTCGACGGTCACATGCAACGGGTACATCCAATAGGCGAAGGTCTGCGCACCGACGCCGAGTTCCATGCCGTCGCCGATCTTGCGCACTCCCTGGAAGCAGGGCGAGCACCACGATTCGAGCGAATGGATGGTCTCGTCGCCGACCTGCATGCTGCCCTCGCAGTCCTTCATCAGGGCGCCCAGATCGTCGTAGAGCAGGAAGTACTTGCGCACCCGGGGTTTGGCCCGGCGCAGCTGCACATGGACCTTGGTGATGATGCCGAATTGCGAGAGGCCGGAACGCACCACGTCGAAGAGATCGGAGTTCTTCTCGGGCGAGCAGAGCACGATCTCCCCGGTTCCGGTGACCACCTCGAGTTCGGTGACATTGTCGACCTGTGCGCCGTAGCGGAAGCTGGCGACGCCGAGACCAGCCACCGAGAGAGTTCCGCCGATCGAGACGCCGAGATTGTTGGTCAAGACGCGCGGTACCAACCCTTGTTCCACGGTCGCGGCGGTCAAGTCACGCCAGATCACGCCGGCATCGCAGACCGCGATCAGCGTCTCCGCATCGATCTCATGGATGACCTGCATCGCCGAGGTGTCGAAGAGGACACCGCCCTCGGTGGTCGACTGACCGGTCTGCGTATGACCGGGGCCGCGGCCGACGACCGGCACTCCGGCCGCGCGGCAGGCCCGCACCACGCGAGCGACCTCTTCGGCGTTGGAGCAGCGGGCCACGGCACCTGGCGTGCGGTGAACGATCTTGCCGTAGTCGGTGGTGAACTGAGACCGGGTTTCTTCGTCAAGGACCAGGAGGTCGCCTAGCTCGGTGGCAAGGCCACGCACAGCTTCGCCGAGGTCGGCTGGGGAATGGGTCGTCATCGTCTCTCCCTACGAATCGCTCTAGCCCTTCTTTCGCTGCAACTTCGTCGTCAGGAACGAGACGAGGAGGAGGGGCAATGGCATGAGTTCTATGGATGGGTGGAGTGGCTGGTGCAGCCCACGGCAATTCTGGCCGATCATTCAACGCTCGGCAAGGGGCTGTGGGCTAGAAAGCTCCCATCGCCGTCTACCGCGGCTTCGGAGCCGCCCTCTTCACCGCCCTCTTCACTGGGCACTGCGGCGGGCGGACGCTCTGAGACGACAGTGCCGAAGCCATTGTCGATCCAGCCTTGAATTCCGCCCTCCATCAACATGGCATTCCTGAAATCATGGGCGAGGAACCAGGCCAACCCGGCCTCGGAACACTCGCTCGTGTCGCAATAGATCAGCATGGTTCTTTCGCGCAGGTGGCGCAGCTCGTTTTCGCGTTGCGACAGCTCGCTGAGCGGATAACAGAGTGCGCCGGCCAGATGGCCGTTAGGGCCGAGATAGCCCACCAGCGAACGCAGATCGAGGACCCTGACGCTCGGGTTGTCGCGCAGAAGCTCGAAGGCGACCGGCGGTCGAACGCGGCGGAAAAGCTCACCCCTGGACGACGAGCAGCCAGCTAGAGAGAGTGCCAGCAGGGTGAGGGTGGCAAGGCGGCAAGGGCCGTCGAAAACTCTCATCGAAGGGCTAACCAAGGTCAAGGCTCGGCGGTGAGCGCCTCGTCCACACTGTTGAAAATCGGAAAGAGCTGATCGAGGCGCGAGATCTCGAGCAGCCGCCGAATGCGCACCGACGGATTGACCAAGAGTAGACGGCGCTCGCTATCCCGGAAGCGACCCAGATACCCGACCATCTCGCCGATGCCGGTCGAGTCCATGTAGT
Organism: Acidobacteriota bacterium; assembly: GCA_024277255.1. Taxonomy (GTDB): domain Bacteria; phylum Acidobacteriota; class Thermoanaerobaculia; order Multivoradales; family SZUA-115; genus SZUA-115. The sequence goes on along the minus strand of JAJRVQ010000088.1, from coordinate 3,462 downwards.
CAATCTTGGAGAAATCAATCACCACGTCGCCACTGTCCTGGGTCAGCACCCGCTCCAAAGTCTGAGCAAAAAAAGCGGCGCTCTCCCCCAGCTTGACGACTCCCTCGACCACGAGCAGGGTATGGCCGTTGAGTTGGCGTTTTTCGACAATCATAGACAGTGGCGAAGCAGCAATGAGACTGGAACAAGAAGCACTAGTCTAACAAAAGTGGCCGAGGCGAGCGGTCGCTTGGCCGGTTCCTGTAGCCAGCGCCCTTGGCTACGCCACGATGAGACTGCGTTCCCAGCTGAACGATCATCTCGTCGGTCCATTCAATCGGTGTCCGGCTGACGACCGGTGGAAGATCGCGCCTTGGCTCCCAGACCGCTGTGCTGGGGTGGATCTTCAAAAGCCGGGCGAGATCGACGTCCAGCGTCTCGCCCTGTTCCCAGAAGGCTCAGGCCTGCCAAACAGACTTCGACGGGTGGACCGTGCGTTCGATCTCGATCGGGAATTCCTTTTGCATTCCGAAATACTCGAACCAAGAGTGAGGCAAGAAAGAACCGTTGGATGGGGCAAACTTCCACCATTGCCAACGAGGCCTTGATTCTATGGCTTCGCTAGCGTTCTGTCCTCATCGTCGGTCTTCTTACTCTCCCCTCGGGATCTTTCGCAGTCCAGCGACAAGAAGAACTCGGCCGGGGTCAAATCGATGGCGCGAATCACCGCGAGGCAATGCAGCAGACTCAATGGTCGGCGCCCGGCGAGCACGGTGCTGAGGTAGCGGGGCGTCCACCCGACCTTTCGCTCTATCTCGCTCTGCATGCGCCCGCGGCTTCTGATCGCGTGGCGTAGGTGGAGACGCAGACAGGTCGTGAGGTTCTCTATGCCGTCGCGGACCTCGAAGTCCTCCTTGTTGCTTTTCTCAGGAATCTCCGCCTTGGGGTAGACGATGCGGAAAAACTCGTGAGTCCCGATGCTCAATGCCGCGAGAATCTCGAAGAAACGCTGTGCGGGGAGTGCGGTGACCCCGCGCAGCCATGTCGAGACGGTCCCGCTATACCAGCCTTGCTGGCGATCTAGAGATCTCATGCGGACCTGAGACCTCATCAGTACCTCGCGCAAGCCGTCGGCAATCACCGCGAAATCGGCCAGCGTTTGAGGCGATCGCGACCCAGAGCCTGACGCCTCGCTCATGGTCGGCTCCTAGCAGAGAAACCTGAAATCACTCGGCAAGAGGAGGAGGAAACCCTTGTGACGATTGACATGATTTAACTCCTAAAATTCATTCGTTTTTCTCTTGACAGGACTATAAGAGCTATGCAGAATGGCAGGGCGTGGCAAATGAGTGCGAATCTGGAGTCTATCCGAATTGAAAGAGCACGGCAAATCCTCGTCAGAACCAGCCCCCGCCACTGAGGTCACGGAGATCTTGAGCAAGTTGAAATGCTGGACGCTGGCCGAGAATGGAAGGGTACTCGAAGGCCGATACCCAGTGCCGGACCAAAGTGCCGGCTTGCGGTTTATTGCACAGGCCACATACCTCGCATTCTGGCAGGGCTGGCCTTTGACCAAGATCGGCTACCGAGATTGCCGCATTCTCTTCCGCTTGGGCGATCCGAAACAAGCGGGCGTCACTCGCGATCACCTCTTGCAGGCGACTGCGATCCACGGCTTCAGCCTACCCGGTAGGACACCGAGTGACCCAAGAGTCTACGCAGGCGGCGACTCTGAGGATCACCCTGCAATGTTCGAGAAGTTCCGCAGCCTAAGCAGTGCTGATCTCAAACGAGCGCTCAGCTCCCATGGCTCCACTTCGTCTGCCAGCGCAACCGGAAGTGGTTTCTTCAACAACAATCCGGCCACCGCTCGCCATCAGCTGAACGCTACCTTGAGCGCGATCATGGCCGAGCACCCTTGGGCCCTCCAGGTCGCGGAGAGATCTCTGATTTCAGCATGCCGACTCGCTCCCGATCAGGTTCCAGCCGTGCTGGTCGTCGATTACATCAGCGACGCTTGGAGCCAGGTCAGTCTGGCGGCTGCCTTATCTGGAGATTTGCAGCGTGCCAGGATCGCCGTCCGCTTGGCCGAGAGAATACAAACTGAGGGTTCGGGAGACCCTGAAACCGCAGCGCTGACCTTGATGGCTAGAGCCGCCGGCCTTGCGCCATCCGATCCACAAGCTGCCTTGGAGTCGGTAGTCCAAGCTCAGAGCCTGCTCACTGAGATTGGCGGCTCCTCTCTACTCGGATGGACCTTGATTCGCAAAGGCCTTCTGCTCCTGGAACTCAACCTTCGAGCCGCCGCAGCCGATGCTTTGCAGGAGGGGTTGCGACGTACCGATCCATCCATCCAGCCGGCCCTGTTCCAGCGTGCGCACAAGTCGCTTGAGCAGATCGAACTCGAGGCGCCGTCGAACTCCTCGAAGCCCGGATCTACGAATGGCGAAGATCTGACCAATTGACGCAAGACATCCAAACCCAGACCGCAAGAAAGAGCAGTCCGATGTACGACCCAACTTTGCACCTGCGAGCCGAAATGCTGATCGCTCTCAAACGGCAGGGCATGCCGGCCGACCTACTGCTACGCATGGTGGTCCACCTCAAGCACCTCTGCCCTGTATGTGCTGTGGAGATCGAGCGATTCGCCAATCTGAAGTCGGTAGACGAGATCTTGTGGCTCGAGTCCCATTCGATCCCACACGGAGCCAGCGACCGTTCGGTGCAACGGCTTGAACGCCAGGCGGATGAGTTGGCCCGCCGTCTCGCCACCCTGCCCACCGGTGACCGCCCGGCCGCTTTGGCGGTCGGAGCCATCAGAGCCAGCCCTGCGCTCTTCAATGCCTGGTTGCGCCACACTCGGACCGAGCTGGGCGCGGACAGCGGCAACGGTGAGAGCAACGCCCGGTTCGCCTTACGGCTGGCCCAATACCTCGACCCCGAGACAGTGCCCATCCACCAGTTGATCGACTTCCAAGTGGAAGCATGGTCGGCGCTAACCGATGACGCTCTGAGACGAGCACACATTGGCCAAGCCACCTTGGCATTGCGCACCGCCGGCCTGCTGGCCGAAGGCGGATCCGGTGATCCCAAACAAGCTACGTGGCTTCGTGCACTGCGCAACGGCCTTGCTCGTGCAGACCGAAGCCGAGCCGACGGGCTGACGCACGATGCCTAAGAGTCGGTGGTAGAGCTTGGCGAGGGAGACGTGACCACGAAGGTAGCTGCCCGACGCGGCGAACAGATCGTGAACTAATCCTGCCGACCGTTGCTGCAGTAGCATGCACTTTCAGGTAACGGCGCGAAGAACAAGGAGATTGGGACATGAAGCTGAGAACTTTGCTAGTGTCCCGTGCGGAAAGTTCCTTGACTAGACAAGTGAATCATGTTGATATTCCGGCATGGACAAACACAAGGTTCTTGAGGTGAGTCAGAGTGATCGCTTCACGTTGAAGAAGTGGCTTCGGTCGAGCAACACGCCGA
>JAJRVQ010000087.1 GCA_024277255.1 Acidobacteriota bacterium | reverse complement strand
GTCGACAAAACGGACCTTGACCTCGTCCGGCAGTTCGGCCAACAGGCGATCCGCACATTCGAAGGGCGATTCGAGGTTCTTCATGAAGACGCGCCCCTCGATATTGAGCGTCGCCACCTGGATACCGGCCGGCGTCTCGCCGATATAGACGCCGCTGCCCGGGTTGCCCGCGGGGTAGTTGGCCGGTCGTAAGAGGCGTGGCTCTTCGTCCAAGATGGCGACGCCGTCTTTCTTGTCCCAGATGTGGTTGCCCGAGGAGTAGCAGTCGATCGGCAGCTCCTCGAACTCGCGCATGATCGGCGCGGTAACGCCTCCGCCTCCCGCCGAGTTTTCGACGTTGACCACCACATAGTCGATCCGATGACGGTCGATCAGACCCGGCAACAGCGCCGCCAGTGCACGCCGCCCGGGCCGCCCCATCACGTCACCCACGAAAAGCAATTTCATCGACCTGTCTCCTCCCCGAGGCGCGCCAACGCGCTAGCGCGCAAACTCGACCGACCGCGTCTCGCGGATTACCGTCACCTTGACCTGGCCCGGGTAGGTCAACTCCGCCTCGACCTTCTTAGCGATGTCCTTCGACAACCAAACCGACTCTTCGTCGCTCAGCTTGGCGCTGTCGACGATGATGCGCACTTCGCGCCCGGCCTGAATGGCATAGGTTTTCTGCACTCCTTTGAAGCTGGCGGCAATCTCTTCCAGCTTCTCCAGCCGCTTGACGTAGGTCTCCAGGATCTCGCGTCGAGCACCCGGCCGCGCGGCGGACAGGGCGTCCGAAGCGGTCACCAGCACCGCCTCGACGGTCTCCGGGTCATAGTCGCCGTGGTGGCAGGCCATGGCGTGTACCACCGCCTCGCTCTCGCCGTACTTGCGCAGCAGGTCGATGCCGATTTCCAGGTGGGTACCGTCCATCTCGCGATCGACCGCTTTGCCGATGTCGTGGAACAGGCCGGCCCGTTTGGCGACATGAACATCGGCCTTGAGTTCGGCCGCCATGGTGCCGGCGAGGTAGGCCACCTCCTTGCTGTGGTGGAGGACGTTCTGGCCGTAGGAGGTACGGTAGCGCAGCCGCCCGAGAAGGCGAACCAGTTCGGGATGGAAGTCGGCCAGGTTGAGTTCGAGCACGGCGGCCTCGCCCTCCTGCCGGACCAGGTCTTCGAACTCGGCCTTGACCTTCTCCACCACTTCCTCGATGCGAGCGGGGTGAATGCGGCCGTCGGCGATCAACCGTTCGAGCGAGACGCGAGCGATCTCTCGCCGGAAAGGATCGAAGCCGGAGAGAATCACCGCCTCGGGGGTGTCGTCGACGATCAGGTCGACGCCGGTGGCCATCTCGAGGGTCCGGATGTTTCGCCCCTCGCGGCCGATGATGCGGCCCTTCATCTCGTCGCTGGGGAGCATCACCACCGAAACCGTCGCCTCGGCAATGTAGTCGGAAGCGGCCCGCTGAACCGCCATGCCGATAATCCGCTGCGCCTCGCGATGCGCTTTCTCGCGCGCCTCGTCCTCGATCCGCTTGACGATGTGCGCCGCTTCGATTCGAGCCTCGCTCTCCATCAAGCGCGATAGCTCCTCGCGCGCATTCTGCGCCGTGAGGCCGGCGATCTGCTCCAGCTTGCCACGCTCCTCGGCCACCAGCTGGTCCAGCTCAGTCTGCCGCGCCGAGAGGCGCTCTTCCAGCTGGCCGGTTCTCTGCAACTGAGCGTCCAGCTCTTGGCTTCGCTGATCCGTCTGCTCTTCGCGCTTGACCAGGGCATCTTCGCGCTTGGCCAGCTGGCGTTCGATCGCCTCCAGCTCGGATCGTTTCTTGCGCGAGATCTTCTCGAACTCACTGCGCGCCTGAAGCAGCTTCTCCTTGGCCGCCAGCTCCGCTTCACGAATGCAGGCGTCCCCCTTGCTCCGCGCTTCGGCAACGACGCGCTCCGCCTCGCTACGCGCCTGCGCCATGGTGCGACTCGCGGCACGCCGCAAGAAGACCCACCAGACGGCCAAGGCCAAAAGAACCGCAATGAGAATCGCGGCGCCGAGAAAGTAATCGCTATTCACAGATCCACCCCTCTTGTGGGCTGACCAGGAAAGCAGGGGTCAAGAAAAAGGCCTAATCTTCAACGTTGGCAAGACTGGAAAGGCATCCCCTGCACGGCAGTGTGAGTAGCCGGGTTTAGAACCTGAGAGTGCCAGGTGGGTGTCCGCTTTACGAGCCATCAGCGTCCCCGTTCATGCGGGGCTGGCACAGTCTCGTACGTAAAGACTCCCGATATGTAAGTGTTGGTTCTACAGTTGGGTGTACGCATCACTAATCACACAGGGGATGCTGTTTCCATAACCTTGCCAAAAAAGTGGCGGTCGCCGGTCATCGCCGGCTAGCCTTGCAAAGCGGATTCAAGTTCGCCTGCCAGCTCCACCACTCGCTTTCCAATTTCGATCCGGTCTTTCTCCTGGCCCTTGCGGCACTGGAACAATTCATCGGCCAGATTGAGCGCTGTAAGCACTGCTATCTTGGCCGTATCTACCGTCGAAACTTGCCCGGCAATCTCCTGCATCTTGCGATCCACGACACCGGCCAGTTTCTGCATGTACTCTTCGTCGTCGTCACTTCTCACCCGGTAAACGGCACCAAAAACCTCAATCTCGCTGGATTTTGCTTTGCTGTTTCCCATACCGAATGATCTCCTTGACTCTTGGCGAACTCCTAGAGTACGAAGGACTTGACGCGGCGGGACTATAACACAGGGAGGGCTGTGATCCGGTCTGGCAGGGGGGTGGCACACCCCGCTGACGTTCAGTCGACGAGCAGTGCTTCGAGCTTGCCGGCGAGAGCTTCGACCCGCGTGCGGATCTCGTCGCGCTCTTCATTCCACGCCGAGGCCGCCTCCTCCTGGTTCTCCGCCAGCTCCTTCTCTAAAGCGTCCACCTTCTTCTGCAAGGCGGCGTTCTGTTCGCCCTGTTCGCGCATGCGTTCGGCCGCCTGCTGAACCCGTGACTCCAGCTGCTCCAACCACTCCGGCTGTTTGCTCATCCCTCTCCGGCCTCCAAATCCATGCCAAAACGCTCCTCAATCTCGCGAGCCAGCGTCAAGTGGCGCTCGTTGACCTCTTCGTGGGTCAGCGAGCGGCCCTCGGCGTTATAAGAAAAAGAAATCGTCGTGTTCACGGCGCCCGCCGGAACCCCCTCGCCGCGGTAGCGGTCTTTGAGGCTGAAGCCGGTCAGATCCTGCGGTCGTGCCAGCTCGATGGCGGAGGCAAGTTCACGCCAGGTGACCGCCTCGGCATGGGTCAGAGTCAGATCGACCTCGACACTCGGGAAGCGCGACGGAACCTCTACATGCGCCACGTGGCGATCCTTGACCAGGCCGTCGAGCCGCAGCTCGGCGGCGTACAGTGGATAGGGACCGTCGATGTCGAGCTGGCCGAGGTAGCCGATGACTTCGCCGTCGCCGGAGTCCTCGCCGGCCCCATCCCCATCGAGAGCCGACCCGGGTGTAGGTAGGAGTCGCAGCTGTGCCGTGGCCCCCTCGCTGAAACCTGGCTGAACCGTCTTGCTCGCCTCGATCGACGCCCCTGGCAGCAGCGCCGAAACCAGGCTCTCGACGACCCCTTTGAGGTCGAAGAAATCGCGGTTGGGTTGCGGCTCCCAGGCCGACCCCGGAGTGGCGAGACCGCCGTGCACCAGGGCGACCGCCTCCGTCTCTCGCGGCAGCTCTTGGCCACTGGGCAGGAAGGTGTTGCCGACTTCGAACAACGCCACACTGGTGGCGTTTCGCCGTTGGTTGAACTGAGCGCTTTCCACCAACCCCGGCAGCAGCGAAGGCCGCATCGTCGAATAGCGCTCGGAGAGCGCATTGGCCAACTGGACGGTGGCCAGATCATCGCTGGCGCAACCGCCGTCCACGGCTCCGATCGCCGGGTAGCCTGTCGCCTGCGCCGGGGCAAGGAAGGCGAAGCTGATCGTCTCGGCGAAACCGCAAGCCGCCAGGTGATCCTGCACCCGCCGTCGTGCCCTCTGCAATGGGGTCGGGGAGGCGTCAATGCCGACCAGCTGGGGCACCGTCGAGGCAACGGCATCAAAGCCGTGCAGGCGAACCACCTCCTCGAAGAGGTCGGCTTCGTAGACCGCACCCGAGAGCTTGCGGCGCTCGAAATCGTAGAACCGCCAGCCAGGGGTTCGTACCGTCCAGCCGCCGTCCGGCGACGGCCGCAGTTCGAAGCCGAGGCCGCTCATCCACCGCTCGACGGTCGAGGCTTCGATCTCGACGCCGATGAAGCGGTTGAGGCGAGCCATCTCCAGGTGCCCTTCGAGGCGCCACGATCGAGATCCACCCTGCACCGCGTCGATGACACCCGGAACCACGCTGCCGCCGGCAAGTTCGGCGATCAGGTGGGCCGCCCGGGTGGCTGCGGCGGCGCAAATCTCCGCATCTGCGCCACGCTCGAAGCGGTGGCTGGCGTCGGTGTGCATGGCCAGCTGGCGGGCGCCACGGCGCACCGCGCGGGGATCGAAGTGGGCACTCTCCAGCAGAATGTCGGTCGTGGCCTCGGTCACCTCGCTGTCGAGGCCACCCATGATCCCGGCCAGCGCCACCGCCCGCTCGCCATCGGCGATCACCAGCACCTCCGGGTCGAGCTTGCGCCGCTCGCCATCGAGGGTCACCAGCTCCTCGCCCTGCCGCGCCGCACGCACTTCGATCGCCGGACCGGCCAGCTTGGCCAGATCGAAGGCATGCAGCGGCTGGCCAAGCTCCCAGAGAACGTAGTTGGTGACATCGACAATGTTGTTGATCGACCGCGAGCCGATGGCCACCAACCGCTTGCGCAGCCACTCGGGACTTGGACCGACCTTGACCCCGCGGATCACCTTGGCGGCGTAGCGCGGGCACCGCTCATCGCTCAGCGTGACGCTCGCCAGCTGGGCGGCGTCGAGCGCCTCGTCGGCATCGTCCAGATGAGCGGGAGGCTTGAGCGGCCGGTCGAAGAGCACCGAGATCTCACGCGCTACGCCGTAGTGGTTCATGCAGTCCGGACGGTTGGTGGTGACATCGATGTCCAGCACCAGATCACCGTCGCATTCCTCGACGTACTCGACAGCCAGGCCGGAGAAGGTCAGTCGGCGAGCCAACTCTTCATTGTCCGCCGGCAACTCGACATATTCAGCGAGCCAATCTCGCGAGAAACGCATTAGCCTTCATCCTTGGGTGTTGACCACCGGCCTTGTGCAGCCATCATGGTTGGACCTGCCGCAGGAGGCGCTCATCGTTCTCGAACAGCATGCGAATGTTGGGAATGCCGTAGCGGATCATCGCCACCCGGTCGACACCGAGGCCAAAGGCGAATCCGGTGTAAATGTCGGGGTCGATCCCGCATTCGGCCAGGACCCTGGGGTCGACCATCCCGCAACCGAGAATCTCCATCCAACCGGTCGCCGAGCAGACACCGCACGCCCCACCGCCTTGCAGCGAGGCACCGCTGCCGCCACAAAACGGGCAGGTGATGTCGACTTCGGCCGAAGGCTCGGTGAACGGGAAGAAGCTCGGCCGCAGGCGCACCCCGGTATCGGCAGAGAAGAGACGGTGAATGAACGCCTCCAACGTCCCTTTGAGGTCACCGACGGTGATTCCCTCAGCGACCGCCAACCCCTCGATCTGGTGGAACATCGGCGAGTGGCGCAGGTCGTTGTCGTTGCGATAGACCTTGCCGGGGCAGATGATCCGAATCGGCAGCTCGGTGCGAGCCAGCATGGTGCGAATCTGCACCGGCGAGGTGTGGGTACGCAGCAAAGCACCGCTGTTGAGGAAGAAGGTGTCCTGCGTATCGCGCGCCGGGTGATCGTGCGGAAAGTTGAGCGCCTCGAAGTTGTGGTAGTCATCCTCCACTTCGGGACCTTCGGCGACGCTGTAGCCCATCTCGGCGAAAATCGCTTCGATATCCCGATTGACTACGGTCACCGGGTGCAGACTGCCCAGCGCCGGCCGGCGGCCGGGCAGGGTCACGTCGAGAGTGGCGGCTCGCCTGGCGGCGGCCTTCTCCTCTTCAGCCAGCCGCTGGGCCAGCGCTTCGAGGCCGGTTTCCACCGCCCGTTTGAGTTCATTGACCGCCTGGCCGTACTCCCGGCGATCCTGCGGCGCGACATCCTTCATGCCGGCCAGCATGGCGCGCAGAATGCCCTTCTTGCGCCCGGTCCACGCCAGGCGCAAGCCTTCGTAACCGAGGCGATCGGAAACCGCCGCCGCCTCGGCCGCGAAACGCGCGGTCAGCTCGGCCGGCGAGGCCGCGCCGGACGGCATGGCTAGCCTTCCGCGGGCGCGGGCGTTCGCAGTTCGCCGGCTTCGGCGAGTGCCGCCTTGGCGACCTCGGCGATAGCGGCAAAGCCCGCCGCGTCATGGACCGCGATGTCTGCCATGACCTTGCGATCGAGGTCCACTTCCGCCTTCTTGAGGCCGGCGATCAGGCGGCTGTAGGACAAGCCGTTCAGTCGCGCCGCGGCGTTGATCCGGGTGATCCACAAGCGCCGGAACTGGCGCTTGCGCTGCCGGCGATCGCGATAGGCGTAGGAGAGTGCCTTGTCCACCGCCTGCTTGGCGATGCGGTGGGAGCGCGACTTCTGGCCGTAAAAGCCCTTCGCCGCCTTGAGTATCTTCTTTCGTCTCTGGACGCGCTTGTTTCCGCGCTTGACTCTAGCCATCTCTGGAACCTCGTTTCTGCCCGGCCCGGGCGGGCTTTAAGGGCGTCATGGTCCTGGCGAGGACCGTAATGAGTACCGAGCCGCGGCTCGGCGTGGGCTCCGGTGGACAGGTTCGTCCCACCGGTGCACCGCTGTGGAATGCTAGTGCAGCAGCATGTCCTTGATGTTCTGGGCGAACTTGCCGGTCACCTCGGCCGCCTTGCGCAGGTTGCGCTTCCGCTTGGTGGTCTTCGAGGTCATGATGTGGTTGGCCAGCGAGTGGTGTCGCATGATCTTGCCACCGGCGGTTCGCTTGAACCGCTTGGCGGCTCCTCTATGGCTCTTTTGCTTCGGCATGGTGCCGCTCCTTGCTTGACGCTTGCTTGACTTTTTAGCGCTCTGGTCTCGCCCGGAAGCGGACGAAGCGCAGATCTTACGAAATCCAGCCGGTATCGGCAACCGGACGAGGCGAAAAAAACTACCCGGCCAACTCTACAGTGAAGCTCCCTTGGCCTGACTATGTTCTTGTAGCCGCTTGACGAACTCCTCCAGCGGCATCGCACCGAGGTCCTCACCGGTTCTCAGCCGCACGGCGACGGTGCCGGCTTCGGCTTCCCGACCGCCGGTGACCAGCATGTAAGGGATCTTCTGTAGCTGCGATTCCCGAATGCGGTAGCCGAGCTTCTCATTGCGGTCGTCGAGTTCAACCCGGACGCCGGCCTGCGCCAACCCCGTGCGCACCGACTCGGCGTAGACCTGGAACTTCTCCGACAACGGCAGCACCACGGCTTGCACCGGCGCCAGCCAGAGCGGCAGGTTGCCGGTGGTGTGTTCGATGAGAATCCCGATGAATCGCTCCAGCGACCCGAACATGGCGCGGTGGATCATCACCGGCCGATGCTCCTCGCCGTCGGCGCCGATGTAGGTCAGTTCGAACCGTTCGGGCATCTGGTAGTCGAGCTGCACGGTGCCCAGCTGCCAGCTGCGGCCGATCGCATCCCGAACCTGGAAGTCGATCTTGGGACCGTAGAAGGCGCCATCGCCCTCGTTGATCTGATAGGCGATCCCGCGACGATCCAGGGCTGAGCGCAGCGCTGCCTCAGCGGTATCCCACACTTGATCGCTACCCAGCCGCTTCTCGGGCCGCGTCGAGATCTCGATCAGCACCTCGCCGAAGCCAAACACCTCGTACAGTTCGAGGATCATCTCGACCACGCCGATCACCTCATCCTCCACCTGCTCCGGGCTGCAGAAGATGTGACCGTCGTCCTGGCAGAAGGAGCGCACCCGCATCAGACCGGAGGTGACGCCGCTCCTCTCGTAGCGGTGGAGACGACCGAAGTCGGCATAGCGGATGGGCAGTTCGCGATAGGAACGCAGCCGAGTGTCGAAAATCAGGCAGTGTGTCGGGCAGTTCATCGGCTTGACCGCGAACTGCCGACCGTCGACCTCGGTGAAATACATGCTCTCTTCGTAGTTGGCGTAGTGACCCGACCGGTGCCAGAGGTCAACATCGAGGATCTGCGGCGTCAGCACCTCGCCATAGCCATGGCGTTTGTAGAGCCCCCTCACATGGTCGACCAGCAGGTTGTAGACCAGCGTCCCTTTGGGGTGGAAGAAGGGAGTCGCCGGCGCACTGGGGTTGAAACTGAACAGATCCAACTCCTGGCCGAGCCGGCGATGATCGCGCGCCCGGGCCTGCTCCAGCCTCTCCAGGTACTCCTCCAACCCCTTCTTGCTGGCGAAGGCGGTACCGTAGATGCGCTGCAACCGCTCATTGTTCTCGTCGCCCCGGAAGTAGACCGAGGAGGCTTCGAGAAGCTTGATGGCGCCGATCTGCGACATGCGCTGGGCGTGCGGCCCACGGCAGAGATCGGTGAATCGGCCATGCCGGTAGAGGGTGATCGCCTCGCCTTCGGGGATATCGGCCAGCCGTTCCACCTTGATCGTTTCACCCATTTCGGTGAACAGTCGCTCCGCCTCCGAGCGACTCACTTCGAGACGTTCGACCACGCTACCCTCGGCGATGATCTGGCGCATCATCGCCTCGATCTTCTCCAGATCTTCCGGGGTGAAGGGGCGATCGAAGCGGAAATCATACTGAAACTTCTCGGAATGGTCCTGGCGACCGGCGTCGATCTCGGTCCCCGGCCACAGGCGCTGCACCGCGTCGGCGAGGACGTGTTCCGCGCTGTGACGGATGAATTCACCCGCCTCGGGGCTCTTCTTGGTGAATAGCCTGAAGCTGCCGCCGGTGGTCAGCGGAGTGCGTAGATCGACCGCCGCGCCGTCCAGCTCGGCGCCCACGGCGTCCTTGGCCAAGCGCGGGCCGATCGAGGCCGCGACTTCGAGCGCCGTCGTACCCGCTTCGACCTCGCGAACCGACCCATCGGGCAGGATGAGACTCAGCGTCTCGGAAGGAACTGCCATTGGGGAACCTCTTTAGCGTAAGGGTTGGGCACCACGCCCAGCGAAGACGTGGTAGGCGCTAGCGGACTCGAACCGCTGACCTCTACCGTGTGAAGGTAGCGCTCTAACCAGCTGAGCTAAGCGCCTATTCATCCTCGCGGTCCGCGAATCGGTCTCTTCCCGTGTCGTCTATCCATGGGGCAAATCGATCCGCGGCAAATGGTAGGCCCGAGCGGACTCGAACCGCTGACCTCTACGATGTCAACGTAGCGCTCTAACCAGCTGAGCTACGGGCCTTTATTCAACGGGCACCCCCGCCGAAGATGCGGAAGGGTAGCAAAGCGGTCTTACGAGGTCAATACTCACCACCGCCCGCCCTGGCCAGCCATCCCTTCAAGTACTCACCCTCCGGATGGGTGATGGCGACCGGATGGTCGAGAGCGGCACTCAGGGGGCGCAGGAGAGCGAGGTCGGCGTTGGCCTCCACGGCGGCGGCGAAGAGGATCTGGCGGAAGAGCTTGGTGTCGACCGCCGCGGAGCAGCTGAAGGTCAGCAGCAAGCCTCCGGCCGCCAACCGTTCCATGGCGAGCCGGTTGAGGTCCTTGTAGGCGCGGGCCGCCTGGTCGCGGTCCCGCCGCTTGCGCGCCAGCGGCGGCGGATCGCAGATGATCAAGTCGAAGAGTTCGCTCCTACTGCGTAGATCGGTGAAGACATCGGCCGTCACCCACTCGACGGGGAGTTCAGAATGCTCAAAGACTTCTCCGTTGAGCTGGTAGTGGCGCCGGCCGCGCTCGGTCAAGCGCGCTGCGGACTCGACGTGCACAACGCTACGGGCTCCTCCACGCAGGGCATAGAGACCAAAGGCACCGCTGTGGGCAAACAGGTCGAGAACCCGCCGTCCCGGCGCCAACTCCTCGACCAACCGCCGGTTGTCGCGCTGGTCACAGTAGAAACCCGTCTTCTGTCCACCCTTGATCTCGGCCGCAAAGCGCAGGCCGCTCTCGAGAAAAGAGCTTTCGGCCGGTGGTTCGAGTCGGATGACCTCATCGACCTCGCTCAACCTCTCGGCGCGACGTCCGGCCGAGCTGTTCTTCTGCACGATGGCGGCTTGCGGAAAGCTCTCACTGAGCGCCGCGTAGGCCGACTGGCGGATGGCCTCCAGGCCGCCACAGGTGATCTGGCTGACCAGCAGATCGCCAAAGCGATCGACCGTCCATCCCGGCAGAGCGTCCCCCTCTGCATTGACCAGGCGGTAGCCGGTGGTCGCCTCGGGAAGAAGCTGAGTGCGCAGCGCTTGGGCTCTCTGCAACCGTTGGGCAAAGAAGCTCTTGCCGATTTCGGACTGCGCCCCCTCGCCAAAGCGGACCATGCGCACCGGGATCCGCGATTCGGCACTGTAGAGCCCGACGCCCAGGGTGCGGCCATCCGCCGCTTCGACTCGCGCCACCGGCGAAGGTCGCCCCTCCACCCTGGCGACGGCACCGGAGTAAACCCATGGATGACGGCCGAGAAGCGCCCGTTCCTTGCCCCGCTTGAGAACTACTTTGAAAGCCACGGTAGCGCCAGGTTCAGGGAACCTCGTAGACCTCGGTCTGCGGATAGAACCCGTACCAGCCGAACCAGAATGCGGTGTGACCCGGCACTCGCTCCAAGGGCTCGGCTCCTTCGGTTTCGAGCTGCTCCTCGGTCACCCGCCATCGCCGCTGTGAGCCGTCGACCAACTCGCCGGCACTCTCTCCACGCTGGAAGGTCAGCCCACCGCGCCGGTAAACGCGCACCGCACCGCTGGCTCGATCCGCCAGAAGCACCAGCTCTTCGCCTCCCACCTCGTCGTGGACCATCCCCTGCTTGAGCAGAATATCCATCGGATACGCCTTCGCCGCTCCCGCGATGCGCAAGGCGTAGATTTCGGCATCGCGATTGAGCCGATCACTCTTCTGCCAGACGGGGAAAGCGACCCCGGCACGCGCCCGGTCGGCGGCGCCCGAGGTGTAGTCGAATCGCCAACGGGCCGCCAACCGGCTGTCCGGGACCATCACCGTGGTCTCGGGATGGCGTTGGACCCACGCCTTCCAGGTGCTCAGCGTATTGGGGAGTACCCGGAGTTTCACCGCTGTCGAGGCCAGCCGGCCAACGACCGGTTCCCCCGTCATGTTCGACCACAGGGTGTAACTCTGGCGATCGTACATCAGCTTGTTGCTGCGGTAGAGGAGGCCGGAAGTGCCGAAGGTGTAGGGCTTTCCGGATGGAGTCTTCGTCGAGTAGGCAATCCCGCTGCCACACAGCGTGCAGAAGCTCAGGGTGATCGGCTCCTCACCGATCACGTCGTTCAACATCTCGTGCCACGACAGGACGCGCACCGGATAGGCGCGGTGAAGCCCACCCACACTCACCCCGAACACCCTCTCTTTGGAGCGCATGAACTTCGCTTCGCTCGCCGGCACATGGCGCGGATTGTCCAGCGAAGGAATGCCGTCGAGCCGAACACCTCCGGAGAGGATTTCCTCCAGCCGGATACGATGCGGAGCCCCACTGTAGAAAACCTTGCGAAACTCCGGATCGACTCGAGAGAGGTTCTCGAGTTTCCATTCGAGGTAACCCTCTCGGGGTTCCAGATCGGTTTGTTTGCCGACATATTCCACCCAGTCGAGGTAGCTACCGCCGATCGTCTCTCCGCTGAGACCTTCCAAGGTGGCGATAATCTCGGCACGTAGACGCCGCGGGGTGAAGAACAGGGCATCCACCAGAGCCGGCACCACCGTCGGGTCCTTCTTCGCTAGCAGCTTTTGACTCGCCGAACGTCGCACCTTCCGCTTCTCCGACGAGAGTTCGCGCACCAGCCCATAGCCGTCCCCTGCTCTAGCGACCGGCGCCGACATCCATACCGCGCCCATGGCAAGAATGACCGACGTCAGGCCAAGAACTCTCAGACCTCTATCTCGCATTCTTACTGTTCTCCCAGAACCGCTGCACGATCCTGCAGCAGGGTCGCCAGCTTCAAGGCTTCGACGTGCGTCGCATCCAACTTCAGTGCTCGCCCCACATGATGACGTGCCGATTCGAGTTCACCCAGGGCCAGATAGACCTTGGCCAACCCGACGTGAACCTCGGGGAGTTCGCTGTCACGGCGAAAGGCCTTTTTCATCGATTCCAAGGCTCTTTCGGGATCACCCGACGCCAGCGCCAGCTCTCCCTGATAGATAAAGAAGAATGGATTGGTATGGCGCAGACCTCCGAGCTGAGACAAGACCTCCTGCGCATCCTGATTGCGCCCGGCCTGCTGGTAAGCCCTCACCATGTTACTCAGGATTGCGATATTCTGTGGATCCATCTCCAACCCGTCACGGTAGACGTCCAAGGCCTCTTCAATCCTCCCCAAGCGAGCCAAGGTCACACCCAAATTATTCAACGCCTTGTCAAATCCTGGAGCGATCTTCGTTGCCACTTGCGCGAATTCCAGAGCCGAATCAACGTCGTCATTGATCAACGATTCTGCCGCCAGGTTATTATAAAAGTGGGCAGCCGCGGTGACATCGTCGATCGGTTTGAATTCCTTGTAGGACTTCGGACGATAGGGCAAGAAATCAAAAGTTTGCAATTTCCCGTCAACCCGCATTCCAGCGACGATATGTCCCTGGCTGACCACCATTCCATTGCGGTAGTTCCAGCGATTTAGATCGGTCACTTCGACGTAAAAAGGATTCAATCGCAGCTCACGTGCGATGCCGACAAAAAGATTTACAAACGAGAGGCAGTTTCCTCGCCGACCATAGTAAGTTTCTGTCGCATCGAAGGTCGGCGACAGCGAATACTGCAATCCCAGCTGGTCGAAGATGAAATGCTGAACCTGCTCTGTGCGTCGCTCTTCATCCTGGGCCGGACGGATCGACTCGGCGACGAAATCACGAATCTCCGCATCGAGTTCGAAAGGAACTTCAAGCTGAGCCGCTTGCTCCGCTCCCAGATTCTGTTCATAGATGTCACGCAGGAACGCACTCGAATCGAAGGGCTCGAACTCAGCACAACCCGCGGTCACCACGACGATGGCGAAGGCCCCAATCAGGAAATGGCGTGGACGGAATGTTGGTCTCAACATCAGCGTAGTCCTCTGGGAGTCGGTTCACTGGACGCAGGATCACAAGACACAGGTTCGAAGGAGATCGGCCCGCGGATTCATTGTTGTTGGCCGGCCTCGCTGATCAGCTTGACTTCCACCGTGCGATCATCGATGACTTGACCGGCCGAGTCGCGCTCACCGCTGAGCCGGTACATGCGTTGCCTTGGCGCCGTCGACAGGTGAAAGGCGGCCAGCAGCAACAATACACCGA
The DNA here is from genome assembly GCA_024277255.1 of Acidobacteriota bacterium. Lineage (GTDB taxonomy): Bacteria > Acidobacteriota > Thermoanaerobaculia > Multivoradales > SZUA-115 > SZUA-115. Next base: position 147,248 of record JAJRVQ010000087.1, on the reverse strand, counting down.
CGAGTACCGATCGGCCCCGTTTGCCGAAGAATGACGCCAGGCCGCAGAGGGCCAGGACAGACCAAAAGGGGGCGACGATCAGCATGCTGCGCAGATAGGGGAAGAAAGCGGCGTTGATGGTCAAACGGTAGAGCACCAATAGGCCGCCGACGACGAGCAACCCACGCTGGTCGCGGAGCCTCCAGGCACCGGCGAGCGCCAACAAGGCGACCAGCCAACCTGTCCCTGATCCCGGCGCCACTGCGGTATCGACCGGCCGGCGTACCCACTGTGCTCGATGCGGCAGGTCGCGCCAACTCCAACCGTAGGCCAACGCTCCAGCCGAAACCGCCAGCTTACGACCCAGGCGCCGGAAGAATCGCCGCGGAGAGGCACGGATGGTCTCCAAACCCAGACGGTAGCCGTCGACGATGTAGCGTTGGTGGGGCGGAAAGGTCGGATCCAACCGGTTCATCCCTCCCGGAGCCGGGGGGAGAGTTCTTCGCGAGAAGTAGATATCGGCCTCGCGCTGTGCCAGCGCAAAGTTGAGCGGTCCGTAGAAGGAGACGGGAACCAAGGTCGGCAACGGCTCTTCCATCTGGTCGACATGGCTGCGGTTGTAGTCCTGCAACCGCCCGCGGGTCAGCAGAATGTAGGGGAGCAAGAGTATCGCCGCACCGGCGGCAGCGATGGCCACAAAGCGCCAGCGCTGCGACCGTGGCGGCAGACCGGCGCTCCAGCGATCAGGTAGGACAACTAAGAGCAGGCCGAGACCGGCTACGAAGGGCAGATGCTCGGCTCGAGTCAGCGCCGCGAGCCCTTGCACAACGCCGACCAAGAGCGGACGTCGCCAGCCGAGGAGCAGGGTCAAGAGGAGGAGCAAGCGATAAGGAAGCTCGCTATTGACCGATGCGGAGAGCAGAATCTCACCAAAACCGAGCGGTAAGAGGGCCACGATCCAGAAAGCGTGCTCCACCCTTCGGCGAATCAGCAAGAAGAGGAGGGCGAAGCCGGTGGCGCTGAATACCGCCATCAACAACTTGGCTACCAGACTCACCGCCGAATCAGGCAACCACCACCACAGCGGAACCGACAGCCAAGCGGTGAGAGGCGGGTGAAAGGGCAGCCCCTCGTTGAAGGTCAGCCCCTCGGCTAGATGGCGGCCGTGGGCGAGAAACTGCAAGCTATCGCCGAAGAACAAGAAGCTGATCGGCGTGGAGCGCTCAGGGCTGCCGAGAAGAAAGGCGCCATGGACAACAAGGCTCCAAGCGGCAAGGATGAGCGCCAGACGCGGTGGGCTGAGACCTTCAACGGCATCACACCAACGGCTCGGAAAACTGTTCTTGCCCACTCTTGTCGCCCGCCAAGCCCATTGCGACGGGCCCCTAATTTAGAACGCTGAATGCAACCGTATTGGCCGGCATGTCGAAGGCCGCACCGCCCGCGACACTGAGTTCGAGTGTGTAGTCACCGGTACGCAAACCGCGCGGATTGAAGCTCACCAACAGCTTGTCCAGGCCATCGATCCCGGTCACCGTACGTTCGACCAAGGCCGCCGTGCCGCCGTCGACCACCTCTCCCAGGTGGTCGAGAACCCGGCTGGTGATCTCGAGCTCGCCCTCCTTGAGGTTGTAGGCGACCAGGCAGACTTCCGCCTTGTCTCGCGGTCGTAGAACCGGCCGGGCGGCGGGAATGTAGGGTTCCCCTTTGACGGTGAACGGATAGACCACCGATTCCCGGCCACGATCCTCGCTCTCGCGCACCAAGACCCAGCGACCCGGGTCTTCGAGGAAGAAGGGCGGCAGAACCTGTGGATCTTGATCCGCGTAGCTCGGCACCGTCACCGAGACCGTCTTGACTCCGGTGCGTCCGGTATCCGCGTTGCGCACCAAGACCCGCACCAGATACTTCCCCGGCGAAAGATTGAGGTGACCGTAGTACTTGAGGCCGCCCTCGCTCATCGCCTGTTTGGCCTTGGCCTTGCGCAGATCCAGGCCAATCACCTGCGAGAAGAAGTCGCGCATCTCGCCGTTGGCGTCGGAGACGTAGGTATAGATCTCGACGTTCATCAGCTCGCGCCGGTGACCGGCCAGGAGATCGACCCCCTTCGCCTCCAGGATCACCGGCACATAGGATGAACTCTCCGAGGCTCGGAAAGGAACGGCCAGGACATCCAGGCCAATCTCGTCACGAGGGTTGGCACTGGCGATGGCGTCCGCCGCCAACAAGGAACGCTCCAGTGGATGTAACTCGCTGAACGGCCGTGGCGCATAGTAGCCGTCGCGATGAGCGACACGCCCGGGTTTGTGGCCGTTCACCTTGATCTTCAGCTTGCGATACTCGCCGTTTCGCTCGACCTGATCGGGCTGGAATGAGAGCAGGTAGGTCACCGCGGTGCGGTGCATCACCCGACTGAGCTGACTCCCCAGGTCGTTGGCATCCTTGAATAACTCGCCCCCGGTCTCGTTGGCGATATAGAACAGACCCTCTTGCCCCCGGTTGTCGCGTCCCCGGATATCGGCGCCCGCCCGCAGCCCTCCGATATCCACCGCCTGGATAACGCTGTCCGAGCGGCGGAATTCGCGCAGCATCTTGTTGATATCGCCCTGCAGTTCGGTACTACCGTAGGTCGCCTCCGAGTCCACCAGATAAGCCTGCCCTTGAGCCACCCGGAGCTGATCGTCCTGGGCCAGAAGGTTCTCACTGTCCGGTGTGCGGCCAAGCAGGATCTTGCTGTCAAAGCCCTCGGAGAAGAAAATTATCTGCTTGCGGCCCTGCACGCTGTTTAGAGACTTGGCCAGAGCGGCCATCGCCTTGGACCAATCGGTGATCCGACTCTTGGCGAAGCTGTCTTGTTCCCGGTCGAAAAGGCGGGCCAGGACTCTCTGCTGCTCGGTGAGCGCATCTTGACCGGCGCGACGGGCGATGCCTTGACGGCTCTCGGACTCCGAAGCGCGGCTCGATTCGGGTGTCGAACGCTCCGGTACTTGATACAAGAAGCGCAGAGGGTCACCCTCATAGCGATCCCGCAGCCCGCGAGCACCCAGCGTATCGATCGCCCGCGCCAGCTGCGCCCGATCCGGAGTGAAGGTCACCAACAGCCGCGGGCCGGTCTCGAGCGAAAAGGTCGCCACCGCCACCAAGTCGGTCGGATGCAGATTGTTCAGGACAAATCGACGGGCCGCCTCACGGGCACGGATTACCGAGATCGGCTGCGAGAACGAGAGATCGAACAAGAAGAAGAAACGGCGACGGGCCGCCGCTGGCAGGGTTTCGCTACTTCCTAGCACCTCGTAATCCGCCGGAATCTCCATCTCGAAATCGATCACATCGAGGCTACGGATCTTCTGCTTCTTGCCGTTGTCCAGGATGGTGAAATCTTCGGCGGTCAGCCCGCGGACCGGATCTCCGTTCTTGTCCACGACCGAAACAGGCACTTCGACCACCGTCACTTCGGTCTCTTCGCCAAACGACTGAGCCAGGGTGAGTTCCGGGGCGACGAGGAGATGCCCCAAAAACAAGAACGCAGCCAGAACAAGGCTGCGCCGAGTACCAGGAAGACGAGAGCGAAGCGAAGTTTCAGTCATCGAGACCTCCGAAACTCTGGTAAGTTGGGCAACTTGGGCTAATCTATCAACCTACCATACAGCAAGGACCGTGCCCTCTCAGGTAGCCTCCAGAGGGAGCAGATGAGCCAAAAAATCAAGCACGTCGTCGAGGTGCACCGGACGCAGACCCTCTCCACTCTTCAGAATCTTGGATCACCCGATTCAAAAATTCGAACCCGCATGCTGTTTCACCCTAATGCCGCAGGCCCATAGGTGGCGCAAGTTACACAGCCCCAACAGGTTAAGGCACAATCCCCAACCTCCTGGCGAAGGGTCCTCGAATGGCACCCCCTTTGCTTGACTAGGAGTGAACCGATGACTAGAATCAGCCTCAATCTGCGGCAGCTCACCGGCCCATGCAAGGCCCGACGCCAAGCCAGTCCTGGCTCTTGGCGCCGTGCTGTTCGCATGCGGCTGAGCACCTATCGCAATTCTGATTTCGCATCCGACTCTGTATTCGATTTCGTATTCCCGACGTTAAGTCAGGCAAACGTCCTTCTCCCATCCACGGGGGAAGGGAACTCTGTAACTCTCTGAAAGGGAGGTTGAAGCGCAATGAGCGACAACTTCAACTGGCGACGTAGTGTCGCGGTTGCCGCTGCTCTGTTGCTCGTCACCGCCGGTATGGCGATGGCACAACAGACTTCGGGTAACCTCTTCGTGAAAGTCGTTGACGACCAGGGCGCTGCCCTGCCCGGCGTTACCGTGACCATGACTGGTCAGGGCGCGCCGAGAGTCAACGTCACTGATGCCCAAGGTCAGGTCCGCTTCCTCGGACTCGCTCCGGGCGGCGGTTACCAGGTGACCGCGGAGCTCGAAGGCTTCTCGACCATCGAGTATCCGAATCTCGCAGTGGGCGTTGGCAAGAACGCCACCATCCAACTGCAGCTCAACGCCGCTGTCGAGGAGACCATCACGGTCACCTCCGAGAGCCCGTTGCTGGACGAGCGCAAGATCAGCACCGGTACGACGGTCACCTCCGTCGAACTGGAGAAGATCCCCACCGCGCGCGATCCTTGGGTCATTCTGCAGTCCGTCCCCGGCGTGCTCGTTGACCGTGTCAACGTGGGCGGCAACGAGAGCGGCCAGCAGTCCAACTTCGTCGGCAACGGTTCCGGCCGTGCCTCCGCCAGCTGGTCCGTCGATGGTGTGACCATCACCGACCCGGCCGCTCGCGGTGCCTCGCCGACCTACTACAACTTCGACGCGTTCGAGGAGATGGCGATCTCGACCGGCGGCAGCGACATCAACGCTCTGACCGGTGGTGTGCAGCTCAACCTCGTCACCAAGCGCGGCACCAACTCATGGAAAGTGTCCGGTCGCTACCTGGTGACCGACAACTCCTGGCAGTCCGATCCGGACATCAGTTCCAGCCAACTGGGACGTCCCGGTCCGTGGAACAACAACACCACCCAGGCACCGTTGACCACGACCGATTTCACCGACTCGGTAGACGACTACGGCTTCGACTTCGGCGGCCCGATCGTCAAGGATCGCCTGTGGATCTGGGGTACCTACGGTCTCCAGGACATCAAGGCCTTCAAGATCGGCACCCCGCCGGTACCGGACAACACCGAACTCGAGAGCTATGCCGCAAAGCTGAACGCTCAGCTGAGCAGCAACAACTCCGGTATTCTCTTCTATCACTACGGTGACAAGCAGAAGCAGGGCCGTGGCGCTGGTGCGACCCGTCCCCGTCTGACGACTTGGAACCAGGTTGGACCGACCGACATCTACAAGATCGAAGACACCCATATCTTCAACAGCAACTTGTACATCACCGGTCTCGCCTCCTACGTGGGCGGCGGCTTCTCCCTGACCCCGATCGGCGGCCTGGGCAGCGACCCCAGCCAGAACATCATTTGGGGCCAAGACGGCGTCTGGCAGAGCAACTTCTTCGGCTATTCGACCACTCGCCCGCAATCGCAGGGCAAGCTCGACGGTAGCTACTTCTTCAACACCGGCGATACCAACCACGAACTGAAGTTCGGCGTTGGCTACCGCACCAACGAAGTCGAATCGCTGACCACCTATCCCGGTCAGGGCTTGGTCGGTCTCGCTCGCTTCGGTGCCAACTACGGCCCCACCGGCGACTTCTTCTTTGGCGTCGCCTACCACGACGTATTCCGCTTCGACGAGTTCGATCAGTGGAACGTCCTGCTGCAAGACACCATCACCTGGGGTAATGCCACGGTCAACGTTGGAGTGCGCTATGACCTCCAAGATCCGACCAACGGCGACGCTCCGCAGCCGGCTGCCCGGTTGGCCAACATCCCGGCCTTCACCAAGCCCGGCGGCGACCCCGGTTTCGACTGGACGTCGTTCAGCCCCCGCGTCGGCGTGACCTACGCCCTTGGCGAGGATCGTGCGACTTTGCTGCGTGCCAGCTACGCCCGCTTCGCGGACCAGATGGGTACCGGCTTCTTCTCCGGCCTCGGTGTCAACGTCCAGCAGTACCAGTACATCTACTGGCGTGACGACAACAACGACAACATCATCGATCAGGATTCGATCATCTTGCTGCCCGGCATCATCGGCGACCGCACCGTGGAAGCCAACCGGGTGGATCCGGGGCTCGATCCGGCGAAGACCGATGAGATCGTCTTGGGCATCGAGCACGCTTTGCTGCCTGAGTTCGTCATCGGCGCGCAGATCACTCTGCGCAACAACTCCGATGCCATCGTCAACGACACTCTGGTTTCCGAAGGTGGCGTGGTTCGCCCCGTCACTCGCGGAGACTACGTGCAAGTCGGTACTGTCAACGGCACGATTCCCAACGGCAGCACCTTCTCGGAGCCCGTCTTCGCGCTGCGTTCCGGCGTCAGCTTGGATCCGGCCCGTGGCACCTTGACGCGTAACAGTAATCTTGAGACCGACTACCTCGGCATCAACCTTACTTTCAACAAGCGGCTCTCCAACCGGTGGCTCCTGCGCGGTTTCATCAACTTCGCAGACTGGACCTACGAGAATCGTAACCCCAACGACATCCAGGATCCGACGCGTGGCATCGGTACCACCAACGGCGATCAGGTCCTCGTTCAGAGTGCCGGTTCCGGCTCGAAGAGCGAAGTCTGGATCTCCAGCACGTGGTCCGCGAACGTCTCTGGTATGTACCAGGTCGCTCCGGATCGCCCGTGGGGCTTCAATGTCTCCGCGGACGTCAACCTGCGCGAAGGCTTCGCGATTCCGTACCGGACATCGATCAGCAGCCGCTCCGGGTTCACCGGTGACCGTATCGCTCGCACCGTGCTCGTGGCGTCGGAGACCGACTCCTTCCGCAACGATGACGTCCTCCTGATCAACACCCGGATCGAGAAGGAGTTCACCTTCTCCGACTTCGGTCTGACGATCGGAATCGACGGCTTCAACATCTTCAACAACAACGACACCCTGCAAACCGATGGCCGTGTTTCGTCGACCTACCTCAGGAACGACGGGACCCCAGCCGGCGGTTTCACCAACACCAACGCTAACTTCGTTCGTGAGACCATCAGCCCGCGGATCTTCCGCATCGGCGCCCGGTTCAGCTGGAACTAAGTTAGTCCGCTAGCGTCTAGTCAGAACCGCCGGGGGGCAACCCTCGGCGGTTTTTTTGTTGCCGCGGGAACTCCTCCGCACGGGTCGAGTGCGCCGTTGATCAGGTATCATCGGCATGCAGCTTGCAGCTTCCGTTGCTGAGGCCAACCGATCGATCGATCGGTCAAGCCACAGCCGGAATATCCCTCAACATCCCCTCGGAGGAGACTGAGATGAAACATAGATCTTGGATGGGTATGGCCCTGGTCACGGGCGCGATAATCCTCATGGCCTTACCGGCCAGCGCCCAGGACTGGAAGGGCCGCGGGCGCATCCAGGGCCGGGTCATGACAGAGAGCGGCGAACCGATAGAAGGCGCCAAAGTGGCCGTCTTCTTCGGCGGTGACCACTCGCAAGGCCCTGAACCAACGACGACCAACAAGAAGGGCCGGTGGAGTATCGGCGGCCTGCGCAACGGCCAGTGGGGCATCTCCATCGACAAGGACGGATTCGTACCGTCCGAGGGCTCCACTCACGTTTCCGAACTGACCGCCGGCAAGCCGGTCAACGTCAAGCTCCGCAACCTCGAGGACACTCCGGAAGCTCAAAAGGGGCGCGAAGTTCGCAGCTGGATCGACCAAGCCAACTCCGCCTTCCAGCAGAAGAAGTACGCCGACGCCCGCGAGTTCTTCGAGAAGGCGTTGCCCGAGTTGAAGGAGGACAGCCGCCCTGCCGTCCACAAGGCGATCGCACAGACCTATCTCCTAGAAGGAAACCTGGTCGAAGCAGGGGCCAAACTCAACAAGGTCCTAGCACTCACTCCTGACGACCCGGGCGCCCTCAAGCTGTTGGCCAGCATCATGGGTCAGCAAGGTGAAACCGAGGAGGCGATCGCCACTCTGAAGAAGCTGCTGGAGGTCAACCCGGAGGACAGCGAGTCGCTCCAACTGCTGGCCAATATCCTGGTTGCCGAGGGGCGCGAAGTGGAAGCACAGGCCTACATCGATCGTCTACCGGAGGGTCAAGGCATCGACCCCGACGCCTACCTCAACCTCGGCATCGAGAAGTACAACGCCAACAGCTTCGACGAAGCCCTGGACTACTTCAACAAGGCTGTGGCCCAGAACCCCGAGTCGGCCAATGCGTACTACTACCGTGCTCTTGCCTACCTGGCCAAGGGCGACAACGCGGCATCCAAGGCCGATTTCCAGAAGTTGATCGATCTGGACCCCGACGGCCCATTTTCGGCCCAAGCCAAAGAGTTCATCGCCGGCCTCTAGGCCCGATGCACCGGTAGAAAGCAGCCATCATGAGCATCTGGCCAGCGCGATCACGGGCGACCGGCTCGCTGGCCAGAGTTTCTTGCGGTTTCTCTTGTGCCCTACTGCTGGCGAGCACAATCGCTTGCCAGCGGTCGGGACCTGAGGGGGCGACCACCGAGGCCGCTACCGAGGAGCCCGCAAAGGCAGCCGGCACCGCGCTGGATGTCATAGCCACCAGCACTTCAGCCTCCAACTCCGCCACCGAAGCTCACCACGGCCCGCCTGACATCGTTCTGATCACCATCGATACGTTGCGCGCCGACAGTCTGGGATTCGCCGGCAATCAGCGGGTCGCAACCCCGCTGCTCGACCGCTTGGCCACCACCGGTAGGGTCTTCTCCTTCGCCCACGCGCACAACGTGGTCACTCTGCCCTCACACGTCAACATCCTCACCGGCCGCTATCCCTATCAGCACGGAGTGCACGAGAACAGCGGTTTCAAGCTGGGTGAAGAGATCCCCACGCTGGCGACACTGCTCCACGCGGCTGGCTACGCCACCGCAGCCTTCGTCGCCGCCTATCCTCTCGACGCTCGCTTCGGTTTGGACCGCGGGTTCGAGGTCTACGACGACAACTATCCTGTCGGCTCCAATCCGACGGAGTTCGTCATGGCTGAGCGGCGAGGAGATGAAGTGGTGGGCCTCGCCCGCGACTGGTGGGAGGGTGAAAGAGACTCGCCCCGCTTCCTCTGGGTCCACCTCTACGATCCCCACGCGCCCTACGCCGCGCCGGAGCCTTTCGCCAGCCGCTACGCCGGCGAGCCCTACCTGGGCGAAGTCGCCGCCACCGACGCCTTCCTCGAACCGCTGCTGGCTCCCTTGCTGGACCACAACGACGGATCGACGCTGGTTGTGGTCACCTCCGACCATGGCGAATCTCTCGGCGAGCATGGCGAGTTGACCCACGGCCTCTTCGCCTATGAGGCCACTCTCAAGATACCGCTAGTCCTGTGGGGACGGGGAGTTGTCCCCGGCACCGACGGCACCCCTGTCGGACACGTAGATATCTTCCCCACCCTGCTGCGCGCCGCCGGAATCGAAATTCCCACTGATCTACCGGGGCGAACTTTGCCCATCGCGGGAAGCGACCAGCAGCCACCCCGCGAGTTCTACTTCGAAGCACTGTCCGGTGCGATCAACCGTGGATGGGCGCCGTTGCACGGCCTGCTCGCCACCCACCACAAGTTCATCCGTCTCCCGCTGCCCGAGCTCTACGACCTCGCCGCCGACCCGGCGGAAAGCAACAATCTGATCGACCGCGACCGGCGACTGGCCAATCGGTTGCGCGGCCGGATACCGGCGGAAGCGCTGGAGCCCGCAAAACGGGGCGATATCTCCGAGGAGGAACTGCGCCGCCTGCGCAGCCTCGGCTACGTGGCCTCCTCCGCTAGCGCGGATGCCAGCTTCACCGCTGAGAACGATCCCAAGAACTTGATCGCGATCGATCGTAAGCTCCACCAGGTGGTGGCGCTCTACATGGAACGACAGCTGCCGCAAGCCGCCACTCTGGCGCGCGAGATCATCGCCGAACGCCCGACTATGGCCATCGCCTACGAACATCTCTCCGAGGCGCTGCGAGAGCAGGGGCGCATCGACGAGGCGATCACCGCACTCGAATCGGCTCTCGCCAACGGCGTCTCTCATCCGGGGGTCACGCGCCAGTTGGGGCTGAGCCTCGCCGAAGCGGGCCGTGGTGCCGAGGCGGTCCGTCTCCTCGCCAGCACCGCCGGCGGTGAAGACATCGACAGCCTCAACGCTCTCGCCGTGGCCCACTACAGCGCCGGCAACCTCGAGGATGCCCACAAGACGCTGCTCAAGGTTCTCAGCTTTGACGCCGAGAACACCAAGGCCCTGGAGACGCTTGGAGCGGTTGCCTTGCGGGCTGGAAAGACCGCCGAGGCCCGTCGTTACTTGGAGCAGGCGATCGAGATCAACGATCGCCTGCCCTTCGCCTGGAACACCCTCGGTGTCGCCCGGCGGCTCCTCGGCGACAACGCCGGAGCTCTCGCCGCCTGGCAGCGTGCTTTCGACCTCGATCCCCGCTCCTTCGACGCCCTCAACAACATCGGTTGGGTGGCGGCGTCCATCGGGGAGAAGGAGATGGCGATTCGCGCCTTCACCCGTTTCATCGAAATCGCACCCCCAGCCAGAGGTGAGGAGATCCGCAAGGCCCGACAAGCCTTGGCTAGACTGCAATGACCCAGCGTGAAGAATCCATGAACCAGTCCAAACTCCCATTACGAGCGATCCCCCACCAGGGGCTCCTGGCCGCGCTGATCCTCTTCAGCCTGCTGACCGGCGGCTGCCCGAACAAGGATTCCACCAACCGAGCCTCCGGAGCCGCGGCGCCGCAGCTCTCATTCCCGCAAGCGCCGGTCATCTTCATCTCGGTCGACACCCTGCGCTCCGACCGCTTGCCGATCTACGGCTACGACGGCGTCAAGACCCCCACGTTCGACGCCTTCCGCCAAGACTCCGTCTTCTTCGAACGTACCTACAGCCACTACCCACTGACTCTGCCCTCCCATGTGTCGATTCTGACCGGCATGCTGCCGAGCGCCCACGGAGTGCGTGACAACATCGGCTACAAGCTCGACACGACCACCTCGCCCTACCTCCCCCAACTGCTCCAGCGGCAGGGATACGCCACCGGAGCCGCCGTCTCGACGGTCGTCCTGGAGAGTCCGAGCGGTCTTTCCGCCGGCTTCGACTTCTACAACGACGAGATCGACACCCATGGAGCCTTCGGCCTCTCGGCCGCGCAGCGTCCGGGAGACGAGACCGCCAAGATCGCTCTCGACTGGCTCTCCCAGGTTGGCGAGCAACCCGCCTTTCTGTTCTGCCATTTCTACGAGCCGCACAGTCCCAACAACCCGCCGGAGCCCTACGCTTCGCTCTACACCGATCGCTACGACGGCGATGTTGCCTTCGCCGACGCCGTTCTTGGCCGCTTTCTCGATGGCCTGCGCGACTTGGGCCTGTACGACAAGTCGATCATCTTTCTCTTCTCAGACCACGGCGAGGGGCTGGGAGAGCACGGTGAAGCGGAACACGGCGTCCTCCTCTACCGCGAGGCGCTGCAAGTCCCCCTCCTGCTGAAGCTGCCCAACAACCAGCTCGCCGGCCGGGCCACGGCGGTCCCGGCACAACTGACCGACCTGGCGCCGACCGCGCTCGCCTTGCTCGACCAGCCGATCCCGCCGGAGATGCACGGCAGCTCGCTGCTTTCCTTGCTGGCGCAAGACGCTCCCCAGCGGCCGATCTACTCCGAGACCTACTACCCCCGCCTCCACCTCGGTTGGAGTGAGCTGACCTCGTTGATCGAGGGTAACCACCATCTCATCCAAGGGCCGGGGCCCGAACTCTACGACCTCGATGCCGACCCCGGCGAGACCGAGAACATCTTGCTGGAGGAGCGCCGGCTCTACGCCCGTCTGCGGGATGGGCTGGAGCCTTTCGCCAGCGAGTTGAAGAGCCCGGCCCTGATCAGCGAAGAGGCTGCCAACAAGCTGGCCGCGCTGGGCTACCTATCGACCAGTTCGAAGACTACGTCGGGGCCGCTACCCGACCCGAAGACCCACGTCCATATCCTCGACGAGCTCCACATGAGCACCGTTCTGCTCGCCCAGAAGAAATACGACGAGGCCGTCAAGACGACCCGACAGGTCCTCGCGAACAGCCCCGAAATGCCCCAGGCGTGGATCAATCTGGGCCTCGGCCTGCTCCATCTCGACCGTCTCGAAGAGTCGCTAGGGGCCTACAAGGAGGCACTCAAGATCGGTGGTCCGCAGCCACGACTCGTGGTGCGCACGGCGAGCCTGTTCGAAGCTCTGGGACAGCCGGAGGAGGCGGTCAAACTCTTGCAGGCGACCATCGACTACGGCGTCGATCACCCGTCGGTGGTTCGCCAACTGGGTTTGAGCCAGATCGCCAACGGCCAGCCGCGGCAAGCCCTCGCCACTCTCCAGCCTCTGGCCGCGAGCGGCAAGGCCCAGGATCTCAACGCCCTCGGCGTCGCCCTCTACTCGACCGGCCAGCTGGGCAAGGCCCAGGCGATCTTCGAGCGTGTGTTGCAGGAGAAGCCGGACAACGCCAAGGCACTCGAAAGTCTGGGGGGTGTCATGCTCGCTACCCGCCGGGGCGACGAGGCCTTGCGCTTGCTCGAACGCGCCGTCGAAGTCGACGACCAGCTGCCGATCGCCTGGAACAGTCTCGGCGTCGCCCGCCAGTGGAGCGGTGACACCGACGGGGCGATCACCGCCTGGCAGCGATCCAGCAAATTGGATCGGCGCAACCTCGATGTCCTCTTCAACCTCGGCCATGTCGCCGCCGAGAACGGCCGGCGGCGGTTAGCGATCGCCACTTTGCGCCGCTTTGTCGCCCTGGCCCCAGCGAGCCGCGGTGACGAAGTGCGACAGGCGCGCAGTGTCCTGGCCCGGTTGGAGCGCGGATGACACCTTCCTCGCTGGCATCGCTGCGGCGAATGGGCCACCCCTTCTCAAGTCTGACGACGGTGGTCGTCGCCGCGGGTTGGCTCCTCGCCAGCGGCTGCCGGCCCGATGTGGCTGAGCAGCGAGTTTTCCCCCAAGCCCCGGTCATCCTGATCTCGATCGACACCCTGCGATCGGACCATCTACCGTTCTACGGCTACGACGGCGTTGAAACTCCGGCGCTCTCGGCCCTGCGTGACGATTCGGTCCTCTTCGAGCGCGCCTACACACACTATCCGCTCACCCTGCCGGCGCACACCTCACTGCTGACCGGCCAGCTGCCCGGCACCCACGGCGTGCGCGACAACCTCGGCTATACCTTCGAAGCGAACGACAAGCCCTACCTGCCGCGCCTCCTCCACGAGCAAGGCTACGCCACCGGTGCGGCGGTTTCGGCCTTCGTCCTGCGTGCCAGCACCGGCCTGGCGACAGGCTTCGATACCTACGACGACGCCATCGAGACCGGTCGAGCCGTGGCTCTGGGTGCAGTGCAGCGCTCCGGTCGGGCGACCCTCGACGCCGCGGTGGGTTGGCTCGACGAGTTGGCGCCGGGCCCCTTCTTCCTCTTTTTTCATATCTACGAGCCACACACTCCGTACGAGCCCCCGGAACCCTTCGCCAGCCGCTACGCCGAGCCCTACGACGGCGAGATCGCCGCCGCCGACGCCGTGGTTGGCAAGCTTTTGGACGAGCTCGCCAGCCGGGGCCTCTACGACGAGGCGCTGATCGTCCTTCTCTCCGACCACGGCGAAGGGCTCGGGGAACACGGCGAAGGGGAGCACGGCATCTTGCTCTACCGCGAAGTGCTCCAGGTTCCGCTCTTGCTCAAACTGCCCGGCTCGCACCTCGCCGGCCGCTCCACTGCCGCCCCGGCCCAGCTGGTGGACGTGGTGCCGACGATCCTCGACAGCCTCGGTATCGAGCGCCCCTCCGGCCTGGCTGGCGACTCGCTGCTCGACCTGCTCGACCCGCAGACAGCGCCCCGAACCCTCTACGCCGAGACCTGGTATCCGCGGCTGCACATGGGGTGGAATGAGCTGACCTCCGCCATCGAGGGTGACTACCACCTGGTTCAAGGCTCCACCGCCGAGCTGTTCAATCTGGCCACCGACCCGGCGGAGCGCAGCGATCTTCTCGACCGCGAGCGGCGAACCTACAGCCGGCTGCACTCGGCCTTGAACGAGCTTCAGATCCCTCTGGCCGCGCCCAGCGCGGTCGACGCGGAGACGGCGGCGCGACTCAGCGCCCTGGGCTACGTCAGCTCCGCCGCCAACGCCGGTCAGGGACCGCTGCCCGATCCGCGCGACAAGATCTCCGTACTCCAGCAGCTGGGCCGGGCCAACGCGCTCAATGATGCCCAGCGGTGGCCGGAGGCGACCGCCCTACTCACCACGCTACTGGACCAAAACCCACAGATGCAGGACGGATGGCTCACCCTCGGCTATTCCCTGGCCCAGCAAGGCAGGCTAGCCGAGTCGGTGGATGCCTACCAGAAAGCGATCGAGCTGAGCGGACCGCTTCCCTACCTCACCCTCAAACTCGCCTCCCTGTACCTCGACCTCGGCCAACTCCGCAGTGCCGAGGAACACGCTCGCCTGGCCATTGAGGCTAGCCCCGCCCGTGCCTACCAGCAGTTGGCCGAAGTCTCTCTGGCGCGTGGCGACATGGTGGCCGCCCAAGGGCAAGCCGAGAAGGCAGTGGAGCAACGCGGCACGCTGACCGCGCCCCTGATCGACCTCGCACGCATCCTCAGCCGCCGCGGCCAGGTGGCCCAAGCGCGGGCGACGCTGCGGCAGGCCGAAAGCGAGCTGGAGGCGCGCACCGATCAAAGCGAACTACCCTGGCTGCACTTCGTGCGCGGCGATCTCGCCGCCCGCGAAGGGCGCATCGAACAGGCACTCGGGGAGTTCCGGACCGAGATCCGCCTCTTCCCGGAAAACCTCGACGCCTACGCCCGTCTCGCCTTCCTCTACGCCGTCCAGGGCCAGGTTGGCGGCCTGCGCGAGACGCTGCGCCAGCTGGTTGAATCCAACCGCACTCCCGCCGCCTACGCCGCCGCCATCACCACCATGCGGGCGTTGGGCGACGAGCGATCAGCGGCGGGCTTGCTGCAGCAAGCCCGCAACCTGTTCCCTGGCTCCGAACAGTTACAGACACTCTAGCCGCCCTCTTGAACCAGTCTCGCGTAGCCGTTGAGTGGCAGACCTCGCCAGCGCTGGCGCTTGCCGTTGGGCCAGCGAACTTCCAACTCCAGCGGCTTCTCGCCCGCGCCCAGACCGAACTGTAGCCGCTGCTCGCTCGACGATTGGTAGCTATCGCCGGCTACCACCCAGCGCGACTGCCGGCCGGCGGTGGTGGTCAAGGTGACGCGGGCGCCGATCGCCTGGCCGTTGGGTGGTGCACCGACCAGTCGAACGCCGAGCCAAGATCGCGGTGCTCCACCCTCGGCCCCACTGTTGACCAGCAGCTGGGCCGGGGCGGCACTGTTGATGAGGGCGAGGTCCACGTCGCCGTCGTTGTCGAAGTCTGCTGCCGCCAATCCGCGACCAACCCAAGCCGCATCGAAAGCCGGTCCGCAGCTGGCGGTGGTGAAACTGCCTTGGCCATCGCCGAGTAACAGCAAATCGTGCTGCCGGTAGCTGCTGTCTGCGCGGCGAGGACTCTCGAAGATGTGGCCGTTGGCGACGTAGAAATCGACATCGCCGTCGAGGTCGAAGTCCGCGCTGACCAGACCGAAACCCAGAAGGTTGAAGGAGGGAAGACCGAAACCGGACGACACGGAGAAGTCCTCGAACTGCATCTCACCTAGATTGCGGTAGAGGGTGTTGGTTTCGACGTCGAAATTGGTCACCGCCAGATCCGGTTTGCCGTCACCGTCCAGGTCGCCAACGGCCAACCCCATACCCGCCTCCGGCTTGCCTTGGGCGTTGACCGCCGCACCGGAGAAGAGCGACTCGTCGTCGAAGGTGCCGTCGCCACGGTTACGGTAGAGCCCGTTGGTCGTCAAGTCGTTGGCGACGTAGAGGTCGGGCCGGCCATCGCCGTCGAAATCGGTGAACAAGACCCCCAAACCCCGGCCTGCCGCCGGCGCCAGCCCGGCCGCCTCGGTGGCCTCGGCGAAGGTGCCGTCGCCCCGATTGAGCAAGAAACGATCCTCAGCTCCGACGAAAAGGCTGGGGTCGCAGTAGGCCCGTTCACCGGTGTCGAGATCACCGCAGAACAGCTCGGCATACGGATCGTAGACCACGTAGCGGCTGACGTAGAGGTCGAGGTCACCATCGGCGTCGGCGTCGGCGAAGGCGGCGGAAGAACTCCAGCCGTCGACGCCGACCGGCGAACCCTCGAACTGTCCATCGCCGCGGTTGATCCATAGGCGATCGGCACCGTAGTTGGTGACGTAGAGGTCGAGGTCACCGTCGCCGTCCACGTCCGCCGCCACCGCACCCTGGCCGCAACCGGAATCGGCAGCCGGGCTCGCTCGCCGGACCCGCTCGAACCGCTCGCCACCCAGATTACGCCACAGCTGGTTGGCCGCCGCCGGCGAACCTTGCTCCGGCGGCGGAAACGGGCCGGATTGAACCAGGTAGAGATCGATCCAGCCATCGCCGTCGAAGTCGAGCCAAGCGAGGCCGGCCCCCATCGTCTCGGGTAGGTGCTTCTCCCCTTTGGAGCCCGTCAAGTGGTCGAAAGAGAGACCGAAGCGGGCCGCTTCGTCGGCCAAACTCAGGTTGCCGCAGAGATCGGCAGGGACGCTCCCGGCCGTCCCTGCCGCGGAGTCAGCCCCCTGCGCCCAGACCGAGAAGGCCAAGACCGAGAAGGCCAAACCCAGCCCTCCGGCGAGCAGCACTGCGGTGCCCCGGACGGCGAAGTGCCGGCGGTCCACCAGCGACGAACGGTCCGTCATGGCACCGCCGCCGCCTGCCGTTCTTCGGACAGCATCATGCGCAGGTCCTGTCGATCCGGCGCCAAAGTCACCGCCCTTTCGAGGCTGACGACGGCAGCCAGGTGCAGCCCGCGAGCCGAGTGGGCGAGCGACAGGCCGACGAGGGCATCGACATGGTCGCCCAAGGCGGCGAACAGCTCCCCGGCTCGCTGCGGCTGTTGATCCGCCAGCAACTCCCATCCACGGTTCAGCCGGGCGCGCACCATCCCTTCGTCGCGCAGCTGGAGCTGCGACTGCTGATAGAGCTCCTGGTAACGGGCCATCTCTTCTTTGGCCTCGTCGCGTCGCCCCAGCTGCATCAAGAGACGGGCGCGGCTGTAGTGCGGCGGGTAGCGGTCCGCGGCCAAGGCGATCACCCGCTCATAGGCCGCCAGGGCCGGGGCCGACTGGCCGGCGCCTTCGAGCGCCCGCGCCCAATCGAGCTGCGCGTCCGCCGACCGGGGATTGGCCTTGGCCGCGGCCCGCAGCAAGGCGACCGCCTCGCCATACGCACCCCGAAAAAGCAGAATTCGGCCCAGCTGCTGGCGGGCGACCGGGGAGCCCGATTCCGCCACCGAGCGCAATGTCGCCTCCGCGGCGTCAACCTGGCCGCTTTCCCACTGAGCGAGCCCCAGATAGATCCGTATCGCGACGGCGCCGGCACCGCCCATGCCTCCCCCACCTAGCTCCAGGCCACGAGCCAGATGTTGCGCCGCGGCACCGAAACGCTGATCGAGCATCAACGCCCGCCCCAACGCCACTCGCAGGGTCGCCGCTTGCGGATCGAAGGCAACCCCCTCCTCGAACACCTCGACAGCGTCGCGGTAGCGCCCGGCGGCCAGCAGCCCTTCACCCAGCCGGCGCAGTCCGGCCGCCGCTTCCCGCTGCCGTCCCTGGCCGGCCAGCGCCCGGCTCAATCCGCGATGGGCTTCGATCAACCCGGGGAAGCGCCGGGTCAACTCGGCGTAGAGTTCCCCCGCCGCCACGATCTGGCCGGCAGCAAGCAAACGGTCGGCGATCTTCAGGTCCACTTGCGGATTGCCCGCCGTGCTCTGCGCTGTAGTCTGCGCCGTGGCGCCTTCCGGCGTGCGCCCCTGCCTTGCTGCCGGTTCGGCGGCGGCTGCCGTCATGGTCCAGGCAGAGCAAACCAGGAGGACACAGGCCAATAGGGCGTGGTTGGATCGGGAATAGGGGAACAACGGGGGCCATCGCATAGCGCTGGGCGAAGTCTACCTCGTAGTACGATCGCCCGGCTGCCGGCGCGACGCTGCTCGCCTGCACCGCTAGCTGTTGGCATCGCCAATGCATCCGCCTCATTCGGCCGCCACTTGCCTGATTTAGATGGACCCGCTATCGCCAGGTCCGAGTTCGACAGGAGATCGATGATGACCATCCACCCCCGCTTCGGAACACGCTTCGCCCTCTGTTGCCTGCTTGGTGCCACCTTGTTTGTGGGCGACCTTGTCCTCTCCGCTGGCCTGGTGACCCGCCGCGCCTCGGCGCAGGAGAGGCAAGAGGCAACCAAGCAGGCAACCACGCCGGTGGGCAAGGCGCTGGAGAAGGTCAACGTCGGTGACCTGGCCGGAGCGGTAGCGATTCTCGAGCCCTTGGCCGGACGATCGGACACCTCACCGCTGGCCAAAGCTCTACTCGGCGGACTCCTGGTCCAGATCGACCGACCGGCCGACGCCCTCAAGGTTCTTCAACCGCTCGCCGATCCGGCGAACGCCGATCCGGCGGTGCTCTACAACGCCGGGCGGGCGGCGCTGGCGATCGGCAAGCGCCAGCAAGGAGAAAAGTATTTGGCCCGCTCGGTCGAGCGCGATCCACATTCGATCGCCAGCCGCGAGCTGGGCTTGATTCGCTTCCACCAGGGACGAGCCGCCGATGGCTATCTCTTACTCAAGCCATGGGTCGAGAGCCATCCCCAAGACCGCCAAGCCATGCTGGCCGCCGGCCACTGCGCCGTCGAATTGCGGCGCGCACCGGAGGTCGAGCAGATCCTCTCCTTTCTCCCCGCTGACGATGCCGAAGCGATGCTGATACGCGGCAAGTTGGAAGTCCTCAAAGGCAATGCGGAATCGGCCATCGCGATGGTCAAACCACTGATCGCCAGCGCTTCCGGCCCGCTGGAAAGCCAGATGCGACTGCTGGTCGCCGACGCCTACCTGCGCTCGGGCAACTCCGCCGCGGCGGTCTCCCTGTTGCAGGGCAAGACAGCCGGCAATCCACTGCTGCACCTTTTTCTTGCCCGAGCCACTTACCAGCAGGGCGATCTCGATGCGGCGGCAAAGCTCTTCGCCTCGCTCTCCGACCAACTGCTCTCGGCCAAGAACAGCGCTCTGCCTCCGGGTCTGGTGGCGCTGAGCGCCCTGGAATACGGGCGGGTTCTTCTCGCCCGCGACGACGCGGCCGGCGCCGTGCCTTTCCTTCAACGCGCCGCCGAGTTGGCACCCGAGGAGCGGCAGAGTTGGCAGACGCTCGGCCAAGCGTTGCTGTTGACCGGTCGCAAGCAAGAGGGCGAGGCGGCCCTGGCCAGGTTCAAGGAGATCGTCGCCAATGCCGGCGAGGACAAGTGGAGCCACGTACCCTCGCAAGTAGCCTACGACGACCCCACGGCGCGCAAATTGAGCGAAGCGATGAACTGGCTCAGCAAAGGGGAGCCGGACAAGGCGCTGGCCGCCATTCACCAAGAGCAAGAACTCTCGCCCAACGACCCCCGCCCCTGGCTGCAAGAGGTGCAGCTCCTGCTCGTCGCCGGTCGCAAACAAGAGGCGGCCAGCGCCGCCGACAAAGTGGTTTCGCGCTTCCCCGGCACCGCAGACCCGCTCTATCTGCGCGGCGTGACCGGCATGGCACTGGAGCAGTTGGACAAGGCGGAGAAGGATCTGCGCCAGGCCCTCTCGGTCTCTCCCCAACACACCGCGGCGATGAGCGACCTGGCCGTCTTGTTGATGGTGCAGAAGCGCAGCGACGAGGCCAAGGCCCTCCTCGAACGAGTTCTCGAGCTGCAGCCCGACGACAAGACGGCACGCGCCAACCTCGATCGTCTCCAAGAAGGGAGCAAACCGTAGCGGCGGCTACCGCTCGACCAGGCGAATCCGCCGGTTGCGCTGCAAGCCTTCGATTCGGACCTGCCTGCCTGCCGGCCAGCGAACCTCCAACTTCAGCGCCGCATCGGCATCGGGCGGGAACCCGAAATGGGCAACCAGCTCGCTCTGCGCCAGGTAGGAGCGGGCGGTGAGCAGCTGCCTTAGCTGCCACTTCGCCCCCGATTCCTCGGCTGCCGCCAGCAAGCGGGCGCCCACTCCTCCCGGCGCGCTGCCGGCAGGAGCCAGCTCGACTTGAAGCCAATCGCCGCTCTCTGCCCCCGCCAGGTTCTCGTAGACCTCCGCCCGATCGTTCGAGTTGACCACCACCAGATCCTGGTCACCATCGCGGTCCAGGTCCGCCACCGCCAGTGCCCGGCTCACCTTGACGCCCGCCAAGCCGTTGGCCGCGGTCTCGGTGAGCTTGAAACGGCCGGAGCCGGTGTTCTCGAAGAGCTGGTGCGGCTGCTCGTAGCGGCTTCCCGGCGTCAATTCGGCGACCTGCTGGTTGAGGTGACCGTTGGCGACCATCAGGTCGAGGTCGGCGTCGTGGTCGAAGTCACCGAAAAGCACGCCGAAGGCCAGCATCTTGATCGACGACTCGGCGATTCCGGCGATGTAGCGACTATCCAGAAAGAGGTTGGAGCCTGAGTTTCGGTACAGCCCGTTGGTCTGGAACTCGTAGTTGGTGACCACCAGGTCCGAATCGCCGTCACCGTCGTAGTCGCCCACGTCGACTCCCATTCCGGATTCGGCGAAACCTCGGTCGCTGTAGGCCACGCCCGAGATCAGCGAGAGGTCCTCAAAGGTGCCGTCACCGCGGTTGTGCAGCAGGAAGTTGGGCGTCAGATCGTTGGCGACGTAGAGGTCGCTCCAGCCGTCGCCGTCGAGATCGCCGGCCACAACGCCCAATCCGGCACCGGGTTCCCGCGCCAGCCCGGCATCGGCAGTCGCCTCCTCGAAGGTGCCGTCGCCCCGGTTGCGGTAGAAGGTGTCGGGATAGGGGTTGTAGGTGTCCGGATCGCAGTAGACGCGAATTCCCCGCTTGCGGTCACCGCAGAACTGATGGTTGTCGAGGGTGAAATCGACGTAGTTGACGACGTAGAGATCCAGATCGCCGTCGTGATCGGGGTCGAAGAAGGCGGCGGACATACTCCACCTCGACTCCCCCACACCGGCCGCGGCAGTTCCATCGTGGAAGGTGCCGTCACCATGGTTGACCCACAGCCGATTGGCGCCAAAAGCGGTGAGGTAGAGATCCAGATCGCCGTCGCCGTCGACATCCCCCGCGGTACCGCCGGCGCCGTAGAGGTCCGAGCGAATGGCGCTGCGCTGCGTGACGTCGACGAAGTGACGGCCATCGTTGCGCAACAGCCGCGAGCGGGCCGGTTCGCCGCTGTAGCCCGGCAGGCTACCGCCATCGACGAAGAAAAGGTCCGCATCTCCATCGCCGTCATAGTCGAAGACTACCACCCCACCGACCATCGTCTCGACCATGAACCACTGGCCGGAACCGCCATGATGGTGGCGAAAGTCGATGCCCCACTGCTGCGACACCTCGCCGAAGTGCATCTTGGTTTGGCCAGAAAGCACGAGCGGAAGCGACAGCAGGAGCGAGGCGGCCAGCGACAGGCCGTTCACTGCACAGCGCACCGCGGCAGTATAGCCGGCCCCGCCGCCGGTGAACCACCCGCCCGCACATGCTAAGCTTTGGCTTCCAGCTATGGACGACCCTCCGCTACCCAGCATGCGCTCCGGCGCCACTTCCGCGCGCCTATTCTTCTTCCTCGGATTCTTGCCGGTGGCCTTGGCGTGATGACTCTCACCTCGGTGAATATCGTCGCCAGCGCTGGCGGTGGGCTGGAACTCAACCCGTGGTTGGCGATCCTGATCGGAATCCTGCTGGTCTTGATCAACGGCTTCTTCGTCGCCACCGAGTTCGCTCTGGTCAAGGTCCGGCCGACGCAGATCGACCCTTACGTCGCCCGCGGAGATAGGCGAGGCAAGATCGCGCGGAGCATGGTCGACAACCTCGATGCCTACCTCTCCGCCTCCCAGATCGGGATCACCCTGGCCAGCCTCGCCTTGGGCTGGGTCGGTGAGCCGGCTTTCGCCTGGCTGCTCTCCCCGTTGGAACGACTCCTGATCCACATCCCCGGGATGACGGAATCGATCATCCACAGCCTGCGCATCGTTCTCGCCTTCTCGATTATCACCGTGCTGCACGTCGTGGTGGGCGAATTGGCGCCAAAGACTCTGGCTATTCGCAAACCTGAGCCCACCGCGCTGTGGACCTCGATCCCGATGTGGATCTTCTTCAAGGCCACCTACCCCCTGATGTGGCTTCTCAACCTCTCCTCTTCCACTCTGCTGAGTTGGATCGGCCTCAAGCCTGCCAGCGAGCACGAGATGGCGCACGACGAAGAAGAGCTGCGGCAGATGCTCGCCAACCCGCGCAGCACACGGCTGTCGGAACAGAAACGCGACCTGCTCGACAACGTCTTCGAGTTGTCGCGCCGCGTCGCTCGCCAGGTGATGGTTCCCCGCGGCGATGTCGTCTTCCTCTCGACGCATCAAGATCTCGACACCAACCTCAAGCTGGCGCGGGAGAGCGGTCACACTCGCTTCCCGCTCTGCGAGGGAGACCTCGACCGCGTCTTCGGCATGATTCACATCAAGGACCTTTTCCGCGCAACCTCGCCGCTCGAATCGCTGCGCCAGGTTTCGCGACCCATCGCCATGGTCCCTGAAACCCTGAACCTCGACCGCCTGCTCAAGCGCATGCGTGCCGAACGAATGCACTTCGCGGCGGTCCTCGACGAGTACGGCGGGGTTAGTGGAATCGTCACCCTGGAGAACGTCATCGAAGAGATCGTCGGCGACATCCAAGACGAGTTCGATGCCGAGCGCCCGGAGATCGTTGAGCAGGGAGAAGGTGTCTATCAGATCTCAGGCGCGGTGTTGATCCTCGAACTCGAAGACGAACTCGGCATCGAGATCTCCGACCGCGACGATGACACCGTCGGCGGTCTGGTACTTTCGGAGTTGGGACGTCTGCCGGAGGTCGGCGAGCGTGTGGTGCTGAGTTCGATCTCCCTCGAAGTGCTCGAGGTGGCGGACAATCGGATCCTTCAGCTGCGGGTGAAAGTCCCGCGGGAAAGCACGGAGACCTCGGACAGCAAGGAGTAGAAAAATGACCCGCGCCAAGATTGCGATCCTGGTGTTCGCCGTGGCAGCATCTCTACCGCTCGCGGCGCAGCCACAAGAGCCAACGCCCGCCTTGTCAGAGGACGCTGCGAAGGACAATGCGGAAGACTCTGTGGAAGCCTCTGCGCAAGACTCGGAAGAAGCCTCAGCCAAGCCCGTCACGGTCAACCCGACCCCCGCTCAGACGCGCGCCAAGTTCCAGGCGATCTGCGACCAGCAAGCGGCGAGCGACGATCTCTTTTTCGGCAGGTCGATCATCGACGATCTCCAAGAGCGCTTGCAGCAGCCCGATCTGTCGCCGGCCCTGCAGGTGGGCATCCGGGGGCGCCTGGCGATCGAGTTTCGCCGCCTGGGCGATTCGCTGCGCTCGATCGAACTGCTCGACGCCGCATTCGCCATCGCCCAAAGCAACCAGATGCCGGCAGAGGTGATCGAGCAACTGCACCTCGACCTCGGCCTTTCCCACATGCGACGAGCCGAGGACGAGAACTGCATCCTCAGCCATTCCACTCACTTCGGCCACGAAGCGGCAAACTGTACCCTGCCGGTCGGCCCTGAGAGCCTGCACAGCAAGCGGGATCACACACACCAAGCCGGCGAACACCTGCTCAAGGTCCTGGCCAACCGCTCCGACCCGCTGGCTCAGTGGCTACTGGTGCTCAGCCGCATGTTGGCCGACGACTATCCGGCCGGTGTTCCCCAACGCTACCGACTTCCTCCCGGCGCCTTCACTCCACAAGCGCCCTTCCCGAAGTGGAGGAACATCGCCGGCGAGCTGGGTATCGACGTACTCGATCTTGCCGGCGGTGCCGTGGTCGACGACTTTGACGGTGACGGTCTGCTCGACGTGGTGACCTCGACCTGGGATCCTTGCGGCCCGATGAAGGCCTTCCGCAACAACGGGGACGGGACCTTCTCCAACGTGGCATCCAGCTGGGCGCTGGACAGTCAGTTCGGCGGCCTCAACATGGCGCCGGCCGACTACGACAACGACGGCGACCTCGACATACTCGTGATGCGCGGCGCCTGGAGGGGCGAGCAGGGCCGGGTCACCAACTCCCTCCTGCGCAACGAGTTGCGCGAGGCCAGCGGCCGCTTCGTCGACGTGACCCAAAGCGCCGGCTTGGCCGGGCCGGCCTTTCCCACCCAGGCCGCCTCCTGGGGCGATTACGACGGCGACGGTGATCTCGATCTCTATATCGGCAACGAGGCCGACACCGGCCTGGAGTTCCCGTCACAACTCTTTCGCAACCGGGGCGACGGCACCTTCGTCGATGTCGCCGCTGCCGCCGGAGTGCAGAACTTCAGCTTCGCCAAGTCGGCGAGTTGGGGCGACTACGACGAAGATGGTGACCTCGATCTCTACGTCTCCAACATGGGCCACAACCGGCTCTACCGCAACAACGGCGGCACCTTCACCGACATCGCTCCCGCCCTCGGTGTTGCCGGTCCGTTCAACAGTTTCGCCAGCTGGTTCTTCGACTACGACAACGATGGAGACCTCGATCTCTTCGTCGCCGACTATGGCTCGGATGTGTGGAAAGTCGCGGCTTCCTACTGTTGTCCCGAAGCTCTACCTGACGAGGCAGCGGGCCACCCGGTCCTTTACCGCAATGTCGGCGGCCGCTTCGTCGATATTTCGGCGCAGGTCGGTTTGAAGCGCCCGTTGCTGCCCATGGGCTCCAACTACGGCGACCTCGACAATGACGGTTGGCTCGACATCTATCTCGGAACCGGTGTTCCCGACCTCACCGCGCTGATGCCCAACGTCCTGCTCAAGAACGACGGCGGCAAGAAGCTGCACGACATCACGTTCGCCAGCAGTTTCGGCGTGCTGCAAAAGGGACACGGCATCGCCTTCTCCGACATCGACAACGATGGCGACCAAGATGTCTTCGAGCAGCTGGGCGGCGCCTATCCCGCCGATCCCTTCTTCAATGCCCTGTTCGAGAATCCGGGCACGACGAACGGCTGGGTCACTCTCAAGCTAGTCGGCACCAAGGCCAACCGCAGCGGCGTCGGGGCGAGGATCGCGGTGACGGTCCGGACCCGCCAAAAGGAGAGCCGCACCATCCACATCCTGGCCGGCACGGGAGGGTCCTTCGGCGCCTCGACGCTGCGTCAGGAGATCGGTCTGGGGGATGCCCAACGCATCGAGTCCATCACCATACGCTGGCCGGGCAGCAAGACGGTGCAGACCTTCAAGGATGTGGCGATGAACCGCTTCTACCGGCTTACCGAAGGCAGCGACTCGCTGGAGCCGATCGATCTACCCAGGATCAAGCTCGCCGCCCACTGAAGCCGCCGCCTGCACAGGGGTGCTCTAGCCGTGGCCGGCGAGTAGCTCTTTCACCCGGGCGATCACCCCGTCTCGGGCCACCATTTCCCGTTCCCGCGTGCGCCGTAACGACATCTCGATCTGGCCATCGGCCAGCGACTTGGCGCCGACGACGACCCGGATCGGGATGCCGATGAGGTCGGCGTCCTTGAACTTGACACCCGGGCGGTCCTTACGATCATCGAAGAGCACGTCGATGCCGGCCTCCTGCATCTGGCCGTAGAGCGCCTCCGCGGCCGCGGTCACCGTCTCGTCCTTGGCATTGAGGCTGAGCAGCAACACCTGGAACGGAGCCAGCGGAAGGGGCCAGATGATGCCGTCTTCATCGTGATTCTGCTCGATGGCAGCGGCGACCGTGCGGCCGATTCCCAGCCCGTAGCAGCCCATCATCATCGGCTTCTTGCCACCCTCCACGCTGTTGAAATCACACCCCATCGCCAGCGAGTACTTGGTGCCCAGCTTGAAGATGTGGCCGACCTCGATGCCGCGCGAGCTGAGAAGCTCGCCGCCGCCGAGCGGGCTCGGATCGCCGGCCGCGGCGAGGATCAGATCCGACCATTCGTCGGGCTCGGCATCGCGGCCCCAGTTCACACCGGTGAAATGGGCGTCGACCTTGTTGGCCCCGCAGACGAAGTTGGTCAGCGGACGCACCGATTCGTCGGCGATCAGTCGCACGCCTTCGGCGAGTCCGATCGGGCCGGCGAAGCCGAGCGGAGCGCCGGTCGCCGCGCGCACCGCCTCCTCGCTCGCCAGGGCCACGAACTGAGCATCCAGTAGATTCTGTAGCTTGATCTCGTTGACTTCCCGATCGCCGCGTATCACCACGGCGACGATGCCCTGATCGGTTTCGTAGAGCATTGTCTTGATCACCTTCAAGGTGTCCACACCGAGCAGTTTCGCCACCTCCTCCACCGAACTGGCACCTGGGGTCGCCACCTCCTGCCTGTCGACAGCCTCCTGCGCCACGGGAGCTTCCAAGGCGCCGATCTGCGCCTTCTCGACATTGGCCGCATAGCCGTCGGCGACGTTGTGGACCACTTCGCTTTCACCCGTCTCGGCCAGCACCATGAACTCGTGCGAGTCCGATCCGCCGATGGCGCCGGGATCGGCCTCGACCACCGTGTAGTCCAGATGGCAGGCCTCGAAGATCCTCCGGTAGGCTTTCTCCATCGCCCGGTAGGTCTCATCGAGACTCTCCGCCGTGGCATGGAACGAGTAGGCGTCCTTCATCAAGAACTCGCGGCCACGCATCAGGCCGAAGCGCGGACGGATCTCGTCACGGAACTTGGTCTGGATCTGGTAGAGGTTGATCGGCAGCTGGCGGTAGCTCGAAAGATCGTGGCTCACCATGGTGGTGATGACCTCCTCGTGGGTCGGGCCGAGGCAAAACTCGCGACCGTGACGATCCTCGAAGCGGGCCAGCTCCTTGCCGTAGCGCTGCCAACGGCCCGACTCCTTCCACAGCTCCGCCGGCTGCACCATCGGCATCGACATCTCCAGACCGCCGGCACGATCGATCTCGCGGCGCACGATGGCCATCAGCTTGGAGAGGCTGCGCCAGCCGAACGGCGTGTAGGTGTAGATGCCGGCCGCGGTCTTCTTGATCAGACCGGAGCGCAGCATCAGCCGATGGCTCGGTACCTCGGCGTCCGCCGGCACCTCGCGGGTGGTGTACAGGTAGTAGTGGCTCCAGCGCATCGTGGGCTCCCATCGATCTCGAACTGTGGCGGGGTAAAGGGGTGGAACGAAACCTATTTCTTGCGCCGCTGAGCCCGCTCGGCCAGGCGGCGGCTGTCTTTCATGAAGGCCATCATCTTCTCTTCGAGCGCTTCGCCGCGCGGACTCAAGGAACCGGCATGGGCCAGCACTCCGCGCGCTTCCTCTTCGGCCCCACTGGCCAGCAGCGCCATGCCGAGGTGAGTCAAAGTGGTCGAGGAGGAGCCGTACTCGCTCGAACGGGTCAAGCAGTCGATCGCCTGCTCGAACTCTTGGCGCTTGTAGTGCACCCAACCGAGGGCGGCGAGAGGGAATTGCTTCAACTCCTCCGGCGACAGCTCCAGCGAGCAGCGAGCATACTCCAAGGCCCGGTCGAGATCTTCTTCCATCTCGGCCAGGTTGTAGGCCATCTCGTAGTACCCGATGGTCTTGGTGAAGTTGGAGCGCTCCTTGGCCAGCAACCGCCTTCCGATCCGGTTGCCTTCCCGGTACTTGCCCTGGCTGCGCAAAGCGGCGATCAAGGTCGCGCAAGCCGTCGCCTCCAACATTTCCGGCGGATCGGAATCGAGTACCTTGCGCGTCACCGCCTCGATTTCTTGGCTGCGGTTGAGCTGTAGGCAGAGCATGGCGTAGGACATGAGCAGAGTCGGGTTCTCGGGTTCGATCTCCAGCGCCTGATCGAAGCTGCGCTGGGCACCCTTGAGGTCCTCGACGCTCAGCCGCATTTCGCCCTCAGCCAGCAACTCGCCGGCCCGGGCTCCCACCTCGGGCAAGGGCGACGCGGCATGTCCGGAGAGATAGTGCACCAGGTCGTGGTACCTCATCTTCTTCGGGTTCAGCCGTTGGGCGGCACGGAAACTCTCCAAGGCCTTGCGATTCCACCGGCGGTCCAGATAGGCCAGTCCCAGCAGGTGATGCGCCTCCTCGAAGGCCGGATCCCGCCGCACCGCCTCGCGCAGCGAGGTGATCGACCGGCTCGGCTTGCCCATCTCGTAGTAGCAGCGCCCCAGCATGAACAACGCCTGCGGCAGAGCATCCGCCGCCACAGCTCGTTCGAGAAACAGCACCGCCCGCGACAGCTCGCCACTTCCGGCGTAGACCGCCCCCAGACTGAAGTTGGGCAAGAAGGCCTCGGAGTAGAGAGCCACCGCCCGCTTGAGAAAGTCCTCGGCCCGGCGGTCGTCGCCATGCTCATGGTGAATCACCCCGGAAAAAACCAACCCCTCATAGTGATCCGGTTTGATCTCGAGAAGGCGCGAGAAGTACTCCAGAGCCTGCTCGGCCTTGGCCTCGTTGAAGTAGACCTCGCCGAGGAAGTAGGCCAACTCGTAGTTCTCGCGGTCGAGGCGGAAAGCTTCCTCCAAACAGGCCACGGCACGCTCGACGTCAAAGGCGAAAAGGGCGTACTCGGCATCCTCCAGGAGCTCCAGGAAGGCGCGCCGCCGCTTGCCCTGGTAGAGGGCGAAGATGCGATCCTTGACGGCCACGAACCGTTCCCGCTTCTCCAGCGCCAGGAGCTGATAGTCCATCTTCGTCTGCCAGCGCTCATCCCACTCCTCACCGCCGACGACCTCTTTCTCGGCCATCAGCTCGCGCACCGTCTCCAGCCCACTCTGGTTGACCAGAATGCTGCGCTCTTGCTTGCGCAGAGCGTTGAGCAGATGGCGCACGGTGTCCGCCGTGCGCTGGACCGCCTCTTCGAGCACCGAGATCCGCTCCAGCAGATGTTCGTCGAAGGAGAAATTCTCCTCCAAACTCTCCTCGTACTCCTCCTCGGCGATTCCCGAGAGGACGAGCAGTTTCTGGTGACAACGCCGGCAAAACTCCGCTTCGGACGGATTCTTGGCACTACAAACCTGACAGAGCACGACCGAGAGTTCCCTAGTTCGAAGAGTACTCGTAAAAACCGCGCCCCGACTTGCGGCCGAGGTAGCCGGCATCCACCATCTTCACCAGCAACGGGCAAGGCCGGTACTTGGGATCACCAAAACCCTCCTCCAAGACGCGGAGGATATCGAGGCAAACATCGAGGCCGATCAAGTCGGCCAGGGCCAGCGGACCCATCGGGTGGTTCATCCCCAGCTTCATCACCTGGTCGATCGCCTCCGCCTCACCGACCCCCTCGAAGAGGCAGAAAACCGCCTCGTTGATCATCGGCATGAGGACACGGTTGGAGACGAAACCGGGCGAGTCGTGCACCTCGACCGGCGCCTTACCCATCGTCCGCGAAGCGGCCTCGACTGCGTCGTAGACTCTCTGCTCGGTGGCCAGGCCGCGAATGATCTCGACCAACTTCATCACCGGCACCGGGTTCATGAAGTGCATGCCGATCACCTGCCCCGGCCGCTGGGTCACCGCCGCCAATTTGGTGATCGAGATCGAGCTGGTGTTCGAGGCCAAGATGGCGTGCGCCGGGCAGATCTCGTCCAACTGTTCGAAGACCTGTTTCTTGACCGCGAAGCGCTCGACCACCGCCTCCACCACCAGATCGGCATCGGCCAGTGCTTGGAGTTCGCTACCTGTCTCGATCCGTGCCCGCGCCGCGGCCGAATCCTCGGCCGAAATCCGCTCCTTCTTGACCAGCCGAGCCAACCCCTTCTCGATGCCCGCCACGCCCCGTTCGAGGGCCGCGGAATCGATATCGATCAAGCGGACCCTATAGCCACTCTGCGCCGCAACCTGGGCGATTCCACGGCCCATCGTCCCAGCGCCAATAACACCCACCGTACGGATTTCCCGCGCACTCTCAGCCATGAGAAAACCTCCAAAAAAAAGCCGCAAAACGACCTGTGGGCAGGGTACGGGATTGCCCTCGGAGGGTCAAGGTGAAAGCGATGCCTGGTGCCGGACGCTCACCTCAGCCACGCGGAGGCCGTCCTCTTGACGAAGACAGCGGTATCAGTTAATCTGATACCGCGATGAAACCAAAGGAGACCATCGAGCGTTTCGACCGCTTCCTCGCCGAGCGAGACGTCAACCCCGACTGGCCGCGACACGTAGACACCGTGCTGGAGGACCTCGCCAGGAGACTCGACCCTGAGCTTTAGACGAACCATCCTTCCCAAGGAACGGCCCGACGACGAATGGCTCACAAGCGCCATGGTCGGCATCGGCATTCGCTTCGCCGCCCATCCACTCCCGGGCGCCAACATCGAAGACACCCTGCTCTTCGCCTCGGAAGCCGGCATGGTCAACGACGACCTGCGCGTGCTTTCAATGCTCGTAACCTGGTTCGGCGTGCACGCCCCTTGGGTGAATGCCGACCGCCTCGTGCGCATCGTGCGCGATCACCGCTCGCCGAGAGTCCGCACCCTGTGGAGCGCGCTGGCTTCATGGCAAGCACGCGACCGACGCTTCTCGCGCCTGGTGCCCTCGCATCAAGGCCCCCGCATCGACCTCCTAAGAGTGGGCACTGACTTCCAACTTCATCGGCACGGCGAAGACGAGCGATTCAAAGGCACGCCATTGCGAGTCCCGGCGGGCGTGCTGCGCAACCGGGCCGTCGACATCGCCAGCCCCACCGAGCTTTGCCAACGCCATCTGGCCTTCCGCCACCGCGTGATGATGGGACCGACCTACCGCGCCGACATGTGGGCCGCACTCACTCAAGACCCAAGCCTCAGCGCCGCCGAGATCGCCCGCCGAGCCTACGGTTCGTTCGCCACCGCCTGGCAAGTTCGACGGGACTTCTTCCTGGTGCACGGCGAGGGCACCGACAGCCTCACACCTGCACCGGTCCACGATCATCGATCAATGCAATCACGGGAGAGCCGGGAGATTCAGGGTTGAGAACCCCTTTCCTCCGGTCTTCATTGGTCCACTTCGAACTCAGGACGCTCCCGGTAGAGCCCCCTTCAAGCCCGCCCGGGAACCCCTTCCAACTCCGCCAGGTCGAACCAGCGTTCGCGGCGGCCTAGCTTGGTGACCAGGGCAGCGCCGACGCCGATGAAGGTGGCGCCGTGCCAGACGAGGAGGCCGGCGATGGGGATTAGTTTGATGGCGGATAGGACGAGGAGGCCGGCAACGGCGGCGTTGAGTGGGGAGAGCCGGCGTTTCAACACTCGGTTTCCCAGCCAGCTGCCCAGTGCGTGGAAGGCCGCCACCATGCCCCACAGCTTGAGCAAGACGGCAAAGAAGACCACCAACAAAATCAACGGAATCCCCACCAGCGCGCCGCTGAACAGGTTGAAGAAAAGAGCGGTCATCACCATCGCCAAGATGCTGGTCAAACCGACCCAGAAGCAGCGAAACGGCTCCACCACGACGGCCTCGGAGATCGACAGGACCTGTCTTCCGGCGGCGGCGGTGAAGATGAGCACCAGCGCCATCCAGGCGGTGGTCAGAGCTAGTTTGGCGCCCAACACCAGGGGCGACGAGGCAGAGACGCCTAGCTCCGGCCCTTCGAGCAGTGTCATCCAGGCTTTCGATGCGCTGGGGTAGGCCACGGAGCGGCCGGCGATGATCGCTCCCGGTGCCGTCTCGATGGCGCCGCCCAAGACGAAGACATCGCCTCCCACCCGAGCCGTGGAGGCGAGATGGACCGCGCCACCGAGGACGATGATGTCTCCCTCCACCTCACCTTCGACGCGCACCTGCCCGTTGAGGGCGACGGCATCGCCCACCACCCGCCCCTCGACGATGAGATCGCGACCTAGCGCCACCGCCTGGTTGCGCACCACACTACCGGCGTGGATCACCTGCGCCGCCGGCCTGTGATCGGACTCGCCTTCGGCGGCGAAGGCCGAAAGTCCGCCGGCGCACAGGATCAACACCGTAACCCCGGCTAGGACGACGTTGCCCATCGGCCCTCTTCCCGTCACCACCGTGTGGGTCATCGCTCTACCCATCAATGCTCGCTCAGCCGTCGTCGTGGCGCCGCCCCCCGGCACGGACAGCGACACCCTGCGGAGTTCGCCGTCCACCGCGCAAGAGCGACAGGAAGAGCAAGTTTAGCAGGACGACGAAAACCGCCAGACCGACGTAGCTCGCCGGTTTGGAGAAGAGATCGCCCATGGCCAGGCCGATTCCCTTCCATGAGGCGGCCAACAGACCGGCCCCGGCAAGAGCGCTTGAGACGAACAGATCCAGCACCGATCGCGCGGCGCTGAACACCGCCACTCCGCGAACCGCCTGGGCGGAGCCCGCGCCAACCAGCGCTGCCGAAGAACCGCCGAGTAGCAACAAAATGGCCACCGCCCAGCGCCAGCTCAGTGGGTGCCGGGATTCCCAGCCGGCAGCCGGCAACGACTTCATGACCCGGCGGTGGAAGTCGGCTTCCACCGGGAGGCGCGCGCTGGACAGCAGGCTATCGAGACGCCGAAGTTCGAGGCGCTGGCGCCGCAGCTCTTCGTTGCCCGCCAAGCTGGCCTTAAGCTGCACGCGCTGCGCCGCGGCGAGCCCGCCATCGAGCTCATGGCTGAGCCATTCCAGTTGAAGGTCGTGGTTCTTGTTCATCGGCTTCTCCATTCGGCACTTTTCTCGACACTCTTCCCGGTCTAGTCGACCAGGAAATCCGACAGCTTCTCTTTGAGCGCCTGGCGCCCGCGAAAAAGCTTGTTCTTCACCGTGCCCAGTGGCATCTCCTTGAGCCGCGCGATCTCTTCGTACGGCAACTCGGCGAAATGGCGCATGACGATGAGTTCGCGGTAATCCCACGGCAAGCTGTCGATCGCCTGCTGGATGGCGTCGCTGCGCTCCTGGTTGCGCAGATCCCCATACGGTCCGCGGTGATCGCTCGGCAGATCCCAATCGTGGGCTTCGCCCTCCCCATCCTCGGGCCGGCTCAGCGAGACGAGCTTCAGTCGTCGCTTGCGGATCTGGTCGATGGCCGCATTTTGCGCCACCCGGAAGATCCAGGTCGAGAATTTGTACCGCGGATCGTAGCGGTCTAGGGCTTGGTACACCTTGAGGAAAACCTCTTGCGACAGCTCGTGGGCCTCGTCAATATTGCGTAGAAGACGGAAAAGATAGTTGACCAGCCGACTCTGGTAGCGCTCCACCAGATCGCCGAACCGGTCGCGGTCTCCCGCCAGGGCTCGCGCCACCAGCTGTTCGTCGGTGAGGGGCTCGATTCCTGGCGTCATGGCTCTCTACGGCAAGGGGTCCGCAAGGTTGCAGGAAGAGCAAACACGAAAATTGACCCGACGGGGGAGTCGCCGGCGGTCAATCTTGCGAATTCTGCGCCAAATGGCGGCCGAGGAGGAAAATGGCACCGCCAAGTCCGAGGATAAAGACCTCGGCGCGCAGCACTCCGTAGCCGACGCCAATCAGCAAGGCAGCTCCGGTGACCACCATTCCGAGGACTTGCAGCAGCCAGCCCATGTTGGCGCGGAATACACCCATGCTTCTACTCTTGGTGATCCGAGGGTTGCGCTGTCTCGGTCAACAGCTCCGGGCGACTGCCGGTCAAAATGCCCGACATTTCACCGCTGAGCAGAGCCGCGAGGTCCACTTCGAGACTGATCAGAGGCACCTCGACGATCCGCCCTGTCTCCAACGACCCGCGACGCACGACGATGGTCGGCACATAGCGCAGGTCGAGGGTGGAAACGAGCCCCGGTGGCTGCTTCTTCTCCCGGTCGACGCCGATGTAACGCACGTCGAAGGGCAGACCGTGCGCCGTCTCATCTACGCCCAACGACTCGAGCACCGCCCACAGGCGGGAGACCTCTCGGCGACTGTCGGAGCACCAGGTTCCAAAATAGACGGTCACCGCGGCTCCGGGCGGCACATCCCGGAGCCACTGCACCGCATCCTCCTCGATATCGGTCGCCGCCTCGGCCATGGCATCGGCCCAGTCGGGCAGGGCGGCCAGAACCTGCTCCCGGGTCAACGGGCCGAGAAGCTCCGGCAAGGGGTCCTCTTCAGGCTCACCTCCCCGCCCCCGGGTCGTCGCCGCGGAACAGGCAAGGGTAATCAGCAGCGGCACCAACCACCACAACCGGCTAGAGGGCTTCATAGAACAGCGAGTTTACCAGCCTTGCCGATGCTACGGAACAATGACCACGCGCTCCAGCCGGTCGCCCGGCAGGATCGAGTCGAGTACGGCGAGACCCTCGACCACCTCGCCGAAAGCGGTATAACGGCCATCGAGCTCCGGCCGACGAGTGAGGGTTACGAAGAACTGACTTCCCGCCGTGTCGGGTCCCGAGTGCGCCATGCCGACAACGCCCCGCCGGAAGCGCAGCAGGTTGGGCTCGTCCCGCAAGGTGTATCCGGGACCACCCCAGCCGTCGCCCCGTGGATCGCCCGTCTGCACCAGCGAGGCCGGGATGACGCGATGGAAGAGCTGGCCGTCGAAGAAGCCCTGGCGAGTCAGCTGCAGGAAACTCAGGCAGGTGAGGACGGCCCGCCGGCAGCGCAGCTCGATGCGGACCTTGCCTCGTTCGGTCTGTAACTCTATGGTGCCCGACGGCAGTCCCGCCACCAGCAGGTCACGGTAGACCGTCGCTCCGCGCCCCGGGCCGGCCGAGCCCGCCGACCAGAGCGGCTCTCCGAAATGGACCAGGGCTTCGACAGCGGCCCGGCGCAGCGGGTAGTCGGCGCCCCGGGCCAGCCTCTCCAGCTCCACGATCACCCCATCGCGCTCCAGCGCCACCTCCAGACCGCGAGCCACCAGAGCGGAGACGGCGCTCAGCTTGGTGTCGACGATACGGTCCCGGCGCGCTGGCTCGATGGCGGCGACCAGTTCATGGGAGGGCAGAATCGGACGCTGGCTGAGCCAATCGAGGACCGTGCCCCGCACCGCGGAGTCGGGATCGGCAAGGGCGATTCTGGCCCAAGACTCCAACACCTCGTCCTCCTCTCCGGCGACTCGGTCGTAGGCGCGCAAACTGGCCAGGTAGGCTGCGGCG
This sequence comes from Acidobacteriota bacterium, assembly GCA_024277255.1. Lineage (GTDB taxonomy): Bacteria > Acidobacteriota > Thermoanaerobaculia > Multivoradales > SZUA-115 > SZUA-115. The sequence continues at coordinate 112,209 of JAJRVQ010000087.1, read as the reverse complement.
CGCACGCCGCCGACCTCGTCTTGGCTCAGCAAAGTCAACAACTCACCGTCGGACAACAGCCCCGCGCCACGAGCCGCCACCGCGCGCAGTGTGGGCCTGGCGGAGGCCGCCGCTTCGCGGATCAGCTCTACCGCCCGGGGATGGTCGGCCGCGGCGAGAGCCAGTAAGGCAGCGGTGCGTTCACCTTCCGACTGAGCGCCGCGAGCACGGTCGACCAGCACCTTGCCGAGCTCGGGATCGAGCAACCAAGCCCCGGCCGCGCGCAGCGCCGCCAGACGAACGGCGGGCCGCTTGTCGGCACACAGCGCGACGAGACGTGGCCGCCAGGAATCGGGGGCGGCGCTCTTGCCGGCGGCGATCAAGCTCTGCGCCGCGCGCAGCGCGCGCACCACCGGCCCCACCGAACTGTCACCGAGAAACGGCAACAGACGCTCGAGGTCAGAACCCTCTCCCACCTCGCCGAGCGCACCGACCGCCCAGCCACGAACCTGCGCCTCGCCATCGCCCAACAGGCCACGGATCAACGACAGCGACCCTGGTGCCGGATCGTGGGTCAAAGCAAAAGCCGCGGCAGCGTGCAGCTCCGGCTCCTCGACTTGCAGGCCACCCGCGGCCAGCAGGGTGGTGTTGTCGTCCTCGAAGCGGTGGAGCGACGGCAGTAGGCGGGCCCACCGCTCCTCCGCGGACAACGGCGTCAAGGCCTGGAGCACCTCGGCCACCCCTGTCCCCTTCGCGGCCAGAGACTCCACCGCCAGAATCGCCGTCTCCCGGTCCGCACCGGCGGCGGCCCGCAGCAGGGCCACCGGCGGGCCATCCGGTTCGAGATAGCCCAGAGCAAAGGCCGCCGCGCGACGAACCGGGGCGGCTTCGTCCACCAGCAGCTCCTCGAGAACGCCGCGTCCCTTGCCGTCGCCGACCCGGCCGAGCGTCCAGGCCAGCTCCTCGCGCAGCGGCGCATCCCCTTTGAGCGCCTCCCGCACACTGTACGGGTCGTAGAGGCGGCGCTCCGCCATCACCATGAGGAGAACTCTCTGTTCGAGATAGCCCTGGTCTGGAGAGCCCCGGTCGAGATAGCCCTGGTCGGCGGTCGTTGAACTGGCGGACTTGTGGTCCCGCCAAACCACCCGAGTCGCCGTAGCCCCCGTGCAGGAGGAAAGGCCGGCGGCGAGCCACAGTGCAGCGAGAAGCTGAACCGTCCCGCGCGCCCGTGGCCACAAGAGAGTAGGTCGGTCGATCGGGCTCGGCGGGTCTATCTTTCGGCCTCGTTGCATGGCCGCCGATTGTACCAGCGGCGCAGCAGCTCTCCACATCGCCTGCTGTAGACTGGGTCAAGGCCAGAGATAGTCATGCACCCTGCTGTCCAACCTAATGTCCGACCTGCCGTCCGACCTGCCTTTCATCGACTGGCTCGACCTCTTCTAGGTGGCCTTGTCGCTGCCCTGCTGGTGGCTCTTTCGACCCCCTCGCCCGGCATCGCGCAGGATGTCGGAGAGCTTTTCAGGAGCGCTCTTCAACTGGCCGAGAAGGGCAACTTCGAAGCGGCGGCTCGCACTCTCGAACCGCTTCGTCACCGTTCACCACCGGCGCCAAGAGCGATGGCGCTGCTCGGTGCTCTCGAGCTGCGCTTGGGCCAACCCGCGAAAGCTCTCGCCACCCTGCGGCCCCTCGTCGCCGACGCAAACGCCGATCCCATAGCGCTCCACAACGCGGGACGTGCCGCTCGGAGTCTGGGCCGCTTCGACGAGGCGGAGGGCTACCTTCGGCGTGCCGCCCAGAGCGCAGCGGCGGTCGAGGCCCAACGCGACCTCGGGCTCATGCTGGGCGGGCTCGGTCGCCTGGCCGAAGCCTTGCCCTTGCTCCTCTCCTGGGTTGAATCGCACCCCGGGGACAAGGAAGCCCGGCTCGCTGCGGCGGCCTGCGCCGTCGAGTTGAACCGCCCGCCGGAGGCTCAGCAGCTGCTCGATGGGTTGGCCGACGACGAGCCACGGGTTGCCCTGTTGCACGGCAAACTTCTGCTGATCACCGGGGAACCTCAGGCCGCCGCCGATCTGCTGAGCGCACAGCTGAAACGGACGGTGGCGCCGGCCGGCGAAGATAGGGTTTCCCTAGACATGCGACGCGTCGCCGCCGAGGCCTACTTGCGGCTGGCCAACGGCGAGGCGGTGGTGGGACTCTTGCGCGGCAGAACCGAGAAGGACGCGAACCTGGCGCTGCTCTTGGCGCGAGCCCACTTCACGGCCGGAGCCGCCGCGCAAGCCGCCGCGACGCTGCAGCCGTTCATCGAGGCGATCGAAGGTCCGCACCCGCCGGGCGACCTGCCGGGAGATTTGCGCGCCGCTTTGTTCTTCCACTACGGGCAAGCCTTGCTGACGCAAGATCTCGCCGCACGCGCTCTTCCCTACCTGAAGCAGGCCACCGAGCTGTCACCATCGGATACTCAAGCATGGCAGAACTACGGTCAGGCGCTGGTCTTGAGTGGCCAGCGCCAGGCTGGGATGGCGGCTCTCCAGCGCTTTCGCCAGTTGACGCTGCACGCGACCTCCCAGCGTGAACTCCAGTCCACCGCCCAGGCCGGCGCCAGCGATCCTACGGCGCGCAATCTGGCCCAGGCCGCCAAGGTTGCGGCGCAAGGCGAGACCGATCGTGCCCTGGACCTCCTGCACCAGGAACAGACGGTAGCGCCCAAAGACCCGCGGCCCTGGCTGGCGGAGATTCGACTGCTTCGCCAAACCGGCCAACTTCAAAGGGCGAATCAGGTCGCCGAGCAGGCGGCAAAGCGCTTTCCAGGCCAGCTCGAAGAGTTCCGGTCAGCCTTGAGTTCCGACCAAGGCCGCTGACCGGTCTTGGCGTTCGACCAAGACCACCCTCCTGCCCGCCGGCAGCCCCTCGATGCGCTGCACCTTCCCGGAGGGCCAGGCGACCCGCAAGCTGCCGAGACGCTGGTCCGCTCCAAGTTCCCCAAGGCCAAAGTGCAAGGTCATCTCACTGTGCGAGAGGAAGGAGGAACCGGCGCGGACTTCGCGCACCAGTCGAGACGGGCTGCCCGCCGGTGGAGATTGCAGGCTAAGTTCGACTCTCGCCCCCACAGCGAACGGTTCGCCGCGAGCAGAACGCAGCTTCACTCGCAGCCAACCGCCGGAGGTAGCGGTGATGTTCTCGAAGATCGTCGCCCGTTGGTTGGAATTGACCACCACGATATCGAGATCGCCGTCGCCGTCTAGATCACCGCTGGCCAGCGCTCGGCTGACCCGCGGCTCGCCGGCGTCGAAGCCGGAGTCCGAGAGCAGCTGGAACCGGCCGGCGGATCGATTCTTGAACAGCTGGTTCGGCTGTTCGTAGCCACTGCCTTGGCGCAGACGTGCCGCGTTCTCAGCGATGTGGCCATTGGCGACCAACAGATCGAGCCAACCGTCTTGATCGAGGTCGGCAAAGAGGATTCCAAAGCCGAGTTGCTGGAGTGAAGGTTGCGCCAGGCCGGCTGAAAAACGGCCATCGAGAAAAAGGCCTTGCGCCGTGTTGCGGTAGAGCGCGTTGGTTTCCAGGTCGAAATTGGCCACCACCAGATCGAGGTCGCCGTCGCCGTCGTAGTCGCCGGCGTCGATCCCCATGCTCGCCTCCGGCCGGCCGCGATCGCTGTAGGCGGTGCCCGAAAGCAGCGACATGTCCTCGAAAGTGCCGTCGCCCCGGTTGCGGAAGAAGAAGTTTGGAGCCAGGTCATTGCCGACGTACAAGTCGATCCAACCATCGCCGTCGAGATCGGCGCTGACCACTCCCAACCCCGCGGCCGGCGGCGCGCTGAGACCCGCCGCCGCCGTCGCATCCTCGAAGCTGCCGTCGCCTCGGTTGCGGTAGTAGCGATCGGTTAGCGGTTCGAACAGCTCAGGGTTGCAGTAGTCGGTGATGCCCAGTGCCGCGTCGCCGCAGGTGCGGTGATGGTCCAAGTGCACTTGGACGTAGTTGACCACATAGAGATCGAGATCGCCGTCGCGGTCATGATCGGCAAAGCTGGCCGGCATGCTCCACCGCCCATCGTCCACGCCGGCCGCAGAGGACCGATCGGTGAAGGTGCCGTCCCCCCGGTTGATCAGCAGCCGATTGCGGCCGAAAGCGGTGATGTAGAGGTCGAGATCCCCATCCGCGTCCACGTCGCCGGCCACCGCGCCGCATCCATAGTCCGGAGACACGACACCCGCCTCCCGCGTCACCTCGACGAAGCGAGCCGGGCCGTCGTTGCGCCACAAGCGGCTGCGTGCCGGCTCGCCCTCATACCCCGGCAAGGAGCCGCCGTCCACGAAGAAGAGATCCGGGTCGCCGTCACCGTCATAGTCGAAGACGACGACGCCGCCAACCATCGTCTCGACCATGTAATAGCGGCCCGAGCCACCATGGTGGTGTTGAAACTCGACCCCCCAAGCGGCCGACACCTCGCGCAGGCGAATCGCCGGCTCCGCCGTTGCCAGGCAAGCCACAACCAGCTCGACCATCATCACCCAGCCAACGAGCTTTGAGCGGCCGCGCACCGGCCGCGCTCGGCAGCTGCCCGGTCGATCCAAGAACTTCCGCAGCCCCACAATCACCATGGTCCCATCGTACGGGCGCCGGCGCCGCCAAGCAAGGTGAGCCCCCGTCCTGCTCGCCAATTCAGCACCGCGGCAGGATCTGTAGACGGTAGACTGATCGACAACGGGCGCCGACGGCGGCCTCGACACACCGCCCTTAATTGGCACGGGATCGATGCTTTGGACTCATACCGCTACTCACTGTCAGGACTGCGCCGGCGATGAGAAGAACCTTCCCTTACCTGATCTGGCTGTGGATCTGCATGGTCGTGGTCGGCGCCTACCTCTATGCGCCGCTGGACGAGGAGTTCGTCGGCGCTTCGAGCCGAATTCTCTTCTTCCACATCCCGATGGCATGGGTCTCCTTTGTCGCCTTCGTCGCCGCCGCGGTGTGGAGTCTTCTCTACCTCCTCAAACGTCGCCCCGGCCATGATCACGCGGCGCTCGCGGCGGTTCAGATCGGCTTGGTCTTCGGTCTCCTCGCCGCACTCAGCGGAGCCATGCTGGCTCGCACCATGTGGGGCACCTTCTGGAACTGGGATCCGCGCCAGGTCACCATCGCCCTCACCCTGCTCTTCTACGCCGCCTATCTCGTGCTGCGCGACGCCATCACCCGCCCACAGACCGAGCGACGGCTGGCGGCGGTCTACGCGGTACTCGGCTTTGTCATCGCACCGCTGCTGTACTTCATCGCGCCGCGCATGGCCACCACCACGCTCCACCCGGAACCGATCTTGAGCGCGCGGTTACTCGCCATCGGAGTCGAGGCCGGCGAACCCAAGATCCAGTTGGACAGCCGCATCTTCCATCTGCTGCTCGCCTCCTTCCTCGGCTTTACCGCGCTGTTTTTCTGGCTCCATTCCATCCATGTACGAGTTCTGGCGATGGCGGAGTCTCGCCGTTCTCGGGCAGCAGAATAGGGTAGGAGGCTCGCTCCATGGTCGAAGGCAGCAACGGATGGATCGTCGCGGTGAACCTGGTCATCTGGACCGGTATCTTCGCCTATGTGCTCTTCCTCGACCGCAAGGTGCGGGCGCTGGAGGACGGCAGCAGCGACGGCGAATCCGCCGATTGACCCTCGCTCCCATGCCGTGCCGGCGCGGATCGGAGCTTCGGCTGTCGGGTGTTTAGATACCGGTTGCTAGATACCGAGCGCCAGCCGTTCGGCGAGCAGGGAGGGCAAGCCGGCCTGGATGATCCGAGCCTGCGCCATTTCGATCGGGTACTCGATTCGAAACCAATGCACCGTTCGTTCCGCTTCGTCGTAAGTCATGTAGGCGGCCCGCGGGTTGCGGTCGCGGGGCTGGCCGATGGAGCCCGGGTTGATCAGATAGCGGCCTCCCGGCTCCAGACGCAGCGAGCCATCGCCGCGCAAGGCCAGGACCTGAATGCTGTTGTCGTGGATCGAGAAGATCGAGGGGACGTGGGTGTGGCCGAAGAAGGTGACCGGCACCTTGTGGTGGCTGAAGATCTCGAAAGCGTCGACCTCCGAGAAGACATAGGCGTCCTCGTCGAGCGGCGAGCCGTGGCAGATGGCCAGACCGGCATGAACGGCGACGGGTCCCTGCGGCAGCTCTAGCACGTACTTGAGGTTGTCCGCGGTCAGAGCTGCCGTCGTCCATTCGGCGGCGGCACGGGCTGCCTGGTTGAAGTGCTCACCGCTGTCGATTCCGGCCACCACCTTGTCGTGGTTGCCACGGACCACGAAGACGGTACGCGTAAGACCCTGCACCTGCTCGATGACCTTGTTGGGCGATGCACCGTAGCCCACCAGATCTCCGAGCACCAAAGTGACATCGAAGTCTTCACCCGCGGTCTGATCGAGAACGGCAGCGAAGGCGTCGGAGTTCCCGTGCATATCGGAAACGATCAGGTAGCGCACAGAGGCTCCTTGGGCTGACCGGTGGCGTGATGCAAGTTCATAGCTAGAATTCTCGGAGTTCGACGGCGTTCAGCGCCACTCCACGGTACTCAATGGCCCTTCGGCTCTCCTCGCTCACCTTTCGATCGCTCACTGCCAAAAGCCCGAATCAGCAGGAGGCAAAACCCTCCCCACACGAAGCCGCAGACCAGGACCATCATCGCCCATGCGTCGCCATTCATCGTGCACCCCCCTGGCTGTCATCGGCAGCCAACCGTTTGGAGATCGACCGCTTGCCCAGCCATCGGTTCATCGCCAACAGTGCGACCAGGCCGATGGTGAACTGCACCAGAACGGTGCCCACGTTGTAGGTGGCAAGCGGGTTCAACCAGTTCTGCGGATCGCTCTGCGCCGCGTCGCGCAGCCACCAGATGAGCAGTACGACCGCCTCGACCGGAACCACCACCCCGACGATGAAGTTCCACCCGCGGCCGACGTGAATATCGGCGCCTTCCGCATTGACCACTTCCCGGCGCAGCCGATCGAGACCGAACTTCCACGCCCCGAGTGAGAAGAAGAGGCCGGAGAGCATCAGGCCGACTCCCCACACCCAATCCTGGTTCTTGAAGATCGACATCGACAATGCCGACGGAGTGCCGAAGACCAAACAGGCGGCGCTGACCCAGAGGATTGCCGGGCGCCGCTTCAAACCGGCATCGATCAGAACTCGCGACGCCAGTTCGAGCAACGCGATCAGGCTGGTGATGGCGGCAACCGACAGGGCGAGAAAGAAGAAGGTCATGAACAGTCGGCCGGCGGGGATCTGCGCGAAAAGCTGCGGCATCCAGATGAAGGTCAGCCCCTCGTTACCGGCGCCGACGATCTCGCTCTGGGCACCGAGATTGACCGCGAAGACGGTGCACAAAACCATGATTCCGGCCAGCAGCGACATCGAGTTGTTGCCAAAACCGATCAGCGCAGCGTTGAGCGGCACATCTTCGCGAGCCCGCATGTAGATGGCATAGGTGACGATCAACCCCCAGCCGGCGCCGGTATCCCAGGCATTCTGGGTCAAGGCTGCCATCCAGACACTGGGCCTGCCCAGGTCCGACCACTGTGGGGTGAAGAGGAAGGCCAGCCCGCGTTCGGCTCCCGGCAGGGTGACCGCTCGAATGGCCAAAATCAGCACCAGCAGGAAGAGCGCCGGAATCAACACCTTGGCGACCCGTTCGATGCCGCGCACCCCGAACCAGACCACCGCGGCACTGATGCCAAGGGCGATGAAATGGGTAATCAGCGCCGAAGGTGTCCCGGCGAAGGACTGCCAAAGAACCTGCGACGATCCTGCCGTCGTCAACCGACCGGTCACCGAGGCCGCCAGGTAACGCAAGCACCAACCGGCCACCACCGAATAGTAAAAGCCGATGGCGACGGCGCACAGAGCCGCCCAGCCGCCCATCCAGGTGTAAGACCTGCCCGCCATGAAAGTGAACGAACCGACCGTGCCGAGCCGGCTCCGTTTGCCGAAAGCGAACTCGACGATCATCAACGGCACCGACCAGATGAGCAGAAAAACCACCCAGGCAACGAGGAAGCTACCTCCACCCTCCGTGGCGGCGACACGCGGGAAGCGCCAGATGTTGCCGGTTCCCACCGCCATGCCCAGCGTGGCGAGGATCAGTCCCCAGCGACTGCCAAACTCTTCCTTCTTGCTCATCCTGCCTCCTCTACCGCCGCCAACAACCGCCGACAATGTCGCCCGGCGGGCGGCAGCTCCTCCTGGCCCAGGTGAACACCGGCCAAGGGCAACACGGCCGCAAGGTCCGCGCGGTCATCGATCCACAGCCCCGCGCCAGTGCCTTCCAGCCGGCGGCAGCATTCCTCGGTCAGCCTGAAGAGTTCGCCGTCGCTCGGCGCCGGTTTGGCGCGCAGCTGAATCAACCGGATTCCCTGCTGGGCCATCTCCTCCACCGCTCCAGCTACTTCGATCGACCCGAGCGCCGCGACATCGGCTAGCGCGTAAAGCGCGGCGATCGCCAGCACTAGACTTCCCGAGCTTTCATCGCCACCTCCGCCGCCAGCATCTCGTCGAGGAAACGGGTCGATAGCTGCCCAGAGCGGAACTTTGGGTGGCGCATGATGCGCTGGTGCAATGGAATCGAGGTCTGAATGCCTTCGACGACGAAGAAGTCGAGTGCACGCGTCATGCGAGCGATCGCCTCCTGCCGAGTCCTGTCCTGGACGATGAGCTTGGCGATCAACGAGTCGTAGTGCGGCGGCACCACGTATCCCTCGTAGCCGTGGGTATCGACCCGCGTGCCGGGACCTCCGGGGGGCTGGAAGGTTGCCAGCGGCCCCGGGCAAGGGCGAAAGGTCTCAGGGTCTTCGGCGTTGATCCGGCATTCGATGGCGTGGCCGCGCGGAGTCAAGTTGCTGGGGATATCGAGCGACTCGCCCGCCGCCACCCGCAGTTGCAGCTTCACCAGGTCGACGCCGGTCACCATTTCGGTCACCGGATGCTCCACCTGGATGCGGGTGTTCATCTCCATGAAATAGAACTTCTCGTCGCTGTCGAGCAAGAACTCGATCGTGCCTGCATTGAGGTAGCCGACCTCCTCCGCCAGACGCACCGCCACTTCGCCCATTCGCTGGCGCAACTCGGGGCTCACGGCTGGAGAGGGTGACTCTTCGAGAAGCTTCTGATGGCGACGTTGAATCGAGCACTCCCGCTCACCGAGATGAATCGCCTTGCCGGTGCTGTCGCCGAAGATCTGAAACTCGATGTGCCGAGGTTCGACCAGGAATTTTTCCAGGTAGATCGAACCATCACCGAAGGCGGCCAGCGCCTCCGCGCTGGCGGTGGAGAATTGCTCGGCCACATCCTCTTCGCAGTGCACGATGCGCATCCCGCGACCACCGCCGCCCGCCGAGGCCTTGAGAATGACCGGATAGCCGACTTCGGTGGCCAGTCGAGCCGCTTCCGCGCTGCCGCTTAGCGCACCCTCGCTTCCGGGTAACACCGGAATTCCAACTTGGGCGGCGGTGCGGCGAGCTTCCGCCTTGTCTCCCATCCGCCGGATGGTCTCCGGACGAGGGCCGATCCAGGTCATATTGCACTCGCCGAGGATCTCGGCGAAATGCGCATTCTCGGCCAGGAATCCGTAGCCGGGATGGACCGCGTTGGAACCGCTGATCTCCGCCGCCGCGACCAGGCTCGAAATGTTCAGATAGCTCTGGGCCGAGGGAGCCGGACCGATGCACACCGCCTCATCGGCGCTGACCACGTGCAAACTCTCCTGGTCCGCCGTGCTGTGCACCGCGACCGTCTTGATCCCCAACTCTCGGCATGCCTGGATCACCCGCAAGGCGATCTCGCCGCGGTTCGCGATCAGGACCTTCTTGAACATCAGAGCTGGTTGGCTTTACTGGCTGGCGGGCGGGCTAGCTGGTGCGAATCGCGAAGAGACGCTCGCCGTACTCGACCGGTTGAGAGTTCTTGGGGAAGATCTCGACAATGACGCCATCGACGTCCGACTCGATTTCGTTCATCACCTTCATCGCCTCCACGATGCAAAGGTTCTGACCGACCTTGACCCGCGATCCAATCTCGACATACGACTCGGAGTCGGGCGACGGAGCCCGGTAAAAGGTTCCCACGATTGGCGAGTTGAGGATGTAGGCACCCTCGGGAATCTCCGTTTCACCTTCGGGCGCGCCTTGGTCCATGGAAACGGGGGCGCTGACGCTCGCCGCGGTGGCGACCTGAGGCGTACTCTCGACCACCACGGGAGCTGCCGCCGGAGCCGGGACTCTCCGACTCTGCTGGCCCTGGATTTTCAGCGTGAAACCCGACCGCTCGATTCTGAGTCCGTCAAGCCTCCGCTCCGCAACCAGTTCGATAAGTTCCTTGATCTGCTCGAACGTCAACAACGAAGCGTCCCCTTTCAGCCAGGATCACCCGGCTCGACCCGATCTCTCAGCGGAGATCCTGCTCCAGTAGAAGTTGTGCTCTCCGGAGTTCGAATCGTGCCCGGCCCAAGTTGGATCCCTGGTCGAGCACCAACAGGAGGTAATAGCCTTCGGCGACGAAGCTTACCATGAGGGTTTGGCTGTCCGTCTCCACGCAATAGTGGCGCAATGGGCCGGCCCCGAGTTCCGAATGAGCAGCGGCCACCGAGCGCATTTGCATCACCGATTCTGCCGCCAGCGCTTCGAGATCGATCTCAGGGCGCGAATTCACCGCCTCGATCGGGATCCCGTCGCCATCGACTAGCGCCAGGGCCAGCGCTCCATCGATGCGCTTGATAACCCGACCCAGACGCTCAAGAAACATCGTGTTCAGGCTGCGCTTGTAGGGTTTCAAGGTACCGCATCAAGCGGCTCTTCTTGCACTCCAGCAGGCTGGATGCCGCCTCCGTGCCGCTTGGAAGCGATGGTTCAGCGGCGGGTTGTGCCGCGACCGAGGCCTGCGCGGGCACTTCGGCCATCCTCTCTGTCGCCTCATCGAGGGTCGCCAGCTTTGCGAGCCCGAGCCTCGCTGCTTCGTTGTCCGGCTCGCTAGTCAGAACATCGTCGAAGATCCGTTTCGCCTCTTGGCCATGGCCCTGAGCCAGGTAAAGTTCGCCAAGGGTCGCCGTCGCTCGTGGTTCGTCACTTTCGACCGCAGTTGGCGACTCGGTCGTCTCTGGCGAAGCCGGATCAAGGCTCGCCGCGCCAGGAGCCTCGGTCTCCAGCTCCACTTCCAGTTCCGACTCCAACTCCTCTGCGGCCTCTCGCTCCTCGAGCGCTTCGACCCAGGAGGAGGCGACGGGAAAGATGCCTTCGCCGCCGAGTTTCTCCAAGTAAAGGCGATGGTGTCCGTCACCTTGCAGCGACGGGAAGAGTTCCGCGGCTTCGGCGAGCGCCAGCCGGCGCGGCGACTCGGTCTCCTGCGCTCGCCGGCCCGAATCGACCGCCGGGAGCGATTCCGTGATGACCTCCGGATCGACGGTGGCCTCGGTGGGTTCGGAAAGCTCCTGCTGGCCGGCATCTTGGGGAGTGGAATCTTCCGCTTCCGCGGCGCGGTCCAAAGCCTCGATTCGCTTGCGCAGGGGCTCGATGTCCGGATCAGAGTTGTTGAGCACGCTGTAGAGGTCGAGCTGGCGCAGCGCCAGCGCGGCATCGGAACGTTGCAGGTGAATCTCGACGAGGAGCTTGGCGGCCACCAGGTGGGTGACGTCTTGATCGACCACTTTGTCGAGCACCCGGCGAGCTTTGTCTACCTCCCCTTGTTCGAGGTAGCAGCGGCCCAGTGCGACCTGCGCCGAGATGTAGTTGGGATGCTTCTCCAACCCCGCGCGCAGTAGCTCGATGGCCACCGCGATCTCGCCCTGGCGACGGTGCTCTTCCGCCACCTGCAAGAAGCCACGCGAATCGGCATCAACTTCCGTGCGACCACCGCCCTTGGCTAGGAGTTCTTCTGAACTGTGTTGGTCAGCCATGAATGAGGTAGTTCAGCGGATCTCGGGCACTAGGTCAGGGAGCCGTGAGTTCAGCTCCGTTGACTTCAGCGCCAGTTGGGCCAGTCGAAGTGGGTGGAACATTGGTTGAGACACTATATCAATCGGGAGCCCTACCTCCTCGTGTGGAGCGCCTTGGAGATCCCGCGAGACTCCCATGCACCTGCGGAGCTGGATGGTTACCCTACAAACTCCGTAGTCAAAGGTGACAGAGAATTGCACAGCGCTGTGAGAATTTCGGCGACAGGATGGCTATCTCAGCCAAGACTGGCCCCCGTTCCACCGGAGTCGATCCGAGATAGGTAATCCCTGTCGCTGTGGCTAGGGGGAGCCCAACACGGTGATGCTCTTCGAGTCGCTGCGGGTCTCGCCTTCACTGGTGGCGGTGGCGCTAACCGTGAAGGTACCGTTCTCCGGAATGTTCTGGACGTCGACATCGCTCACCGTTAAGGTCACGGTCGCCTGACCCTGAGTGTTCGTCTGGACACTGCCTTGGCTCAAGCTCCCGACATCCGAGTCAAAGCGGACGAGGACGGCATTGAGCGGCGAGCCGACCGGATCTTGCAAGACCGCCGAGAGCGTGACCGTAATACCGGCATTGGAACGGGTGATGCTCTGGGGCGAGACGGTCAGGTCGAGAGAATCCAGCGCCGCGTTGATCGTGATGTTGACGACCTGTTGCGCGCTGGTGCCCAGGACGGCGGCAACGCTTCCAGATCCCGATCGGTCGTCAGCGGTGAAAGTCGCCTGCGCCTCTCCGTTGCTGTTGGTGCAAACCGCCGAGCAACTGTTCTCCGCGACACCGATGCAGGAGTTTGCTGCATCGCAGGAGATACCACCCAAGTCCGAGGTTAGGCGGATCCGTTCACCGCTACCGAGCGGACTACCGTCCGCGCCGCGGGCCAGGATGGTGATCTCGGACGACTCGCCAGTCGCGACGATGGTCGGGTTGGCGCTGATAATGAGCACCGGCTGGGTACTGACATCCTCTCCGATTTGCACCGATACCGTCACTTCGCCTTCGAGGGCGCTGACCAACCGGGCCGTCACCGTGGCGGTGCCCGACTGTCCGTTGCCGCACAGCAGAGCGGAGACCTCACCGTTGCTGTCCACCTCCAAGCGATTGACGGTGACCGTTGCCGAGCAGCCAGAAATACCACCGGGCCGCAACACGCCGCGATCCGCCAACATCTGGATCAAGGTACCCGGACTCAGCACTTTGCCGTCCGGCCTTACGCCGGTGACCGTGATCCTCGCGCCTTCGCCCACCAGCGCGATCAGGGTCGGGCTGGCGGTAATTTTGAGCACGCTTCCGCCGGGGGCAACCGGGTTGGCAACCTTGTCACAACTTAGACCGACAAGCAGAAGTAAACCGAGCGGAAGGTATCGTAGGTATCGCATTTCAAAAGCAGTATACGAAGTGGGTCGGCCACGCGTCTAGCGGCGCGCACAGAAAGTCGCGTCTGCCGACAGGAACACCGTTCATCCGACCAGCTCGGTCAGCCCGAAACGAAGCGGGGCGACCGCGCGTCTAGCAGTCGCCCCGTAGAATTTGTGGAGGGGCTGCTCGTGGGCAGCTCCTCGGTGTCTTACGCGGACTCGTCGTCGTCGTTGGGCCCGGCGCACTCCGGATCCGGATTGAAAGGGTTGATCGAGATGTGATCGACAAATCCGTCGCCATCGTTGTCGATTCCGTCGCTGCACTCGGGAGTCGCCGGCGGATCCGGCGGGCCCGCGTCACCTCGGCAGCTGAGATCGGAGGGAGTGAAGGTGTAACCACCGGTCACCGTGTCCTCGCACTCGGTCAGCAGGTTGGTGACCTGAACATCGACGGCGGTGTTGACGAAACGCATACCCTGCGTGCCGTCGCCATCGTCGTCACAGGCTTCTTCGTCGAAGCTCGAGAACAGCGGAGTGGTCACGGAAATCGAGGAAGTGGAGGTGGCGGTAATTCCCGCTGCCGCTTCGCCGAAGAGAACCCGAACCGGCTCCTCGAAGGCGGTACCGCTGATCGTCCTGGCCGTACTGACGGCACCCGGACCGCTCGGCGGACTGACGCCGAAGATGGTCGGCATGAAGGCTCGGTAGCGGAAGTCCGCCACCTGCGGTCCTGCGCCGCCATTGGTGGTGTCGCTGTCGCCGGTGTTGATGTTGACCACTTGGACATTGCCCACGACGTCGGCGCAATTGGCGATTGCCGGAATGGGCGCCCTGACCAGGATCTCGGTCCCAGTAACGGAGACAATGTCCGCCTGTAAGCCTGCCAGGTTGACCGTCACCGGCTGGCTGAAACCTTGACCAAAGATGGTGACCAGGTCCCGCGAGTTATAGGGAATCTGATTGGGCTCGACGGCAGTGATAATCACCTGGCTACCGTAGGTAAACGCCGAGCTGGTAACTCCAGCAAAACCCGTCCCCAGGTTGCGTACCAGGATGTTGACCGTGCTGTTGTTGTTGGACTGACCGATTCCGGTCGCCGCCGGTGTGCGCACGACGAGCTGAGAGGCCGTGACAGAGAGGACTGTCGCTTCGACGCCGGTGAAGCTATTGGGGTCAGTGCCCGCGCCGAAGAAGACTTGCACCGGGGACTGGAAGCCCGTGCCCTGGAGGGTCACTTCAGTGCCACCCTCGTTGGGGCCGGAGGCCGGCGTCACCGAGAAGACCTGCGGCTGCTGCACGCCGCCCGGCGGAGTGCTGGCCGGCAGGTAGATGAAACCGTTGGCCAGCGCGTCGCTCGCTTGGTCGGCGCTGTTGAGGCGCACCGTCGCCTGGACATTGACCGGACGGGTGGTGCCGGTCGGCACTTGCGCGCTGGACGGCGGGGTCATAACCCGGATGCGATCGCTGTTCACGGAGAGAATCTGTGCCGGCGTGCCGTCGAAGGTGACCCGTACCGGCTCTTCGATTCCACCACCGGTGACTTCGACCACTTCTCCGCCTTGCTGACTACCGGTATTCGGCGTCACGAAGGAGAGGAAGAAGGTGGCCACCTCACCGATGGCGAGGTTGAACTGACCGATGCTGTTCTGCAATTGGGCGCGGATCACGGCTCCACCCTGGACCGAGCCCGGGTAGAGGAGGACCTGCGCATCACCGTTCAAGAGGGAAAGCAAGAGGCTCTGAATCCCCGACCCAGGAGTCTGCATATCGCCCAGTGTGGTGGTCAAACCTACCGTCGTACCGTTGGCGGGCGGCTGACCGTTGTCGGTGCGGCGAACGCTCACCTTGATGGTGGAGGGCGTCGTACTACCGACCTGCAATTGGTCAGGAGTGGCCGTGATCGTGATGTTGAAGGCTGCTCCCTGCGCGCCGCCCGGTGGTGGTACCGGTTGTTGCTGAGGTTCTGACGGACTGTCGCTCGAACAGCCAGCGAAGCCGCCCAGCGCTAGAACGAGCGCCAGGGCCAGCAAGGGGAGTCGATGGGTGCGGTAAAACTTCATCACGAACCTCCGTGTCCTACTGGGTGAACTCGATCAACCAGGACACTGTGTTCGAGGAGATTTGATCTCCCGACAGCGTGCGGCCGAAGAAGCGTAGGTTCACGTTGAGTTGGACAATTGTCGACCCGGTCTCGGTGTCGAAGCCACCATTTTGGAAGAGCAGATCCGATAGCGGTGGATTGGCCAACTGGTCGGCACCCAGAACGTCGAGGTTGTCGATGGTGTCGGTGCCGTTTACCGGCACGATGCCGAAGATTCCGTTGACCTTTTTCGGCGGGATGCGAGTTCCGGTATCGGCCCGGGTGAAGACGACTTCATAGCTCTGTAGCTCGATATCCTGCAAACTGCTGGTGACCCCACCAGGCTCCTTGGCAACGCTGGTGAGCGTCAGCTCCCCAACCTGGACCAGGCTACCGCCGTTGACGGAGACCTGAATCGGCAAGCCGTCGAAGGCCGAGACGGTCAGAATGACGGAGCCCTCGTCTTTGTCGGTCCGTTGATTGCAGCCGGACAGGGCTACCGAAAGCATCAACAGGCTCAGGGGGAGTAGGCGCAACGTCTTTCTCATGATCGCTCCTCGCCGCACGCTCACAGGTTGATCACCCGTGGCGTGATGAAAATCAGCAGCTCTTCGTTCTCATCGCTGCGACGTTTGTTCTTGAACAGGCGACCGAGCAAGGGGATATTGGAAAGGCCGGGAACTCGATCCTCTCCCTGATCGCTCGACACCTCGTAAATTCCACCGATAACGGTCGTACCACCATCGCGCACGATGACTCGCGTGCGGGCCTCCTTGGTGGCGATCGGCGCGTTCGCCGCGCCTTGCACCGCGAAGGCCAGCTGAGGCTCACGTTTGCGGATTTCGATATCCATCAGAACCGTGCCCTCGGCCGTCACTTGCGGGGTGACCTCGAGACTCAGCGTGGCGTTGATGAACTGAACGGTCACCGTGTTGTTACTGATCGTCTGCACGGGAATCTGCAAACCGCTCTGAATGCTCGCTTGCTCGTTGTTCAAGGTCGCAATCTTGGGAGCGGACAGAATCTTGATCAGACCCTCGTTTTCCGCCGCCTGCAGCGCAACGTCGAGGTTGAAGCTGTTGAGCACATTACCCAGGCTCAGATTCAGGAAGCCGTTGGCGGCACCGGTCAACAGGTTGACCCCGCCGGTTCCGTTGATGTTGTTGGGAAACTGTAGGCCTGTGGTGTTGCCGAACCGTGCGCTGGCCTCACCCGTAAGCGACCATCTGACGCCGAGACTTCGGGTGAAACGCTTGGTGGTCTCGATGATCCGCGCCTCGATCATCACCTGCGGCTCAGGCGTGTCGATCTCTTCAATGACGGCGATCACCGTGTCCATGTACTCCGGCAGCTCCTTGAGGATCAGGGTGTTGGTCCGCTGATCGACGATAACGCTGCCGCGGCGACTGAGTAGGTTACCGCCCTGGCTGAGCAGATTGGCCATCTCGTTGGCGCTGGAGTAGCTGAGTCGCTTGACGATGGTCTGCAGCGGAACTTGATCCGCCTTGGCTTGAGCCAGAGCCGCTTTCTGCTCGGCTTCCTTGCGCAGGATCGACAGTGGCGCGATGCGCATGATCGTGCCCTCGATCTCGTAGCCGAGGCCATTGATCTTCAAGATCTGCTCTAGCGCTTGATCCCAAGGGACATTCTCAAGTTCGACCGTCACACTGCCTTCGACCTCGGGCTGAACGACGATCGACAGATCGCTGATCGTGGCGAAGCTGCGCAGCGTTTCCACCACATCCGCGTCGCGCAGCGTCATACTGATCGGATCGCCGATGTAGACCTTCTCATCGCCGCCGATCGGGCGAGCGGCAAACACTCTGGCGCTGAAGTCGCCTCCGTCCTCTGCCTCGGGTGGCAAGGAGGAGAAGAGTTCGTTGTCATTCGAGGCCGGAATCTGTGGCGCGCCGCGGGCGGGTTCCACAGCGAGTTGCGCGGCATCGATCGGTACCGGAATCGGTTCTTCGAGACTCGGTTCTTCACGCGCCTGCGCCGTGCGCACGACAGGTACTTCAACCGCCGGCTCCGGCTCCGGTTCGAGTTCCATCGGCGCCTCTTCGACCATCACCGGCGCCGGCATTTCCTCGACGATGACCACCGGCTCGGTGTAGGCAGGTTCTTCGACTACCGGCTCCACGTAGGCTGGCTCCGGAGTGGCCGGTTCCGGGGTGGCCGGCATCTGCGCCGCCACCTCTACCGGAGCCTCCACCTCCACGGTCGTCTCCGCGTACCTCTCGACGACCGGCTCTGAAGCCGTCGGGGCTGAAGATGGAGCAGGCTCTGCGACCGGCTCGACCTCGGCAGGGGCCGGCTCAGCTTGCGCGACCACGGCAACAGGCTCGGCGACTTGCAGCGCCGCCGGCTCGCCGAGCTTGATCCGCAGACCGTTGATCGTCGGTTCGATCACCGGGCGCAGCGGTCGGGTCAGATCGACCACCACCCGCGTCACCGGCTGGGGAACGGACTTGAATTGCCCGACTCGGACCCTCAGCACGCGATCGCTGTCGATGGGCAGTGAGGTCATTTCCGCCGAGTTGACCACCCCGACCAGGTCGACGACGAAGCGCTCGGGATTCTCCAGCCGGAAGGTGGAGTAGGTGAATTCTCCATCACCGGCGACCAGGATGGTGTCGTTGCCGAAGACTTCGACATCCCGCAGGGTCGAGGCCAACGGACCACTGGGCGCCGGTCCGTGACGCGGGTTCTCGGCTGTGCCGAGATCGCTCAGATCCGCCGGCCGCGAGGTGCTCGGCCGCGCTGCGTCGAGAGTGTCCTGGGCCGTCTGGGTCTCGACCGCCACCGGTTCATAGACGAACCGCTCACTCCCGGGTCCCGTGGTTTGAGTGGAAGTCTCCAAGCTCTCGACCGGCTCCGCCTGGTCGCCGCCCGCGGCGGCCACAGCCACGCCCGTGGGCAACAGGGAGAGACGCAGGACATTACCGTCGGCAGCCAAAGCGTGTTCCGCTTCGGCGCGCGTGGCGATGGTGAGGCGGGTTACCGGCCGCGCCCCGCTGCTATCGGACTCGACCAGCACCTTGGCCACCAACCCCTCGGCCTCGGTCAGACTGGTCAGGGTGGCGCCGGGTGAACTGTTCGGCAATTCGACCACCAAGTCGCCGTCCGCGTTGCGATAGCTGGTCCAGACCATGGCGCCACTGGCGGTGACGTCCAGCTCGATGCCCGGAGCCCCTTCGCGCAATTCAACAGACTGGATCTCGACCGGTGGCGGCGTAGTCATCGCAAAGGCATCCGCGGTCTCGGTGGCCGCCGGGCCACGTTGAGACGTCGCAGCCGATGGACGGCCTCCCGCTGAGGAGCAAGCGCTGACCAGTGGACTGAGCAGCACGATCGCCGCCGTCGCCGCGATCCATCGCCAGCTTAGTGCTGATCTTGTTCTCTGCACCACGTTTCCCATAGCACTCGTCTCCTCTTCCGACAGCCAGCGCATCCGATCAAGGGTTGAGCGACTTGGCGACTTCCCGGAACGGCTTGAGTGCCGTCGGGTCCAGAACATCCTGCTTGAAGACCACCTCGTTACGAGTGATCCGGAGTACATCACCATCGAATAACTCATCCCCAACCTTGATTAGATAGCCCTTCTGCCGATCTGCCGCTTGCACTTGCGCGACATAGCCATCTCGCGTTGCGAAGATCCCAGATAGGACGACCTCGTCGATCAGCAATCCGGGGATCCCGTCCGGCCTGGGCCCCTCCAAGGTCGGCCGCTCCGCAACCACGAGCAGCGACTTGAACGGATCGCGCCGATCGCCTGGATCGTACGTGTAGCCGCGTCCCGCGAGAATTTCTTCATCTTCGTCGAGCATGGCGTCGATCGCCAACTCGCCACCTGTACCTGCATCTCTGTTGTTCGCCCCTGCCTCCTGCGCCAGCAGCGATGCTGGGATGAAGGCCAGGACCAGCAGCAAGGCTGCCAGCGTTAGCCACTGGAAGCACTCAGCGCCGCGAACGGCTGAACTATCGGTCACTTGCAGTCTCATTGATCAATCTCCAGAACTGCGCCTTCCTCATCGGGCTCTTTGTAGACGAAGGTCTTGGCCGTGAAGCTCACTTCGATGGTGCGGAAGGAGGTCTGTTCGCGAATCGCTTTCACCCGCAGGTTGTCGACGTTGATGATTCGCGGAAAGCGACTGATCCGGTCGAAGAAAAGAGCCAGGTTGTGGTAGTTGCCATCCAGCTCGACCGCGATCGGGTACTCGCTGTAGAAATCCTGCTCGATCTCGCTGCCCGGCCGGAAGAGACGGAGATTGAAATCCCCCTCCTCGGCCAAAAAGCGCACTCGGCGCAGGAGATCCGGTGTATTGCGCCGCGCCGGCAGGATCCGCAGGAGTTTTTCGAGATCGACTTCGAGACGCTCGACCTCCTCGCGAAACTGCGGCAGCTTTTGCTTTGCGGCCCGGCCTTGCTGAATCTTGCCTTGGAGGTCGATCAACCGGGCATCCATGGAACTCAGTTGATCGCGCTGCGGCCTGAAGATTCGACCGTTCGCCGCCCAAAAGACGAGACCACCCAGCACCAACCCAATCACCAGGCCGTGATAAGGAGGCTTGCCTTCGAGCGAGTATCCAAAAACCGCCACGGTTCAGCCTCCAGCCTCAGCCGCGCTCGGTTCCGCCGCCCCATCCTGCTCGGCAGGAACTGGAGCAGCACTGATCGGCCGCAAGCTGAAACCCAGATTGATCGAGAAGTCGTACACATCCGAGCGACCGAGCTTGGATTCTTTGAACTCGGGCTCTTGAAACTCGGGCACGCGATCCAGATTCTCGGTGAAGCTGGCGATCGCATTGTTGTTGTAGGCCTGCCCTCTCAACTTGATCTGGTTGGTACTCATCTGCAGGTCGGTCAGCCAGAGCAGTTCCGGCACGGCGCGCGAAATCTCGTCCATCACTCGCACCGGCCCACGCTGATTGGCTTTGAGCTCGGTGATGACATCGATCTTGTGTTCCAACTCGGCCTTCTTGGCCTTGTAGGCCTCGACTTCCTTGATGACTTCCTCAAGCTTGTCGTACTCGGCCTGTGCC
Source organism: Acidobacteriota bacterium (assembly GCA_024277255.1). Lineage (GTDB taxonomy): Bacteria > Acidobacteriota > Thermoanaerobaculia > Multivoradales > SZUA-115 > SZUA-115. Next base: position 91,789 of record JAJRVQ010000087.1, on the reverse strand, counting down.
ACGTCGATCTCACGACCCTTGTCACGGATCTTGCCCTTGTTGACAAACCAATAGGCGACACAGCCGACCAGCGCCAGGAGAATCGTGCCGAGAAGGAGAACCTGCCCCAAGTCCGTGGGGAGACTGTCGCGAGTTCCCCGCGACCTGCGTATCGCCGTCGGCCGCTTGCCCTCTGAGAGCAGATTGATCTTGATCATGGGCCGCTAATCTCCCACCGTGCGGACCGCCATACCGACGGCGACGCCGAGCATCGGCCCCACGGCCTGTAGCCACTCGCTGGAGAAATCACCCTCGCGATAGCGGATACGACGCAACGGATCCATCAACTCCACCTCGACCTCGAAGCGCTCGCGCAGGATCTGCTGCAAGTTCGGCGTCAAGGAACAGCCGCCGCAGAGCATCAACTGATCGACCGACCCCTCCGCCGAGGTGGCGGAGAAAAAGTCGAAGGTCTTGCGAATCTCCTCTGCCATGTCGCTCGAGATCGCATCGAGAATCGGCCGAGCGTCGGACGGCGAGTAGCGGTCGGCGGCCTCGCCGCGCTTGAGCCCCTCCGCCTGATCGAAGGAGAGATTGAACTCACGCTGCAACGCCTCGGTGAATTGGTTACCACCAAAGGAGATGTCACGCCAGAAGACCGTCGTGCCACGCGCCAGGATATTGATGTTGGTGACGCCGGCCCCCATATTGATCAGGGCCACGGTCTTGAACGGATCGAGGTCATAGTTGACCTCGTAGGCATTCTGGATGGCGAAGGCATCGACATCGACCAAGCTAGGCGTCTTGCCCGCCTGGCTGATCACCGAGACGTAGTCGTTGACCTTGTCTCGCTTCACCGCCACCAAGAGAACTTCCATGTTGTCTCGGCCCGGCTCGCCCTCTTCCAAGACCACGTAGTCGAGACGAACGTCGTTGATGTCGAAGGGGATGTACTGCTCCGCTTCCCACTGGATCGAATCGGCAAGCTCCTCGGCACCCATCGCCGGCAACTGGATCTTCTTGATGATGACCGAGTGACCCGAGAGCGAGGTGCCGAAGTTGGTGCTACGCACCCGCGTCTCGTCGTTGAGCTTGTGGATCGCGTCGACGACCAGGGAAGAGTCCATGATCGAGCCATCCACGATCGCTTCCGGCGACAGGGGCTCAATGCCAAGGCGCAAGAGGTCGAACTCTCCCCCTTTGCGACCCTTGAGCTCAACGAGCTTGATCGCGGAACTGCCGATATCGAGGCTCACTAGCCCCTTCGAACGGGAAAACAACAAAGTGCCTGATCCCCTTAAAGTTCAATTATCACGGGCATTTACGCCTCAAACTTAAAGCTTCGCTGGAGGCTAGCAACAAAATATACAGGTGTCAAGGGCCAAATGCATTTATCGCTATAGAGGATTTTGGGGACGGAAAGTTGCCGAGGAGACGGCTTTTTGGTACTGTCTGCCGCTCGCGTGTGAGACGCGAAATTGAGTGAGGAACGATCATGGCAAAAGTATGCGCAGTGTGCAACAAAGGGACTATCCACGGTCATAGCATCAGTCACGCCCACAACGTGACCAACCGCACGTGGCAGCCCAATCTTCAGAAGATCAGAGTGGTGATCGACGGCGTCACCAAGCGGGTCTGGGTCTGCACCCGGTGCCTGCGTAGCGGGCGAGTCCAGAAGCCCGTGGCCCGCAATTGGACTCCCGAGAGCACCGAAGCCAGCGAGGCATAGCCGCGGCTGGACCGCTCGGAACGAGAGCAACGAAAGAAAGGCCGGAAGCGAGTTGATCGCTCCCGGCCCTGGAACCTGAGTTCCTAGTATGGGTGTTGGCTACTGGATCAACTTCTCCAGCGCTGCCAGCCGCTCGGCCAGTTGCTGAATGAGAGCGTCTTTCTCTTCCAGCTTCTGATTGAGCGCCTGAATCGCCGCCAGCGCCACGCCGTCGCGGTCGATGGCAGTGATGCCGGTGGGCGTCTCACCGACCTCGAAGGTGGCGTAGAAGTCCTGCGCCATCGGACCAATGTGACGAACACCCGGAGTGTCGTTGTACTGCCAGTGGGCAATCGGTAACGCCGCCAGCTTGTCGAGGATCGACTGTGCGTCGACCGCCACGATGCTGTTCTTGGCGTTGCGATCCGAATTCTCGGTGAGAGTACCGTTGATGGTCATGTTGCCGCTCGATTGCAGTAGCATCTCATCGGTGGCGTCACCGCTGTGGTTGATGATGAACCGGTTGTCCACCTCGTAGCGCCAGAAGTTGCCGCTGTTGGTGTCCTCGAAGCGCAGATTCACTTTGCCGTTGTTGATGAACTCGGCGAGGTTGCGCGAAAGCGCCGTGGTGCTCTTCTCCTCGATCTTGATCGCCGCTTGGCCATCATTGCGCTCAATGTTGAGGCCCGTATCCGGGCTGGAAGTACCCAAGCCCACCTCACCGTCCGTATCGATGAAAATCGAACTGGTCGGTGCATTCGGCCGGATGCGGAACGGTAGCTTGGAGCCGTTGGTCACGTCGCGCACGAAGAAGTTGGTCTCGTTGCCGGCAACGTCCCAGGTCTGCGGGGCGAAACCGGAAGAGCCGTCTTGCTGCAAGCGCACGGTCGGCGTGTCACCGTCGACGGTGTGAAACTCTACCGACGGGGTTGAGGTGCCGTTGCCGATCCGCCCGCCGTCGTCGACGTAGAGCGAGTGGCTGGGCGCGTTGGCCTCGACGGTGAAGGGCGTGCGTCCACCTGAGATGTCGTCGATCGAGAACTTGCTGGCGCCGCCGTTGGCCGAGTCGTTGGCCGTCAACTGCCAGTCGTTACGCGGGAACGAAGCGGCGACGGAAGTGTCGTCGAACTTGAGGCGCAGGTTGTTCTCTTTCAAACGGATGGTGTCGAAGCCGAAGCTCTCACCGTTGACGCAGTCGAAGCCGATGCAGGCGCTGCCGTCGACGATCAGGTCGTCGTTGATCACGAAATCTTTCAACCCCAACTCCGGACCAGCCTTGGCAGCCCCCGCGGACAGACCCGCATCGATACGCGGAATCTGCGGATCAGCGGCCTTTTGCCTGGGCTCGGGGATCGTTTCATCCAAGATCGCGCCCTTGGAGATGGTGAAGAAGCCGGCCTGAACCAGCGGCTTGTCGGGCAGGATGCCCTGTAGTTTGAGCTTGACGACCAGCGAGGTGTCCCCCTTCTTGCGCGCCGTGGCCAGATCATCTCGTACCGAGGCGCTCAAGTAAGGCACCAGGCGGACCTGCCAGGTGTAGGAACCGTCCGGCAGGACTTCGCCGTTGGCGTCGAATATCCTAAACACCGGCTCGTCCCCACTCTTGTAGCGCTTCTCCCAGGAGAATTTGCACGGGCCGGAAACACTTAGCAACACGCCTTCGTTCCTTGCCAGAACATCAAAGACAATGTCCCCCTGGCTCGGAAAGGCGGTCACCAAGTCTTTCGCCACCGCCGGCTGTACCGGTAGCAGCAGGGCCGCGACCAGCAAGGTCACGCCCAAAGAAATAGAGCTTCTCTTCATTCCGTTCCTCCTTCTAGTTTACTCACCGTACGCTCGGAATGAGCGCCGGTCAGTTCCCACTCGTTTCCCTCGCACGCGTTGTGGCGTGAGGAACTGCTTTCAGGTGTTCGGCCGCACCGCGGCTGTGTCCTGATCACGATTGTGCGCGAGACGCCAGGCCGCAACCAACGACAGGCTTCCCAGCTGCCTACTTGGCGCTAGAGCGTCCGCGCGGCCCTAGTGTAGTACTGAATACCTCAGTTTACTCGTCTCACTACTAATTGTCGCGCCAGAGCAGCGAACGTTACGCAGAAATTAGCGAGAAAAATGGGGCCCTACTTGCGACCCCTGAGACTCCAAACGCCAAGAGCTGACCGCCTTCAGTCCAGCGTCACCACCGCCGTATCGCTGCCCCCTCCGCTGGAGGTCACCGTCACCGTGCCGGGGTTGGCCGACACATTGCCGAAGCTGGTCTTGAAGGTGCCGCCGGCGTTGCTCACCGGGAAGCTCTGGCCGCCGAAGGTGGCGGTGAGCGTCGCGGCGGGGTCGGAGACCGTGCCTCTGAGCTTCAGTTTGCGTTTGCCACTGTCCCACTCCGCCTTGGTGATCACCACCTGGTCGGCGGTCGGAGGCGGAGGCGGCGGTGAGACCGCTTGGACGGTGATCCCCACCGTGGCCGAGGCGCTGAGACCACCGCTGTCGGTGACCGACGCGGTGATGGTGTGGGATCCGACCGAGAGGGCCACGGTGACCGAACCCCCGGTGCCCAGTGCACCATCGAGATCGGAGGACCAGCTCACCTGGCCGGCGAGATTTCCGTCCTCCGCATCCGTAGCGGTCGCGCTCAGGGTGAGCGACTGCCCCTCATCGATCACCGTGCCGTCAGCCGGCGCGATAAGGGTCACCGTCGGTGCCGCATTGCCGGGTCCTGGACCGGGACCTGGCGCGAGCGGTGTCGCGTTGGGTGTCGGCGCTGCCTGAGCCACCCAGGTACCGGCAAGGTCGATACGCTCGATCGACATGCCAGCCCCTACATCACCGACCTCGGGCGGATTCGCCGCCCCAGTCTCGTCGATCAGGCCGTTGCTGTTGACCGGTCCATAGAGCACCGCGTCGATCGGTACCGTCACCGCCGTCACCTGCGCCGCCGCCACATCGAAGAGAGCGACCCCATCGGCCGCCGTGCCGCTGTTCTGCAGATCAGGCGAGAAGTTGAGAACCAGATCGAAGACCGGGTTGGCGTTGGCGGTGCTCGCCGTCGGCCCACCGACCACGAAGGTGGCCCCCGGCGCGATGATCCCCGACAGTTGCGCCACGGTTGTGGTGTAGCTCGTCCCCCCGGCTCCGAGGCTGAAGCCCGAGAGATCCACCGCGGCCTCCCCGCTGTTGAACAACTCGACCCACTCGAACCCGTTATCGGCCCCGGAGACATCGTAGAGTACCTCGCTCAGCACCAGCGAACCGCCACCTCCACCGCCACCAGCGCCCGGCAGCGCAGCGGCGAAGGTCTCGTTCGAATCGAGGCTTTCATTGCCGCTGGCGTCGACCGCGCGCACGACATAGAAATAGGTCGTCCCTTCGACCACCGCGGCATCGGTCAGTTGCGTACCCGCCACCAGCGAGGGGGTAATCGAGCTGTACGGCCCTCCGGTGGTGGTCGAGCGAAATACCCGATAGCCGACCAGATCCGGCTCGGTGTTGGCCTGCCAATCGAGGGTGACCGTGCCGGCGCCCGGGGTGGAAATCAAACCAAGCGGAGCCGCCGGCGCGATAAGATCGGCGGGGCCACAGGTGGTACCAAAGAGGCAGTCGACCCACTCGGGGTGATCGATGAACGGGTTGCGGTTGCCCTGGAAAGCGAAGACCACCCCGTTGCGTATCCGCTCGCGATCGTCCGGCGGGTCGAGATGGTGCCACTGGATGAGCACCGAGAGCATCCCCATGTAGCCGACCGGCTCGTTGGAGCCGGTGCGCGAGCTATCGATCAGCGCCTCGTCGTCGGTCAGCCGCAAATCGGGCTCGGGAAAGCCGGTGATCCCGTGATTTCCTCCCTCGTAGCGCACGTCCATGTAGAAAAGGGCGCGGGCGACATCACCCTTGCGACCGTCCCAGGTTTCCCACGTTCCCTGGGTGAACGAGCCCGTGGTCCAGTTCGAGTTGCCCGGATAGACCCCGGAGCCGCCGCCGCGGCCGTCGTTGAAGTCGGTGGTCCACTCGGCACAGGCGGCGTTGCAGTTGCGGAACGGCTTGTTGCTGCGCTGCGCGTTGTACCCGCCATCGGCCGCGAACAGCTGATGGCAATCGGTGTAGGGGTAGTTCTGGTTGTCGTTGACCGGAAAGCCGTAGGACTTCGGCCAGCTGTGCTCGCGGTTGTAGGGCCCGAAGCCGCCGGGTATCTTGCCGTAGGAGGCGTTGCGATAGAGATCGATGATGTTGTTGGGATTGTTGGGATCCTCGTCGGCCAGGTTGAGGATGTCCCAGGTATCGGTCGCCGAACTGGTATAGGGAAACAGGGTGTGATCGTCGATGACATCGTGCAAAGTGAGCCGTAGCGCGGCCGAATTCGACGCGTCCACCGTGGTGTAGTAACCGGCCGGTGGTTGGGCGATCAACATCGCCGGAACGGCGAGTAGGCCGACCACCCAGAGCAACCAAGGGGTCGCGGAACTTCTCTTCTCGAGCTTCGGTGCCATTCGTTCTCCTCTATTCCAGGCCACCGGCCTGGGCACGGATGGCCTGGAACGGCCATCTCGGAAAGTGCCAAGGAGCGAGCACTACGCCGCCCTGGCGATAGCACCGACTCCTAGAGCGATTTGCGGACTTGTGCATCTATCATACCATCGCCAGGGGTGCCTGGAACTCGCCTCCTGCTCCACGAAGGCAGCTTTGCCAGGGGCGGCACCTTCCGGTGAGAAGCGCCTAGCGCTCTACGGCGTGGTAGAGGCCGGCGGTCCCTCGGCGCGACCGGTGGTACCCATCCGGCGGTGAACGTCGATGACCCCGCGGATGGCGCGAATTCCCTTGAGGAGTTTCTCCAGCTGCTTGAGATCCTTCAACGCGCAGACCACCTTGATCTCGCCTCGGCCCGTCTCGAAGGTGTCAGCCTCGATGTGGGTGATGTTGGATCCCAGCTTGGCGATGGCATCGGTCAGTCTGGCCAGCATCCCGGGCTGATCCGCGGTCTCGATCACCAGGGTGATCTGGTACCGCTCCTCGCGGCCTCGGGCCCAGTCCACGGCGATTTCGCGCTCGGGATGGAAGAGAAGATTGCGCACGTTGGGGCAATCCCGCGAATGGACCGAGACACCTCGTCCACGGGTGATGTAGCCGACAATTTCCTCGCCGGGCAGCGGATTGCAGCACTTGGCGAGAAAGGCCAGAAGATCTCCGTGCCCTTTGACTTCGATCGCGTGGCTACCGCCGGGAAGAATCTTGCGCACCGCCTGGCGCAGCATCCCGGCCGGCTCCGCGGTGCGCGAGAGCTGCTCGTCGCTGAGGATCTTGGGCAGGGCCTGCCGTGGGTTCGCCTTGCCGAAACCGATAGCACTCAACAAGTCCTCGCTACGCGCGTACCCCTCGGAACTCAGATAGGCCTCCAACTTCGGCGCATCGAGGAACCGCTTCAGGCTCACCTTGTAGCGGCGCAGCTCCTTTTCCAGCACCCGCTTGCCGATATCCATGGCCCGTTTCTTCTGCTCGGTGTTGAGCCAATGCCGGATCTTGTTTCTTGCCCGCGAGGTGACGACGAAACTCAACCAGTCGCGACTTGGGGTGCGATTCGGATTGGTCATCACCTCGACTTGGTCGCCGTTGGACAGCGCGGTGCGCAGCGGCACCAGGCGACCGTTGACCCGCGCGCCAACGCAGTGATGGCCGAGTTCGGTATGGACTCGATAGGCGAAGTCGAGAGGCGTCGCTCCACGCGGGAAAGACATCACCTCTCCCTTGGGAGTAAAAACATAGACCTCGTCCGGATAGAGGTCGACCTTGAGCCCGGTCAGAAAGGTCCGTGGGTCTTGAACCTCTTTCTGCCACTCGAGCAACTGCCGCAACCAGACGATGTTCGGATCTTCCTCCGGGCCGTCGCCATTTCCTTCCTTGTAGCGCCAGTGCGCAGCGATTCCCTCCTCAGCCACCAAGTCCATCTCGCGGGTGCGAATCTGTACCTCGAAGGGCTGCCCCGTGGTACCGACGACGGTGGTGTGCAGCGATTGGTAGAGGTTGGGCTTCGGCATCGCGATGTAGTCCTTGAACCGCCCGGGGACCGGACGCCATTTCTGATGCACAACTCCGAGAATGCCGTACACATCGCGCAAGGTCGTAGTGACGACTCGAAAGGCCAGATAGTCGTAGAGCTGCGAGATATCGATCTCCTGGCGTCGCAGCTTGCGGTAGATCGAGTAGTACCGCTTGACCCGAAAGCTGATCTCAGCCTCGATCCCCGCCTCTTTCAAGCTCTCGCGCAGCCGCTGGTGAGTGGCCTGAATCAGATCGTGGCTGACCTTGAGTTTCTCTTCGATCTTGCCGTGCAGCTCGCTGAACTGGTGGGGATAGAGGTAGTAGAAGGCTAGATCTTCGAGATCGCCCTGCACCCGCGCCATGCCGAGCCGATGAGCGATCGGCGCATAGATCTCCAGCGTCTCGCGGGAGATGCGGCGACGCTTTTCTGGCGGCAGGTGCTCCAGCGTCATCATGTTGTGCAGGCGATCCGCCAGCTTGACAACAATGACCCGAATATCCTGCGCCGAGGCCAGAATCATCTTGCGGAAGGTCTCAGCCTGAGCCTCGTCCTGCCGCACGTAGAAATGCTGACCGATCTTGGTCACCCCATCGACGATCTCGGCAACCTCTTCGCCGAATTGCTGCGCCAACTCCTCGCGGGTACACAGAGTGTCCTCCAGGACATCGTGCAGCAGTCCTACGGCGACGCTGATGTCGTCAAACTTGAGATCGGCCAGGAAGTAGGCGACGTGGACCGGATGGGTCAGGTAGGGCTCGCCGGAGCGGCGGCGCTGATCTCGATGCGATTCGGCGGAGAACTCGTAGACCCGGCGCAGAAACTCCTCGTGGACAGGCCGCCCGTGAGACCGCAACACCTCCAGTACGTCATCAAAGCGCACCGCTTCCGGTTCTTGAACCGGCGGAGGCGGTAGACGCTTGACCTTGGCCATACTTAAAAGGCGTCAACCTCGACAATCGATGAGGTCCGAACGCCACGCCGATTATACGGCGAGGCGATCGGCCTGTGAGGTCAGTTAGCAGCCAAAACTATGCAGCCCGGCCGCGCTTGCCGGACGTGGGACGAGGGGCGGTTCGCGCGCGGCGGCCACGAGCGTTGCCGCCGAAGTAGTTCTCCCACAGCAGGGCGAACGGGCAGGCGATGAAGACCGAGGAATAGGTACCCACAATCACGCCGATCATCACTACGAAGGCGAAGCCGTGAATCACCTCTCCACCGAGGAAGAACAGAGCGCAGACAGCCAGCAGGGTCGTCACCGACGTCAGCAAAGTCCGCGACAACGTCTGGTTGAGGCTCAGGTTCATCCTCTCGATGACCGGCAGCCGCCGGTTTCGGTTGTTCATATTCTCGCGCACGCGGTCGAAGATGACCACACTGTCGTTCACCGAGTAACCGACGACGGTGAGGAAGGCGGCGATGGTGGTCAAGTTGAACTCGAAGCCTCCCAGGACGAAGAGGCCGAGGGTGATCGCCACATCGTGCACTACCGCGACCAGCGCGCCGATGCCGAAGCGCAACTCGAAGCGCAACCAGATATAGGCCAGCATGCCGACCATCGACATGATGATCGCCAGCATCCCTTTCTGCCGCAGCTCTTTGCCCACCACCGGGCCCACTGCACCGCCCCCTTCAACCGAGTAGTTGCCAAGATCGATGTGGTCCTTCATCCACGCCACGGCTTCGCTACTCACTCCCGCGGTGGATGCAACTTCATCCCAGGAACGGATGATGCCCTTCTCCTTGCGCAACCCGGCAATCGCCTGAGCGACAGCGGCGTAGTGCGCCTGGCCGGCATCCGGTAGCGAATCCACCACGCCGTCAGGATCGGCATCCAGCAAAACCGCCGACAGTGCACTCGCGCCATCACGGTTGAGATCCAGATCTTTGGTGAGATCGGCGTTGTACCGGCGATGCAAGGCATCGACGATGGCCTTGCGACCACCAACCTGATGATTCGCCTCCTCGGCACCCTGCGTCTCCTCAGCCCCCTGCGCTTCCTGATCTTCGGACCCGTCGCTCTCCACTCTGGGTGGGTCGATGTGCTTCGTCTTGATCAGGACCTTGTTCGCATCCACGCCGCCGAACTGCTGAAGCTGAGCGTCTTCGACGCCGGCCTCGATCAGCAGGGCGCGCAACTCACCGACCGCGGGTTCCTCGCTAAAGGCCACCGTCAGCTGTGTGCCACCGGCAAAATCGATACCGACGTTCAACTTGACCATAAACAAGGAGACGACCCCGAGCACCAACAATGCAAAGGAAATCGGCACGAAGACCTTGCGGTACTTCATGAAGTCGATTTGTGTATCGCGGAAAAATTCCATGACCTTGTACTCCTGCCTAGATCGAGAGCCGCTCGACCCGCTCTCGGCGGGAGAGAACGAGATCGAAGATGAAACGGCTGACAAACACTGCGGTGAACAGCGAAGCCAGGATGCCGATAGAGAGGGTGACTGCAAAACCGCGGATCGGCCCGGTTCCGAACTGGAAGAGGAACAGCGCCGCGATCAAGGTGGTGACGTTGGCGTCGACGATGGTCGAAAGGGCTTTGGAAAAGCCCGATTCGACCGCCGATTTGACCGTGCGCCCCGAATGCAGCTCCTCGCGGATGCGCTCAAAAATTAGCACGTTGGCATCCACCGCCATACCGATCACCAGGACGATTCCGGCCAGACCCGGCAGGGTCAGAGTCGCGTCGAGCCAGGCGAGAGCACCGAGCACCAAGACCACGTTGAGGGCCAGAGCCACCACCGCGTTGATGCCAGAGAACTTATAGACAACGACCATCATCAAGACCACCAGGAGGGAACCGATGAAGATCGCGCGAACGCCCTTGTCGATCGAGTCCTGACCGAGCGACGGCCGAACGGTCCGCTCTTCCAGATACTCGATACCGGCAGGCAGCGCACCCGAGCGCAGTACCAGCGCCAGATCGTCGACCTGTTCGCGGGTGAAACTGCCGGTGATCTGTCCCCTGTCGCTGATCCGCTCGTTGATCGTCGGTGCGGACTGAACCACGCCATCCAAGATGATCGCCAGGCTACGGCCGACGTTGGCCGACGTCTCGGTGCCGAAGATATCTCCACCTTCGGGAGTCAACTCGAAAACAACCGTGGGCTTGCCGAATTGATCGCTACTGGATCTCGCATTGCGAAGATCGCGCCCGGTGATCACCCGCCGAGTCTCGATCGGCCAGTACTTGCGCCCCACTTCTTGCATTAGTTGGTCGCGCACGATTTCCGGGAAGATCTCATAATCGGTCGGCAGAGAGCCGCCAAAGGCACCGAGCAGCTCCTCGCGGCTTTCCTGTGGCCCGACATTCGGGTGGGCGAAGCGGAATTCAAGGAAGGCGGTACTTTGAATCAGCTCGCGGATGCGATCCGGATCGTCGACACCCGGCAGCTGCACCACCAGGCGATCGTTCTGCCCCCCCATCCCCTGGCGGGAGATCAGTGGTTCCGAAACGCCGTAGGCATCGACCCGGTTGCGGATCGTCTGCTCCGCCTGGGTCACCGCCTGATCTTTGAGTTGTTCGCGATAGCCGGTGTCCATCGAGAAACGAAGAAGATCGCCGGACCAGCTCCACCCCCAGCCACCCAGATAGCGATCGGCCTGCTTCTTGACCACCTCTCTGCGATTCACCGGCACTCCGTTCACTTCAAACTGAGTATCGCCGGTTCGGCTCACCGTGACGCCGCTGATCCCCTCTTCCTTGAGTTGCTGGCGCAAGCGCTCCATGTCCTTGTCCGTCTCCGAACGCAGCGCGTCGTCGGTTTTGACCCGCAGCATCATGTGCATGCCACCCTGAAGGTCGAGGCCCAGGCGGATCTTCTCCTCCAAGGGATAGGCGGAAAACACCGCCGCGACAAGGACGAGCACGATCAAGACCGCTCGCCATGTGAGGCTGTTCTTCATGACTTCGTTCCTTTCCCATCAGGGGACTTACCCGCTGTCGGCTCTAGGCCAGCGACCGCTGACTTGGATACCTTGAGCTTGACGTTGTCCGCCACCTTGAGCAATACGATCCCCTCTTCCACGGCCACTACCTGGCCGTGAATTCCCCCGTTGGTGACCACACGGTCCCCCTTCTGGAGGTTGTCGACTACCCTCTGTAGCTCCCGGCGCTGCTTGCGCATCGGTGCGATCAGCAGGAAGTAGAAAATGGCGAAGATGACCAGGACCGGCATCAGATTCTTCACCATGTCAAACAGCGAAGGCGCGGCGGCCTGGGCGAAGGCTAGCGGAGCCAGCTCGGCAGGCAGCAGAATCAACAGTTTCATCAAAGTTCCTCGTTAGACTCCCGGCCCATCCGCACCTTTCCTCCTCCAGGCCCAAGTTGCGTATGGACCCGAGTCGGGCTGCGCTCGGCGGGGGATCATGTCAACAAACGGTGACGTGGCAAGCTATGACTTGGCGAGCGGTGACGCGCTTCGCAGTTGTTCGCGCGGGAATCTCACTGGCCCTCGTCGCACTTGCGCGCCAGGTGTCCGGAGACGAATTTGTTTAGCACGCCAGACCCAATAGATTGTCTCAGATCCCGCATGAAGTCAAGGTAGTAGCGCAGGTTGTGAAGTGTCGCCAAAACCTTGCCGGTCACCTCTCCCGTCTTCATCAGATGATGCATAAATGCGCGACTGACCCGGCGGCAAGCAGGACATCGGCAGCCCTCTTCGATCGGCCGCGGATCCTCGCGATAGCGCACGTTCTTGATCCGCATCACCCCGTGGCGGGTGAACAGCCCTCCGTGGCGGGCGTTGCGCGCCGGAAGGACGCAATCGAAGAGATCGACCCCGTGCTGGACAGCGTGCAGGATGTCCTCCGGATAGCCGACTCCCATCAGGTACCGGGGCTTGGCGCTCGGCAGCGCCGGAGCCGTCCACTCGACCGCCTGGCGGCGAGGCTCTTGCGACTCGCCGACGCTGACCCCGCCGATCGCATACCCGGCGAAGTCGAGTTCGCTCAATTCGGCCGCGGCGCGATGGCGAAGCCGAGGGTAGACACTGCCCTGAGCGATGCCGAAGAGACCATGCCCTGGCCGGTCCCGCCACGCCTGCCGCGCACGCCGTGCCCATCCCAGGGTCAGGTCGAGCGACTTCTCCGCCTCCTCCTCGCTCACCGGCCACGGCGGGCACTCGTCCAGCACCATGGCGATGTCGACGCCCAGACGCCGCTGCGCCTCCACCACCCCTTCCGGCGTAAAGCGCAGGGGCGAGCCGTCGAGATGGCTACGGAAGGTAACACCCCCACCGTCGATCTCGCGCAGCGAGGCCAAACTGAACACCTGATACCCGCCGCTATCGGTAATCATCGGCCGCCGCCAGCCGGTGAACTCGTGCAGCCCCCCCAGTCGCTCGATGCGGTCGATCCCCGGCCGTAGAGTCAGGTGGTAGAGGTTGGCCAGCATGATCGGACCACCGGCCGCCTCCAACTCCTCGGGCCCCATCCCCTTGACCGCTCCCAGGGTCCCCACCGGCATGAAGGCCGGTGTCTCGATCACCCCGTGCGCGGTGGTCAGCCGTCCTCGCCGAGCCGCACCATCCCTAGCGAGGATTTCGAAGGCCAAGCTCATCGCTGGTACTCGGTGCGAATCGCTCGGCTACTTGGAGGATTCGAGGTCCACTACCTTGACTTCGACATCCGCCGGCAGATCGAGTCTGAAGCGATCGGCGGAGATCTCCGCGTTGACCACGAGTTCGTCAAATCGGAGATCGGTGACATCGCCGTCACCGTCTTCGTACAGCAGCCGCTGCGGAAGAAACCGCTCGGGGTCAATCCAAATGGTGATCGAACGCAGCCGTTTGGCGATCCTCTCGTAACGCGGCGTCAACTCCAGCCGGTACGGCAGACTGGCATCGTCCGGGAAGGCGGCGGCGATATCGAAGTACTCCTCGAGCGCCGCCATGTTCCCTCCGGCCCCCATGTACTTGAGAACACGCGCTGACTTCTCGCCAACTTGAAGTTTGTCGGCCCTGCCAAGATCGCGGTACCACGACGTCATCGTCCCTTCATTAATCAGGACGGTGATCGGATCAGGGCTCTGATACTCCCACCGCACGTCACTGGGCGCTGCGTAGTAGAAGCGGCCCCGCGATTCTTCGGGCTCGACCAGGAACTCACTCTCCTGCACCTGCACAAACTTGGCGGCGAGGGTCTCGATCTTCTCCTGCTCACTCTTGACCCGATTGAGCAACACTTCAACCTTCTCGGGAGAGGACAGCCCTTCCGCTCGGGGATCGATGGTGGTGACGGTATCGGCAGCCGCCGCAGCCGGTAGAAAGATCCCAACCACGCCGAGCAGAGCAACGACGAGGAGTAACGTGGAGCGGTGTTGTTTCTTCACTGTGAGCGGACCTCCACGCGAGAGATCTAGCACGGACTGTGCCAGGAGGCTGGAGCGGGGAAACCGGAATCCTACCGTCACACTCGATCCCGCGCAACACCACCCGGCATCGCGTGGAGTTCGGCGACGCCGTATTCAGAGAATGGTGGCGAGATCCTCGTGCAGGGCACGGAAAAGACCGATGCCGGCCTGCCCGAGAAAAAAGTGGTCCCCTTCCAGCATCCTCAGTTTGAAGCCGGAGTTGCTGTGGACACCCCAACTCTCCAGATCCTCTCGCGGCACTTCGACATCCGCCAGACCGCCGAAGGCCGAGATCGGGCAGTCGAGCGCGGCCTCCTCGCGGTAGCTCAGAGTCTCGTTGAGCTCGAAGTCCGCGCGCAGCAGGGGTAGCATCATCTGCATCAACTCGGGATGGGCCAGCACCTCCTCGGGAGTCCCATTGAGCTCGCGCAGCTTGGCGATGAACTCCGCCTCGGGAAGGTCATAGTAGATGTCGTCGTCCGTGGGCGGTAACTGCGGCGCCCGCCGCGCCGACACGAAGAGCCACTGAGGCGACGGTAGACCTCCCTTGCGCAGCCGGCGAGCCAACTCAAAACCGATCAACGCACCCATCGAGTGGCCAAAGAAGGCAAAGGGCCGGTCGAGTTCAGGCGTCAGCCCTTCGACCAAGCCATCGAGCAATGGATCCAAGCGACGAAAGGGCTTCTCCTGAAACCGGCTCGCCCGCCCCGGAAGCTCCACCGGCATCACCTCGATCGTCTCCGGCAGCTGGTCGCTCCACTGACGGTAGGCGGTGGCGCCGCCACCGGCGAAGGGAAAGCAAAACAATCTCAGCCGGGCTCGCGGCCGAGGCTTGGCGAAGGCGATCCACCGGTTGCGCTGGCGGTTCCTCAAAGGCGTCATGGTCCGCATGTTTTACCGCAAAGCCCGGCCTGGCGCCAGTGCTCCACCGGTCTCGACGAAGAAGTGTGGAGCTTTCTGAGTTCGCCAACGTTGACAGCCCCCGAGGCCGGTGCTACGTTCCCGACCCTCTGAGAAGATTTCGACGCCTTTTCAAGGCATTCTTCGAGGTTCTCGGATCCGGTCCAACCAGGAGCATAACTACGATGGCTGATCTCGGTAAGAAACATGAGTGCGAAACCTGCGGCATGAAGTTCTATGACCTCGGCAAGCCTGAGCCGGTATGCCCGAAATGCGGGGTCATCGAACAAGCCGAGGTGACAAAAGAGGACGAGGACGACGACAAGGACGACGCATAGAAGCGAGAGCCGATTCGCGCTGGGGCTGGGAGCCAACCTCGGCGCTGCCGAAGAGACTCTGCGCAGCGCGGTCGAGAAGCTCACCCTCGCTCTGGGGCCGCTCCGGGTAGCCGCCCTCTATCGTTCCAAAGCCCACTCTCCGCTTCCGCAACCCGACTTCCTCAACACGGTGGTCAGCGGAATCACCACCCTGCCACCGACCGCGCTCCTGGCCATCGCCAAGAGGCTCGAACTGGACGCAGGCCGCCGCCTGGCCCAGCGCTGGGCACCACGCCCCCTGGATATCGATCTACTGGTCTTCGGCAAGCACTCT
Organism: Acidobacteriota bacterium; assembly: GCA_024277255.1. GTDB lineage: Bacteria > Acidobacteriota > Thermoanaerobaculia > Multivoradales > SZUA-115 > SZUA-115. The sequence goes on along the minus strand of JAJRVQ010000087.1, from coordinate 76,171 downwards.
TGCGACAGCGCTGAGCTGACCCTGCCCCACCCGCGGCTGCGGCTGCGGCGCTTCGTCCTCGCCCCGCTAGCGGAGCTTCACCCAGAGTGGCGGCTGCCGCCGGATGAACGAACCGTCGCCGAACTGCTCCACTCGGTCGGCCAGGATGGGGAGGTCGAGAAGCTCGACTGGCCGCTTACCGCCCCTGCCAACCCACCGCCAGCGTAGAATCGCCGGATGGTGGACGCGGTCCTGATCCTCTGCGGCCTTGTTGTTTGGGGCGGTCACGTGACCGCACCTTGGCGGCTCGCCGGGCGATCGTCGCAAGCCCAGCAGCGATGGCGGCTGGCGGCCCTACCGCTACTCATCGCAGCCGCTCTGGCCTTCCTCACCCACCTGACGCTCTACCCGGACCGCGCCATCGCCGGCGGCTTGGCGACTTTGCCTCGGGGCAACGGTTTCAGCCGCCTGCTGACAGTTCTATTCCTCGCCACTCTGGCCATCGACCTTCTGGTGCTCTTCGCCGGGCAACGGCTGGGGAAGATCGGATGGCGGCTCGCCTCCGCCGGCGCCCTTCCGCTCCTGCTGAGTTTCGGTCTTGCCGGAGAGGTGCTCCGTATCGGGCAGGGACCTCTGGGAGAGCCGCTGCTCGTCTGGCCGGCCGTGCTCGCGCGATCCGTCATCGCTCTCGCCGCCGGAGACCTCTGGGTCCGGCGACCGCCGATATGGAGCCCGGCGGCCGCTCTGGCGGTCCCGCTCTACTTCCTCTCCCTGCCCAACCCGCTGCGCGTCGTCCTCTGGCAAGTCGGCCTCGGGGCCACCATGGCCGCCTCGATCCTGCTGTTGCTGAGCGCGCGCTGGTTACCGCAACGCTATCGACGGTTGGCACTGACCGCCGGCCTTTTTTTCTGCGCGATTCTCCTCGCCCAAGCCGCCACCTTTTCAGAAGCCCTGTCCGGCGCCATGCGCTGATGCCATTGCGAGCCGCCTCGCGGCTTGCGACGGTGCGCCGGTTGCTTTACCGTGCCTGTCATGAATCACAGAACAGACTCGGCCTGGTACAAGCAGCTGCATTGGCAGATCCTTATCGCGATGAGCCTGGGAACGGTAGCCGGCCTACTTGGAGGCCCCGAACTCGCCGCCCAAATCGGATGGATCGGCACCCTGTTCATCAAGCTGTTGAAAATGGTCATCGTGCCCCTGGTGGTCGCATCGATCATCACCGGCGTGGCTTCCGTCGGTGGTGGGCGCAGCCTCGGCCGCCTGTTCAGCAAGACCTTGGGCTACTACGTGCTCACCAGCCTGCTGGCTGCACTGGTCGGCCTCATGCTGGTCAACCTGATCAAGCCGGGTGTCGGCGCCAACCTGGTCAACGTCGAGAGCAAGCAGCTGCCGGCTCTCTCGACCGCCACCTCGACCACGGAGCTGATTCTCTCTTTCATCCCGGAAAACGTCGTCCAGGCCGCCGCCAAGGCCGACATGATCTCGGTCATCGTTTTCTGCATCCTCTTCGGCCTCGCCGTCGCCAGCCTGCCGGCCAAACCCCGCGAAACGATCCTCAGCTTCTTCGGCGCCGTCTTCGACGCCATGATGAAGCTGACCCGTGGGGTGATCATGGTGGCACCGATCGGCGTCTTCGCCCTCATCGTGCGAGTCGTCGGTAACACCGGCCTCGAGTCCTTCAAGGCGCTGGGGCTCTACATGGTGACCATCGCCTCCGGCCTCACCATCCACCTCTTCCTGGTGCTGCCGCTGATGCTGCTCCTGCTCGGCCGGATCAACCCACGGATCCATTTCGAGAACATGATCGAGCCGCTCACCCTCGCCTTCTCATCGAGCACTTCGATGGGCACCCTGCCGGTCACCATCACTGCGGTCGAAAAACGGGTCGGCGTCTCCAACAAGATCTCCTCCTTCGTCCTGCCGATGGGAGCCACCGTCAACATGGACGGCACCGCCCTCTACGAATGCGCCGGCGTCATCTTCATCTCCCAGGTGCTCGGCTACCACCTCACCCTGACCCAACAACTCGTCGTCGTCGTCACCGCCCTGCTCGCCTCCATCGGCGCCGCCGCCGTCCCTTCGGCCGGCCTGGTCATCATCTTCCTGGTGCTGGAAGCCGTCGGCATGCGCGGCCCCGAAGTCGACGTCATCGTCGGCGCCATGCTAGCCGTGGACCGCCCCCTGGACATGATGCGCACCTCGGTCAACGTCTTCAGCGATTCGTGTGGTGCCGCAATTATCGCGCGCTCGGAAGGCGAGAGTGATGTCGACTCTGAGGTCCGCTCGGCCACCTAGCTGAATCCTCGCGGCCCCACCCTCATCCTTTGTTGTTTAGGGGGATCTCGCCGATCCCCCTCTGGCGAAAAAACGTCGTTTTTCGCCATTCACCCCAAGGAGACCGGCCTTCGGCCGGGTTCGCACGAGACGCGAAGCGACAAAGTCTCGATTCCTGGAGCGGGACCGAAGCAAGATCGCGCGAAGCGCGAGCGAGGCTTCAAACACCACCACCTTAGAGTCGGTCTCTCCCGCGAAGTGGCCTAAGGCTGCGGGCACTTGTCCTGTGGAGGGCACCAATCGGCTCGTGGAGGATCAGCGCCCGTGCGTGTCTGAGGCGCCGGCCGAGTTGCGCGGGCGCCCGGAACGAGCCGACTCGTAGGGCAAACCTCCCGCAGCGCAGCCGCCCGGCCACTTCGCGGGAGAGACCGACTCGACCCTGCTAGTCTTGCCCCGCGATGCCCACCGACGACGCCACAACCCGCATTCCCCTGTTTCCCCTACCCAATGTCGTCCACTTCCCCGGCACTCTGCTGCGCCTGCACATCTTCGAGGATCGCTACCGCGAGTTGATCGAGGATCTACTCGCCCTGGAGCCGGCGCAACGGCGCATCGGCATGGTGCTGACTCGACCGTTGAGCGCGCGGCTGGCTGAGCCGGATATCTTTCCCGCCGGCACCGCGGGCCGCCTGGTCAACGTGGACCCGCTGCCGGACGGCTGCTCCAACATCGTGCTGCACGGCGAGTTCCGCTTCCGCGTACAACGCGAGATCGATGGCTCCTGCTACCGCCAAGCCTGGGTCGCTCCGATGAACGAGCCGTGGCTCGATGAACGCAATCCGGGAATCGCCGCCCTGCGCCGTGACCTGACCGAACTGGTGGAGGGGCTGGCGAACGAGATCGGCGAGCGCTTTCCTGTCGATCCGGCGGATCTGTCCCGCCAGATTCGTATCGAAACGCCCGGAGATCCGCGCTCCTTCGAGCGCCTGGTCAACGGCATCGCAGCCGAGCTGGACTTGCCGGTGCTGCGCAAACTGTCGCTGCTCAATGACCCTCTGCCGGAGCGCGCGATCCACCTGACCCAGATCCTGCGTAGCCGCCGCGAAGCTCTGGATTTCCTGCGCCCATTCCGCCACCTCGCCACCAACCCCCGAAACAACTAGAAGCACCATGCAGTCTCTACTTTCGCTCCGCGACCCCGTCCACGGGTTCGTCCGCGCAGATCCACTCGAAGCCGCCCTGATCAACAGCGCACCGGTGCAACGGTTGCGTTGCGTTCACCAGCTGGGCCTCACCTACCTCGTCTTCCCGGGCGCCGAGCACAGCCGGTTCAGCCATGTTCTCGGCGCCATGGAACTGGCCGGCCGGGTCTACGACACCCTGGCGGCGAAGTCCGGCGGCTTGCTGCCCACCGACCCTCGCGCCCTCGAGCGACGGCTGGTGCGCGCCGCCGCCCTGCTGCACGACATCGGCCATGCACCCTTCAGCCACTCCGCCGAAGACCTGTTCGAAGACAACATCGACCACGAAGAGATGACTCGCCGTCTGCTCGCTCTGCCGGAGATCGAAGCGGCGTTCGCACGCTTCGGCGAAGGCCTCGATGCACAGCAGGTCTCCGACCTCCTGGCCGGTGAAGGGGATGAGGTCGGCAGGCTGCTGGCGCAGGTGATCTCGGGCGAACTCGATGTCGACAAGATGGACTATCTGCTGCGCGACAGCCTCTTCTGCGGGGTTCGCTACGGCAGCTTCGACCTCGAACGACTTCTCGACACGGTGGTGCCGTTGCAGAACCCATCGGGCGACTGGGGGGTTGGCGTCGAAGGCGGCGGCGTCCACGCGCTCGAAGCGCTGGTTCTGGCCCGCTACTACATGTTCACCCAGGTCTACTTCAACGGCACCGGCAAGGTGCTGGAGCTTCACCTTTCGCAGTGGCTGCGCGAACGGGGCGAGCGGTGGCCGAGCGACCCGGTCGCCTTCATGAAGCAGGACGACATCTCCGTGCTCACCGCCATGCGCGCCTGCGACAGCCTGCACGCCAAGGCGGTGGTCGCCCGCGGCTACTACCCCGTAGCCTACGAGACGCGCGAGCACCTCTCGCCAGAGGAATCCCGCCGCTTCGACGAGCTGCTGCCCGAAATCCGCCACCGTTTCGGAGCCGGCAACCTGCTGATCTCCCACTCGGCCAAAGATCCGCACCGGCTGGCTTCGAGCCGGGTCCTCGTGCGTCACCTCGACGGCACCCTCGAACCGATGGAAGAGGCCAGCCACTTCATCCGCCACCTCACCCGCATCGACCAATACCGCGTCTACAGCGACCGCGAGATCCGCGACGAGGTCGAAGCGGCGATCCGGGAGTTAGTGTAGCTCCACCTCCGCCGCCAACCGCTCCAACGCCTCTCTCCACCGCCGCCGGTAGCCCTCCCAGATGGTCAGGCAAGCCGACAGCGGCAGGCGTTGGAAGCCGTGTTGGAGGACCGAGAGTTCGCAGCCGCCTTCGCTCGGCGTCAGTTCGAAGGTGAGGTCGGTGGCGGCACGCCAGTTCTGGTCGCGACGCTCGAAGTGCAGATGCCAACGGCGATGGGTTTCGATCTCCACCGTCTCGCCTCGCTCGCGCGCCGCATCCAGGGCACCACCGTCGCCCGCCAGGTGAAGCCATTCCGCACCCGATTCCTCACCGAGCCGAGCCTCGTCACAGAGCCACCGTTCGAGTTTTCGCGGATCGCGCAGCCATCGCCAGCCCTCTTCGACGGAGCAGGCCAGCTCCTGGCGGCAACGCAGCTGAACCCCCGGAATATCCCCCTGGCGAATCCCCTCGACCATCACCTGACCTCACTTGTTGTGCGCAGAGTTGGAGAGACGCTCATAGTCCCTTACCCAGAGGATCCATCATGCCAGCAGATCGCGCAAGGCGGCTTCCGCGGTCAGGAAGCGGAATGGAAAGCCCAACTTCTGCAAACGTTGCGGCACCGCCCGCTGGCCTTCGAGCACCAAATCGGCCATCTCTCCCAGCATCAGGCGCAAGGCAAAGGCGGGAGCCGGGATGAAACTCGGTCGCCTCAGCACTTTGCCGGCGACCTTGGCGAACTCTCGGTTGGTCAGTGGGTTGGGGGCGGTCAGGTTGAAGATGCCGGCCGCCTCGCCATGCTCGATGAGAAAGCGGATCGCCGCCACCTCGTCGGCGAGGTGGATCCACGGGAACCACTGCCTGCCATGGCCGGCGGCACCGCCGGCGAAGAGGCGAAAGGGCAGCAAGATGCGCGGCAGCGCACCTCCCTCCGCACTGAGGACGACCCCGGTGCGGATCACCGCCCGGCGCACCCCCACCTCTTCCACCGCAGCGCTCGCCTCTTCCCAGTGGACGCACAGCTCGGCCAAGAAATCACCGCCCGGCGGCGACTCTTCGCTGAGCTGCCGGTCGTCGCCCGGTCCGTAGAAACCGACCGCCGAGCCCTGCACCAGGACCGTTGGAGCCGGCTCGGCTTGCGCGACCGCCGCCACCACCGCCCGCGTCGGGTTGAGCCGGCTGTCGCGCAGCCGCCTCTTACGCCGATCGTTCCAGCGGCCCGAGGCGATGCTCTCACCGGCCAGGTTGACGATCGCCGAACCGGCGACAAGATCTCCCCAGCCTTGCACCGTGGTGCCATCCCAGCCGACAGCGCGAGTCCCCGCCGGCAACCCCGCCAGCCGGTGCGGCGTCCGGCTAAGGAGGATGGCCTCGTGGCCGGCAGCGACCAGCTCCGCGGTCAGAGCTTTTCCGATCAACCCGGATCCACCGGCGATCACTACGCGCATGGCGTCGCATCTCCTCTCGCTCCACATGAACGAAGAACGCTCTCACCGATCACTGTACAACAGAGACCAGCGGGTCGATGGAGCGCCTACACCGCTGCCAACTCAGCCTCGAGCCGCTGGCGGCGGGCGAGGTCGGCGTAGAGACCATCGCGGGAGACCAGCTCTTCGTGCGTCCCCTGCTCCGCGATGCGACCTTGATCGAGCACCACGATGCGATCGGCGCGCTGCACCGTCGAGATTCGATGCGAGACGAGAAACACCGTGCGGCCGGGAAAAACCCGCTCCAGCTCGCCCAGAATCTTCTCCTCGGTATCGGTGTCGACCGCCGACAAGCAGTCATCGAGGAGCAAGATGCGAGGCTGGCGCAAGACCGCGCGGGCCAGCGAGACACGCTGCTTCTGGCCACCCGAGAGGGTGATTCCCCGCTCGCCTACCCGGGTGTCAAGCCCCTGGGGAAAGCCCTCCAGGTCGGAGCCAAGCCCGGCGATGCGCGCCGCTTCGAGCAGCTGCTCTTCGCTGGCATCCGGAACGCCAAAAGCGATGTTCTCACGCACCGTCGCGGAGAACAGGAAAGTCTCTTGCGGCACCATGCCGATCGACGAACGCAGGGTCGCCAGCGGCCACTGCCGCACGTCGACACCGTCCAGCCGTAGCGCCCCTGGCGGCGGATCGGTCAGGCGAGGAATCAGCGACAGCAAGGTGCTCTTGCCGCTGCCGGTTCGCCCCACCAGCGCCACTGTGGAACCCGCCGGCACGTCGAGATCAATCCCCTCGAGCACCGGCTCGCCCTCCTCGTAGGCGAAGGTCAAATCTCTCAAGGCGATGTCGCCGCGAACCGCGGGTTGCACAGTTCCGGCAGGGAACGGGTCGGCAGAGGTCAGGTCGACGATCTCCGGTTCAGCATCCATCACCTGGCACATCCGGCGCAGCGAAGCGGTCCCCCGCTGCACCAGGTTGATCACCCAACCCACCGCGATCATCGGCCAGACCATGCGGGTGAGAAAGAAGTTGAACGCGACAAAGTCGCCGACCGTCATCTACGAGCTTCGGACCAGCAAGCCGCCGTACCAGAGGACCGCCACGTACCCCAGCCCCACCAGCCCTTGCAGTGCCGGGTTGAACGCCGAGTTCCACCGAATGAGTTGCCGGTTGCCCTCGAAGTTGGCCTGGTTGCGGCGGGCGAATCTCTCCTCTTCCGCCTGCTCCCGCGCATAGGCTCGCACCACGCGCACCCCGGCCATGTTCTCCTGCACCTGCGTCGAGAGGTGCGAGAAGGTCTCCTGGACCTGGCCGAAGAGATGGTGGATTCGCTGGCCGAAAACCTTGGTGGTCAAGGCCACGAAGGGCATCGAGGCCAGCGCCAGCAAGGTGAGCGGCGGGTGAATCTTGAGCATGAAGAAGAGCGATCCCAACCCGGTGAAGACCGTGTTCGAGCCGTACATGATCGCCGGCCCACACATCGATCGCACCGCCGCCAGGTCGTTGGTCGCCTTGGCCATCAAGTCGCCGGTATGCGAACGGTGAAAGAAGGATTGCGCCTGTGTCTGCAAACTGGCGAAGAAACGGTTGCGCAGGTCGCGCTCGATGTTGCGACTCATGGTCACCAGGATCATCCGCTGCAGGTAGGTGAACACGCCGCGAAAGGCAGCCACTCCGATCAGCAAGCCGGCATAGCGCAGCAGTGTGGCCATGCGAACTTGCTGTCGCAATGTATCCACCGCCCACCCCACCAGCAACGGCGAGAGCAGGCCGATCGTCGAGGAGACGAGAATCGCCAACACCCCCGAAAGCAGAGCTCGGCGGTACTTCTTGAAGTAGGGCAGTAAGTAGCGCAGTGGGTCCAGCATCGCCGCGGCAGCCTACCTCGGAGCGACCAAGATTCCGCTCTCACCGGCCGGATGAAGAGGAGGTGGCTGCCGGCTCCTGCGCGCTTCGAGACGGAGGATCGGCCGGCCTTCCTCGACGAATTTCGCCTCGTAGTTGGTACGCGGCCCTCCCGGCCACGGGCCCTCGATGCGGCGCAATTCGAAGCCCGGGTACGAGGCGAGGATGCGCCAGACCCACTCGCCGTACTCCACGAAGTCGGTCGCAAACCACAGGCTGGCTCCCGGCTTGAGCAGGCTGAGCACCAAATCGACGGTCTCCGGCTCGAACAGCCGTCGCTTGCGGTGCCGATTCTTCGGCCAAGGATCGGGAAAGTAGACGTGAACCGCATCGGCGAATCCCGCCGGCAGCAGTGCCGACAGCACATAGAGCGCGTCGCCGCGCAGGGTGACCAGGTTGTCAGCTCCCTGGCGCGCCGCTCGGCGCGAGAGGAGCCGGTAGTAATACGTGGCCTGTTCGACGCCGAGGAAACGGACCTCGGGGCGCGCCTGCGCCTGCGCCAAGAGGAAACGGCCCTTGCCGAAGCCCAGCTCCACCTCCCACGAACCCTCGCCGGCCACCAGACTCTCCACATCCAGCGGTGTGGAAAGCGCCACCAACGGCTGCTCATCGCCGGCCACCGAGACCAGTACCGGCTTGATCGCCGCCCACCTCTTGCCGGCCCGGCGCTGTTTCTTGCCTTCCGGCTGGCGATCCCTCACCAGGCCGTCTCTTCCGCTTCACCGGCAGCCGAATCGGCGACCCGATCCGCCGCGCCGGCGGGGCCGCGATCGTGCTCCGCCTGATTCCAGAAGTCGAAGAAGGTGTACCACTGATCCGGCCAGCGACGCACCGCCCTCTCCACCACCTCGACCCAGCGTCTCGCCGCGGCTCGCGCATCCTCTTGTCGGGTGCCGCCGGTGGCGACCTCGATCGCTTCGCCGAAGGTAATGTCGAAACGATGTTGTTCATCGTAGGTGACGAAGGCGGGAATGAGCGCGGCGCCGGTCATCCGCGTCAGGGTCATCGGACCGACGGGGAAAGGGGCCGGGGAACCGAAGAAGTCGAACTCGATCCCTCGGTCGTTGAAATCGCGATCTCCCTGCATGGCCACCACCCGCCCCTCGCTCAGCGCCCGCAACACCGGCAGGCTGGAGAGCTGCGAAGTGGGATCGATGGGAATCTCCCCAACCCCGATCAGGCCGCGCAGAAAAGCCCGAAATTCCTCGGCCGCCGGCGACTGATCGCGGACATAGACCACGGAGACCGGCAGATCGATCCCCTTGAGCAATAGGCCGCCCAACTCCCAGTTGCCCAGATGCGCGGTCAACAGCAGGACGCCCTTGCCCCGCTCGACCGCCGCCTCCAGATGCTCCATCCCACTCACCTCGCCCATCAGCTCTTGCAGATCTTCAATCGGCCTCTGGCAGAACCGAAAGAGATCCACCCAGTAGTAGGCCAGATTGAAGATCATCCGCCGCCGGGCCTGCTTCACCCGCCGCGAGGAGAGCGGCAGGCCGAGAATCCGCGCCAGATTGCGGTCGATCGCCCGCAACGGTGCGCGGTAGACCAGCATCACCGACGAGATGATGACCCTGGCACCCAGAAAGAGGAACCAGCGGGGCAACTTGGGGGCAATGCGCACCAGCAGCGGAAAACCGCGGCGCATCGCCCACTCGTGATACCGCTCGGCAAGGCGGCTGCGAGGAGCTTGTTTCCACTGCATGTGAACTACAAAGTCACAACGACGGGTTGACCAAGGCGAACTACAGCTCCACCCGTGCCTTGCTGGCGTAGAGTTCTTCGATGTAGTCGGTGTATTTCTTCTCGACCACCTTGCGCTTGATACTCATCTTCGGCGTTAGTTCGCCGGTTTCCTGAGAGAAATCGTTGGGCAAGAGCTTGATCTTCTTGACCTGCTCGTAGCTGGCCAGCTTGCCGTTCAGTTTGGCCATGTCTGCCCACACCAAGTCGTGAACTTCCTGCCGGCTGGAGAGATCGGCGTAGTCGGTGAAGTCGATCCCCTGCTGTTTAGCCCACGGAGCCACCGTTTCCTCGTTGATGGTGATCAAGGCAATGCAGAAGGGGCGCCGGTCGCCCAGCATCACCACTTGCGAGACCCAGTCCGAGGCCACCTTGAGCAGGTTCTCCACATACTGCGGCGCGACATTCTTGCCGCCGGCGGTGACGATCAGATCCTTCTTGCGGTCGGTGATGCGGAGGAAACCGTCGCTGTCGACCTCACCGATATCGCCGGTGAGGAGCCAGCCGTCGACCAGCGTTTCAGCGGTCTCTTCGGGCATGTTGTAGTAGCCCTGCATGATGCCGCCACCGCGCACCAAGATCTCTCCATCCTCCTCGGCGATCTTGACCTCGGTACCCGGCATCGGAGGTCCGACAGTGCCGAACTTGTAGTTGTCGACCCGGTTGATGAAGGTGGCGGCGGCGGTCTCGGTCAGGCCGTAGCCTTCGAGCACCAGCAGGTCGGCGGCGTGGAAGAACTCGGCGATCTCCCGCGACAGCGGTGCACCGCCCGAGACGAAGAAGCGAATGCGGCCGCCGAAGCGATTCTTGAGCTTCGAGTAGACCAACATGTCGGCCAGCTTGTGCTTGAGGGCGAGCAAGCCGGTCGCATCCTTGCCCTCCTGGCGTAGCTTGGAGACCACCTTGCCCACCTCGACCGCCCACTTGAAGATCTTGTACGTCAGGCCACCGGCATCCTTGGCGCCGGAGACGACCTTGTTGTAGACCTTCTCGTAGACCCTCGGCACCGCCGCCATCACCGTGGGGTGGATCTCACCGAGATAGCCGATCAGGCCGTCGATATCCCCATTCACCGCCGTTGGTGTCGCGGTGCGCAGGAAAGCGACCTGCAAGACCTTGGCGAATGAATGGGCCAGGGGCAAGAAGAGATACTGCAAGTCGTCCGACTTCAACAGGGCGATCTCGTGGGTCGCGCAGGCCTCGTAGACCCAGTTCGAGTGAGTCAGCATCACACCCTTGGGCCGGCCGGTGGTGCCCGACGTGTAGATCAGCGTCGCCAGATCGGTCGACTTGACCTTGCCGGAGATCTCGTCATAAGTGCCCGGATTCGCGTTGTCCCAATCCTCACCCGCCGCGTAGAGATCGGTGAGAGAGAGCATCCAGTCATCCTCGGCCGGCGGCTGCCCGTCGATCCAGATCACCTTGCGCAACTCGGGCAAGTCCTCCTTCTGCTGTACCAACTTGGCCGCCTGATCCGCGTCTTCCACAAAGCAATAGGCAGAGCCTGAATCCTGCAGGATGAAGGCACACTCCGCCGGCGTGTTCGAGCTGAAAATCGTCGATGTGGCACCACCCGCGGCAAGAATGCCGTAGTCTGCGAGCACCCATTCCGGACGGGTCACCGACAAGACCGCCACCCGGTCACCGTGCTCGATGCCAAGGCTCAACAGACCGCAAGCGATCCGGCGGCACCGCTCGCCGACCTCCTTCCAGCTCATCGTGTACCAGCCACCGTCGCGGTAGCCATACATTGCATCCGCGTCCGCGGATTCCGCGACCCGGTAGTGCAACATCTCGACAATCGACTCGAACGAGCGCTCGCTCATGGAAGCCCCTCCACTGTTTTCGGCCGCGGTCCCCACTTCCGGGACCGTGACGGCGTGACTCGAATCAGCGTGAATTCAGGTCAAGACTCTCTCATTCACGAGCCGTCGACGCAAGCGCCCGCCTTCACTGCCCCGCAAGGAAGAGGGCCAGAGTAGTCGCTCACTACTTTCGAGTAACTCGGCTTCTATCAGCCCGGACAGGACACTACGTATTCAACTCTCGCATGTAGTCGAGGTAGAGCTTCTCCAGGTCTTCCTTCAACAGCGCCTCCCGAGTGCGTTCAGCCACTTTCTGGCCATCTTTCATGATCCCTATCCGGTCAGCCAGTTGTTTGGCCCGGAAAATGTCGTGAGTCGACATGAGAATTGCCTTGCCCTCTTCGCGGAGTGAGTCCAGAAGCGCCACGAAATCAGCTGCGGCCTTGGGATCCAGACCGGACATCGGCTCATCCAGGAGCAGTGCGGAGGCGTTCTTGAGCATCGCGATAGCGATACCAACCTTCTGGCGCATCCCCTTGCTGAACTCCCGAACCTTCTGTTCAAAAGCTCTCTCCGGTAGTCCGACCCGGCTGAGCGCCGCGTAGTACGCATCTCGATCGCCCGGCTCGGTACCACTGAGTTTGCAGAAAAATCGCAGGTTCTGACGTGCCGTAAGATTGCCGTAGAGCCGAACGTTCTCTGACAGAAAGGCGAGGTACTTCTTGGCTTTCAGCGGCTCTCGATGAACGTCGATCCCGTTCACGACCGCTTCGCCACTGGTCGGTTCGATGAAGCCGAGAAAGAGGTGAACCGTCGTTGTCTTCCCGGCACCGTTAGCACCCAGAAGACAGTAAATCTCGCCGGCCGGCACTTGTAGATCGAGCGAGTTGACCGCAATCACCCCGTCTTCGTACTGCTTCGTCAAGGACCTTGCTTCAATCATCTTAACCCTCAATCCCTACCTATTTACGAGTAATTCTCACCACGAAGAGTATCGCTCCGAGAAGCGCAACGGCCAGCAGAGCAATCAGCAGCGTCGCCAACAGGACATTGGAGCGAGGCTTCACGCTGATGCGGAAAATCTTCGACTGTGCAGGCAGTCGCCGGCCATCGACGAAGGTCTCAGTGCGAAGACGAATCTCATAGTCACCGACCGCCACATTCTCTGGGGGCTCCACGAGTCACTCGGCAGTGGTCTCTCGATTCAAATCCAGAGACGGGATTTCTGCCGGCTCTGCTGTCACTCTCCAGCCGGGAGGAGCCTCAGGGCGCAACAAAACGGCATCCAAACGACGAGTCCCCACATTCTTCAGGGTCAGAGGAAAGGCAGCCCTCCCCCCAACCTCGATCTCGGAGAAAAGGGAGACCGTGGTGAGATCGATCTCACCGAGCCCTTGCGGCGTCAAGCTCAAGCGCAAGAAACCTGCGCCGCTACTTTCTAGAGTCTCGACATCTACCTCGCCTACGGCGGAGAGTGGTATTTCTCCTGACTCGCTCTTGGCCACAGTCCAAAATTCGATGGCCTGATCGATCACCACACCCTCACCAGCCTGTTCCGGCAGAAAGAGACGCAACTCAATATCCTGCTCCGTGACCCCGGCGGGGAAGTTGAGCTGCGACACCCTGGCCTGGGTGTGCGGCTCAACAAACCGGTAGCTGATCTGGCGAGGAAGGCCCGCGGCTTGGAGATAGAAGCTGCGGCTATCGACGCTAGATCGTTCCAAGCGCAGCGCATAGACAACCTGGCTCCCCAGGTCCGCCTCCTGCGACAACTGAGTCGAGCTGATGTCGAGCGCTCTTCCCAACTCCGCCTGCTCGAGCTGGATCTGGAGGTCCTGCGTTCGACCGGAGTAGCCGGTCGAAACGATCACGCTCGACACGTCGCGCAAGAGCTTGAAGACCAGCGTCTTGCGCGTTCCGTACTCCAGTTCTGGAACGTACTGCTGGTAAGGCAAAGCGATCGTGTTCCCTCCCCGCGCCACCGCGGAGCCAGGGTCCTGCAGAGAGATGAACATGTCGCGAATGCTCTGGATCCGAAGTTCCTCGGGGATGGGTTCAGCCCCCTCGAAGTTGTTGAGAAAGTCGAAACGTGAGTCATCGAGCGCTGGTGTCCTGTTGGCGATGGTCAGTCTAACGAACCTGCGGCCACTGCTATCGCGGTACTTGACGGCTCGCTCGACCACAACCCTAGGCTTCACGTTGAGCAGAGCGAGAACCGCCTCTTGGTAGGCAAGCTGAAGCTTCTCGAGATTGGCTCTGGCCTCCTCGAGATCGGAATCGGGAAGCAGGCCATCTCGCTGAAGCTGTTCCACGCGGCTGAACTCGGCACGGCCAACTCTGAGTTCGATCTACTGCCGTCGCACATCCAGAATTCGCCGTTGGGTGAGTCCGAGATCGTCCTGTTGGCCAAGAATCGGCTGCGAAGCCATCGGCAAGAGGAGGAACAGTAGGATCACTAGACCTGCAAGCAGTGGCACGCACCGCTTCTCCGCCGCGGCAACTCGCGCCCTCATGAGAGAGGTCGCGGAAGGCCGATTGGAGAACTGAACGCGCACTCCTACTCGAAAGAAGGGCATCGTCGGTCTTTCTTGTTCCGGTTCCCTGCCGTTGCCACTCCCAACCACCATCTCTCCCATTCTTCCCATCCCTTCGAGAACGACAAGCACAACCCTGCCACTCTGGGGTTTGATCTTCGGTTATTTTCGACATCCACAAACACTGTGCCAACCAACGCGAAAAGGGCGTCACTCACGAGACGACAGGTTCCCCAGGCTGCACGCAGCGGAAACCGATGAAGAGGTCTTGCGCCGTGCGGTAGAAGCACATTCGAAAGGCACAGCGCAGCGAATCCGCCGTCACACTCCAACTTCCCCCCCTGGCGACGCGGAAAATGCCCGCGCGTGGCTGCGGTTCGCCGTACGGGGTGTACCAATCCATGCACCACTCCCAAACATTGCCCGACATATCGTGTAGGTTGAAATCGTTCGCCGCAAAACAGCCCACCCGCCGCGTTCCGGGACCCTTCATCCCGATCTCCCACGCGTAGGCCCTACCTCCGAAATGGGCACGCCCATCCGGTTCAGCATCCCCCCAAGGGTAGAGTTTTCCCTCAAGTCCACCGCGGGCTGCCTTCTCCCACTCTGCCTCTGTTGGAAGCCGCACCTCGGTACCGAGTACCTCGCCGAGCCACTTGCAGTAGGAAGCCGAGTCTGCCCAGGTGACGTTGATCACCGGATGGTCCGGACAATCCACGAAATACTGACCCCACCCAGGAGGATCCTCGGGCGTCGCGCGACCTGTGGCCTCGCAAAAGCGCCGATACTGGCGATTCGTCGTGGGATAACGGGAGATAGAGAACTCCGGCAGATAGCACTTCTCAACGGGGCCTTCATTGGGTCGGGTATCTCCTCCTTTGAGGAAGGAGCTACCCGATATCGGCAACATCGTCGGCAGATCACCGAGATCGTCCGCGGGCTCCTCTCCAGACTCGCCATCAACCTGGGGAAGAGACGAGGGGCGCGATTCTGCGTACCTCTTGCCTATCTGAACCAGGCCGCCGCTCTGGGTCGCAGAGTCTCTCATCAGACTGCTCGAACGGTCAGCCGCCAGCGACTGAATCGCTTCCGCCGAACGGAACCGGTCTGCCGGATCCAAGGCAGTCGCGCCGTCTACCAGATCCAGTAGCCGCTGTGAAAGGTCCTCTCTCCTCTTTCGCAGCTGATCCGCCAGAGAACGGCTGCCATTGTCGAGAGGGTTTGGAGCAGACCCGGTCAGTAGATGAACCAGGATCCCACCGAGTGCGAAGACCTCTGAGGCAACGCTTGCCACAGCGCCTTCGGCCAACTCAGGAGCGACGTAGCCAGGATCCACCAAGTCACCTGGCAAACCAAGCTGGCTGACCACAGCGCCAAGGCCAAAACCGTCCACTTTCAAGTACTTGCTCATGGCGTATAGCGCATTGTCCGCGCTCAGCGCACCATGAAGTACACCATTTTGGTGGGCGACCGAAACCGCCTCGCTAACTTGCTTGAACAGACCCACGACATGGGAAACCGAGTAGATCCCTTGGCCGGCAACCAAGGCAGCCAGCGACTGCCCGTGAAGATACTCAGAAACCAAAAA
The DNA here is from genome assembly GCA_024277255.1 of Acidobacteriota bacterium. Lineage (GTDB taxonomy): Bacteria > Acidobacteriota > Thermoanaerobaculia > Multivoradales > SZUA-115 > SZUA-115. Next base: position 60,569 of record JAJRVQ010000087.1, on the reverse strand, counting down.
CGCCGAGTCCTCATCAAATAGGATCTGGTGCAGCGGCAGGATCTTCGGATGGTCGAGTAGAGCCAGCTCCCGAGCGTAAGCCGCGAAGCGCTCTTGCGCCTGCGCGGCGCCCACGCCAGAACAAGGAACTCGTTTCACCAGATAGCGTGTCTCAGGAGGCCCGGGGTCAATCGCTCTGTAGATCTCGTAGCCGGTACGCATGCCCAGGAAATTGGTGATCCTCAGGTTGCCGATCCATCGATTAATCATCGTTCATGCCTCTATTGACGTAGGTCGGTCAAGAGTAGCCAGTTCAGTAAGAGCATCGATTACCTGCAAGGCGCGGGCCACCTACCGAACCAAGGAGTGGAGAGAGATCCCGGACAGAAGGGAGAGTCTGCAGCAAACTCCTCATGGCGCCGACCATCTCTTTGTTCGTGGCTCTACGTTGTCGATTCCTCGACGATCCCGGGGCCACCGGCGGCTCTCCGCAGCGAATCCCAAAGATCTCTCGCTCTTGCCGGCGGACGACTTTCACCGCGGGGTTCTAGGGATCCATCAACATGATGTCCGCGCCCTGTTGGGCCTTGACCAGGACTCTCTTTTTCGCGTCTACCCAAAGAGTCGACCCGACCTGCCGCCCTCCCCCGACGACGAACTGATGGTTGACCACGAAGCACGGATGGCCTTGAACGGTTTCGTGGCCGACCACCTCGAACTTGCGAACCTGCCCGCCAGCCTTGAAGGTCTCGGAGTATCCATCCTCCAGGTCGAGCATCCAAGGACCGAAGAAGTCCGCGACGGTTACTCCGCGATCGAAACCAGATTCCGTGCTATTGCTGATATCTCCTCCAATGCTCAGTTCTGTCTTCATCGACTGAACCTCACCATTGGCAGCGTTGACTACTGCACGGACCACTTCGTGGAACTTCTTCTTCTCGTACCCAGGAATGAACGGCCTGATCTCCCGCTCCACGACGATCTCGATACAGCGACCGGCGGCGCATTCCTTCGCGGCCTTCACCGATGCCTCCTGGGAAAGAGGCAGCTGTGAGACCACCGCGACTCCCCTGGGGTCCGAGATCTGCACCTGCCCATCCTGTTCAGAAGCTCGAGTGGTAAAAGAGTAGTTTCCCGGCGTGGGGGCGAGCGGCTCGGCTCCACCACCAGCAAAGGAACTAGACACGACCATACAGATCATGGTCACAAGAAAAGCCACTCGAACTCTCTTCATCAGATTCCTCCAAGCCGTTCGCAGGTCCCATCCACTAAACCAGTGCGCTAGCGCACGTCGTACCGCAAGAACCGCAGGTACGCGCTCATGAATAGGATAAAGTTTATGAGCACCAACACCACTACCGGAACCATGATCGAACGCAGTACCTCCGAGAACGGCAGTTCGCGCAGCTCAAACTGTGGCAGCTCCGCTCTGTCGATCAAGCTGATGTTCAGCATAGTCTGGCCGTTTGGCCCTACGTCGCGGTACCCCTGAGAGAAGACCTCGTCATTCACCTGCCGCCGGAACCGATTGAGCGAAGAGTAGAAATCCTGAGCTTGCAGCACTCCGGACCCAGCCAGCGTCGAGAAGGCGAGCGTCAAGGGAGTTACCGGCGAGAGATAGGCCATCCCCGATGCCAACCGAAACTGCGAGGCTCGCTTGTTCTCGAACTCACGATCCATCCTGGCTGTGGTTTCTTGCAATTCCGCCGCGTACTTGAGGGCCACCGGCCTTCTGAGTTCATCATAGTCGGAGCTTCCGAAATACTGCTGCAGCTCATCAGATCGACGAGCATCGAGATCCCTCCCGACCAGACTCTTCCTGAAGGTAACGCTCTCCGCACTCTCGATGGGAAACATCAGCTCGGACAACAGTCCGGCACTCTGCGGAACCACCGCCACCAATCCCGCCCATAGAAAGAGCAGAATCGTCATCGAAGTCAGGGCCCGGGAAGTCAGCGTAGAGACCAAGGCACCGAGACTTAGAAAGATGTTCAAGTACAAGGCTGATACGAAGGCGATCAGTCCCACGGCCGCCCACTGGGTAGGTTTCGCCAGAGAACTGGCACCGAACAACTGCAAGATAACCACGCTCAGTAACAGTGCGAACACAAACGGCACCAGCAGCACGACGAGAGCCCCAAAATACTTGCCGAGGAGAAAACTGTCGCGCGGAACAGGATTGGACAGAACGAGACTGAGAGTCCCCGCTTCCTTCTCACCGGAGACCAGCCCAAAGCTGAGGACGATGGCCGCTAGCGACAGAATGAACCGCACGACAAAGAGCAGGTCGATGCGCCCGAACAAGCTGTCGAGAGGCTTCTCATGCGCCTGACCGGCGCCGTAACTCATCCCTCCCGCACGCAGAATTACCGAATTGGGCATCAACGGCTCTAGACCAGTGGCAAAGCTCGAGAGTTCCGCCTTGTCTCGGAAGACACGAATCTCGACCTGGTCACCGGGCGTTGAGCCTGTCAGTGACCTTTCGTAGTCCGCCCTCGCCTGACTCTGGTAGGAAGAAAACTGATCGAGAGCACGATGGTTCACCAGAATGCTCATCGGCATCAGCAAACAGCAGAGAACGCTGACCAGCAGAAGCTTCCGGCTCACTGCGGCATCCAACAACTCCCTCATGAGAATCACTTTAGTCATCTCTCGACCTCAACCCCTTCTAGGACCTACTCGCCTCGGCATACTGTTCATTGAGTGTCGCCGCTTTCCTGAGAAATCTCTCGCGCGCCTCCGAGATGTTCTGCACCGGAATCATCGCGTCCTTCCACAGAGCATCGACCGCCAGCCGGTGGTAAAACTCACAATGGTAGTCGCTGTGAGCTTCGACACTCCCATGCAATTCAAGTGCCGTCGCCCGACATCCGCCGACACAGATGTACTTCACGTCGCATGTCGAGCAACCGGGAAGGCGGTCAACTGTCAAGTCCCGCAATTTCTTGAGCACCTCAGAACCGAAAAAGATCTCGCTTAACGGCTGATCAAAGATATTTCCAGCCAGAAACTGAGGCTTGCAGAGGAGTTGACAGGGGAAGATGTCCCCGTTGGAGAGCATTGCCAGCTCTCCCTTCCCTACTCCACAATGGTTCCGCATACTGGCCGTCGGCTTCAATTCCTGCCGAGTTATATCATAATCCAAATCCACCTCGAAGAGATCGGAGAAGTCGCTCAGCTCTATCTCATTAGGCAAAGGCACGTTGCGGTCTGCTACGAACGGCGGCGGGTTGAGCGGCCACGCAGCCTCAACCGACGAGGCGCAGCCGGGGCAGTAGGAGGTTGCGCGGAAACGGTCGACGCCGAGATCCTCGAGACAGTGCCTCCGGTAGTCAGCCATCTGCTGCCAGTTGAGTTCGGAAATCACGGCACTGACAGTAATCTGTGCCCTGCGCCCCGGCACTTTCGCCAACTTGGTCAGGCAACTCATCGCGGGTTCAAAAGCGCCCTTTCCCCGATGAGCCTCGGCCAGTTCCTTCTGGTCGCTATCCAGACTGACCCAGATGACATCGAAGAGGTTGGCCGCTTCTTCAACGAACTCATCGCTATCTTCGCGACCGTTCGTCACCATCGCAATCAGGCGCCCCCGCTCTTTGGCATACCTTGCGACCTCTAGCAGATCGTCACGCAAAGTCGGCTCGCCGCCACAGAAATTGACCTGTCGAATCCCGAAATCGGCAATCTGGTCGATTGCCCATTTCATCTGCTCGGTGCTCATTTCGGGATGTTCTTTGACGAAATAGGCGCGCTCCTCCAGGTTGTAGCAATAGACGCAGGCCAGGTTGCAGCGCTCGGTATTCTGAATGTAGATACTCTCCGGCGGACTGTCGGGGCCGAGGGCATCCCGAATCTTTCTTGGCTCGTACTCGCCGAGATGGAGAAACTCCGCATTGAGGAGATCGACCGCGAACTTGAGCACCCCCTCCGCTACTTGGTCCTCTTCCATGGCGAAAGATCTCGCAACATATTGAATCGCATCACCGAGCCGAGGGTGTTGCATGAACGCCTCGATCACGGCGAGACCCTGGGCGTTGGCACGGACGATGGAGTGGTTCCTGGGATCGTAGAGCAGCGTCCACTCCCCCTTCTCGTAGCGGTGAACAAGGGGGGGCACTGCCATCCTGGTGTCGAGATTGATATCCATCGCGTACTACCTCACCACTGTCCGTCGCCATTGTTGTCTTGGATGTAACGCTGCCCACAATGAAGCTGACGGGGCAGTCTGCCACTCAGGCCCGCGCAGCAAAGCTGTGATGGCCAGTGTAGCTAGACGAGCCCGAAGGCACTCCTCCCCCGCCAGCCTCAAACAGGCTAACGCCGTTACTAGAACTTAACGATGATCCTGATGCCACCCACGGTTACGGAAACAGTGCCGGTGCACCCACAACCGCAAGTCGCTTCGCCGAGACTAGACTTGTCTAGGACTCCCGAACTGGCGAAACCGAGTGGATTGAACATTCTTCTCTCCTTTCACAGAAAGACATTAAAGGTCATCACAGCTTCACTATCAAGATTAGGTATTTATTCGTGACGCCACAGGCCTGATTTCGACGCGGCTCATCCCAGCCTGGTCCGTCTCAACGACGACGCGGCTTTGGCTGGTGCCGTCATTGAGAATGAACTCCTCGACTCTTCCTGACCCCGCCGATAGCTTCAGAGCCTTCGGCCCCCGACCGTACTGCTCGTCATAGAGTCTCGAGTAGATTGCATTGGAGGAGTAAAGGTGTGCATGCGTGCCTTGACCCACCAGCTTGCCTTGATCAAGAACGAGAATGTGATCCGCATCGCGAACGGTAGTGAATCGATGCGCGATGATGAGGCATGTCCTTCCACCCTCTATGAGCCGGTCGAGCGCGATGCGAATCTGATTCTCCGAGATGGAGTCCAGAGAAGAAGTCGCCTCGTCCAATAGCAGAATTGCCGGATCCTTCAGGATGACCCGCGCAATAGATAGACGTTGTCGTTCGCCGCCGGAAAGGCGCAGACCGCGTTCCCCAACTTCAGTATCGAGACCGCCCGGCAGGCGCTGCAACAGATCGCCGAGGTGAGCCTGCTCCAGGGCCTCGAGGAGTTCTTCTTCCGATGCATCCGGGTTGACGCACAACAGGTTGTCCCGAATGGAGCCTGAGAAGAGGAAGGTCTCCTGAGAGACAATCCCAATGGCTGAGCGCAGAGAGCCGATGGAGAGCGAACGTAGATCCTGGCCATCGATCAGTATTCGACCTTCACGAGGATCGTAGAGGCGCGGAATGAGGTTCAGCAGAGTTGTCTTACCGGCGCCGCTGCGACCGACGAGAGCCACCTTGGTACCGGGCTCTATCTCGAAAGAGACCTCCGCCAGGACATCATCGTCCTCGTAAGCAAAGGTCGCACCTTCGCAGGTTATCCGGCCGGAGACCGGGACGCGAAGCGGCTTTGCATCCGGCGACTCGACGACCGTTGGGCGCGTATCGAGAATTTCGAAAACACGGCCGGCGGCGACCGAGGCGGACTGGATCGAAAGATTGAGCGTAGCCAGCTCTCTTACTGGACGATAGACGTTCACAGCGTAAGCGAGAAAGGCCATCAAAGCACCCAGTGTGAGATCACCGGCAACGACCTGCCGGCCGCCAAACCAGAGAATCGAAAGACCGGCGATCGAGGTCATCAGGAGCGTTCCCCCTGCGTGAAGAAGCGTCAGGTTGTCCAACCGCAAATTGACATCGCGCAGGCTCTTCATCTCGGACCCGATCCGTTCCGTGGCAAAGCTCTCCAGCGAGTAGGACTGAATCAGGTGGACTCCAGCAATGCTCTCCTGGACGCTCGCACTCAGCCGAGAGATCCTCTCCTGCATTTCCTGACTCGCGTCGCGGATGTGCGAGCCAAAGCGGCGAGTCACCAGGACGAGAAGCGGCACGACCAGCAAGACGACGAGACCGAGTTTCCAATCGAGGTAGAGAATCACTGCAACCGCACCGCAAACCAGCACGACATTGGTGAAAATGCCGAGAACCACCGCGGCGAAATGACCGCTCAGCAAACTTGCATCATTGAGCACTCGGGAGGCCAGATAGCCACTTCGATTCTTCGAGAAGAAGGGCAGCGAGAGCGTCTGGAGGTGAGAGAACAGACTTCGCCGAAGATCGAGCAAGAGTCCCTCGCTAAACCGATTGCGCGACCGCCCTCCGACGATCTCCGCAGTGAACCGCCCCAAGTACAGCCCTACAAAGGCCAGAACCACCAAGTTGACCTGCCCCAGATTCCCACTCGGCAAAGCCGTATCAATCAAATACTTCAACAGTAAAGGGGAAACCAGGTCCAGGACTATCGCCAGGAGGAGCAAACCGACCCCGATGAGCAACGAACTCACTCTAGCCCCGACGAAAGGAGCCAGTCTTCTAAGAGATTCCCTAGGGTTGATGTGTCAGCCCTCCACTAAATATGAATTGCCAAGACGCGTTCTCTGCATTGTAGCAGAAGCACCAAGGAGAAACAAGTGCGCCACATTTGGCGCCTATAGCAAATTAGCGAATAATCTTGGAAGAGCTGGCTACTGCCCGCATTCTTCACCCCGATCCGCGGCGAAAATCCGAGCTAGCCCTCTGCTTGCCGGGGGTCTACCAGCGCTGTGTACCGCTTCCAGATCCGTACTCCTTTGGGATCTGGCGTCCCCCCAAGAGCGATCTTCAGCACTGCCAGGTAGGGACTCTTTCCGGCCGCCTCGCCGTTGATCTTCTCGATCTGTACTGACTTGAGCGGGGCCACTTCGCGACTGACCAGCACCTTGAGGAAGCCGAGCAGTGCGGGCAAGCTCGGGTGATCGGGCGGCACGGAGATTTCTAGCTCGCGCCCTTTGCGACGGGAGACGATCCGCAGCCTGCGGCCCTCAAAGACCAGGTGGGTGGTGGGATGGCGGTGCGGCAGGGTGCCCCTCAGCTCTTCGAGGTCGACACCGCACAGCGAAGCCGGATCAGCGGCGCAAAGCCAGAAGATCGACTCTTCGGGCAGCCCTTGCGACAACGAGCGGAAGGCTGCCCGGCTGACGAACTGCGGCCCTGGTACTCCAGCGAAGAAATGACCCGCCAGAACCTCACCGGAGAGTTCCATCAGCCTCAGTGCCCGGAAGACCTGCCGCCATTGGAAGGTGGGCGACTCACGCGCCAGGAGTTGGCGAAAGACCACACCATAGCGGCCGATGAGCAATCGCGCCCTTTCCTTGGCCAACTCCGCCGCGGTCAACGGGTCGGCCTCCCCGGCCTCTTGCGCCGAGGTACCGATCACCCTCCAGCGGCCGGCGTAGGGACTCGACGGACGCCACCGCGCCGAACGCCGCCGACCACCTTGAAAACCTCCACGGCGAGCAGCCGAAGCAGCCCCTTGACTTGCCGGCACCTCACTGCGCTTGAATCCGCCCAGCGCCGAACGCCGCAGGGCCGCCCAGCTGTCGTTGGTCACCCAACCCTGCCAGGCGAGTTGCCAGAGACGGTCCTCGGTCTCGGTGGAGGACAAACCGCTGGCGCCGGCCAACTCCATCACCGCGTAGCGCCCGCTACGCTCGGGAAAGATGGCGGCGACGGCGTCACCTGGTGGCTTCTCAGACTCGGCAGGATCGGCCTCCGAGGTGGCAGGCGGCGGCAGAAGGTCCACGTCCTCCGGAAAGCAAAAGGCAATCTTCGCCTTTCCGGCCCCCACCCACAGCAGCTCAGTCTCCGAGGTCAAGGTGTCCAGCCAAGCCGGATAGTAAGGATCCAGACGGGCCGGAAGCACCTCGCTCTCCCACTGACCGGCGGGCAGAGGCAGCGCCAGTAGCTGCTCCAACCGGGTCTGCAGAAGCTCGATTCCGCCCTCCTCACCGCCCTGCACCGGCCTCGCCAACCCTTGATGGGCGGCCAGGAAGAGCGGCAATGCCGCCAGCGGAAGCGCCTCGAACGAGGGACGCGCGGCGGCGCGGCGCCAGCGCAGCAGGGTCTCCAGATTCTCGGTGTCGCACAGTTCGGGCTCACTGGCGTCTTCGCTCAGCAGATCGACCACCAGCCGGCCTTCGCCGACGAGTTCCTCAACCGCCGAGCGCAGTCGCTGCGCGGAGTCTGTAGCCGCCTCGCCTGTGACGAACAGCCGCTCCAAACGCTCGACCGGCATCGGTCCGTGGAAGCGCAACCACTCGCCCAACAACGCGACCAGCGGATCGGCCTCGTCGTCACCCGACGGCGACGGCTGCGGCGGTGCCAGAGCCTGGCTGATCCGCGACGCCATCTCGACCGCGCTCACCACCTCGCCCACCGCACCCGGCAGCTCGACCGAGGTCAACCGCTCCTCGACCCACGCCGCCTCCTCCGGCGAGAGCTCCTCGCGTTGGTCCCGCTCCACCGCCGCTTGCAAGGCTTGCCACTCTTCCGGCGGCAGGAAAAGGCGCTCCTTGACCCACTCGACCAGCTCGGAGGCTCCCCGCGGGGCGTAGCCCGGATGGAGACGCTGTAGCTTGGCCTCCAGCTCGGCGATCAGCCGCGGTGCGATCTTGGGGCGCAGCGCCGAGGAAAAGACCAGCTCGCGCAAGAGTTCCTGGCTCAGGCTCGGCTTGCCGGCGCCCTCCGGCGTGTCGTCCTCGTACATCAACTGGCTGGTCTGTCGCCAGACCAAGCCGGAGGCGAAGGGCGACGGCGAATGAGTTTGCACATGCGCCAGGGCGATCTCGCCACTTTCGACTTCAGCGAGAAGCCGCTTCAGGTTCTCCAGGTCAACCTCGTCGCGCAGACAGGTGCGCCAAGTCTCAACGGTGAGCGGGAAGTCGTCGTAGCGGCGTACCGACTCCAGCAGCTGCTTCGACCGCTTGCGGCTCAACCACAGCGGCGTGCGATGACGAAACCCGGCCTTGGGCAAGAGCAGGGCACGGCCAGCGTTCTGGCGAAAATGAGCGCCGAAGAAGCCGGTGGATTCAAGCCGGCCACGGAGCAGACTCTCAACCCGGCTTGGATCGACCAAAGAGAGCAGCTCATGGCCCAACCCTCCCTCGCCCCACCCCGCCATTGCTGGTGTTTCGGCAAAGGACAACAGCACACAGTCGTCGTCGGAGAAAGTCTCGAGTTCGTCCCCGGGAAAGTGTTGCCGCCACGCCTCGGCCAGCGCGATGGTCAGCGGGCGGTTGACCTTGCCGCCCCAGAAGGTGTGCAGAATGACCTGGCATCGATTGCCCGCGCCACCGCCCAAGACTCGTTCGACCACCAGGCGATGGCGATGGGGCAACGGTCCTTGCAGAGCGGTGCGCTGCGACTGGAGGAAGAGCACTAGCTCTTCGGCCGCCTCCGGGGTCATGCAGTAGCCCTCGACCAACTCGCTGGCCAACGCCTTCGGGTCGGCGATTCTGCCTTCGACCTCTTCGAGGAAGCAGGCGACGCGGTTGGAGAAGAAGTGGCCCCGTTCCTGCCGATCGGCCCTCCAAAACGGTGCCATCGCGCCACCGTGCGCCGGGCTCACCAGTACGTCGTTATGGGTGATCTGCTGTACCCGCCAACTCTGCGTGCCCAAGGTGAAGGAGTCGCCCACCGAGCGTTCCCAAACGAACTCTTCGTCGAGTTCGCCGAGCCGCGCCATCGAACCCTGGATGCGCAGCGTGTAGTACCCCCGATCGGGGATCGTCCCACCTCCCATGTAGAGCAATCGCGCCGTTCCCGGTCGTGCCTTGACCCGACCGGTGAGCCGGTCCAGAGCGAGCCGTGGTTTGAGCTCGCGCAGCCGCGCATCGGCGTAGCGGCCGGTGAGCATCTCGATCACCAGATCGAACTGGCGGCGGGTCAGCTCTCGATACGGGTAGCTGGTCTTGATGAAACCGAAGAGCTGCTCAACCTCCCATTCTTCGCTGACGCACATCGACAGAAGAACCTGTGCCAGAACGTCCAAGGGGGCCTCGATCGGTTCAACTTCCTCGATCTCCCCGTCGACGATCGAGCGAGCGATCACCGCGCCATCGAGGAAATCGCGACCGAAGGTCGGGAAGAGGGTGCCCCGGCTGACCTCGCCAACACGGTGGCCGGCGCGACCGACACGCTGCACCGCCGAAGAGATCGAGCGCGGCGCTTTGACCAACACCACGTGGTCGATCTCGCCGACGTCGATCCCCAGTTCCAGCGAGCTGGTCGCCACGATCGCCGCCAACTCACCCTCTTTGAGTCTTTGTTCAACGACTTGGCGCACCTCTTTGGAGAGGGAACCATGGTGGGAGTAGACGAAGTCGCTAGCCTCCCCCTCGTTGAGCAACCGGGTCAGCCGCTCGGTCGTCTGCCGGCTGCTGGCAAAGAGTAAGGTGGAGGTATTGGCGCGGATGATCGCCCTGAGGTGAGGCACCATTCGATCCCAAGTCGACTGTTCGTCGGCCGTCTCTGGCGCGGTTGGATCAAGGGCTCCGTCCTCCTCTCTCCCGTCTCTGCTGGCTGCCAGGGGTTGTTCGACGTCCGGCGCCGAACGCACGGAGATGTCGTACTTCTTGCGGTCTCGCGAGCGCACCACGGTGACCGGGCGGGCACGGTAGCGCGGCTCGGGGTCGGGCTCGTCCAGCCCTTCCACCATGAAACCGCCGACGAAGGCGGCGATCTTCTCAAGCGGACGCACGGTTGCCGACAGGGCGAGGCGCTGCACCTCGCCGGAGAGCAGAGTCAAGCGCTCGACAGCCGTCATCAGGTGGGTGCCGCGCTTGGAACCCGCTACGGCATGGATCTCGTCGAGAATCACCGTCTCCAAGCCGGTCAATAGGCTACGTCCACCCTGGGAGGTGAGGAGGATGTTGAGACTCTCCGGGGTGGTGATGAGAATCTCCGGCGGCGAGCGCAGCATGCGCCGGCGCTGCGCTTGCGGGGTGTCGCCGCTGCGGGTCATCGCCCTGATCGCCGGCACTTCGATGCCCGCCGCCGCGAAACGGTCGTTCAGCTCTGCCAGCGGCTGTCTTAGGTTGCGCTCGATGTCCGTGTTGAGAGCCTTGAGCGGCGAGACGTAGAGCACTCGCACGCCGCCTTCCCGCCACTGGCCGCTCAGCAAACGATCGAGGGACCAAAGGAAGGCGGTGAGGGTCTTGCCACTACCGGTCGGTGCCGTCGCCAACAGGTGGTCCCCAGCGGCGATCCGCGGCCAGGCCTGGCCCTGCACGTCGGTCGGCTCGCCGAAGCGGTCGGCGAACCACTGGGCGATGACCGGGTGGAAGAGGTCCACGGGGTCGGGGAGGAAGGGAGGGGTCGGCTTGGCCATGTGGGCTGCATTTTATGGCGAAGCTGGTCTTGGTTTGACTGGGGGAGCGGGGAGAGCAGGGGTCGGGCTATTCGGGTTGGGGCGGCTTGGGGTTCCAAACGGCAACTTCTTGTAGGGGTTTTCTTTGGATGTCGGGGACTTGGCAGTCTGGGGCTGGGTAGCCTACGGGGAAGAGGATGTAGGGGCGTTCGTTTTCGGGGCGACCTAGGATCTCGGTGAGGAAGCGCATGGGGCTGGGGGTGTGGGTGAGGGTGGCTAGCCCCATGTGGTGTAGGGCGGTGAGGAAGAGGCCGCAGGCTAGGCCGACGCTTTCTTTGACGTAGTAGTTCTTGCGCCGGCTGCCGTCGGGGTTGAAGCTCCAGATTTGTTCGAAGGCGACGATGAGCCAGGGGACGGTCTCCAGGAAGGGCTTTTGCCAGTCGGTACCCAGCGGGGCCAGTGCCTCTAGCCAGTCTTCGGGCATACGGCCGCCTAGGTAGCTGCGCCGTTCTTCCTCCTCGGCCGCTTGGCGGATCTGGAGTTTGGTTTCGGGGTCGCTGACGGCGACGAAGGTCCAGGGTTGGCGGTGGGCACCGGAAGGGGCGGTCGAGGCGGTGCGGATGGCGGTTTCGATCAGCTCTTTGGGTACCGGCTCTTCGGAGAAGAAACGGACGCTGCGCCGCCGATCCATCTCGCGATAGAACGCCTCACCGCGCCGCCGGCTTTCATCTCGGGAGAGACGTTCGGGGCGGTAAGGGATCGGACGATACGGATCCGAACTCATACGGCCTTCCTCTCGGCGAGAAGTGCGGCGGCCTCTTGGCGAATCAACCGCCACACCGCCCGGACGTGCTTCTCGGTGGTTCTGAGGTTCCCGATGACGACGCGCAGCACGTAGCGTCCGTGGAGCTTGCTGTGCGAGAGCATCACCGGACCGGCGGCGTTGATCCGCGCCATCAGCCTCTCGTTGAACTCATCCTCTTGTTCGCCGCTCGCCCCGTCCAGGCGGGCGCGGAAGGCGACGATGGCGAAGGGGACGGGGGCCGCCAGCTCAAAGCCGGGGGCGGATTCGATCTCGCCGGCCAGCCAACCGGCGAGGCGGCAGTGCTCGCGGATGCGCTCTTGCATCCCACGGACACCGAAGGCGCGAATGACCATCCACAGCTTCAACGAACGGAACCGCTTGCCCAATTGCACACCCAGGTCCATCAGGTTGGTCACCGCGCCGTCGTCGGTTTTCAGGTACTCGGGGAGAACCCAGAAGGCTTCGCGCAGGAGGTCGGGGTGGCGGTTGAAGAGGATCGAGCAATCGACCGGGGTGAACAGCCATTTGTGCGGGTTGACGACGATCGAATCGGCCTCTTCGAGCCCTTCCATCAGGGCGCGGTATTCCGCGCAGATCGCCGCCCCGCCGGCGTAGGCGGCGTCGATGTGAAGCCACAAGCAATGGCGCCGGCAGATGTCGACCACGGCGCGGATCGGATCGACGCTGCCGGTGGAGGTGGTGCCGGCACAGGCGACGACCGCCATCGGATGGAAGCCGGCGGCGAGGTCCTCCTCGATGGCGGCGGCGAGCTTCTCGGGACGCAAACGCAAGTCGCCATCGCTCTCGATCTTGCGCACCTGGTCCAGCCCCAAGCCCAACGCGATGGCCGACTTCTCGATCGAGGAGTGGGTCTGATCCGAGCAATAGATCGTCATCACCGGCCCTCCCGCCACCCCCTTGCGGCGGGTCTCCGGGTAGAGGCGCTGGCGGGCCGCGGCGAGAGCCAGCAGCGTGCTCATCGATGCCGTGTCGTTGATATGGCCGGAGAAGGCAGCGGGTAAATCCAACATCTGACGCAGCCAATCGCAAACCCGCTCCTCGAGTTCGGTCGCCGCCGGCGAGGTGCGCCACAGCATCGCGTTGGCGTTGAGCGCCGCCGCCAACGACTCGCCCAAGATCCCCGGCCCGGAGCCGGTAGTGGCGATGTAGGCCATGAAACCCGGGTGGTTCCAGTGGGTCATCGCCGGCTCGATCAAAGCCTTGTAGTCGTCGAGAACTCGATCGATCGGCTCCCCCTCCACCGGCGGCGAGACCGGCAACGAGGCCGCCACCTCCCCGGGAGCCACCGCCGGAAAGACCGGATACTCCTCCACCTCCTCCAGATAGTCCGCCACCATCTCCGCCACCCGGTGCATGGCGGAGCGGAATTCATCGGGGGGAAGGTCGGCGGACATGGGAGTCTCCGTGGCCTGGGCGGCACTCGCCGTCCCGCCGAGCCACCGGGGTGATTGTCTCGTGGAACGACAGCTTCTCACCCCGTGACTCGGTCTCGCGAAAGCTAGTGCTCATTGTAGCTCCTCGCTTCGAACAACCACTGGGTGCCCTCAGAGCAACCTCCGGGAGAAGCCCCCCTGCCGGGCGGGAGAGACCGACTCGCCCTCCACCTTGACAACTATATCAGCTCATGCTCAAATAGTTTCAACGGGAGCATCGGTATGCCGCTAACTTAGGTGAGCACTAGGAGGTACAGAATGATTCGTACAGTTACCGCCATCTTGTTCGTCGCCTCGTTCTTGGTGGCTCCCTCGTCACTACGAGCGCAGTTCCACGATCGCGATCTTCCCCCGGACTCCGTCGCATGGTGGACACTCACCGACGATCTCACCCCGGAGGCGTATCGGGAAACCTTCCGTAGTCCACAAGCCGCCCAGAAGCGCTACCTCGACGACGTCGCTGCTGAGAAGGCAGAGCCGCTGACCGAGGATCGACGCCAAGCATTGACCTTTTTTGTCAGTGCCGAAAACACCCCGGAACTCATACCCATGTGGTTGGCCTTCGATGTGTTTGCGAGTACCCACTTAGCATACATTTTCGACCGAGAAACCCTGGAGAAGAAACTCCAAGACTCCGGCATCTCAGAGCTGGGTGCCCAACTCATCCTCGACACGGCCACCGGACGCCAAGCACTCTTTGACGAGGCTAGTGAGTCCATACGGCCACTGATCGAAGAATTCTGGGCCTTTCAAGAGCGCGCCGAAGCTGCCTTGGGCGGCACGCTTGAAGCCTACCGCACCTTCCGTTCCGCCGTGGCCCAGTCCGACGCCCAATTCTTGGCACCACTAGGTGGCGAGACAGTCTCCAAGACTGCTGAATTGATCGCTGCAGCAAAAATCGCACCAGGTCTAGAGGCAGCCAAGCAACTCCTCCCCAATCTCAAGAAAAACCTAACAAAAAACGACTGGGATGCCTTTCGCTCCTACCTCCTGAAGGAAGTCGTATCTGGAATGGGCTCACTTGGAGAGTTCGAGGGATAACATGCTAAAACTAAAGATCATCCTGAGACCATCTTGCATGGCTGTCCTCCTACTACTTTCCATTGCCAGACCCAGTCTGGCTGGAAAATTCTTCGTAACTTCCGTTTGGCCTGTTTTTAGTCCACCGACATTAAACACCGTTCACGTCAGAGCTGGCGCCAATGCGACCTATTTGGGGACCACCGACAACAACGACAAGCACGCCCTCCTTCAGACCAAGGTGTGCACGGTCTTCGACAAGCAAGGTACCGAGATCTGCGGTTTTGGCCTGGGAGTGAACGATGTCAAAGGACCGTGGATTCAAGGGTACACAATAACCTGTAATACCACCCAATGCATGGGGCAACAGTACATCTCTAAGCCTTGCTGTAATGTGCACACAGTTGATCTTACTCCAAAGGCCGGGGTCACGATCTTTCACGTAAACAGCCCTGACATCGACACCAGGAGTGGATCAACAACCGCCGTAGCCTGCAAACAGTGCAGCAGCCAGTGCAATGCAGGTGGTAGCGCGGGAACTGCCTTCGTGCTCCCCATCCGAGGACAGATCCCTCAGTCTCTCCTCGACCTACCGCAAATCGCCTCAGAGTTCTCTTTGGGCCGTGTTGATACCCAAGGGCAGATCACCTACCTGATGGACGAGTGGACTTTGGCTTCGAGCGATGGATTGACCGGGAACTTTGGAGAAAGCACCGATACCTCTTCATTAGACTTGGCCGCCTGGCTCGCGGCCCAGAACTCAGCGAGTCTGAGTCTCGCTACCGCAACCACCCAGGCTCAAGACTGGACCGCACTGGTAGTCATGGCACCGCCGCATCCGAACGTGCAACGCTCCATTCCCCTGCCGGAAGCTGGTCTGCATCGCACTTGGCTTTCTGGGGCTAACGAGCCGGGCCTGCTGGCGGTTCGCCTCGACTATTCCGAAGACCGAACTCCGCTGGCCTTCGAGGTTCTCCATCAGGAAGGAGCAGTCGGCCAAAGAGAAGTCAATTTCGTTCGCAACAACCTGTTCCTACGATACAAATCCAGCAAGAAGCATCGGACGATCCTCTACGCGGTGATCCGTTTCGACGGCGAGGTAGAGATCGAATCGAGCGTAACTCTTCTGCCGCAATGCTGCGGGCCTCAGCCTCCTACGATTCCCGTGGACATTTGAGCAAATAGTGGCTCGGGCAAGCTTGCCCGAGCCCGTCGTAGTTCCTCCTGGCGGATCGCAAGTAGCTTCGCAGCACTCCTGAAAGCAAACCGCGAGCCCGCCGAGGTAGGACTGCGGGGGACACTGGACGCAAAATGCGAGACAATGTCCCGATGAGGGAATCACCCTTCTTAGCCCCCCACCTCCGCGGCCTGGGTACGACGATCTTCTCGGAGATGAATCAGCTCGCTTTGGAGCATGACGCGGTCAACCTGGGGCAGGGGGCACCGGGGTTTGATGGGCCGGAGTTTGTCAAGGAGGCGGCGGTTGCGGCGTTGCGAGCGGGCCACAATCAGTATCGGCGCAGTGGCGGCGAGCCGGTGTTGGTGGAGGCGATCGCCGAGCACCAGCGACGGTTCTATGGGCTCGACTACGATCCGATGGACGAAGTGACGATCTACGCCGGGGCGACGGAGGCGATTTTCGCTTCGTTGCAGGCGCTGTGCGGGCCGGGAGACGAGGTGGTTCTGTTCGAGCCCTTCTACGACTCCTACCTGGCCAGCGTGGCGATGGCGGGGGCGACGCCGCGGGCGGTGACCCTGCGCTCGCCGGAGTTTGCCTTCGATCCGGCCGAACTCGATGCGGTGATCAACGAGCGCACGCGGCTCGTGCTGTTGAATACGCCGCACAATCCGAGCGGCAAGGTGTTCACTCGGGACGAACTGGAGGCGGTGGCGGAGATTTGCCGGCGGCGCGATTTGATCGCGGTGAGCGACGAGGTCTACGAACATCTGGTCTACGACGGCACCCACCTACCATTGGCCTGTCTGCCGGGGATGCGAAAGCGCACGGTGACCATCTCTTCCACCGGCAAGACGTTCAGCTTGACCGGGTGGAAGATCGGCCTCACCTGCGCACCGCCGGCGCTGACTTCGGCGCTGCGCACGGCCCATCAGTTCATCAGCTTCTGCCAACCGGGGCCGCTGCAGCTGGCCATGGCCACGGCGCTGGCCGCTCCCGATGACTACTACGAGGGGCTGGCCGAGCAATATCGTGCGCTGCGCGACCGGCTGCTGAGCGGTCTAGAGCAGGCCGGTTTCGCCGTCATGGCGCCAGCCTCCGGCTACTTCGTGCTCGCCGACTTCCGGCCGCTCGGCTCAGACGACGACGTCGCCTTCTGCCACCGTATGGTCGAGGAGGCACGGGTGGCGGCCATTCCACCGACCTCCTTCTACATCCACAAGGAGCACGGCCGGCAGCTGGTACGCTTCGCCTTCTGCAAACCGGCCTCGGTCATCGATGCCGCGGTCGAGCGGTTGATCCGGTGGACAGCGCGATGATCCGCGTCGGTGCCATTCAGCATGACATCCGCTGGGAGGACCCGGCGGCGACCTTCGCTCACCTCTCACCCTGGATCTGCGCCGCCGCCGCCGCCGGCTGCCGGCTGGTGGTGCTCTCGGAGATGTTCGCCCACGGTTTCACGATGAATACCGATCGGGTGGCGGAAGCGCCGGATGGGCCTTCGACTCGCTTTCTCGTCGAGCAAGCTCGCCACCACTCCATCTGGCTGGCGGGATCGATCGCCGAGCGGCAGGCGCCCGGCGAAAAGCCGTTCAATACCCTACTGCTGGTGGCACCGAACGGGGAGATCCAGCGCTACAAGAAAATCCACCCGTTCAGCTACGCCGGTGAAGACGAGCACTACCAGGCCGGCGGCGAGCTGGTCACGGTGACCATCGAGGGTCTGCGCTGCACCTTGTTCATCTGCTATGACCTGCGCTTCGCTGATGAGTTCTGGGCGCGAGCGACGGACACCGATGTCTATCTGGTGGTCGCCAACTGGCCGGAGGCGCGACGGGGCCACTGGCGGATACTGCTCCAAGCGCGGGCGATCGAGAACCAAGCCTACGTCGTGGGGGTCAACCGCGTCGGCGACGGCGGCCAGCTCCACTACGCGGGCGACAGCTGTATTCTCTCGCCGCTGGGCGAGCCGCTGGCCACCGCCAGCGAACAAGAGACCCTGCTCATCGCCGACCTCGACCCCGAAGAGGTTGCTCGCGTCCGCCGCCGGCTACCCTTCCTGCGCGACCGTCGCTAAGGACTGCTAAGGACAGGTGGCGAAGGCCGCGGTGTCGGTGACCGCATCGGCCGACTGTCCGAGCGGATTGAAGTACTGCTTGACCACGCCACTCTGGCTGTCGGTGACCTTGACGGTGAACTCCACATTGGTGGTGGCGGCGAAGAAAACCCAGTAGCGCCCGTTGAGCGAGCAACCATCCAGGACCTTGATCAACATCTCCCAGTTGCTCGGATTGAAGAAGTAGTAGAGGCCTGAGTTGTCCGAGCGGAAGGGGACCACCTGGCCCTCACCCGTCGCCCCGGCGGGGGTTCTCCAGTCGACCTCGACCTTGAATCGGTCCTTGTTGAGGCAGAGATCCGTGTCGGTGTTGATGCAAGGCCCACTCGGTGCGCCGGCGATGAACTGGGCCACCGAGGAGAAGCTGGCAGCGAAGGAGCCGTCGACTTCGGCGTTGTCGTAGTCACATCCATCGAACGGATCCGTGCCGGCGTTTTGCGGGCAACCGCCGGTGAGCTGACCGACCAGCTGCCCGGTGGGCAGCAACAGCGCGGCTCCCGAGCTACCGCCGAAGGTGCCGCCCAGGTTGGTCGTGTGGTAGAGGAATTGCGGTTGCGGCGCACTGAAGCAGGCCAGCACCGAGCTGCTGATCGTGGAGCGCGAGTAGCGCTGGGCTTGTCCCTGCGGGTGCGAGACGCGGTGCACCTGGGTTCCCGCCGAGACTAGCGCCGGATCCGCGCTCCAACCCAGGAAGACCCGCCCGTTCGGGATGCCGTTGAGTTGCAGCAAGGTGAAGTCCGAGGCGGCTCCCGTCGACAACAGGGTGGATGAGAAACTCCGCTCGAGCCCACCGAGATCCGGGTCCGGCCCATTGCAGCCGAGGCTGGTGTAGTCCCAGAAGGCCTCCAGCGAGGCCGCTTCTCCCGGGCTGGAAATACAGTGGTTCGCCGTCCACAAGAAGGGAGTCGCACTCTGCGCGATATCCGCCATCAGGCTGCCGGTGCACAAGAAGCTGACACCGTTGGAGACGAACTGAAGCGCCGCCACCGATCTTTGGACCAGAGCCAACGTCGCCGAGTTGAGAGGGATGGAGTTGCTGCAGGAGGCGTCGATTACGCACTCGCCGAGCTCGCTTTGAGCCACCGAGCCATCCTCCACTCGCCAGTCGGGTCGCAACTTCACGATCTCCATCACCTCGTCCAGCACGAAACCGGGGGCAGGATCGCCCGCCTTGAGCGCTGAGATCGGAACGGCCACCTCGATCCGCGCCACCGGACCGGCCACCGATGGAGTCCACAGCTCGCCGCCCTTGCCCGCCCCTGTCGCAACCATGGCCTCCACACCGAACGGCCCCACCGTCTCGCCCGACTCACCCGATCCGGAGTAGATCCACAACCGCGCCGCGGGTGGCAACTGTACTTGGGTCAGTCTGAGGCGCAGCCGGTATGAGCCTTCGACCCGCACCGATGCCCCCCAGACCAGATCCCCTGTCGCGCTCTTCGCAGCCCAGCCGCCGGCATGGGGAGCGGCTGCCGCAGCTGCCCAGGCGCTAGCCCCGGGGCGGAAAGAAACCGGCCGGCGCTTGCCGAGAGAGCGGCTGAAGCCGTTCTTGGTAGGAACCCGGCCCTCTTCGTTCCAGCGGTTGATCTGGGCCAGTAGCTGGCCCTCTTCAACGATCGCCTTGTCCAACTCGGCAAACGGAGTCAGCACCTTTTGCGCCGCCAGTCGAAGCGGTGGATCCTCCGTCGGCCGCGAACGCTGAGCGGCAGCGAAGAGCAGCGGCTCCACCGACTGAGCGCCGGCAACAGCGCTCAGCACTGTGACCATCAAGAAGGCTAGTACGGAGGCTAGACGCAAGTTCTTCATCGAGTCAGACCATGGCTTTTCGGTGGTGACGCCGCTGGTGAATCTCGACGGCATCGATCACCTGCGGCTTATGCTTTTGCAGTATATCTCGTCTTCGGACTTGAGCCAGACCGTTCTATCCAGCCGCATCGCGCACGCGCACCAGTCGAGCTCCGTGGTAGTAGTGGCTCAGGATGTCGCGATAGGAAAGGCTGCGCCCGGCCATGCCGAAGGCGCCGACCTGACACATCCCTACGCCGTGGCCCCAGCCTCTGCCGTGGAAGGTCCAGCCTGCCGGTCGGCCCCGCTGGTTCACCCGCTGAGCGGTAAAAAAAGTCTCCGGCAGATCCAGTACCCAGCGAACCGCAAGTCCGTCAACCTCCTGGGTGACACCGTGGGCGCCATAGAGGAGGATCTTCGCCACCCGACCGGAGGGGCCACGCTCCAAGATCTCAAATCGGTCAAAGCCAAGTCCCGGATAACGTTCCTCGACCAGTTCCGCCAGACGATCGTCACTGCGATACCGGGTCCAGGCGCTCCACTTGCTGCGTCGATCCAGAGAAACTCCGTCGGCATCCGCCTCTTGTAGCAGCCCCACCAGCTCCTCGCCGTGCCACCAGAGGCGCAGCCGATCCCCCGCCACCAAGGTCAAGTTACCCGCACTCCAGCCGTCGCCCTGGCGGCGAAAGGTCGCTAGCTCAGCCGGCAGGTGAATCAGGCGGTCGCCGTCGTCCGGCCCACCGCTGACGGAGCGCACCGTCAGGTCGCGGCCCTCGACAGCGACAAAGCTGACCGCTTCCTGGCGCAAGACCGCCAGCATCTCCGCCAGGCGCAGGAGAAGTCGCTCGCGATCGTTCTCCGCCAGGGGCCGCTGTGCAGAGCCCTCCATCAGCCCGCTGGCGGCCAGATATTCGGCCCGCCTCAGGTCCTCGCCATCCCAGTCGGCCGGGGGGTTGTCCAGCAGGTGGGCAAGATCGATATCGGCCGCGAAGAGCCTGGAATCGAAGACCAAGTCGAAGACCGTGGCGATCAGCCGCCGCACTTCGCGGCGCTGCAATGATTCCAACGTACGCTCGCCCGCCGGTAGGCCGGCCAGGGTGGCCAGCTGATCGACCCGGGCGGCGAAGGCGGGAGCCGAATGTAGCGCTCGCGACCGAGGCAAGAGTTTTCGCGTCATCCCGAGCGGGAACGCAGTGCCTCGCGACAGGCTCCCGCGCACCTTTTGCGCGCCGCTTTCGTAGCAGGGAACACCCACCAGATAGGGATAGTCCTTGAGTGGAAAGACCACCGACACGTCCTCGGTGTGGCCGCCGCAGGTCGAGGTGTACAGCGCGTCGATCGGTTTGCCCTGGTAGATCAACACCTGGCCCGCGGTCTCGGCCACAGCCCGATCACTGACCGGATGCTCCGAGCCCATCCCGCCGTAAACATGACAGCGCGGAGTGGCGCAGATGTCATAGCCCTCGGCGCTGAACTCGCCCAGGTTGTGCAAGGTGTAGGTGCGCGCGGCGACCGCCTGCGCCTTGAGCGCTTCGATGCGATCGAAGATCTCGGGCCCCATCTCTTTCGGCACCACCCCGCGCAGATAGTCCTCGAGCGACAGCTCGTTGATCAGGTTGAGGCTGCCGCGATCGTTGAGAAAAACGAGAATCCGTCCGCGAAAGCGCTGGCCTGCGACACGGATGCCGCCGCCGTTGACCGCGTCGAGCGCCAACCAGCGACCCGCCACTTTCCAGCTGTTTTCGCCCTGGGTCACGTTGAGCGCCGGCTGCCGCAGCCCTCCACCCTCCTCGACGATCCACGCCTCCGCCGCCTGTCGCGCGGCGAGCAACCGGCGAGCCACCTCCGCTTCCACCCGGCTCGCATAGCTGCCCACGCGGACTCGGTAGAGACCCACCGTGGCATCGAAGTGCGCATCCGCCGGTTCCGCCAAGTGAGCCCCCAGCCGCTGCGCCGCCTCCCATGCCTGGCCTTCGTCCTTGAGCGCCGCCACTTGCAGGCGAAAGGTGGCCGGCAAGACCGCTTGGGCCGCCGGCGTCACGGTCAGCGGCGCGACGACGGCGACCTGGGTGGGCTCGCCCGACGCCGCGACCGGGATCTCGACGGTGAGCGCATCGTCGCAACAGGGCAAGTGGACTTGCTCGAGATCGGTCCGCAGCCCGACCCGCACCCAGACCCCCTGACGCGGGGCACCGTGCGCGGAGGGCGGTGGCGGAGCGGGCAACGAGGCGGACCCGGAGGAAGGCGTCGCGGGCGAGGGCGCCGTCTTGGTCCGCGCGACGATCACGGCGGCAGCGACCGGTTCGACCGGTTCCTCCTTTGCCGAATCGGGATCGGCGGCGGGCAGGCCGGTCGGCGAACTCGCCTGCGCCCCCTCACTCGGACCCGCCGGGGGTAGCGAGGGACGGCCGCGAACGGTACAAGCGATCAAGACACAGAGCAGCGCGCCCAGCGCGAACCACTGTCGAGTCAAGGAACGTTCGCCGGCAAAGTGGAATCCATCGCCGCCCTTTCGGATCGGACCAACGCCACGAAGGAGGCCGCAAACCAGAGGTGGAGGAACTGTGCCACGAAGCTCTGCATCAGCTGTAGGACGAGGTCGATTGCCACCGAGGTCTTCACCGACCCCCCGACCATCGCCTTCAAGCCGATTCCGGGAATGGAGAAAGCCACCGACAACCCGACCGCCGCGACAATCCACACCACGAAGAGCAACAAGACCGCGCCCAGCCGCCGGCCAAGGACGCGCAAGCCAAGACCAAGGGCCACCAACGTCCCCGACCTCTCGCTGGACAGATCGGCCATGGCCAGCCAGAAGACGGCGAGCAGGGTAAGGGTGAGAAAGGCTAAGGGCAGAGCACCCCCACAGCCAAGTCCCACCGCGGCCCCCGTTCCCCACCGGTTGCCGCTGCCGGCGGCGAGCGCGAAGAGCCCTACCGCGAGCAGCGCAAGCAGCAGACAGAGCGCAACGTAGACCAGAAAAAGCGCCAAGAAACGCCACATGTAACGCCCGGCCCAGCCGAAAAAATCGCCCAGTGAGAAGGTATCGAACCAGACGCCGGCCGGAGCTTTGGCCGGGGCTTGCCGGTCCGAATTGAGCAGAACCCCGAAGCTACCCGCCTCGGTGAAGGCCCACGCCAGTATCGCCACGGCCAGCAGCAGGAAGGTGCCTCCCAACGAGATAGCGAAGAGTTGAGGCTTCTCGGCAATCTGTGCGACCCACTCGTCGATCCAACCCTGCACCGACGCCAGATTCTCAGGCAACTGGGTGAGCAGCTCTCGCCCGGTGACGACTACCGGCAGGCCGATCGCCAGCAGTGAGAGCAGGCCCATGGCCAGAGCCAGGATCCAGCGCAGTGGCGCCAGGCGCCAGTTGGAGCGCAGGATGGACCCGCCTCGCACCAGGCAGTCGGTCGCCGAAAGACGGGTCACAACCGCCGCCGTTGCATCAGGATGTCGCGACGGTAGTCTCCCGCCGCATCGAGGATGATCGGCTTGGCCATCTCACACAAGCGGCTGACCAGCGTCGAAGGCATACGGTGAGTCAACGGCTCCGGCGCCGCGGCCAAGCTACCGCCGGGCTCAGCGCCTCGATCGAGAGAGCGCCTGTCGCTGGCCAGAGGAGCCAGTGGATGGTTGGTGGTGAACAGGGTCGGCAGCCGCGAGGTGTAGCGACCGTTGATGATCAGATAGAGGAGATCCTGCACCCACGCACTCGGCTTTTGCGCCCCGAGTTCATCGATCACCAACAGTTCGGCGCTGAGGATCGGATCGAGGATCCCCCCCTTGCTCAGCGGGGAGTTCGGCCGGAAAGTCGTTTGGATCTGATGGATCAAGGCGGTGAACTCGACGAAGCGGCCCCGTACTCGGTAGCGCCGGATCAATTCAGTGAGGATCGAGCACGCGAGATGCGTCTTGCCGGTACCCGTCGGACCTACGAAGATCAAACCGGCATCGCCGAACGAACCATCGGGGCGCAAGAACTCCTCGACGTATCTCTCGCTGGCGACGCGGGCGCGTTGGAGCTGTTCGCGGATTCCGGCCTGCTCGTGAGCGGTGGAAAATCTGGCCAGGCTGCAACCGCGGTAGCGCGGCGGAATTCCGCACGCGGCCAACAGTCGGGGCCCTAGATCATCACGCCGGCACTCGCATTGCGTGGCCGATCCCGCACCGCCATCCTCCTGCACAACCCAGCCCCTACCTCGGCACAACGGGCAAGAAGGTTCGCGCTCGGCCGGTGCGGATTCGCCAGCCGGCGGCGGAGCCATGACCTGAAGTCGGCGCATGGCGGAATCCTAACAGCCCACGGCGTCCAACGAGTCCTGAGCGACCACTATCGTTTGGTCGGCAGCCCTACCTTGACCTTGACCAACGCATGACGGGGGTCGACTCCCGCGCGCCGGTCGCGGGTGAGTCGGTGGGTGATCGTCTTCAGTTCGTCAAGCTCGGCTTCGAGCCGATCTATCCGCTCTTTCATGTTGAGAATCACCTCCACCCCAGCCAGGTTGACGCCCAGTTCGCGGGTCAGATTGAGGATCATCTCCAAGCGGCGGATGGCCCTATCGTCATAGAGTCGAGTATTGCCGGCGCTGCGCGTCGGCTTGATCAGCCCCTCGCGCTCGTACATTCGAATGGTCTGCGGATGAAGATCCAACCGTTTGGCGACGACGCTGATCAGCACGTAGCGCTTCGAGCTGGCTCTCCGCTTTGGGTTTTTATTCTCTGACATCTGCTGCAATCCTGCGCCGCATGGACCGCCGGTTACCGGGGCCGTATCACCCTACAGCCCCGGTTACCGGCTAGCACCCGATTAGCTGGCCTTGTCGTCGACTTCGACGTACTCGGCATCAATCACATCGTCACCGTCTGTGGAGGCCTCGGCAGCCGCGGAATCACCCGCCGGAGAGGCCGCCTCGGCGTCGGCCGAGGCTTGCTTGTACATCGCTTCGGCCAACTTGTGCGATGCCTGCTCAAGCTTCTCGGCAGCCGCCTCAAAGGCTGAGGCGTCCTCAGCCTCGAGCACCTTCTTGGCTTCGCTGAGCGCCTCCTCGACCACTCCAAGGTCACCAGGTTCGAGCTTCTCTTTGTTCTCTCCCAGCGTCTTCTCGGTGGTGTAGATCAGACCATCCAGACGGTTGCGCGCCTCGACCTGCTTGCGACGAGCCTTGTCGTCCTCGCTGTGGGCCTCGGCATCCTTGACCATCTGGTCGATCTCACCCTCGTCGAGGCCGCTCGACGAGGTAATGGTGATCTTCTGCTCCTTGCCGGTCCCCAAATCTTTCGCCGAGACGTTGACGATGCCGTTGGCATCGATGTCAAACGCCACTTCGATCTGCGGCACACCGCGCGGCGCGGAGGGAATTCCGGCGAGCAGGAAGCGGCCCAAAGTGCGGTTGTCCTTCGCCATCTCGCGCTCACCCTGGAGCACGTGGACCTCCACCGAGGTCTGATTGTCGGCGGCGGTGGAGAAAACCTCACTCTTGCGGCTGGGAATCGTCGTGTTGCGCTCGATCAGCTTGGTGGCCACTCCACCCAGCGTCTCGATACCCAGCGACAGCGGCGTCACGTCGAGGAGCAGTACGTCCTTGACATCGCCGGCGAGCACGCCGCCCTGGATGGCGGCACCGATCGCCACCACCTCGTCAGGGTTGACACCCTTGCTCGGCTCCTTGCCGAAGACATCCTTGACCAGCGCCTGAATGGCCGGCATGCGGGTCTGTCCACCGACCAGTACCACTTCGTCGATCTGGGTGGCGGAGAGGCCGGAGTCCTTGAGCGCCTGACGGCAGGGGCCGGCGGAGCGGTTGATCAGATCATCGACCAGCTGTTCCAGCTTGGCCCGGGTCAACTTGATGTTGAGGTGCTTCGGACCGCTGGCGTCGGCGGTGATGAAGGGCAGGTTGATGTCGGTCGCGTTGGCGCTCGACAGCTCGATCTTCGCCTTCTCGGCCGCCTCCTTGAGCCGCTGAATCGCCATCGGGTCCTTGCCAAGGTCGATGCCTTGATCCTTCTTGAACTCGGCCAACAGCCAGTCCATGACCTTCTGGTCGATGTTGTCGCCACCGAGGTGAGTATCACCGTTGGTCGCCTTGACCTCCACCACACCCTCACCCACTTCGAGGATCGAGATGTCGAAGGTACCGCCACCGAAGTCGTAGACCGCGATGATCTGGTCCTTCTTCTTGTCGAGGCCATAGGCCAGGGCAGCGGCGGTCGGCTCGTTGACCAACCGCTCTACGGTCAATCCGGCGATCTTGCCGGCGTCCTTGGTCGCCTGACGCTGCGAATCGTTGAAATAGGCGGGCACCGTGATCACGGCACGTTCCACTTTCTCGCCCAGGTAGTCCTCAGCCGCCTGCTTCAGCTTCTGCAGCACCATGGCTGAGATTTCCGGCGGAGAGTACTTCTTGCCGTCGATACCCACTCGCGCATCGCCGTTGTCGGCTCGGGTCACCGAGTAGGGCACCATTTTCATCTCTTCCGAGACCTCGTCGTACTTACGGCCCATGAACCGCTTGATCGAAAAGACGGTCTTCTCGGGGTTGGTCACCGCCTGGCGCTTGGCGACCTGGCCCACCAAGCGATCGCCATCCTTGGCGAAGGCGACCACCGAAGGGGTCGTCCGATTGCCTTCGGCATTGGGGACAACCTTCGCATCGCCCCCCTCCATCACGGCAACGACACTATTGGTCGTGCCGAGGTCAATTCCAATGATCTTGCTCACAGCTCAGCTCCTCATAAGTCGATTGCGCGGTCTATTTCAAGACGTGTTTGTCGTGCAGTTCTAGTCACCAGCGATCCCAGACTACAAACCTTAGTGTAGCGCTGTCAATCTCGAACACACAATATATGACAACCGGAGACTCAGATTTATTCCAGGGAACTCAAAAACGACCATCGAGGGGCCATTCGTCCGACCGCGAGAAGCGATCCGGACGCCGAAACAGCGATTCAGGGCGAAGCAGCGGCCCCGCGAGCCGCCTAGCGCAGCAGCACCACCGCCGGCTGGTCGGACACTTCCTCCGGTGCGAGGTAGCGGGAATCGAGCAACAGGTTGCCCGTGGTCGCCTCCGTCGAAGCCGCCGAATCCACCGGACGGCCGTTGTCTACCGGCTGCACCACGTAGCTCTCAGCTTGAGGAGTGATGGCGAGCGGACGTCCCCGTGGATCGACCAGTTCAGCTCTCGACAGCAGATCCCGTTCGACCAGCCGCTCCAGATCATTGGGAAAGCGGCCCTCGATCAGGTAGTAGGTCTTCGCCGCGCGATCGATCTTCTGGTAGATCGAGACGCGCAACGACCTTTCCAGATCGGCCCGATCGGCCAACTGCCAAGGCAGCGGGAGCGGCAGGTGAAGTGGCACGCGCATCAACACGACGACCAACAGTGCCACGACCAGCAGGCCGAGAAGCCGTCCCGGCCAGAGCAAGGTCGCCACACCCGGTCGCGCCGTCACCAGCGCGGGATCGAGGATCTCTCCCAGATCGACCGGATAGCTCTCGCGTAGGACCGAATCGGCCTGTTCCTCCGGGAACGAGACGCTCAATGCATCCGCGCCGAACGCTCCATCCACCGGTTCTTGCGTTAAACCGGCGACGATGGGCGACAACTCACCCGTGCCACGAGTTGGCGGCTTGCGGGCCACCTTGTCGCCGCTGGGCTCACAAACCGTCGCCAAGCCAGCCTCGAGCAAGCGGTGCAGCGAGTAGCGGACCTTGTACTCGTCACTCGCCGTCGCCACCACCAGATCGGCGACGGTCAAGCCACCGGGCGAGTGCGCCATCTGTTCCAAAACCGAGCTTTCGTGCTCGGTGACCAGAATTACATCGGGGTTGGGGCGTGCCAACTCGTCGCCTTCCGTCCTCACCTGGACCGGCATCAGGCTGTCGACCCGGTCGTAGAAGGACCAAGAGTCGGGAATCGTCGGGTGCCCCTCACCCGCCGCTTCGGTCACCGAGCGGATCAGCACCTCCTCGATCGCAATCGGCGGAAAGCCATCCTCGAAGGAGACTTCATCACCGCTGTAGAACTTGAACTCGCCCTGATCCCAGGCCAGAAGCTCGACGAGCAGTCGATAGGTGTGGAAACGCAAGGCGGCGAGCAGCCCTTGACGATCGACATGGCCACGGTCGACCAGGAGATCGATCAACCGTCCGCCACCTGATTGATGCTCAGCGGCGACGGCTGAGAAATCAGCGGGACTGACCAATCCTTGGCCGGCCAACACTTCGCCCAGGGACTCCTCGAGAGTCTGGTTGAGCGAGTCCGCCGCGACCACCTTGCCGCCGAGGAATGAGATGGCGACGATATCCGCCTCGCCCTGCACGGTGAGGATGCCGGTCTTGTCTTGCTGCGAGATAACCTGCAAAATCTCCGGCAGCTGGAAAACGTCCAGTGTTCCCTCGATAGCCATCAGTTCGCCTCTTCACCGCGAAGTTCGAGGCTCCAGCGTACGATCAACAGCAGGACCCAGCCGACGATGGCGATTAGCCACGGCAGGCTCTGGCCCGGATCAAAACCCCAGGGCAAGCGAAAGAAACAGCGGCGTCCCAAGGGAATGAACAGCAGGCCAAGCGGCGGCAGCCAAGCGAGGTAGGAGCGCGCACCTCGCCCCTGCTGAGCGGAATCGAGCCCCGGCACCAAGATCCGCACCAAACGCTCTCCGAGTCCGGAACTCTCGGTAGCCCATTCCGGCAGATCGCTATACCCGTACTGGCGTCGGGCCAGATGCAGTCCCAAGGCGGCAGCGGTCAGCAGGAAGAAAAGAAGCGGCGACAGAAAGCGCCGCTTGGCAGCGATCGAACCGCTCTCGACCGCGGCCGCCCCACGGTGGGCGAGCAGAGCTTGGCGAATCTCAGCGCCGCGCACCAGCCCGCCATTGAAGGTCAGGACACGGTCGGGGCCGGCCCGTTTGAGCCAGGTCGCCACCCGCCCTTCGTCGATCGCCACCGCTCGATCCAGCATGGCTCGCGACTCGCTATAGAGGAAGCCCTCGTTGTAGGCCTGGCTCAAGTTGTAGAGCGCAGCGGCGTTTTGGGGATCAGCGTCCACACCCTTCTGAAAGGCCTCGATGGCGCTGGTGTAGTCGCCCTGCAGGAAGTGGTAGGCCCCGAAGTTGACCAAGATACTCGCCTTGTCCGGCTCGACTTTCAACACCTCGCGGTACAACGGCTGGGCCAGCTCCCACTGGCCGAGCATGCGATGCAGGTCTGCGAGCATGTGCTGGACCGGAGCGCTCTCCGGCTCCATCGAGCGCAACACTCCGAGATCGGTGAACAGCCCGCCGTACAGCCGGTGATCTCGCAGGTGCTCCACCGCCTTGGTCGGCGGCAGCAGCTCGACCGCGGCGCGCCGCTCGCAGTGGGCCAAGACAAATGGAGTCACCGCCATCATCGCCCACAGAACCATCATCGTCGCTCGTTCGCTGAACGATCCATAGCCCCACAGCAAGACCGACCAGTACAACAACAGCCAGAGGAGGCCATAGGGCAGCGCCAGGGGCCAGAGCAGACCGACAATCGCCAGCGCGTAAGCCAGCCAGCGAGGCGCCAACCGATCCGCGAAGCGCACCGCATCACGCATCAAACCGCCGCCGTGGGTCGCCATCTCGACGGCCACGAAGAGCGCCGCCGCCACCATCGTCACCCAGATGAGCCAGAGGACCAGATTGATCGCTCCCAGCCGGCGGTGTTGCGCAGAGCGCACGAAGCGCCACAAACCCTTGAGTTGCCAGTCGAGCGCGGCAAGCTGACCACTGCGCATCCTCTCCACCGCGGCGCGGGCAAAGGCGGTCTCCGGACGCAAAGGATCGAGCTGATCGGCTGAGTTCAACGACCATTCGGCACGTTCGAAGTCGCCCGACTCGGCAGCTGTGAGGGCTCGCACCAGTGCGCCGAGACTGAGGTCGGGCAGGCTCTCGAAGCCCAGTTCGCGGGTGGTGGAAAGCAAGCTGTCGACGACACTCTGCGCGTGCTCCGGGTCATTCTGGGCCCAGGCACTCATCCATTGCAGCCACAGTTCCTCAAGCCTCTGCAATTCGCGCTGCGCAACGCTGGTTAGCTCAATGCCCGTCAGGTACGGGTCAAAAACCTCCCGGTTGTCCGCCAGTGCCGCGGCCGGCGTATCGTCGAGCACCGCCGCATCGGCCGTTGAGGGCGTTTGAGCGAACACACCACTGGCCGGTACGCCCAAAGAGAAAAGGAGTACTAGGCTCTTGAATGAGATCGACATGAGAACGAATCAAAGAGAACCGGTGGAAATCGTCCGGACGAGCGGGCCGTCGTTGGATAGCTATCCGCTCTTCTGCACGTAACGCACCCGCAACTGGTAGAGGGAGTCTTCGAGAAATGCGGCCTCTTGGGCCGGTAGATTCCCCGCCGTCGTCTGCCGGAGAACACCCAGCAGGTCGATATAGAACCGAGCGAGTTCCAGATTCTCCGCGGATTGGCCACCGGGCAGTGGTTGGTCGCCAAGATAGACCGTCGCCGGTTCGGCCAGCGCGGCAACGAGATCGTAAAAACGTGGGCCAACATCCGGTCCGGTAGCTGAATAACCGGGCGGTGGCGCCTGTAGTTTGACCGCTGCTGCCTCTCTCCCGCCCCCGGCCTCCACTTCCGTTGCGGTCGACTGCACAGTTTCAGCGATCGTCGCCGCGGCCTCCTGCGCCGCGTCGGGCTCCAGTTTTTCACCGGTCGCCGCCGGCGCCGCTTCCACCTCTTCGAGAAAACGATAGTCTTCGCGCAACTCGCCGTCGCGCGTGAACATCCTCTTGTCGGTGACCTTGATCGTCTGATCGGCCACTGCGGCTCCTCTCCTGTGCAGCCCGGCCGTGGCGGGCGCATCACTTCGAAGTTGTACGGTCTAGGCGGACCCCGGTTACGGTATCGTAGCAAGCTGAAATTGTTCAGAGCAAGGCACCTACGGCGATATGCAGAGGATAGACATTGCCCAAGACACTCCCCGAGACGGCCACCGGACTCGACGATCTACTAGCCCTGGTGGCTCGGCTGCGGGCGCCGGACGGTTGCCCGTGGGACCGCAAGCAGCAGTTCGCCGACCTGCGCTCCTATCTCCTTGAAGAGGCGCACGAGGTGGCGGCGGCGATCGACGGCCAAGATCTCGACGAACTGGCCGGCGAGTTGGGCGACCTCCTTTTTCAGATTGCCTTCATCGGACACCTGGCCGAAGAAGCCGGCGCCTTCCGCTTGCGCGATTCGATCGACCGGGTGCACCGCAAGATGATCGAGCGCCATCCCCATGTCTTCGGCGATAGCGCTCCCCTCACCAAGGCCAGCGATGTCGCCACCGCCTGGGAACGGCGCAAGGTCGAGCAACAGCCGCAGCGCGACAGCATCCTCGACGGCATCGCCACCTCGCTGCCGGAGCTGGTCGCCGCCTATCGTTTGACCCAGAAAGCCGCCGGAGTCGGTTTCGACTGGCCCGACGCCGAGAGGGTTCTCGACAAACTCGAAGAAGAGGCCGGCGAGCTACGCCAGGCCATCACCGCCTGTTCCGGTACCGACAACCGCGAGACTCGCGAGGCTCTGGGCGAGGAACTCGGCGACCTCCTCTTCACCGTGGTCAACCTGGCGCGCAAGCTCGATGTCGACCCCGGCTCCGCTCTGGCCCGCACCAACCTCAAGTTCCGTCGCCGCTTCCACCACGTCGAGCGACGGCTGCGCCGGCAAGGGCGCACCGTCAACGACGCGGATCTGGCGGAGATGGAAGCCTTGTGGGAGGAAGCCAAGCAGCAGGTGGTGGAAGAAACTAGGTAGAGGCTTCCGTCTCCTCGCCCAGCCCAACCAGATCGAGCAACTTCAGGGCGTTGACCGTGGTGGCGACTCCGGGGCGCAGCCGATAGTCGAAGGTCATCCGCGGCCCCTCGCCCTCGGTGTGTACCGTCTCGCGAAAATGGACCGGCCGGCAGCCTGCGGCGAGGCCCTCCATCTCGGCCAGAGCCAGGTCGTGGGTCGAGACGGCGCCGATCGCCCCTAGTTTCAGTAGGTGGAGCAAGACCCGCCGCACCGCGACTCGCCGCTCAGGGGCATTGGTGCCACGCAGGATCTCGTCGAGCAAGAAGAGGAGCGAGCGTTCGCCGCCGGCATGGCTCGCCTCGGCCAACTCGACGATCTCCTTGAGCCGGCGCAGCTCCGCCATGAAGAATGAGTAGCCATCGGTCAACGAGTCTTCGACCAACACGCTGGTTCCCAGGGTCAGCGGCGGCAACTCGAAACGGGCGGCACAGACCGGCCCCCCGGCTTGCGCCAGCACCACGTTGACCCCCACCGCTCGCAGGAGGGTGCTCTTGCCCGACATGTTGGAGCCGGTGACCAGCAAGAAGGTGCCGGGGGGGCCGATCTCCACATCGTTGCCCACCCGCGTTTCCTGGCGCAACAGCGGATGGGCCAACCGCTCGGCGCGAAGACACTGAGAGTTCGGTGCCGGGGAGTTCGGCGCCGGGGAGTCGGCCAGGCGCGGGAAAGCCCAGTCTGGATTGTCCGCGGCCAAGCCACCCAGCGCAGCCAGCGTTTCAATCTCACCCAGTGCCCGCAACCACCCTCGGGCTTGGGCTCCGTACTTTCGCTGCCAGTGCTCGAAGCGCGAGAGGACATGGAGGTCCCATAGAAAAAGCGCCTGTACGATGAAATGAACGTAGCCGCCATGGCGCGTGTCCGCCAGCACCACCAGCCGTCCCAACCGCCGCGTCGCCAGATGAGCCGGCTCGTCGCCGCTGGTGACGGCGGCCGCCACACTGCGCAGCCGCTCGTCCTCAAAGTTCTCCCCCGCCAGAATCTCCAGCGCCGCCGAATAGGCGGCGAAGCCGGCCCGACCTTGATCCACCCGGTCGAACGTGGCTTCGAGCCGTTTGAAAAGCAGGTAGGCCAGGGTGAAGTTGGCCAAGGGCAGGAATCCGGCCAGGATCCAGGGAACCTGGCCAAAGATCCCGGCCACGAGCAGCGGCAGGGTAAGCAGCGCCGACCCTCGCGCCCACCACAGCAGCACCGGATGTCCCGCCAACCAGGGCTCATCTTCGGCCCAGGCTAGAAAGGGCTCCGGGTCGGGCTCCGCCTCGGCCAGGGGCCGGCAGCGCAGTTCCAACTCCTGGCGAAAGTCCAAGTTCTCCGCCACCGCGGCAACGGCGGACTGCCGCCGCTCGATCTCAGCGCACCGCGCCGGTCTCAACAACCAGGCGGCCAGAGTGGCTCGGCCCGGCGGCGACCAGGCGGTGCCGAGCAAATGAAAAAGCGAGCCGCGGCCGAAGAGATCCAGATCGCGGACCATCGCGCCACCCAGTCCATCGATCTGAAGCGGTGCCGTGGGCAACGGCAAGTCGTCCCATCCCCGCTGCAATCGCAAGAGGGCATCAGCGTTGATCGTTTCGAGGCTGGCGAAGCGGCTTCGGCGCTGCTCCACCCGACGATGGAGGCGAACCAAGAGGGCGAAAGTGACGAAGAAGAGCGCCGCCGAGGCGAGCCAGATTCGCTGCGCGCCGAAGCCTCGAACGAGGATCACGCCGAGGCAAACCACCATGGCGAGAAAGAGCGCCAGCCGTAGGTAGGACAGGGAACGGGAGCGCTGGCGCAAAGCCCGCTCTTCGCCGGCGAAGCGGCGGCGACGGTGGCGATAACGCTCGGCTACACCTGCCAACTGGTCGTGGGCCACCTCGCTTCGGTCCACCCTGTCCATCATCCCATCCCGGTTCCGTCGCGGTGCCGGATGGCGCCGACGCTCGAGAAGGTCGACACCATGTACGGCACCAGCGAAGTGAGGATCATCTTGACCACCCGCCGCGAAGTCAGTTCCCCTGCCAGCAGGGCGTCACCGTGGTTGATGAGGATCTGTACCGAACCGACCAGCATTCCCGCCATCAGCGCTCGGCGCATCACCGACCATCGGCTTGCCAGCAGCAGCCACTCTCGCACCGTCGAAGCCATCGAATATCCTCCACCTGCCGACGGGTCACCGATCCCGCCACCCGGCATGAAACCGGGCGCCCGAGTCTACCCGTGGATCAGTCATCGATGAATAAAACCAGACCACGGCACCAAGGTAAAATCCACAGCCTCCTCTCTACGCCGGTTGACCTCACCCGCCCAGCCGGCCTACTCTGTCAGCATCTGAATACCTACTACAGGTAAGAACCTACCGATGACCCCGCAGTTCGACGAACATCCCACCGCCCCCACCGTCCTGGCGATCGACAACATCGCCCTGGAACTACCGCTCGCCGGGGTGGGAAGCCGAGCCCTGGCGGGAGCGATCGACCTCCTCATCGTCTTCGTGCTGGCGGTGATTCTCTTCTTCACCCTGGTCTTGGGATTGAGCGCCACGGGTATGTCGGGAGGCTGGCTCATCGCCATTCTGATCCTCAGCCAGTTCCTGCTCCAAATGGGTTACTTTGCCGTGTTCGAGATCGCCACCCGCGGTCGCACGCCCGGCAAGATGGTGGTGCGGCTGCGCACCGTCGGCAGTAGCGGAGGAACGCCGACCACCGGGGCCTTCTTGATCCGCAACCTCCTGCGAGTCATCGACCTGCTGATCGGTATTCCCGTCATGGCGCTCGACTCTCATTCGCGGCGGCTCGGCGACCATCTGGCCGGGACTCTGGTGATCCACGAAGAGCGCCCCGAAGATGAAGTCGTTCTCGGCCAGATCCCCACCACCTGGAACGCACGCCAAGTGGCGCTGGTCGAATCCTACCTGCGCCGCGCCGATGAACTCGAAGCGAGCCAGCGCCTCTCCATCGGACAACGGCTGGTCGCCATGGTGCAACGCGACGCTCCCCACTTGCTCGACGCAGAGACGGCAACCGCCATGGAGCACGACCCCGCGGCAGTGCTGCGCCGCGCCCTGATCGCCATCCGCGGCGGCTAACGGACACAGCGGGCCGAAACCACGCATGGACTACAACCGCTTCGTCGAGCTACGGACTCCGATTTGGGACCGCTTCGAGAGCACCCTGCAGCGCGCTGATTCGCCGCGCGGGAACGCCCTCGACTACCAGGAACTCGAACAGCTCGCCTTCGACTACCGCCGGGTGCTCCACGACCATTCCCTGGCCAATGCCCGCTACGCAGCCACCAGCGCAGCACGGCGTCTGCAGCGCTTGGCAACGGCGGGAACGCGGCTGCTACAACGCGACCGCAGCCACCGCTTCTCGGGTTTGCTCCACTTCACCACGCAGACCTTTCCGCGGACCTTCAGGCGGCGACTGCCCGAGATTCTGATTGCCCTCGGTCTTTTCTTCGGCGCCGGCCTGCTCGGCCTGGCGATCACCCTCGTGCAACCCAACTTCGGCCTGGCCTTCGTCGGTCCACAAGCGCTCGAAGGGCTGCAAGAGGGCCGGCTGTGGACTGAGGTTCTAACCGAGGATGTCGCCCCGACGGCAGCGGCGGCCATCGGCACCAACAACATCAAGGTGGCGCTGATGGGTTGGGCCGGCGGTCTGACCGCCGGTTTGCTCACCGTCTTCCTCGTCTTTTACAACGGCCTGATGCTCGGCTCCGTCGTCGGGCTCACCCTCAACCATTCGATGGTCTTTCCCTTGCTGACCTTCATCTCGGCGCACGGCCCACTCGAAATCAGCATGATCCTCGTCTGCTCCGGCGGCGGCCTGGTGATCGCCAGAGGGCTGGTCGCCACCGACGATCGGCCGCGGGCCGTAGCGCTGCGCGAGGCGGCTCGCGACGCTCTGGTGCTGCTCATCGGCTGCCTGCCGTGGCTCGCCCTGCTGGCCTTCGTCGAGGCCTTCATCTCGCCGGCCGGAGCGATCTCGCCACAGCTCAAGACGGCGATCGGACTAGCGCTCGAAGCGCTCTTTCTTCTTTTCGCCCTCAACCCCTTCCTCTCTGCCAAAACGATGCGAGAACCCACGTCATGACCACCGAGCTGCCAACCCGCATCCCCGCTCTCGATGAGCCGATCCCCTTTCGCCGCTTGATCGATGAAGCCGGGACTCTCTTCCGCCGGCACTTCCGAACCTTGTTTCTGCCCATCGCTTTGCCGATTGTGGCATTACAGGTGGTGAACGCCACCGGACAGATCGCCTACTTGCGCCAGATGAACGATCTGATGATCTCGATGAGAGAAGGAGACCTCGCCGGCATGGCACCCTTCTTCGGCTACTCCTGCCTGGCGACGGTGTTGGCGATGGTGCTGCTCGGTCTGGCCAACGCCGCGGCGTTCAGCGGTACAGCCAACGCCGTCGCCGGCCGGCCGATCCATTTTGCCTCGCACTGGGGACACACCTTCAAACCACGAGTCTTGGTTACCGTGCTGATGCTCAGCCTCTCGCTCACCCTCGGCTACATTTGCTGCCTGCTGCCCGGCATCCTCTTGACCACCCTCTGGGGTTTTGCCATCTCCGCCACGGTGGAGGACGATCTCTACGGCTCCAAGGCGCTCGCCCGCAGCTACCAACTCTCCGGCCACAACCCTCAGGGCGAGTGGACTTCGAGCCCGCGCTTCAAGATCTTCGTTCTGCTGGTCGTCGGCTGGATCCTCTCCACCGCCGTCTCTCTGCTGATGCAGATGCCCTTGCAGATCGTCCAGCAGATCATGACTACGCGCCAAGCGGTCGGCTCGCCGGAGGAGGTTTTCGCCAGCAACTGGTTTTGGCTCTCCGTTCCCAACGCCGCCTTGGGTGCACTGGGCAGTAGCGCGGTGCTGATTTACCTCGGTTTTGGCCTCGCTCTGCTCTACTGGGACGTGCGGCGGCGCTCCGAGGGCAGCGACCTCGAAGCGGAGCTGGAAGCTCTCGAGGTTCCGCAGTTCTCTGCCGGCCTCCCGCCCGAGACCGCCGAGAGCCGGATGATCGAACCCCCCGACACCCAATCCTCCGCGCCGCCGGAGAAGATCGGCGATCCCGAACCGTGAGGGTGTCGCGGTGCCTCACGTCGGCCATCTGGCTCCTCTTGGCTGTCGCCGGAAGCGGCGGCGCGGCGGCACAGCCGAGCCCTGATCCCAAGGCCGGCACCGTCGAGACCAGTACGGTCGAGACCAGTACGGGCAAAGCCGGCAAGGCAGAGGAAAAGCAAATCGTCTTCGTCGCCACCGATCGAGCAACCTTGGAAGCCATCCGCGACCAAGGACTGCTGCAGCGCGACCCTCAACCGACCAGCCTGACGGCCTACCTCTCCTTTCTTCTCAGAAGGCTTCGAGCTCGGCTCTACCGCGCCTTGATCTCCACCCTGTCGCACGTCACCAGCATCACGTCGGTGCTGCGATGGGCCGGGCAGATCCTGGTTTGGGGTGCGGCGGTACTCGTTTTTCTCGGACTTGCTGTCCCCCTTTCACGCCTCTTCACTCGCCAGCGCACAGCGGAGATCGAAGAGACGCTGGCCAATGAGAAAAGCGCCGCGAAACTGGCGAGAGGAGCCGCCGCGTGGCTCGCTACGCTGGAGAACCGATTGGCGGCGGGCGACCTCTCGGGCGCCCTCGAAGCCGCTTGGTGGTGGCTCGCCCGCAGCCTCGCCGCCGAGCGGGTCGACCCCGCATGGACCAGCCGTGAGTTGCTCGAACAAGCCCACCTGGAGCGCTCACGCCGGCGCCAACTCCTGCCCATCGTTCGCCAACTCGACACCCTGGTCTACGGCCCTCGCCCACCGCGGGCCGATGAGGTTCGCGGCTTCGCCGACCAGCTGGCGGCGGTTCTCGCCACTCCACCGGCCGCGACTCCACAGGCCGCGACTCCACAAGCACAGGGGAGTGAGTCGTGAGTCGCGCCCACAAGACCGGCGTTCTTGCCGCCGTCTTGCTCACCGTCGTCGCCACTTTGATCGCCCTCTACACTCCCGGCGGCAGTGGACCAAGCGCCCTCTCCCCTGGACCGGGAGGCTGGTTGGCGGCCCGAAAGTACCTCGCGGCCCGCGGAGCCGAGATCACTCTCCTCGACCACCAGCTCGGCGAGGAGCCCGGCGACACTGACGCGAGCGCCGTGCTGGTCACCGGCTTTCCCTGGTCGAGCGCTGCATTGCAGGCAGACTTCGAGCCCTACCGTGCCTTCGCGCAAGCGGGCGCAACGGTGATCATCGCCTACTCCGGCCAGATTCCCCGCGGAGCCGAGAAGAGGTTCTTCGACCATTTCGGCCTGGCTGCGCGCCGCGCCAGGCGCAGCTCGCCCTTGGGCTATGGCGGCTGGCGCAGCTGGCAAAAAGAGAGATGGAAACTCCTCCCCGGCCCCGCGCTCGGCGGTGAGATCCGAGAGATCTCGCTACGCCCACCCGCGGCCGTGCCGCAAGCGAGCACCGGCGCTCAACCCTGGTTTCACGCCGCCCCCGGTAACACCGCCACAGCTGCCCGCAGCGCAGAGGAACCGTCCGCGGGCAGGAGATTGGTCGACGACGTCTTGGAGAAACAGGGTACCTACCTCGCGCGACCGCTGGCCGAAGAGGCAGCGGTGATCTTCAGCGTCCCCTTCGGCGACGGCCGGATGATTTGGCTTCCGGCGGATGTTCTGTCCAATGCCCGTTTGGGGGAAGCCGGCAATGCCGGACTGCTGGAAAGCCTGCTCGCAGCGGGCGCCGCCCGGTGGAGCTTCGATGAGTACCATCACGGTCTGCGCCCGCCCGGCGAAAGGGTAACGCCTGTGCCCCAACGGGTATTCGACCTGTTTTTGGTGCATTTGCTCGCCATCTACCTCCTCGCCGTCTGGTTCCTCGCCCGTCGCTTCGGCCCCGTGTGGCGCGAACCAACGGCGCACAGTGGTTCGACCGCGGGTCTGCTGCGGGGCATGGGCATACTGCACGAGACGATGGGCCATCACCGCTGGGCGGGAGAGTTGCTGATCGAGAGGGTTCAGCAGCTGGACGACGCCAATCCTGCGTTCTCCTCGGCGCTGTCCAGCTTGCAGCCGGCGACCAACAGCCGCCAGCTGGTCAACCTCGCCGCCCATGTCGCCCGCATTCGCCGTGAGCACGGCAGCCCGTCTTTTCCGACCCATCCCCTTCATCCTGACCAAGAGGAAACAACACCATGACCGAACCACCGCGGGTGGACAACACCCACCTCGACTTGAGTCGCCTGCGCCAGGTTGCCGCGGCGACCCTCTCCGAACTCGGCGGCTGCGTCCTCGGCCAGGAGAGCGCGGCCGAGGCGCTGCTCGCCGCCTACATGGCCGGTGGCCATGCGCTGCTCGAAGGGGTACCGGGGCTGGGCAAGACACTGCTGGCGCGCTGCTTTGCAGCCTGTCTCGGCGTACCCTTCGCGCGGGTTCAGTTCACCCCTGACCTGATGCCCGCCGACGTCATCGGCACAAATATCTACCGGGGGGATTCCGGCCGGTTCAAGCTGCTGCGCGGACCGATCTTCACCCACCTGTTGATGGCCGACGAGATCTACCGTACGCCGCCCAAGACGCAGTCGGCGCTACTCGAAGCGATGCAAGAGCGCCAGGTCACCATCGACGGCGAAACCCACCCGCTGCCCCCGGAGTTCTTCGTCATCGCCACCCAGAACCCGATCGAGTTCGAGGGGGTCTACCCACTGCCGGAGGCACAGCTCGACCGCTTTCTGATGCGCATCGATCTGCGCCTGCCCGGGGAGGAGGCCGAGGTGGAACTCTACCGCCGGGCGGTGGCCGGCGACCTTCCCGGCTGGGGGCCGGACAGCGGCTATCCACAGCCGGTGATGAGTGACGCCGATGCCGCCAGTCTGCGCCAAGCGTCCCGCCTCACCCACGTCTCGCCCGACTTGCTCGACTACCTCTTTCGGCTGGCCACGGCGGTGCGCGACTCACCCTACGTGGAACTCGGCATCAGCCCACGCGGAGCGTTGGCCCTGCTCGAAGTGTCACGGGCTGGAGCCCTCCTCGCCGAGCGTGACTTCGTGGCTCCCGACGACCTCAAACGCTTCCTCGTTCCCTGCTGGTCTCACCGCTTGATGCTGACCGCCGAATCCGAGCTTGAAGGGCAGACCGCAGCCAAAATCTTGCAGTCGGTCGCCGCCGCCGTGGAGGTGCCCCGCTGAATCACTCGCCGCCCCCTTCACCTCGCCGACCGCGCCAACAACAGGGCCGCCGCTAATGCCCGCCGGTCGCCTCTTCCTGGCCCTGAGCCTGGTCTCCCTGCTGCTCATCGGTGCCATCGGCCAGCCGTGGTTGGTGTGGGTGATCGTCGGCCTGGATCTGCTTCTAGCAGCCCTCTTCTGGCTCGACTTGCGTCGGGCCCGTACCCAGAGCGTCACCGCTTCGCGCCACTGGCCGACGATGCTGGTACAAGGAGCGCCGGCCACGGTGAGGGTCGATCTCGAAGCCGGCAATCCCGCACCCGGCTACAACCGGCCCATTACCCTGTTGCTGCGCGAGGGGCTCTGCCCGGCCATCGCCGCCTCGACGCGCCGAAAACGGGTCGAACTCACCCCCGGCCATCGCCTCCAGTGGAGCTACCGCCTGACGCCGCGACAGCGCGGCGAGAACGCCGTGGGGCCACTGACCGCCCGCATCCTTGGACCCTGGAAGCTGGCCTGGACACAGCGCGAGCTGATCGCCCCGCAACCGCGCCGGGTCTACCCGCAGATCCGCTGGAGCGGGCAGGTCGGCCATCTGCTGGCACTCGCCCAGCGGCGCCAGCTCGGCACCATGCCGCTGGCGATTCGTGGCGCCGGCAGCGAGCCCTACGCGCTGCGCGAGTACCGGCCTGGCGACCCGCTGAGCAAGATCCACTGGAAAGCCACCGCGCGCCACCGCCGGCTGGTCTCCCGGGAAGAGACCTGGGAACGTGGCGCCCGCCTGGTCATCCTCCTCGACTGCGCCCGCTCGATGACCTCGCGCGAGGGCGACCGCAGCAAGCTCGATCACGCCCTGGCCACCGCTCTGGCCCTGACTCGGGTGGCGGCGGCCCGCGGCGACCGGGTGACCCTCATTGCCTTCTCACACCGCATCGAAAGACTGGTGCGCGTCGGCGGCCCGGGCGGCGGCAGCCGGGGAATCTCGCGAGCCTACGAAGAACTCTACGACCTGCAACCGCGCCTCGCCGAACCCGCCTATGACCTCGCCGCCGAACGCACCATGGCACTCGAAGCGCGCAGCGCCACCGTCGTGCTGTTGACCTCGGTGGTCGATCTCGCCGCCGCCGAACTGCTGCGCGAATCGCTCCTCCACCTCGAACGGCGCCATCGCCCGATGCTGATCAACCTGCGCGACCCCGAGCTGGAAGCTCTCGCCCACCAGCTCCCAGACAACGCCAGCGGCGTCTTCGCCCAGGTCGCCGGTCTAGAAATCCTCCTCGCCAACCGGCGCCTCGGCGCCCGCCTGCGCCGAGCCGGAGTCAGAGTCGTCTCAACACCCGCCGACCGGCTGGCGCTGGAAACACTCGAAGCCTACCTGGCCCTCTTTCGAGGTCAGGGCCGAGGTCGCTCAGGCGGCCGGAGGCCGGCCGCCTGAAGCCAGTCGCCTGAAGCAACC
This sequence comes from Acidobacteriota bacterium, assembly GCA_024277255.1. Lineage (GTDB taxonomy): Bacteria > Acidobacteriota > Thermoanaerobaculia > Multivoradales > SZUA-115 > SZUA-115. The sequence continues at coordinate 19,644 of JAJRVQ010000087.1, read as the reverse complement.
CGGCCTGCCCGCCTACTCTTGCTTGGCCAGCTCGAAGGTCATCAAGCCGACTTGCTCGCCCTTGGTGTAGGCCGTCCAAGAACTCTCGATACGGTCGTCGCCGACCATCTTGATCTGCGCCGCGTGAATGTGGCTGTCGACCGCCGGATCCAGATTGGTGCCGCCGGCAAAATCGAAGATCAAGTTGTCCGCCGTGCTGTGAGCACGGTCGAGGCGCATCGACGGCTGATTACCCCCGGCGCAGTAGTGGGTCAGCACCAGGTCGTCACCATCCAGATGGTACATGTTGATCATCTCGTGCGGAGTTCCCGGCCCCATGGTCTCCATGACCACGGTTCCGGCCGCCGAAACCTCGATTTTGTGGACCACCTCACCCAACTTCTCGGCGTCATTCTCGGCCTCCGTCCCTTCGCCTTTCGGCGTTCCGGTCCAGGTACCGGCCATGGATTTGAGCTGCTCGAAAACGGCGTCCGCCTCGACCCCCTCGGCCAGACAACGGGTCGGGCAACAGCAGGCGGCGACGGCAAAGATGACCGCCAGGGAAGCTACTACGGGAAAGAGTTTTCGCATTGTCGTCTCCTCCTTGATCGCGTTAGCCGCCCAGCTTACTACGAGAAAGGGAAACGGTGGGTTTGCCCCCTCACCATTGCCCGCCGGCGAACCGCTCCCGCGACAGATCGAAACGGATCGCTCCCTTCTCGATCGCCGGTTCCGCGGACGGTTCGAAGCCGGCCTTTTCGAGCAGCCGGATGGAGCCTTGCAAGCCCGGCATGGTCTCGGCGGCGATGCGGGTGACTCGCCGGTGGGAGAACCCCCATTCGAGCAGCCCACGCAGCCCTTCGCTGCCCAATCCTGTGCGCTGGTATTCCGGCAGCAGTGCATACCCCACTTCGATCATCCCGTCGGCCGAGGGGCGCCCCTTGAAGCCGCCGACGCCGATCAGGGTGAAGCCGGGCTCCGCCGCAGCGCCGTCGCGCAGCAGCCAGTACCAGAGCATCCAGCCGGTCAAACCCGGGTCATCCTCCAACATCTTGGCCAGCGGCTCGCGCGCGTCGGCGAGCAGCTCCGGCGGCCAACTGGGTGGAATCCGAGCCCCTAACTGTTCGCTGAAGCGGACTGGATCTTCCACATCGCAACGCGCCAGCTGCCCGCTGGCCGGCAGCAGCTCGAGACGGGCGGTAGTGACTCGCATCCTTGCCGTCAGTCCGCAGGTGGAGCCGCGGCATCCTCCAACTCGTCGAGCGGCAGCTGTTCGTACTGCACGTCGTCGGGCACCAGCTGATCGCTCAGCAGGTCGATGACGCGGCCGTCTTCGAGACGGACCCGCAACCGCTCAAAGGTCCAGTCGTCATCGACATGATGGCCGAGTCCGGAGAGCAAGGCGGTGCCCTTGGGTCCACCGATCTTGACCTCCAGATCGGCCTCGTCCTGGTTGATGCTCACTTGAGTGCTACTGCCCAGCCATCGATACTCGATCGGCGAACCCAGCTCCGCCTCCAGCTGGGCGCTCTCATTGGCGATTTCGAGAGCCTGCTTGACGATCGGATTCTTGGTTACCGCGAACCAGCCGCCGGTGCCCAGCAAAGCGACGCAGGCGAGCGGCAGGACCAGACATCCCAGGCAGCAGCCCCCGGCGACGAAAACCCAGGGACCTTCGTACCACTTTCGTTGCATACCACCACTCATCGTCAAGCCCTCCGTACCAGCCGGACGATCATAGCGAAACAACCAAGCCTTGGCAGCCCGCGGGTGCGCTAGAATCGGTTTCCGCGGTCCTCTACGCCGACCATCTGTGTGTTGGTTCGCTCGTTACGACGGAGAGGCTCTCGCGCGCTGCCGGCGGCCCTGCCGCCACCTTCCTTTCTTGGAGTCTGAGATGAAACCACCCGAGACCGTGCGCCTGGCTCCTGACAAGCGCATCCTCTTCCTGACCAAGGACCCGGAGCTGATCCGCCGGCAGTTGGCTGGAACGCTCGACTTGCGCATGGAAGAACTCAACGTCGACGACCTACTCGACGACATCAACACCGACGCCATGACCCCGGCCTGGGTCTGCTTCAACCATCGCCCCGAAGACCTGGCGCGCGAGGCCTATGCCGGCCTGATCGTCGACGGCGAACGACTCTTCGACCGCGACGCGCTGATCGACGGCAACTTCGAGGTCATCGTTTCCGGCCTGCGAAAGGGTGTGGGCAGTTCGCGCGAGACCGCCGTGCAAGCTGAAAAATGGAGCGGCATCCGGCTGGCGATCGCCGCCTCCTTCGCCCCCATCCACGCCCGTAACAACATCAACCAAGGTGTCTTGATGGGCGACCACGGGCAACTCGAACGGCTGCAAAACGGCGAGGGCATTCCACTGGCCGAGTTCTACCGCGCCTACGACCCGATCACCCAGATCGTGGTGCAGCAGGGCGGCCTCTTCCCCTTCTCGAAGGCGCTGGCGGCCGGCGAGATCGAGCTACCGCGCCCCACCACCGGCCGGCGAGCGATGACCATGGCGGAGAAGATCCTCGCTCGCCACCTGATGGGTGACGGGGAAAAGTACGTCAAGCCGGGAGACGCCGTGGTGGTGGAGGTCGACGGCGGTTACTCGCACGAGTTCACCACCGCCCAGGTCCACTACTTCTTGCAGCAAGAGTTCGGCGCCGACTACAAGATCCACAATCCAGGCCGCTTCGCCGTCTTCGAAGATCATCTGATCTACGCCGACGAGGTCGATCGCATGCGGCCGTTCATCCCCAAGATCGACACCCTGCGCGAGTTGCAGCGCGACTTCCAGCACCACACCGGCGCCCAGGACTTCTCGGCTCAGCATGGAGTCTCCCCCGGCATCTGCCACGAGGTAGCGCGGGAGGTCCTGATCAACCCCGGCGACTTCATCCAGGCCACCGACAGCCACACCTGCATGGGCGGGGTCAACAACGCCCTGGCCTGGGGGGTGGGCGCCACCGAGTACGCCAATCTGGTACACAGCGGCTTCACCCAGGTCGAGGTTCCCGAGTCGATTCGCTTCGAGCTGACCGGCCGGCTGCCACCGGAGGTCACCGCCAAGGACCTGATGCTTCATATCTTGCTGCACCACGCGCGAGAGCAGCAGACGCTCAACCGGGTGATGGAGTTCACCGGCCCCGGCGTAACGACGCTGTCGATGGACGAGCGGGCGACGCTGACCAACATGGCGACCGAGTGCACCGCGCGCACCGCGATCGTGCTGGCCGACGAGATGACCTTCCGCTGGCTCGCCCAATGGCGTCCAGAGGTCGACATCGAGGCGTTCAAGGAGCGCGCCGTAGCCCCCGACGAGGGCGCGGAGTATGCCGGCGGCATCCACACCATCGACCTGTCCACCCTGCGACCGATGGTCGCCGATCCCGGCGACCCCGACCATGGCATTCCCTCCGATCCCACCAATGGCGCCTTCGTCGACGAAGTGGCGGGAACCCCCATCGACATCGCCTACGGTGGCAGCTGTACCGCCGGCAAGATCGACGACCTGCGCTTCTACCACCGAGTGGTTTCAGAAGCGGTCGACGCCGGCTTGCAAGTACACGAGGAGGTGCGCTTCCTGATTCAGTTCGGCTCGCGCGCGGTCGAAGAGTACTGCCGGGGCCACCACATGATCGAAGCCTTCGAGAAGGCGGGCGTGACCCTGATCCAACCCGGCTGCGGCGCCTGCATCGGCTGCGGGCCGGGGGTCTCCGAGTCGCCGGACCAGGTGACGATCAGCGCCATCAACCGCAACTACAAGGGCCGCTCCGGTCCCGGCCGCCTCTACCTGGCCTCTCCCTACACCGTCGCCGCTTCCGCCTTCACCGGCCACATCGCGGCCTACAAACCGGGAATGTTCCGCCAGCCTGCGGCGGAGCCGGTGCAATAGTGGCCCCCTGGAGCGAGCTGTTTCAGAACAGGGTCGATGTGGTGGGCTTCGTGCTCTACCTTCTCGTCTTCCCCATCTACCACGGGGTCTACCCCTGGCTTGCCTCGTTCTCACCGCACAGCACGGCGAAGGGGCGCCTGGACGTGATTCGCCGCTCCTGGATCGCCGGTCTGGTCGAACGGCGGGACATCACCGCGGCGGCGCAGCAAACGCGCAACCTGACGATGATGAACTCGCTGCTCGGCTCGGCCTCGCTCATCCTGCTGGGAATGACCGTCAACATCCTGATTCGCTTCCCCGGCATGAGCGCCGAGGTTTCGCATCCCTCCAGCTGGGACCTCCATCCCGCCTCCGTCGCCGCCAAGCTCTACCTGCTGATCTTCGTCTTCGCCGCCGCCTTCTCGTACTACATGGCCGCGCTGCGCCGCCTGGGGCAGTTCAGCCTGGCGATCGGCGCCGACCCAGCAGTGATCGAAGCCGAAGAGGGATCGCCTGTCGATTACCTCACCAACCTGGTCAACAAGGCGTCGAACCGCTACACACTCGGTGTGCGCAGCTTCTTCGCCGCCTTCCCACTCTTCGCCTGGCTGTTCAACTCCTGGCTCTTCCTCGCCCTGACCTTGTTCCTGGCGATCAAATTCGTCAGCTTCCAGGATTTCAGACGGATCCTGGGACGGCGAGCCAAGAGGCAGTAAGCGCGGTCGCGCCCGCGACCCCTTCTACGGTTTTCCCAGACGCCAACGAGCGGAGACGGACCACGCTTGCAGGCTGCCGCTGTACTCACCGGCGATGTTCGGCTGCAACGGCTCCTGGCCGGCGGCGCCGCGGTCCTGGTAGGTGTGTAGCGAATAGCCGATGTCGAGGGACAACTCGGGCAAATTGTAGCTCGCCCCGAAGGCGATGACGAAGGCATCGCCGCGCGAGAAACCGGGCTCGACCGTCGCGTCGGGAATCGGTGACCCTTCGTAGGCCAGGCCGCCCGAGACCGACCAGGTCTTGTTCAATTCCCCTTCCACGCCGAGGCGAAGGCTGAAGGTGTCGTCCCAGTCACGCCGTTGCGGCAGATCGAGAAGGCTGAGCGTCGGCGAGGAGAGTTGGATGTCGGTGTCGGCGAGACCCGACCAGGCTTCGTAGGCCAGATCCACCTCGACGCGCAATTCCGGGTAGGGCGCGAACCAGAACCCGGTACTCAACTCCAGCGGCAACTCGAAGGAAAGCGAAGCGCCATCGAAGGCGAACATAGCGAGCACGGTATCCGTGGCGGCGGGAATGGAGATGTTGCGCACCTCGGTGGAGAAACTGCCGTTCTCGTCGAAGTCGGCTGGACCGCGAAGCACTGCTCCCCAGCCCCAGATGTTGTCGTCGTAGTGAATCGCCAGATCGGCGCTCACCGCCGAGATATCGGCATTGGCCAACCCACTGACCTCGAAGAAGACCGGCCCGTCACCATCACTTTCGAGCTGGCCCTGCGTGTTCAAGCCAAATTCCTGGGTGCCAAACAGGAAGCGCAAACCACCGCCGACGCTCCACTTCTCATCCAGGGCGTAGGCCGCGACCGGATGGACCTCGAACAGCCGCAACTCCGAGACGCGGGTCAGGAAGCGGCCGGGAAAGAGCGCCGTATCCCAGTTCGTGCGATACCAAGCCGGCGTGTCCAGCCCAACGCCGAAACCCCACCTTTCCATGTTCGCCGGCTTCCAGGTGAAGTAGACCACCGGCGGGAACTGAATTGTGTGGCTGGCGCGGTGGGTACCCGTCGAGCTGTTGTACTCATCGGTGGCGTTGGTGAAATCGAGCCCGCCAAGCACCTGCATCCCGTCCAGCCGGCAGATCGCCGCCGGATTGTAGAAAACCGCCGAGGCATCATCGGCGCGGGCGGTAAAAGCCCCCACCTGCGCCGTGGCACGCCCACCGTGCTGAAACTGCAAAATACCGCCCGAACCGGCGAGCACCGGCAGCGGCAAGGTCAGGACTGCAAACAGAATAGTGAGTACACGGCGATCAGCCATCTTGCCTCCAGAATTTTCAGTGATATCAGTATCGAACCGAGAAGAGAATGGCGGACACCGCGCTCACCCCGGTAGCGGCGTCGAGCCCAGCCTACCAGGGGGGGAGGGGCCGTTGACAGCAAGCGTAGTCTGCCCTCTTTTACCTTGCCGCCCCCAGTGCGAGAGCCAATGCTGCTGGGGAGCCACGGTGGCGGGGTTCCAATACGTTGTACCGGATCCAGGATCCGTTTTCCATAATTGACCAGGGGTCGCTCGAACCCGTTCCCGCGGAGGCTCGGCTGGAGGCGAACAGAGTTTTCCACCGGCGCGGCAGCTTCCGGGGGGCTTCCGAGGATCGGGCTCAGTGGTTGGAACTGGCAGGATGGTATTCGATCGATCAAGAGACATCCGACCCCCTACGCTCCGCGAGCAATTCCTCCATCACCGGTTCCAACCAGGCGCGGATCTCTCTGCGAGTCGGTGAGCAGCTTGGCGTGGATCGTGGTAGTTGTGGCGGTGGACCTTCGAGTTCGAGAAGAGCTCGGTGGAAGAAGTCAGCGGGGCTGACTTTGCAGGCCAGGAGGACTTGGATGCAGAAGGAGAAGCGTAGGGCGGCGGACTTCGTGGTGAAGCGTGTGTACATCCACTCTGGCTTCTTCCCAAGTCGGCGAGCCACTTCGGATTCGGATAGGCCTCTCTTCCGGATGGCGTAGCGCAGCCACTGGCGCACCCGGCGGTTGGCTTCGCGAGCTTCCCGGGACCGGCCTGTCGACTTCGTGGGACTGATTGGCTGCGGCGTGTTGGGGGAATCCGCCAAGAGGTCGTCGAGAATCTCACGAGCGATTTCCTTGAGAACAGCTTCGCCGGGCCACCAGTGCGCCGAACCATCTTCGTTGAGGCCGGGATCAGTTGCGGTCGCGGCGAGCTGGCTGAGCTCTGGCAAGGCCTCTTCGTAGAAGGAGCGCTGGGACACACCGAGGATTTCCGCGATCGAGACCACATGTGAGATCTGTAGATGGATTCTGCCTTGCAGCAGTTGGCTTGTGTAGCCAATGGAGAGTCCGAGGCGTTGATCGAGTTCCTTGATGTGGTACCCGGCAGTTCTCAAACCACGACGCAGGGCGAAAAGCATCTCCTGAGTGGTCTCCTCGGCCACCCGGTGGATCGTCGCGGAGTCGGGTGGATCGGGTACTGGGGACGGGCGTTGATTTGATCTGGTCATCAGACTCCTAGATTTCCCATCATTGTACCTAGAAAAGTCTCCAAGTGTCCCGGATTATTACGAACCTAGTTCCCGCCGGTGGTTTGGAGATGCTGTTCAAGCGCTGCCTCCTCCTCTTTTTCTTCGCGCGTTTTCTGGCTCTGTGACCCAACAGTTCCAGGCAGCAGCTCGAAGTAAGAAGCAAAGCCGTGGCAACCTTAAACCGTTTTGCATTGCGTATTTAGGGTGACCCAAGAGAGTTCTAGCCTGAGTCAGCACACCAGCCCTGCTCACAGTTATACCGATATCACGACTTCTCTCTGTTCCGCCTTTCGTGTTGACACGGAAGAAAAGGTTTGTCACAACCGTGTCAGTCGAGATGAACACCCGCCCACACAATCACCGCCTGCCGAGAGACTTCTTGTGCCCCTGTGCAGCCCGATCCCGAGGTTTCTTGTGCAAGCGCGACCAACAAACTACAGCAACCAGGCTCACTATTGAGTAGATACTAACCAGTTATCTTTCCATTCCTCTGCTTTGTCCCTTGGGAGTTTCTAGCGTGCGTACCCCTGCCTCGATAGCCCTTTCACTCTGCCTCCTCCTCGCCTGCCTCTTCCTCACCGCTCCCCTCTCAGCCCAGCTGGCCACCGGCACGTTGCCCATCACCGGCACTCAGCTGACCGTCTCGCCGGAGGCGCAGACGGTGCCGTTTGATACGCCGACGATTGTGACGACGACGTTGGCGGGGTTTGATCCAGCCTTGGGCACTTTGCCGGCGGGGTTGCGGGTGGAGGGGGATTTGCGGGGGCCGGAGATTGAGGGGACGTTGTTGGTGACAGCGGCGCCGGGCGAGCCGTTGCGGATTCCCCGGCTGCGGCTGGAGGGCGAGTATCGGCTGGAGGACATCCGGTTGATGGAGGGCAACACACTGGTGGGCTATGCCAGCCCGCGCTCGACGACGGTCTTGGTGGCGCAGGTTCTGGTGACGCGGGTGACTTCGCGGGCGTTGACCTTGGATGAGATCCGCAGTTACGGCATCGTGGTCAACGACGACAGTTTCCAGGCCTTCAACTTCACCTTCGGCTTCGGCATCGCCGGCGATGTGGTGGATTACAACGTGCCGGTGCTCTTCGTGCCGGGGCAAGAGCCGCTGATGGTGGGCTTAAGCGGCGGCGGGGCCAGCGGCCGGCAGTCGCGCTTCTCGCCGCCGGGAATGGCCCCCTTCAGGCTCGATTTCGCCGAGCCGGCCGGCCCGCAGGTCGGCGGCTGCCAGGACCCTTCGGGGAATTGTTCGATCGAAGATCCACCGCCGATTCCCGGAGTGATTCTCTTCCCCACCGAGATCGGCCTGCTCAACCAGTTCTTCTCGGTGGTCTTGATGGCCGGCAACGGAGCGCCCGCCGGCGATCCGCTGGTGATTCGAGATCTGACCGCCAAGATCGCCCTGCCGCCGGGGCTGCGCCAGGCGGAGACTTCACCGCCGACACCGCTGGGCGTGCCGGTGCCACTGCGGGTGCCGGGGCCGGACGGCGAGCTGGGCACGGCGGACGACATCACCTTCCTGGTGGCACAGGCTTTTAGCGAGGCGGAGTTTCTGGTGGAAGGAAGGCGCGAGGGGACCCACGTCGTCGAGTTCGCGCTCGAAGGGATCTTGGACGGCTTGGCCGGCGGCATCCGCCGCATCACCGGCACGGCGCGCGGTGCGGTGGTGGTGCGCGATCCCACCTTCGGGGTCACCCTCACCCACCCGGATGTGGTCCGCGCCGATGAGCAATACCCGCTCTTTCTGACCCTGTCCAACACCTCCAACGCTCCGGCCAACTTGATCTCGGTGACCCTGCCGCTGGTCGGCCTCTCGGGGGTCGAGGTGGTGGGCGACCGCACGGTCACTATCCCTTCGCTCTTGCCCGGCGAGTCGGCGGTGGCCGAGTTTCGGTTGCGCTCGCTGCGCACCGGGCGGGTGGTCTCGGCGGCGGTGCGCAGCCCCTCGTCGGTCAACCCGGTCTTTGAACTCACCGTGGGCGTCGGTGACAACGGCATTCCCTTGTCGCCCACCACCATCATCCTGCCCCGTTCGAGCGAGTCACTGCCGGCGCCCCTGGTGCGCCACGGTCTGGGGCTGATCGGCCTCGGCTTTTCGCTCGCCACCGCGCCGCCGGCGCTGCTCGACGGGACGCTGCCCGAGGTGACCCGGCCGCAGGTCGACTCCAGGGTCTACAGCTTCGCCCAGGCGGGGCGCCATGTGGACTTTGGCGAAGCGCTCTTCGACGCCGCGGCCGTCCTGTCTCTCGAGTGGAACGGCGCCCGCGATCAAGGCTGGGAGTGGGATGCGCTGCGCCGCACCACCCAGCGCGGCGGCCTCGCCGGCACCGCCTTGGGGCAGATCTTCGCGGCGGAGGCAGCCACCACCACGCCGGTGGCAATGTTCGAGCGCTTCGCCGCCACCACCGCCTACCTCGGGCCGATCGAGGGCGCCCTGGCGGTGGGCGCCGACCTGGAGCTGAGCGTGCGCAGCCGGATGAGCGGCGGCGTGCTTTCGGGCGGCGGCGCCCAAGCCGACCGGCTGCGAGATCTGCCCTTCGCCGATCTCTATGACTTGACCGGCGCCCAGCTGGCGACGATGGCGGTGCCGGAGGCGACCGGTTACCGGGTGGAACTCACCGCCGCCGCCGGCAGTGCCGGTGCCTCGGGCGCGCTCGAACTGCTCATCCCCGACGCCACCGGCGCCCCGCGCGCCGTGCGCTTCTCCCCCATCTCGCTCTTGTCCACCGGCCTCGCCTGGATCGAATACTCAGCCTCCGACAACGCCTTCACCTTGTCGATCGATAGCGACGGCGACGGTAGCCCTGAGACGACCCGCGCCGGCGCAATCCGGCCTTTGAGCCCGCGCCCCTTCGCCGTGGTGGCGGCGGTGCAAAACAGCGAGGTCGACCCGACCGGCCACATCGTCGAGGTTCTGCTGTCGCAAGAAATCGACGGCGTAACCCTAGTGCCGCGCGACTCGACTCGCTTCGAGATCCCCGGCAAGCTGAGCAACGGCGGAGTGATCCAGCGGGAAGTGGACTCGGCGCCGCAGGCCGGCCAGCCGGCCAATCCGCTGGCCGGCTTCGCCAACAGCCGCATGGTGCGGGTCTTGTTTGACAATCCCCTCTCCCCCTACGTCAGCCAGCCGCTGACGGTGCGCGATCTGACCTCGGTGACCGGCGAGCACATCGTCGAGACGGTGGTGCCGGTCGATACGACCGTCACCATGGACGGCACGCTGGTCAGCGGCCGGGTGATCGGGGCCGACGGCCAACCGGTGCCGTTTGCCCGCGTCGAGCTGGTCGAGACCGACCAGTGCCCGGTCTGCGCCACCCAGTGCCGGCCACACGTGACGGCGGCGGTGCGCACCGACGCGGCCGGCGAGTTTCTCTTCGACTACGTGCGCCAAACCCCGTGCGGCGACCTCTTCGTCCTGCGGGCTCAGGATCCGACCACCGGCCAGAAGGGCGAGGCGCGCGGCCGGGTGCGCTTCGTGGCCCAGACGGTGAGCCTCGATATCGTCCTGCTCGGCCGCGGCGCTCTCTCGGGCCGGGTGCTCTACGACGACGGCAGCGTGCCGGCAAAGCTGCGCGTCCAGGCCCTCAACCCCGCCTTCCAGGAAACGCGGCTGGCGGTCGTCGACGCGCAGGGCCACTACGAGATCCAGGACATGCCGGTGGGCACGGTGACGCTCTCAGCCACCGACGAAGCGGGCGCCTTCGCGGTGACCACGGTCGAGATCCCGGCCGGCGGCGCCCTGGTCGAGCGCGACCTCACCCTGCTCAAGCGACCCGCCGCGCCCATCGGCGAGGTGCGCGGCCGGGTCTTCGCCGTCGATGGGGTAAGCCCGGTCTTCGATGCCTGGGTCGCCCTCTATGTCGAGGGCGAGCTGGCCGGCGTGATGAGGAGCGCCCTCGACGGCCGCTTCGACTTCGGCATGGTGCCGGCCGGCGAGGCCGAGATCCAGGCCTTCTCGGGAGAGACGGGAATCTCGGGCGCCCGCCAATTCTTCACCGTGCCGGTCGACGCGGTGGCCGAGGTCGACGTGCTGCTGATCGACGAGCGCGGCGATGTCGAAGGCCGAGTGCTCCGCCAGCAGCTCGACGGCACCCTGGTGCCGATCTCAGGTGCCGTGGTCTACGCCGACGGCCTGCCCTTCAACACCCTCACCGCCGCCGATGGCTCCTACCGGCTCGAAGGGCTCTTCGCCGGAGCGCAACGGATCACCGCCGCTGACCTGACGGCGCAGAAGAAGGTCATCGCCCTGACCACCGTGCTCAACGGCGCCACCGTCCAGCGCGACCTGATCTTCCAAGACACCCTGCCGGCCGGCGCGATCACCGGCGAGGTGCTCGACTTCGCTGGGCTACCGGTGCCCGGTGCGACGGTCCATATCGCGGTGAGCGATCAAACCTGGTTCGGCGAAGCCTTCACCGGCTCCGACGGCCGCTTCGTGCTGCCCGACATCGCCCCCGGGGTCTACAAGATCCACGCTGTACGCGGCAGCGACGGCGGCGTGGCCACGGCCGAAGTGCGCTTCATCGGCGATACGCCGGCGGTTCAGATCCGCTTCAAGAAGGGCACCATTCGCGGCCAGGTGATGCAGCGCGACGCTGGTGCCCTGGTGGGTGTCGAATCGATCCTGCGCTACCGCACCTCGGTGGTGCGGCTAGGGCTGGTCGGCCTCGACCTCGAATCGCACGACATCCAGACCGACCCGCAAGGCTTCTTCGAGCTGACCGATGTGCTGGCCGGCCCCTTCACCCTGACCGCCTTCAACGCCCTGCTCGGCGAAGAGACGGTGACCGGTGAGCTGATGAGCGACGGCCAGATTCTCGACCTGCAACTCCTCTTCGAGTCGGCCGGCCGCATCAGCGGCACCCTGTACGACCACGACGGCGTCACCCCGGCGGCGGGGGCGACGCTGACCCTGCGCCATCCCGACCTCGGCCTCTTCGATGTGACCTCCGACATGGACGGCCACTTCCTCTTCGACCTGGTGGCACCGAGCCCGCGGCCGATGGCGATCGAGGCGACCTTCGAGGACGGCCTGGTGCTGCGCCAGGCGCGGGTCTTCCTGCGCCTCGACCGCTTCGGCCAAGAACTCAACGTGGAGTTGACACTGCCGAAACAGGGGATGGTGAGCGGCCTCGTCGAAGACTCCAACGGCACGCCCATGCCAGGCGCCACCGTCACCCTCAAGGAGAGCGTCTGGCCCTTCCGCGCCCGCCAGCAGCAGGCCGACGCCAGCGGTGCCTTCGCCTACACCAACGTCTTCACCGGCCGCCTCACCCTCTCGGCCGAAGTGCAAGCCTTGGGCGGGCTGGGCGGCAAGAGGACGGTCGATCTGACCCGCGAAGGCGAGGAGATCTCCGGTGTGGTGATCCGCCTCGAAGATACGGGCGAGATCTCAGGGCTGATCCTTTCGCCGGTGGATGGCTCACCTGTCGTCTCGGCCGAATTGCAGCTCTACACCGCCGGCAGGCTGTTTGACAGCGCCACCACAGCCGGCGACGGCGCCTTCCTCTTCCGGCTGCTGCCGCTGGGGACTTATCAGCTGCGCGCCTTCGATCCGGCCACCGGTCGCGCCGGCCGGCTCGATGCCCTGGTGCTCGGCGCCAATGGCCAGCAGCTCGATGGAACGCTCATTCTCGAAGCACGCGGCATGGTCGATGGCCACCTCTACGAGCCGCAATCGGCGGTGCCGGTACCGGGAGCGACGGTGGCCCTGTACAGCCGCTCCGCCACCCCGATCACCACCTATTCGAGCACCGACGCCGCCGGCCTCTTCCGCTTCGAGGGGGTACCGCAAGGGCTCTTCACCCTCAACGCCAAGGAGCCGGGTGGCCGCCGCCGAGCCAGCGGCGAAGGCGAGATCCTGGCCGAAGACCAGCTGGTCACCGTCGATCTCTTCCTGGAGGCGAGCGGCTCGGTCACCGGTACCGTCTTGAATCCACCAGGAGCCCCGGCCGGGCCGTTTAGCCCGGTCAACCTCGTCGCCCGCCAGGACGGCGTGGTGATCGGCTCAGCCTCGACCTCGAACTATCACTTCGAGGGCATCATCGCCGGGCGCCGCTTCACCCTCACCGCCAGCGAGCCGGGCGGCCAGCACATCGGCTCAGTCAGCGGGACACTCACCGCCGAGGGCGAGGACCTGGCCCTCGACCTGCCGATGGAGCCGATCGGCTCGGTCCTGACCACCGTCGTCGATAGCTTCGGCGCCCCGGTGGCTGGCGCTTCCGTCACCCTGCGCAGTCGCGGCCCCTACCCCGGCCAGCTCTTCGCCGGCGAGACGGCGGCCGATGGCACGATTCTCTTCACCAACGTCGGCACTGGCACCTTGTCCGCCACGGCCACCGATCCTGCCAGCGGGCTGGGCGGCGCGATCAACGGCAGCCTCACCTTGGAAGGCGAGACAGTCGCCTTGACCCTGCCGCTCGAAGAGGCGGGCCAGGTGGTCGGCACCGTGCAGCTGGCCGACGGTGCCACCCCGGCGGCCGGCGCGCTGGTGGTTCTTGCGAGCGGCAACCGCACCCTCACCCAGCTGGCCGACACCGGCGGCGGCTTCGCCTTCCCCGCGGTGCCGCTGGGCTCCTTCGTCCTCGACATCCAAGAGAACCTCGGCCCCGGCACTCTGAAACTCACCGGCACGGTTTCGACCAACGGCGAGGTGGTCGATCTGGCCACTCTGGTGCTCGACGACACCGACCCGGCGGTGGTCGCGATCACCCCGACGCCGGGCAGCATCGGCCAGCCGGTCACCACCACGATCGAAGTGCTCTTCAGCGAGCCGGTGGACGCCGAGCTATTCAACCACCTCAGCCTGATCCGCCTGCACTTCACCGGCGGCTTCCAGGTCAACACCACCCGCGCCTTCGCCGACGGCGACCGGCGGGTGATTCTCACTCCTCAGCAGCCGCTCGCGAGCTTCACCAGCTACACGGTGCGCATCGATTCGCGCCTCGCCGACCTGGCCGGTCGCACCCTGGGCCAGACGGTGACCACCACCTTCGTCACCGCCGATGTCGTGCCACCGGCCGTGGTCAGCCTGACGCCGGCCGACGGCGCCGTGCAGGTGCCGGTCGAGGTGCAGCTCATCGCCGACCTGAGCGAACCGGTCACTCAAGGCTCGCTCTCCGGCACGGCGATCCAGCTCACCGATCTCACGGCCGGCACGGGTGTGACAACGACCGTCACCCTGCAACCGGGCGCGCAACAACTCCTCATCACCCCGGTGGCGGCGCTTCTCGGCGACCATCAATACCAACTGGCCATGGCCGGCATCGAGGATCTCGCCGGCAACGCCATGGCCCCCTTCGTCGCCACCTTCGGCACGGTCGATACCACGCCGCCCGTGGTGACGCTGGCGGTACCCGCCGGGCCACTGGCCGAAGGCATCGAGGTCACCCTCGTCGCCACCCCGGTGGCGACCCCCGATCTGGTCTCGGTCAGCTTCTTCAAGGGGGCCGAGCTGCTGGTGACCGACTCCACGGCGCCGTATGAGGCCCTCTTCACGCCCAGCGCCGCCGATGCGGCGGCGGGCAGTGTGGATCTGTCGGCAGTGCCGCTGGACGATGCCGGCAACCTCGGCGCGGCGGTGGTCGAGACGCGGGCCATCCGGGCCGATCTGCCCTCGGTGATTGCCTTTACCTTGAGCCCGGCCGACACCGTCTTCGCCGGCGAGAGCGTCGTCATGGCCGGCACGGTCGGGGATATTTCGGGGCTGGCCCGAGTCGAGGTGCAGTTCAACGGAGCGCTCAACTTCTCCCAGGTTTCACCGTTGAGCGGTGCGACGAGCTTCGTGCTGGATCGCTCGATCTCCATCCCCGCCACCGCCAACCCGCTCTTCCTGGAGGTAGCGGTAGAGGCCACCGATCGAATCGGCAACGTCGTCACCTCGCCGGTGCAACGGGTCACCATCGTCCACGATGTCGAGCCACCCCTCTTCGGCCTCGTCACCCCGGCCGAAGGCGCCGTGTTCCTCACCGGTGATCCGGTCGCGATCAGCGCCGCCGTCACCGACAACAACCGGGTCGCCTCGGTGAGCTTCCAGTTGGGCACGCAGAGTTTCGTGGACTCGGAGGCCCCCTTCACCGCGACCCTACCGGCACCGAGCGTAAGCGGCCCCACCGATCTGCCGATTGAGATCATCGCCACCGACCCGGCGGGCCACAGCACCACTTTCACCCGCACCATCCACGTCGTCCTGGAGGCACCCAACCAAGGGCCGCCGGTGGTCGATGCCGGCCTCATCGCCCCCGGTCTGGGGTTGCTGGGCTCCGAGTTGCTCGGTCAGGCCAGCGCCGTGGTCGACTCCGACCGGCCGATCACCCTCGCCCTCACCAACCTGCGAACCAGCCAAGTTTCGACCGGCACGGTGGCCGCAGACGGCTCCTTCGGCATGCCCATCGAGGGTTTGCCCAGCGACATCTTCGAGCTGGTCGCTACCGACGGCCACAGCACGCCGCTGGCCAGCGCGGTGGTGACCCTGGGACCGTTCGGCTCCGGCCTCAGCGCGCCGGCGACCATCACCTTCGAGGGCAGCCAGCCGTCGCTCAAGATGGCGGTTCGCCGCGACTTGCTGGCGGTCTGTGACTGCCCGGACTACGGAGTGATCTTCGCCACGGTCGGACCACCGCGCCACATCAGCCACACGCTTTCCCTGTTCGATCTGAGCGATCCGGCCGATCCAGTCCTCACCAGCCAACTGATCGCCCTCGATGAGTTCCGCTGCCAGGACGAGTGCGAGCTCGACTGCGACAACGTCTACTTCCCCTGTCTCAACAGCTGTGCCGGCGATCCCGATCCGCTCGCCTGTGAGGCGATGTGCGAGACGCAACGCACCAGCTGCTTCGCGGCTTGCGGTGTCGAGTGCGTCACCCAGTTGCCCTTCCTCGAAGCCGGCATCGCCGCCATGGCCGTGGGCGACGGGGTCTTGGCGAGCGCCCATGGCTCTAGCCTGCGGCTGATCGACGTGCGCGACCCGGCCAACCCGGTCCACTTGCCGGGGATGGATTTCGATTTCCCGACCGGCAACTTCCAGGACCGCTTCGCCGATATCGTCCTCGACGGCGGCTACCTGCACGCCCTCAAGGCCTTTAGCCCCTACGACTACTTCGTCATCGACGTGCACGATCCGCAGAACCCGCGGCTGATCGCGAGTGCCACCCTGCCCGGGGCCGAGGCCACCGCCATTGAAGTGGTCGAGGGGAGGCTGCACCGGCTCGCCCGAGCCTTCGGTGCCAGCGAAGAGGAATACCGCCTCTTCGCCATCGGAGACCCGGCCTCGCCCATCGAACTCAAGCGCAGCAGCGCTGGCGGTCGCGTCGGCTTCGGCCTGGCGGTGCTCGACGAAGTGGCGGTCTGGGGTTTTGGCTCCGAGGCCGCCCTCTTCCACCGTGCCCAGCCCAGCGGCTCGGATCCGGCTCAAACCTCCTTCGGCTTTGGCTTCGCGCCCCGCTCGGTGGCCGAGGTCGGGGACCGAGCGCTCTTCCTGGAATCCAGCGGCTCGGATCTGGCCATCTGCCGGATCGACGACGATCCGGTCACCCCCGCCCTGTTCCTCGACGAGCTGCGCACCGGCGTCCTCACTCCGGCGGCGCAGGACGTGAGCACGGAGAAGGGGCGCTTGTGGTTCCTCCACAACTCTGCCATCACCGGCCTGGCCAGCGCTCCGCTCACTCCGTGGCTCGACGGCCAGCGGGTCACCCTAGAGCGCACCGCTCTGGGTACCCGCATCGACGGCGCCCCCGGCGCGGCGAGCGCCGAAGCGGCCACGGTCGAGGCCACCAGCGGCACGCTCAGCGCTAGCGCTGCGGTCGCTACCGATGGCTCCTTCTCGGTCACCCTGGCCGGGGTGGAAACGGGCGAGCGCATCGTCCTGCGCGCTGCCGGCGCAAGCGGTGCGCTCGGCAACCTGCTGCGCTTGCGCGCCCCGGCCGGCGGCGGTGGCTCGCGGGTCGATCTGGCGATGGGTGCCAGGCGGCTGGCGATCGACGGCACGCTGGGAGCGATCGTCCCGGCCCGGCAAGATGCGGCGACCGTCGAGATCCCGCTCGTCGATCTCACCCTCGCCAACAGCCTGAGCGAGACGGCGCGCGCCAGCGTCACCGGACCGGTTGCCGATGTGGTCCTGACCCAAAACGCCCTGCTGGTGGCCGCTGGTCAACTGGAGGTCTTCGACCTGGTCGACCCGGCTGCACCGCTGGCCCTACCCGGCGCTGCTCTGGATCTCTATGCCGGCAACCCCGTGCTAGCGATGGTTTTGCACGGCACCACCCTCTACACCGCCGGCATCGAGGCAGGCGGTTCGCTCGGCCTCTACGCCGTGGATGTGACCAACCCGCTAGCGCCGGTGCAACTGCCTACCGCCAGCGTCGTGCTGCCCGCCGTGGCCGCGCCGCGCCTCTTCGTCGAAGGCTCCGAGCTGGTGCTGATCGGCGACGGCGCCGCCTACCTCTTCGATCTGACGAATTCGCCCGCCCCGGCGCAGCTGGCCAGCGGCCTCTTTGCCGGCCGGCGGCTGGTCGATTTTGAGCAGCTCCCCTCCGGCGAACGGTGGGTGGCGGTCGCCGGCGAGGGTGCCGTCCCGCTGCTGCGCTCGGGTGCTGCGCTCAGCCTCGGGGTGGCACCCTTCGAGCCCTACCCGGCCTTCGGCCTCTTCCGACTGCCGCGCGCCGCTGCCCCCGGTGGCGAGCAACTCTGGTGGGCCGAGGGGCTCGGCGGCGCGGCGACGCTCCTCTCGCTCGATGAGCCTGCACCCGCCTTCTTCGTGCCCCACTACGGTCGCTGGCCGACCTACGGTCTGTTGCGCGACGCGGTACGAAGCGGCACCCGCCTCTACCTGCTCACCGACTTTGCCCTCGAAGCGGTGGAGGTGCAGCCGTGAGCCTCCCCTTGAACCGATCTACCGAGATGAAGACCCTGATGATGCGATCCGCTGCTCTCCTTTTTCTTGTTCTTGGCCTTCTCTATCTCGCCACAGCAGTCCCCGCCGCGGCCCAAAGCGGGTTGCCCTACCAGGAAGATTTTGAAACCTACCCCCTGGGGGCCGATCCGCTCGACTGGTTTGACAGTGCGCCGGGCAACCGGACGCAGGAGGCACCGGGTCAGTTTGTGACCTTCGCCGATCCGCTGGATGCGAGCAACACCGCCTTCGGCAAGAACAGCGCCGCGGAGTCGGCGACGCACTACTTGGGGTTGGAGCTTTCGGCGGAGGCGGGCTTCGTCTTCGAGGGGCGGATGGTGCGCCGGCGGGACATGAGCGATCTGGGGGTGACCTTTCTGTCCGGCTGGCCGGATGAGGAGGGTTTCTATCTGCTGCGCCAGAAGGGCAAGACGAAGAAGGTGGAGCTGGTCGACGAGGAGGGCGATGAACTCGACGGCGACGCCAAGAGCGATGTGACGATGGCCGAGGATGTCTGGTATCGGTTCAAGATCGAGGTCCAGCTCGGAGCCGGCGACGATGATGATGACGGCAACGGCGGCGGCAACGCCGGCGATGACGATGACAAGAGCAGTGGCGATGACGACGATGACGACGATGATGATGACGATGATGACGATGACGACGATGACGATGACGACGGCCCGCGGCTGATCCTCCGCGCCAAGATCTGGGAGGAGGGCACGGGTGAGCCCGCCGAATGGCAGATCGAGGCCCACGACGAGCACCCCGAGCGGCTCTCCGGCCATCTCGGGCTGTGGGGCAAGGGGCCGGGGCGCAAGCTGTGGGATGACCTGGCGGTGGACGGCCTGCCGGGCACCGACATCGAAGGGCCGGTGATCGCGGTGAGCGAGGGTGGCCAGCCGCTGGCCGACGGTGACCTGTTCAACCGGGCTGTGACGATTGACATTGCCGCCACGGATGCCTCGCCGCCGGTGGCGATTGCAGCGCTGCTCGATGGGGCGCCGTTTGTTTCGGGGACCTCCGTCACCGTCGAAGGCACGCACACGTTGGCCGTCACCGCGACCGATGCGGTGGGCAATGTCTCGACCCTCTCCATCGGCTTTGAGATTGACTTGACTCCGCCCATCTTTGGCGCAGTGAGCCCGCCGAACGGTAGTGTCAGCGCCGCCGCCAGTGCCACCTTGACCGGTGCGGTCACCGGTGCGGTGAGCGTGGATGTGGCCGGGACGCCGGCAACGCTCTCGGGTGGTCTCTTCACCACCGCCGCTTTGCCACTGGCCGAAGGTCCCAACACCTTCCTGCTCATCGCCAGCGACGCCGCCGGCAATTCCACCCAGCTCCTCCACACCCTGGTGCGCGACACGCTGGCACCGGCGCTGAGCGTGACCCAACCGGCGGCGGGGGCGGTGCTGGCCGCCTCGCCGGCGAGTGTTTCAGGCACGGTGAGCGATCCCCATCTCGCTTCGGTAACGATCCACGGGGCCGCCGCGAGCGTGGCGGGTGGCACTTTCACCGGCGCAGTGGCGTTGGTCGAAGGAGCCAACACCTTCACCGTCATCGCCACCGACTCGGTTGGCAACTCCAGCCAGCTGCAACGCTCGGTCACCCTCGACTCCGGCCCGCCGGCCATCGCCATCCAGGATGC
>JAJRVQ010000086.1 GCA_024277255.1 Acidobacteriota bacterium | reverse complement strand
CTTGGAGCGCCTTGTCGTGCAGTCCCAGGTCGCTCTGCATCGTGCCGAGGTTGTTGAGGCTGCTGGCGAGGTTTGGAAGGAATGCGTCGGGTCGCGATCTTGCCAGTCGTCGATAGATGTCTGCGGCCTCGGTAGTTGTTTGGAGTGCCTTGTCGTGCTGTCCCAGGTCGCTCTGCCGATTGCCGAGGTTGTTGAGGCTCATGGCGAGGTTTGGCAGGAATGCGTCGGGTCGCAGGTTTGCCAGCCGTCGATAGATGTCGGTGGCCTCAGTTGTTGTTTGGAGCGCCTCCTCGTGCAGTCCCAGGTCGCTGTGTGTCGCGCCGAGGTTGTTGAGGCTCATGGCGAGGTCTGGGAGGAATGCGTCGGGTCGCGATTCTGCCAGTCGTCGATCGATGTCGGCGGCCTCGGTAGTTGCTTGGAGTGCCTTGTCGTGCAGTCCCAGGTCGCTCTGCCGATTGCCGAGGTTGTTGAGCAACCCCGCCATTTCCTGAAGCCAGTCCTCGGTGGGTGGCTCTTCTTTCTTCTGCCGATGGGCTGCCACACAGGCCCGTGTTGACCAGTGGGCGATATCGCGAAGGTGTACTGAGACTTGATAGTCCTCGCTGTTGCAGCGTTCCATGACGGCGTGCGTTATGGACTCTCCTCCTTTGGCTTGCAGCTCTTTCAGAAGTGGGGGTGCCAGGGCTTCTCCGGTTTGGACGATGATGTCGAGTGCGGGCAGGGCGAGTTGTTGGAGCCGGCCTTGGAGTGCTTGCTCTAGCCAGCCATGGGTGGCTTGGTCGAGGTCGCTGGCGAGGCGGGTGAGGAGGGTTAGGGTGTGGGCGGCTGCGGTGTCGGAGGCACGGTAGAGGACTTGGTCGAGGAGCTGGACCTCTCTGGCCAGCACTTGGCGGACGAGTTCTTCTCCGAGGAGGTCGGGTTGGAGTGGTTCTAGTCGTCCTTCGGGGCCTTGGTAGAGCCTGCGCAACCGTTCGGGCGCCCTTTGTCGGGGGGTGGGGTCTAGTTGTTCGAGCCAGGGGGTGAGGAGGCCGTCTCCGGCTTCGATTCCGCCGGTTAGGGTGAGTGCTGCGACGCAGGATTCGAAGACTTCTTCCAGGGTTTCGCGCAGTGCTAGCTGGCCCCCGGCCAGCTCGGTGGCCTCGCGGTGCCAGAAGCGCCGTTCGTGATCGATCGTTCGCTCTAGTGCGTCGCGGCCTCCGCGGACGGTTTCTCCGCCTGTCGCGGCCAGCGCAGCCATGTGGAGATAGAGCGCGCGTTCGAAGATCTCCGCCGAGAGGTCCGGCTTGGGGAGTGGATCTGGCGCGGGTGTTTCTAGCTTGGCGGCGAAGGCGTCGGCGGCGCGGCGGAAGGCGGCCGGCCGCTGGTTCTTGCCCAGGATCAGCGGTGCCAGCTGGTGCGGCGGCGGCGAGGCCAAGATCAGATCGTCGACCGCGACGGCGATCTTGCCTAGTTGGCTCCACCAGTCCCCGGCCTGGCGCGCCAGCAGCAGCAGGCGCACTCGCGGCCGCTTCGCCTCGCGCTGGGCCAGCCGCTGCAAGATCGTCTTCAGCAGTTCGAGCCGGGTCTCCGCGTAGTCGACCACGACCAACCGGGGCGGCCCCGGGGCGAAGAGAGGTTCCAGGTCGGCAATGGTGGTTTCCGAGCGGAGAAAACCGGCCGCCCACCCTTCCCGTCGCCGGTGCCGGCAGGCCTCGATCGCCAGCCTTGTCTTGCCGGCACCGCCGGGGCCGGTGATCAGCCAGAGACTCTCCGCGGCACCGCCCTGACACCAGGCGGCGAGTTGTTCCAGTTCCTCGCGGCGGGCCTCCTCCTCGAAGGGAATCACCTCGTAGGCAGCCGTCAGCAGCTTACCCGGCGTCGGCTTCGCGGGCAGCTCCAGCGTCCCTGTCACCAACAACTGGCGCAACGGCTGCGAGGGGCTCGCCTGCCATTCCTGTAGCGTCTTGGTCAGCTCGGCCCGGAAGCTCTCCAGGTCACGGAACTTGGCGTAGACCACGGGCGCCGCGATTTTCTTCTTGAAAGCCACCAACCGATCCGGCCGCGCGGTCTCCCGCTCGCCCGGCCACTCGGCCTCCGGATCGACGAGGAAGCACAAGCGGTCCACCCCCATCTCGCCGGCGAAGTCGAACTCCTCCTCGGTCACCTCGCCGTAGCGATGGGCCACCACCCCGACGTAAAGGTCACACCCCGCCAGCTCTTGCAGACTACCGGTCCTGCCATCGACCGGCATCGCCGGGAAGGCGTCCATGTTGACCGGAAACAACTCCACCTTGCGGCACACCTCGATCGCCACCGGCCAGTACTCGGCCAAGTCCGCTCGCGTGCCGCTCAAAAAGACGCGAAGATTCTGCTGCCGGGTCATGAAGGGGCTCCCTGCTCTCGAATAGAGGAATCTGCGCCTATGTTAGATCATGGGCAGAGAGCTGATTCGTGGCGCGGTGGATGGCAGCAGCAAGATCGGCCGAAGGCCGAGCGAGGCGTCCAACACGTCAAGGGAGGGTTCTTCCCGCCAAGTCAGCTCTGAGGGCGCGCTCAACGAACCGCCGCAACAAACTCAACGGCTTGCGCGCCCGAAGCGCAGGGGCGGGCAGGCTGACCGCAATGCGTAGGGCCCGCCCCGGTGACCTGGCGGCAAGGCCCCGACCGTCTCAGTCGCTGACCACGCTCGACCACCCCCCCGTATCACCACTCTCGAACCCGTCCTTGAAGATCTCCAGGCTGCCCGGAACCAGCGAGGGCAGGGTGCCGGTGCCTCCGGCTCCTTCCAGGATGGTGTAGGTCGCATCTCCGGCGATCGGTGGGGCGTTGACGGTGATGCCGAAGCGGTAGAGCCGGCCCCAATCGTGGCCGCTGTCGGGGTTGGGCGCCGTCCAGGTGATGGCGGTGGCGCTGGTGGTGAAGGTCCAGTCGTTGGCCGGGTCGACGTCGGCATCGGCGAAGTCGGGGTCGGAGGTGGTGGCGCCCTCAACCGGATCCACTCCGCCCCGGCCACCGGCGGTGGGTAGCGGTATGGAGAAGGAGGAGAGCTGACGGTCGAGGTCGTAGTTCATCAGGGCGTATTCGTAGCGGTAGAGCCCGCCGCCCAGGTTCTGGCTGCGCACCGAAAGCTGAAGATGGCCTTCGCCGGTGTCCAGAGCCACCGCCTGGGTGCCCGGATCGGGCGCCGCCGGGTCGACCCAACGGTTGAGGACCGGGCCCTCGATCAGCGGGGTGAGCAGGGAGAAGCTCCAGGTGTTGCCGGAGAGTTGCGGTTGCACTTGCTTGTAGCCCATGGTGTTGAAAATGTTGATGTCGTCGCGCACGACGTACCAAGCCTCGAAAAAGTACTCGGCGCCGGCCACCTGCAAGTCGCTTTCGGCGACGGCCATGCGGCGATCGAAGTTGCCTTGGATGGGCGGAGTGTTCAGGTTGCCGTCACAGTCGGGATCGAAGATCGAACCGCAGCTCGTCCAGATCCCGGTGTAGGGGTTGATCTCGTGGCGCTCGGTGAGGCTGTTGCGGCTGGAGTTGGTGCCGGATCCGTAGGTGTCGGTGCACGGGGTCGCCGGGTGGTTGGGAGCCCCGCTCGCCGCCCAGAGAATGTGGCCGCCGGAGCAGGAGCAGCCGGAGTTGACGGTCAGAAAAGCGTGCTTGAGCGGCGAGACACCGATCTGCTGGATCACTCCGTCCACGATGCGGTACATGTTCCAGATCAGGAAGGGGTGTTGATCGTTGTTGAACGGCGGGAAGCTGCCGGAGAGCTTCGAGTACCACGGAACCTCGGCGGTGCCGACGTTGATCAGCTTGGCGGAGGGGGTGACCGCCACCCGCACGCCGGCCTCCCGCACCGTCTGGCTGACCGAAGCCATGTCGAGGAGCCCCACGTCCACATCGGCGTCCCAGACCGGGCCGGAACAGCCGCCTTCCGTCGGTTGGTAGCCGATCGGCGTATCGAGGGTCGAGTCGACCACCATCTGCCCTACCGGTAGGAGGGCGTGGCGAGGTTCGGCGATGCGCTCGGCGAAGTCGGGCGAGAGGCGAAGATCGAGATTGAACATCGACAACCGCTCGTGGTCCGGATCGAAGGAGAAGTGCATGTGGTCGGCGACGAAGATCACCTGTCCGTCCGAGGCGAGGATCTCGAGGGTTTGCGGCTCACGGCCTGGGCGCACAGTGAAATCGACCAGCGAAGCTGTACCGTCGGTCCAGCTCAGTTCGAAACCGCCGTGGTGGATCAGCCGGCCGCCGACCAGGTTGTCGAAATCTCCGTCGCGGGTGCGAAACAGCAGGCCGGAGGGAGGCGGTGCTTCAAAGGTGAACTTGCGCACGCCATGAGCCAGGCTGGAGGTGGAGGCGTTGCTGATCGTCAGGCCGAGATCGCGAAACAGCGCCTCGTTGAGCAGCAGCTCGGTTTGTGCATCGCGCGTCGCCCAGGTGACATCTTGCTGAGCGCAGAGGGGCAGCGTGATGAGGAGCGAGAAGAGGAAAGAGACGACAGTCTTGCGCATGAGGAACTCCCCACGAGTTCTTGCTCGGTGGTGCGGGCCTCCGGCGCTCAAGCGCCGGGACGATGATGAGCAAATTGGGTAAACCGGGTTGGTTACTGTGCCGGCTGAGTGTATCTTCTTTGCGGCGGAGTTGCCTTCAGCACACCACGCCGGAGTTCGACTCCGCGCCGACAACCCGCTAGGATCCGCGCCGATGTCTGTTACCGCTGTTGCCCAATTCGATGGCTGAGAACCCTCCCTCCGAACCCCAGTCGCTGATGCTCGACTTCGATGATGTCGAGCGGCTGCCGCTTCACGAGTTCACCGAGAAGGCCTATCTCGATTACTCGATGTACGTCATTCTCGACCGCGCGCTGCCGCATGTCGGGGACGGCCTCAAGCCGGTGCAACGGCGGATCATCTACGCCATGTCGGAGCTGGGACTTTCGGCGCAGGCGAAGTTCAAGAAGTCGGCGCGCACGGTGGGCGATGTGCTCGGCAAGTTCCATCCGCACGGTGATTCCGCCTGCTACGAGGCGATGGTCCTGCTGGCGCAGCCCTTCTCGTCGCGCTATCCGCTGATCGAGGGGCAGGGCAACTGGGGCAGCCAGGACGACCCCAAGTCCTTCGCCGCCATGCGCTACACCGAGTCGCGGCTGACCCGTTTTGCTCCGGCCTTGCTCTCCGAACTGGGCAAGGGGACGGTGGAGTGGGGGCCCAACTTCGACGGCACGCTCAAAGAACCGCTGCTGCTGCCGGCCCGCTTGCCGCATGTGCTGCTCAACGGCGCCTCCGGCATCGCCGTCGGCATGGCGACCGATGTACCGCCGCACAACGTGCGCGAGCTGACCGCCGCCGCCATTCAGCTGCTGACCAAGAGAAGCTCCACCCTCGATGAGCTGATGGAGCACGTGCCGGGGCCGGACTTTCCGACCGCGGCGGAGATCATCACCCCGGCGCAGGAAATCCGCCGCATTTATGAGACCGGAAGCGGCAGCCTGCGCCTGCGTGCCGCCTGGCACAAGGAGAAGAGCGGCGACCTGGTGATCGGCGCCCTGCCCTACCAAGTTTCGGGCAGCAAGGTGCTGGCGCAGATCGCGGCACAGATGCAGGCGAAGAAATTGCCGATGGTCGACGACCTGCGCGACGAGTCGGATCACGAGAACCCGACACGGCTGGTGATCAGCCCACGCTCCAACCGGGTCGACGTAGAAGGGCTGATGGCCCATCTCTTCGCCACCACCGATCTGGAGAAGAGCTACCGGGTCAATCTGACAGCCATCAGCCTCGACGGACGGCCCAAGCTCTACGACCTCAAGACCATGTTGAGCGAGTGGCTCAGCTTCCGCATCGAGACGGTGCGCCGCCGGTTGCAGTACCGCTTCGACCGCGTGCTCGAGCGGCTCCATCTGCTCGAAGGCTACATGGTCGCCTACCTCAACATCGATGAGGTGATCCGCATCATCCGTAGCGAGGAGAAGCCGAAGCCGGTGTTGATGGAGGCCTTCGGGTTGTCCGATCGGCAAGCCGAGGCGATTCTCGAACTCAAGCTGCGCCACCTGGCCAAACTCGAAGAGATGAAGATCCGCGGTGAGCAAGACGAACTGCTCAAGGAGCGGGCCGATCTCGAAGAGCTGCTCGGCTCGGAACGCAAGTTGCGGCGCAAGGTTCTCGAGGAGCTGGAGGCTGACGCCCAAGAGTTCGGCGATGATCGCCGCTCGCCGCTGGTCGAGCGCCAGGGGGCGCGGGCGATGAGCGAGTCGGAGCTGATCCCGTCGGAACCGGTGACGGTGGTGCTCTCCGCGAAGGGGTGGATTCGCGCCGCCAAGGGCCATGAGGTCGATGCCGCCGGCTTGTCTTACCGCGGCGGCGACGACTTCCTGGCGGCAGCGCGCGGGCGCAGCAATTTGCCGGTGGTTTTTCTCGACTCGACTGGTCGCTCCTACACCCTGCCCTCGCACACCTTGCCTTCGGCGCGCAGCCACGGCGAGCCGCTGTCGTCGAGCGTCAGTCCTCCGGCAGGGGCCCATTTTGTCGGTGTGTTGATGGGAGAG
>JAJRVQ010000085.1 GCA_024277255.1 Acidobacteriota bacterium | reverse complement strand
CGGTAGAATAGTGAGCCAAGGTCTGGTTTCCTCTTTGTTGTCAGTGGTTTGGCTTGTACCTCCATTGTAACAAAGGACTAGGAAATCAGACCTTTTTTGGTCGAGTTAGTGGGACAGCAGTGTTGTCGTCAATACCACGAATCGTGATCGGATCTGAAAGATAACCGTCTAGACGAGGGCTGGAAACCACGCCTCGAATAATGCCGCCAGCACCAGCCAGAACCCATCGGATCCCTGGAATATGCAGAAGCTCATCTCTGAGACCCTCCAGCATCGATCGGGCCTTACTCGAGGTCTGGAGAAGCTCCATATTGTCGATAATGCAGACCACTCCGCCGTCACCAGGGAAGATCTCGTTGAGCTCGGTCAAAACCTGGTTCCGGAACCCAGCGCGCTCATAGCCACTGCCGGCGTTGCCGCTAGAGCTCCTACCAAGTCCTACGTTGAAGCCGGCGGCTCCAACAGTTGCCTGCCATCCACTGACACGAGTGGAGTTGAGCCATCGATCCAGGCTCTCAATGCCGTCAGCCTTGCGCCCATACTCTTCAAGTTCTCTCCGCTTTAGAACAAGGGTTTGAGCTACTTCCATCAGAACGCCAGAAACGAAGGTCTCGAAATGGAAAGTATCGTCACCGCGCAGCTGGAAGCTTCGGTTGCAGGGAATGAACAAAGGGCCTATTCCTTCGGATGTGTGCTGGTCATAGCAAACCCACGACGCGACGTTGGCAAGACTGGTCTTGCCAACACCCGTCGCTCCCTCAAGTGTGACGATGCGCGAGGTCGCCCGCAGCAAGTTGACAAAATCACGAAGTTCCCGCTCACGACCGACTAGTAGCGTACGGCCGAGCTGACTTGCTGGCAGAGGCTTCGTCACAAATGGATCGGTCTGAAATCCCCACTCCTGAAAGTACGTCACCTCATCACCTCTCTCCAATCTCCAGATATCCTCCTAGGCGTAGGTCACCTCCGGACTGTGAACTCACCGGTAGCAACCAGGAGATACCTGAACCATTGCGTGCAATTATCAACCTTTTCTGCTTCCTCCTCGGCAGTAGGTCGGCCCGCAGATCAATGCGCGAGCAAGCATAGATCCTCTGGTACTGAGTTGCTGGAATCCTAACTCATGCGGTGGACCGGCACAACCACGGTCGACTCTTGCGGAGGCGCCGAACGACACGCCGCCTCTTTGAACGTCGCCTGGCGGGTCTGGGTGGGCAGAAGGAGAAGAACTGCGAGCAGCAGACCGGTCGCTGCACGAAGCCGATGTCTTTTGCCGGGATATGGCTTCATCACCGATTTCGAGAGTTTCGACTCGCGCACCGCTTCCGCGACCTGGTTTTCCAAGATCCGCTTCGTGGCCACGGCTTCCGCCTCATCCAGGATCCCCTCTTCGACCAGGAAGTCGCCGAAGCCGCTGCCAAGCCGTCGCGGTCATAAACGGCCGTGATCTGACCCAACTCTCCACATGGTCGAGGATCTTCGAGGTGACCTCCGTTTCACCCGCCAGCCACTCGGCCGGTGTGTGGCCCGGCACCGCCAGCTCCGTGCGCTCCCGCAAGCACGGCTTGACGTCACCGAGCTGGACGACGATCCGCGCGAAGCCCCGGCGGGAGCGGCCGAAGAGACGTGTAGACACAGCGCACTTATGATGCTCTTCCTACGAACACCTGATTCTTGAACGGCGCCACGCACTCGGCCCCCAAAACGGATGTAACCGACATATTCACAGCAACTTACGGCCACCGTCAGCGCATGGCATCGATCGTGAGGTAAGTGCTCAACAAGTGGACTGCTCCAAATTGACTGCTTCGGCCGGACCTCTAGGTGGTGCTCTCTTGGTACACGGTTAGGGCACTGTCGCGGACCAGGCGCTGATGTCGCCGCTCTCGAATCCATCGCTGAACAAACCGGCGATGGATGCTAGGTAAAAGTCTTCCCCGGCGGGAAAGGTACCGGTCAGCAGGTCATCTGCGCTAGAGGAGAAAGCAACATAACGCCCGCGCGCTGACAGCGCCAATGAACTCGAACTGCCGCTGGCGGCGGTGGTGGGTGAACCCTCCGTATGCGAGACGAGCTGAGTATGGCCGCTCGACCGGCGCGCATTGACCATCGCTAGCGGTCACTGAGAAAGCGGCGTCATGTCCGACTCGATCGCCTCTGCGATCACCCGCCCCGTGGCCTGCGCCGGTGCCGGGATGCCGAGCAGGGCGCTGAGGGTTGGAGCCACGTCGATGTGGCGCACGCCGGGTAGCTTCACGCCGGCCGGTACACCCTTTCCGGCGAGATAGAAGATCGCGTGCATGTCGCGGCGTTGCGGCCAGAAGCCGTGTTCGCCGCCGCCCCAGGGCCGGCGCGTGTCGACCACCGCCTGCGGTGAGAGTCCATGGCGCGCGTAGTAGCCGGGCGCCAGGTCGAAGTAGAGATCGCCGCTGCGCGGTCCGCCCAGGCCGAACGACGGTGTGCGGTCCGGCCGGAAGAGCCGCTCGACGACCGCCGTTCCGCCCTCCGGGTCGCGCACCGCCAACAGCGCGGCGGAGGCACGGCGCAGCACTGTTTCTTTGTCCTCCGGAGCCACGATGCCGCCGCGCCAGAGGCCGCGCAAGTTGACGTTGAGGGAGAACTCGCCGAAGTGGGGCATCAGCACCACCGTGTGCGCCAGGTCGATCTGGTCATCTTCCGTGCGCGCCAAGAGGCCGGCCTCTTCGAGCGCCCGATTGGCGAAGAAATCTCGGTGTACTCCGGCCATGCCGTGATCGCTGGCGATGGCGATGACCGTCTGCGGCCCGACGTGACTCCGGATGGCGCCCAACCAGCGGTCGAGCAGGTGATAGACGCGCGCGTAGTAGGGCCAAATCCGGGCCGCCAGAACCGGATCGTGGCCCGGTAGCGTGGGATCCAGCAGGGCAACCCACACGTGGCCCGCCTGATCGGTCATCGGCGAGTAATGGAAGACGAGATCGGGCCGCCACCGGTCGATCGCCCAGAGGGTGCCGCGGGTGACCAGTTGCAGGTCGAAAGCGACCAGCTCCAGCGCCCGCTTCTCGGCGCTGCCGTCTCCCCCCGCCATCAGCGGCGCACCGAAGGCGCCGGCCTCGTAGAGGTACAACGGTTCATCATGAAACCCGGGATAGGCGGCTAGATACTCTTCGAGCTCGGCCGCCGTCGCGGCGCCCTTCAAGGCACTGGCCTTGCGCTGATACAGCACCAACCGGGAGCCGTCCGGGGCCAGGTCGAAGAGGCGAAAGAAGGTGTTGCCCACCCGGTCGCCGCGCCGCACTCTGAACGGTATGCTCCAGCCGTTCGGTTCGAGCGCAGCGGCGTGCGGTTTCAAGAGATCGCTCGCCGGCGCCTCCGCGGAGCGGCTTCCCAAGCGCAGCAAGAGGGTGTCGAAGCCGGAAGTTCGATCAGCCGGATCGTCGTACACCAGGGCGAAGATGCGGCTGTCGCCCACCGCCAACTCCGCCTCGCGCGCTCCCGCCGCGGCCGCTGCCGGCAGACCGGGCCAGGGCTCGGTTACCGGTTTGAAGTCGACAGGCCCCAGGACCTTCTCCCCCGCGATCCGGTGCTCGAAGCCACTGAAAGAACGATATCGGTCGGCCGGAACACCGGCCCGCGTCAGGGTCTTCACATGGGGCGTTTCCGGGTAAGACTGGGTGGCGGAGAGCACCAGAACGCGGCGACCTGCCTTGGCGGCGGTGACGTAGATCGGCTCGGCGGTCAGTGCCTCGGAGCTGAAGCCCCGGCGGCTTTCGAGCAGAGTTCCCTGGCCGTTACCCGCATCGATGAGCGGCACTGAATTGGCCACGACGCCGTTACAAGCCGGACCACAGCCGGTCCACAGGGTGGCATGGGCGGCGGCGGTCTTCGAGGGAAAGCTGGTGACGCTGTATTCGGCGCGCGCGCCGGCCGCCGCCAGCGCCGCCAGGTTAGGCATCTCGCCCTCTTCCAGCAAGCGATCGACAGCCCAGTCGGCAGCGCCGTCCCAGGCCAAGAAGACGAGTTGCGGCGCATGGCCCCGCCCCTCCCCTTCGGCCTGCGCCGCCCCCGGAGGGATCACCAGTCCGCCCAGCCCCAAGACCAAAGCCAACCAACCAGCCGCCCGTCGCCTCATCCTCTGACTCCTCCTGTTTGGCACAGTGTAGCCGACCGTCACAGCTGGATCGATACCGCTGTCAGGTGAGTGCCAGATGAGTGCGAGAAGCCCTGAGTGCCACAAGCCCTGAGCGGTTAGCCGCCCCAGACGAGGTGTGGGTTGCTCTTGCGACCCTCAAGCCATGCGGCGTTGACCGCCGAGGTTGGCTCGACGGTCCAGCTGTTGTCCGACTGAAGCACCGCGGTCATCGAGTAGACGTTGTCTGGAAAGCTGATCTCCGCCTTGGTGGGCAGCGCAGCAGGAACCACCACCTCCCCCTGGCTGAGCTGGCCGAAGGTGATCCAGTAGCTCGGGCTCGGGGTGAAAGCCAGAGTCAGATTCGGCTCGGCCTCCACTACCAGGCTGGGAAAGCCGAACATCCCGATCCCCACCGCCGCCTGATCTTCAGCGATGGTGCCGTCCTGCACCACGTAGAGGGTGTCTTGCTGCACACCGGCGGTTTGGTTCTTGAAGGTGTACGAGCCGTGGACCTGCGTCAGGGTGACCTGGTTGTTGGTGGCGAGATCTGTTGGCCAGACTTGGGTGGCGGTGATGATGACGCCTGGCTCGAGAACTGCCGGTGCGAACCACACGAAGTCATAGTCGAGTTCCCAGGTGAAGGTCAGGCGAGTGGTCGGCGAGGCGTAGTGGCTCAGCCAGATCAGTGACTCGACACCGGCGACACCGATCTGCGGATCCGTTTGGTACAGCCCCGCGGTGCCGCCGCTGCTGGAGTCGTTCTTGAAGATGACCGTGTACTGGAACGCGCT
This sequence comes from Acidobacteriota bacterium, assembly GCA_024277255.1. Lineage (GTDB taxonomy): Bacteria > Acidobacteriota > Thermoanaerobaculia > Multivoradales > SZUA-115 > SZUA-115. The sequence continues at coordinate 10,476 of JAJRVQ010000085.1, read as the reverse complement.
CAAGGGTTCGATTCTCAGGTTGCGATGGCTGGCTTGATGGTCCAGGTGAAGTCACGATTGAGTTTGGCTTGCATACTGTTGCCACCCTTGGTGAAGTCGATCTCGGCTCGATTGGACAGGTCGGCTACGTCGAGTACTTCGCCCTCCTCGAATCGACCAAAGACGATCCAGTAGTCGCACGGTAGGTAGAACGTGGCGATGACGTTGGGCAGCGCCGGAGTCAGGATGGTCGGGTTCAGCGCCATGCCTATGCCTACGGCGCCGGTCGTAGGTGACACGGTGGCGTCTTGGCGGATGGTCAACGAGCCTGGAGGGCCACCTCTTAGGTCCGAGAATTCGCACGCGCCACCGGCGCAGGAATAGGTAACTTCGGAACCCGGCCTGGCCGGTAAGAAGGAGCAGTCCGTGACCACCGAACCCGGTTCGAGTTGGGCATCCGGCGCGCCGACGAAGCCATAATCGAGCGCCCAGCCGAACTGCACCTCGGTCGTGCTCTCGACCTCTTTGGTCAGCCAGGCGATCGAATGGGTGTTCTTAAGCTGCTCGCCCTGCAACGTTTGAAAGATGCAAACCGTGCCGCTGACCGCCGAAGCGTTGATGAAGAGAAGGGTATTGACATGGTAGATCATGATGTCCTCTTGCCACGCGAGGGGGCTGATCCCGCCCCCCCTGGTGTTGGGCTACTTGCAGACCAGGCCGAAGTTTTCGGCGAAGTACTCGGTGTTGTCGGCGTTGGTGATCGCCTGGGAAGGAGAGGACGAGGCGAGAGATTGGCAGTTTTTGCAGCCGTAGCGGTGGTCGGAGGTACCGTACCAGTGGCTCAGTTCATGCACCATGCTGCCGGCTTGCGAGTCCTCGCCTGTGGCGGGTAGGCTCCAGAAGCCGTTGCACAGCCAGATGGTTTTGCTGGCCCCACCAGCGCAAGTGAAAGCGATGTCCCCGGAGAGGCAGGAAGCGGATACCCCTGAGCATTGTCCGCTGCCGGAGCAGTCGAGTGTCAGGCTGTTGCCGGCGGCGGTGGCGATCTGACCATATCGGCTGCTGACCGTTGAGTAGTTGCCGGAACTATAGGAGCCGAACCAGGTGATGTAGCGTTCGTCTGTGGACCGCTGGCTGGACGGAACGCCATCCAGGTAGTTCTCGGCCTGTTGTGCCAGGGTTGCTCCGGTGGGCAAAGCCTGCCCCAGGGTCGTTTCCTCACTTCTACTACAACTGGTGTACGTCACCCCGGAACTCGCCAGCCGGGTTGAAAGCCGGAGTTGAGGTAACGAATAGCCTTCGAACTTTCTGGGGCTGCGCCGGCGCACCTTGGCGCCGACCGCGACGTCTAGGAGTTCGCCGTGCCAGGTGACCTCACAGTCTCCTCCTTGGCCAAGGTCGTAGGCTCCGGCAAGGTCGAGAGTGACATTCAGGCTCCGGCCTGGTTGTAACGTTGCGTAGTCCTGTTCGGAGGGTTTCAATCGCTTGACCACCGGCCCTCGGTAGGGGGCTAGCCGCCCGGAGCAGGTCACCTCGAAGAGCTGTGAACGAAATCCCTCGAGCGGTGTGTGCCAGCGCAGCACCTGAACCGTCTGGTCGCCCTCGTTTTGTAAGGTGAAGCGGATCTGAAACTCGCTTCTGGTGTTGGCCGAGTCGACTAGTTCAAGCCGAGCTCGCAGCTGTTGTGCGCAAACGGGCGTGGTGAACATCACGGCCAGCAACCAGAGGGCGCTCATCAGCCAAGCAGTGTTGATGTTGGTGGGTTTCTTCATGGTTTCGTACCTTTCTTTTCGAGGTTGACGATTCGGCAAGCAGGCCGTGGAGAAAGTCCTCGGTCGGTGGGACGAGCGGTCCGGCCGAGAGTCCAGGCGGTGAACCGGCGGTGCGGGTGAGGTGGATCGGAGCCAGTACAGACCGTCGGCCCTAACAGTCCGTGGTGAAAGTCATCCGTCGGTGAGAACGAGGGATTTGGTCGTGAATCAAGGCGGAAAACCGGAGGCGAACCCGAGGTTCGTCGAGGATTTTCCAACGCAGAGTCGCGGTCAAAGACCCGTTCGGAGCCAGGATGAGTTTCACCACGGGCTGCTAACGCGGATTCGCGGTCCAAGAGCCGCTCGACACCAGGACGGCTTCCAGCACGCCTTGTTCAGCGGGGCGGGTACGTTTGCCGGTAGCCAACGGGTGGCTGCCGGCAAACGCTTGGAATTAGCAGTCAGCGCCCCACAAAGCCTGCTTGTCGCTCTTGCGAGCCGCGAGGAATCTGGCGTTGACGTCAGAGGTTTTGTGGACGCTCCAGGTGTTGGTTGCGCTCAAGATGGCGGTCATCGAGTAGACATTGGCCGGGAAGGCCACCTCGGCAGCGTTGGTGAGCTGGCCGATGTCCATGACTTCGCCCTGGATGTAGCTACCGAAGGTGATCCAGTAGTTGGGATGAGGGGTGAAGCTGGCCGTGATGTTGGGCTGGGCTTGTACGGCGTAGGTGCCGGAACCAGACATCGAGACACCCACCGAAGCGGTGTCGGCCGGGATCGTGTTGTCCTGGACGATCGAGAGGGTGCCGGGTAGTGGTCCCTCCACCTGGTTCTGGAAGGTGAAGGCCGAGTTCTCGTCGGTGAAGCCGACGCGGTTGGTCGTGGTGAGGTCTGCGGGCCAGTCCTGCGAAGCGGTGAAGACCACCCCCTTGGTCAAGGTTCCGGTCTCGGACCAGACGAACCCATAGTCGATGGTCCAGCCGAACTGCACGTTGGTGGTGGGAGCCGCGGCCTTGGTGAACCAGGCCAGGGACATGACATCCGGGTTGTTGATGTCGGGGTCGTTCTGGTACACGGCGGCTGTCCAGAGGTTCGAAGAGTTGTTCTGAAAGATCAAGGTGTAATTGACGCCCATGCGGGTTCCTCCTTTTCGAGGGGTTTGAGGTATAGCGGTCACCGATCAGGCTTGCTCCCCACACGGGAGCTCGGCGGGGGCCGCCGAAGCCTGTGGTGACCGGTTTGACTGCGATTGCTCCTACTAGACGGTGGCGGGCCGGCCATTGTGAGAACTGTTGCCAAAGATGGTGTAGAAACTCACGATGCGCTCCGGCGGCGGAGCGTCTCTGCCAGGTGGGCGCGGTAGCGCCAGGCGGTTGCGAGAAGATCGAAGCTGTTCTCCGCGCTGGTTGCGGCGCGGCTGGGACTGGATTCGGTGAACGGTTGGATCTGTCTTTGGAGTAGCCGCTGTTCCACGCGGTCCAGCTCCTTCAGAGCGCCGGTGGCAGCCATCGCTTCCTGCGCCCAGCGGCGGCAGGCGTCGGTGCGTCCCCGCCTCCGCTCGATGCGGGCGATCTCCAGGGCCGCCACCGCGGCGAGTTCGAAGCCGTCATCGTCGGGTAGTAGCTCGCGCCCTTGCTCCAACGCCTGTATCGCCTGCCGTGCACGTCCTTGCCCGGCGAGGCGTTGACCGTGTTCGATCCAAGCCGCCGGCAGTTGTGGTTGACGGGCCAGGGCGGCCGTGGACAGCTCCAGGGCATGGTGGGGAGCCAGGCTGGAGGCGGTCAACGCCCAGGCGATCGTGGCCAGCGCTTCCCAGTCTTCGCTGTAGCGTTCGCGGATGACCTCGATCTGTCGCGATAGCCGCCAGTACTCCCCGGCCCGGACCAACAGCCGGCAGGCGGTCAGCTCCAGGTCGTGGCCGGCAGCTCCGAGGGAGCGGGCCTGGTCGAGCATCAGGAGCGCCTGCCGTGGCCTACCCCGCCAGTCGAGGTAGTGGGCACAGCTCAGCCAGCTTTGGCGTAGCTTGGGTGCCTGGTCCAGGAGCTGCGTCACCCGCCGGCCGATCCCTCTCGACTCTCCGGTGAGCGCCTCGGCCAAAGCGAGGTTGGAGTAGATACCTGCCTTGAGTTCGGGGAACTCGATCAAGCTTCTCCAGCACCGGGTCTCCGGACTCTGTGGCTGGCTGACGCCACCATTTCTGCGCAGGCGGGTGACCAACCACGGCCCGAGAACGACAGGGCTCGAGCCGGTCAGGACCAGGGCGGAGTTGAGTTGCTCCGCCGCCTGCCGGGAGCGTCCGGCGAAGCGATAGAGGTGGGGCATGCTAATCAGCGCCGCGAGATCGCGAGGATCGGCGGCACGGGCCGCATCGAGCGCGGTGAGCGCTTCGTACGAATAGCCACCGTCCCGGCGCACCTCGGCCAGAGCGACCTGTGGAGCCACTTGCCCAGGGGCCTGACTCGCCGCCAAGGTAAAGCACTTCTCCGCTTGTTGGAGGTTGCCGAGGGTTCGGGCGTGGCATCCGCGCAGGTAGCTACGCGATGGCTCGTGGGTCACCGAGGCCAGTGCGCGCTCATACACACCCGCCTCGCTCTCGGCCTCTTCGAGTAGCTGATGGGCGGTCGCCAGGTCGAGCCAACTGTCGAGCCACTGTGGCTGGCGTAAAGCGACGTACTCGAGATGGGAGATGGCTTGGCGCGGTTGCCCCTCGGCCACTAGGGCGCGTCCCAGGACACGTCGCCGAGTCCAGCCGGTGGGATGCTGGCGGATGTAGCGGTCAAGGCTGCGGTGTTTCTGGATGGTCAATTCCGTGGGGCAATAGGGCATGAACAGCGTGCTCTCGGCCTCCGACTCGCCGTCGATCACGACCCTCACCCAACGCACTGTCTTCGAGTAGCCGGGCAGGTGACGGTCGGGTCGCGGACCGTGACTCTGCGCCGGTGACAGGGTCCTGACCTGGGAGGTCAGCCGGCGCGGGTCGGCTCCATTCCGGTAGCTGGCCAGATGGTCGCGCAAGGCGGCTCGGGCCTCTTGCATGCGCTTGCGGACATTGACTTCAGTGATCGCCAGCTCTTCGGCGACCCGCTGGTAGTCGCCCAGAGCCAGTTGGTGGAGCATGGTGGTGCGCAACCGGGGCGGTAGGGTGCGGATAGCCTTGGCCAGATACTGTTGGAGTTCCTTGCCGAGGTAGGAGCGCTCCGGATCCCTGGCTCCGCCCCCCGGCAGCAGGGGACAGACACTGGTATCAGGGCTGATCTCCGGATCTAGTTCTTCCTCGCGACGCTGGCGCCTCAAACGGTGCTGATCCATGCACACGTTGTAGGTCAGGCGCAGCATCCAGGCTCGCAGGTTGCCGACCTGGGGGGCACAGGTCGAGAACTTGCGGAACATGTGCAGGCTAGCTTGGCTGAAGGCCTCGTCGGCGTCCGCTTCCGAGCCACCCATCCATCCGAGGCACCGTTGATAGAGTTCGGAGGAATGATCGCGGAAGGCCTGGGTAAATGCGTCTTCTCGGGCGGTTGAGGCGATTCGAGCGGCCTGGTCGATTCCGGTGGTAAGGGTCTTCGAATGACTGGTGGGGGCGTCCCCTGGGCATAGGTGCAACCGTCTTCCTCCCGCTCGGTCTCATCGACGACGGTCGCGGCGGTGGAGGTCGGGCATAGAGCCGGCGAGCACACCGGTTCCACCTGCTCCAGGCGAGACACGTCTTCCTCCCGGGCAGAGCCACGGCATGGGGTGTGGAGCTACCCTGGGGGTCATGAAATGAAGGTCTGTTCAAGCGATCGGACCTAAGACGGAGGTTGGTTACTTTTTGTGAATTTTTTAGTGCGTATAACTGACTGCGTAAGAGTCGGCGATCGCTGTTAGCAGCTCTGTTGGGGAGTGGTGAAAGACGGGGGTGGGCTTTCGTCAGGGAAGCGGTATCGGCGACAGGCGACGACCGAGCGATCTCGGCTGGCAGCAGCGTCTTTCCTCAAGAAACAGCACCGCGAGGGCTCTCGAAGTTGCGCTGTGACGAGGTTCTCCTCGGGCTGCCGAAGACGTGCCGAAGTGATGGCCGAAGTGATGCCAGCCAATTCGCAAGCCGGCCGGAGGCAAAGCCCGGCCGCAACGATCTATGCCCCTGCCGATCGGGGCGACGTTCTCAACAGCTGTTGCCACCGCGGAAGCCGGTTTTGACCGATCGCCGAGTGACGACTACTACCGCGAGCGAGTGGCTTCAGACCAGAACCTGCGGTGGTCGCGACCGCAGCTCTCTTCCCTATGGTCGCCGCCGCGCGAACTTACGGGTGGCACCTGTTGCCGGTTCCTTCGGCCAGCTGCTTCTGGCCAACTAGGTCGAGGCAGCGCCCCTACAGAAGCGCCAGAGTCACCAGGATTCGTCGCATCAGGCCGCTTCCCCCCACTCCTTGCACACCTGCTCCGCCTGTTCGATCACCGTCTTGACCGCTTCTTGCCGTTTGTCGGGCGGGTAGCCGTGGCGGCGTAGGAGCCGTTTGACGCGGGTGCGGATTCTGGCGCGGACCGATTCTTTCTGGGTCCAGTCGATGGCCACCGAGTTGCGGATAGTGGTGACGAGTTCGTGGGCGATGGTGGCGAGGATCTCGTCGCCCATCACTTCGCGCACGTTGCCGTGGTCGGCCAGGGCGTCGTAGAAGGCCATTTCGTCTTCGCTGAGCCCCAGGGCCGCGCCGCGCTTGGGGGCGTCGCGCATCTCTTTGGCCAGATCGATCAATTCCAGGATCACCTGCGCCGCCTCGATGGTGCGGTTCTGGTAGGCGGCGAGGGTGCGTTCGAGTAGCTCTGAGAACTTCCGGGATTGCACGACGTTGCGCCGCTTCATCGAGCGGATCTCGTCGTTCAGGAGCTTTTTGAGCAGTTCGAGTTGCAGGTTGCGATGCGGGCTTTTCTGGACCGTCTCTAGGAACTCGTCGCTGAGGATCGAGAGGTCGGGCCGCTTCAGGCCGGCTTCGCCGAACACATCGAGGATGCCCTCGGAGGCGACCGCGTGCGAGACGATCTGGCGGATGGCGGTGTCGAGCTCTTCACCGCTCTTGGCGCCGCCTTCGGTGGTGTATTTCAACAGGTTTTTCTGGATCGCCTGGAAGAAACCGACTTCGTCGCGCAGGATGCGCGCTCCCTCCAAGTGGATGGCAATCCCCGCCGCTTTGTTGAGCGGCGCCATCGCTTCGAGATACCGCTTCTTGCCATCCTCCAGGCCGAGCACATGGCTGGCCGAGGCTTGCAGAGTTTCTAGCCGCTCGGCCGCGTCGAGCGAGAAGTAGCCCGAGTAGTCGAGGCCGTGAAACATCGCCTTGACCACGTCGAACTTCTCTAGCAGCACCCGCAAGGCGACCTCCACCGGCACGCCGGGCCGCTCCCCTTGCCGGCCGCCGTAGGTGGCCACCGCGCGGCGCAGGAACTCCGCCAGGCCGAGGTAGTCCACCACCAGCCCGGAGGGCTTGTCTTTGAAGACGCGGTTGACGCGGGTGATCGCCTGCATCAGGTTGTGGCCGCGCATCGGCTTGTCCATGTAGAGGGTGTGGGCGCAGGGCACGTCAAAGCCGGTCAGCCACATGTCGCGCACCAGGACCATCTCCAGCGGATCGCCGGGATCTTTGAACCGTCGCTCGATCACCTTCTGCCGCGCCTTGCCCCGGATGTGCGGCTGGAACTTCTCGGGGTCGCTGGCCGACGTGGTCATGACCACTTTGATCCGCCCCGCCGCGTCGTCGTCGCTGTGCCAGTCGGGCCGCAGTTTGATGATCTCGGCGTAGAGATCGACGCAGATGCGGCGCGACATGCAGACCACCATCGCCTTGCCGGCGAGAATCTCTCGGCGCCGTTGCCAATGGTCGATCAAGTCCTGGGCCACCAGGCGCAGCCGCTTCTCGGTGCCGACCATCGCCTCCAGCCGCGACCATTTGGTTTTCAGTTGCTCCTTGACCGACTCCTCTTCCCCCTCGGTGACCTCCTCATACTCTTCGTCGACGCGCGGTTTTTCCGCCTCGGGCAGATCGATCCTGGCCAGCCGCGCCTCGTAGTAGATGCGCACCGTGCGCTCATCCTCCACCGACTGGCTGATGGTGTAGGTGTCGATGTAGTCGCCGAAGACGGCCGGGGTGCTCTTGTCGTCGAACTCGATCGGCGTGCCGGTGAAGCCGATGAAGGAGGCGTTGGGCAGGCCGTCGCGCAGGTTGCGGGCGAAGCCTTCGATGAACTCGTACTGGGAGCGGTGGGCCTCGTCGGCGATCACCACAATATTGCTTCGATCCGAAAGCAGCGGGTAGCGCTCCCCCTTCGCCGTTCCGAACTTCTGAATCGTGGTGAAAATCACCCCACCGCTGGCCACGGTGAGGATCTCCCGCAAATGGTCCCGGCTCTTGGCCTGTTGCGGGTTCGGGGTTAGATCCTTGGCGGCGCAAAACTGGTCGAAGAGCTGGCCGTCCAGATCTTTGCGGTCGGTGATCACCACCAGGGTCGGGTTCTCCATCGCCGGTTCAACCCGGATCATCCCGGCGTAGAAGACCATCGCCAGCGACTTGCCGGAGCCCTGGGTGTGCCAGACGACGCCGATGCGGTGGTCCCCCGCCGGTCGCGAGGCACGCACCGTGGCCGCCACCGCTTTGCGCGCGGCGTGGAACTGGTGGTAGCCGGCAATTTTCTTGACCCAGGCTCCGTCTGTCTCCCAGAGAATGAAATGGCGCAGGTAGTCGAGAAACCGCCGCCGCTCGAAGAGCCCTTGGATCGCCACCTTGAGCTGCGGCACCGCCTCTGGGGCGAGGTCCTCGCCGTCGACCGTCCGCCACGGGCCGAACCACTCCATGCCGGCAGTGAGGCTGCCCACTCGTGCCTCGGTGCCGTCTGAGATCAGCAGAATCTCGTTGCTGTTGAAGAGGGAGGGGATCTGCGCCTTGTAGGTTTGCAGCTGGTTCCAGGCGGAGCGCAGCGTCGCGTTGGGCGCCTCCGGGTTCTTCAGCTCGATCACCGCCACGGGAAGGCCGTTTAGAAAGATAATGAGGTCGGGGCGGCGGTTGTTGCCCCCTTCCACCACGGTGAATTGATTGACCACCAGCCAGTCGTTGTTGTCCGGGTTGGCGAAGTCCACCAGCCAAGCCAGATCCCCACGCACGCCGCCTTCCCGCCGCACTTGGACCTCGATGCCTTGGATCAGATCGTGATGGAAGGCGTGGTTGTTCTCTTCGAGCGCCGGGCTCTCCGGCACCAGGATCTTGCGCGCCGCGGTGTCGAGCGCCGCCGCCGGCAGATCGGGATTGATCCGGCGCAACGCCGCCCGCAACCGCCCTTCGAGAATCACAGCGCCGTACGACTGCCGCTCCGGCGCCGCGCCGTCCGGGGCGATCTCTAGCCCGTTGCGGTAGCTGTACCCCAGCGCCTCAAAATACTGGATCGCCGCTTCTTCGACGACCGATTCAAAACGGCTCATGCCACCACCTGCTCGACGGCGCGCTCGGCCTCGGGGACGCGGATCTCGCCGGAGATGAGTTTGGGGAGAAGAGTGTCGCGGAGGACGGCTAGGGTAGCGGATTCCCTGAGACTCAACAACTGCCTATCGTGCACCGGTTTCACGAGACAGCTGTACTTCATGCGCACAGTGAAAGCTGGCTTCAGCACCGGCATGGCCGCAATTTCCCGAGGCTTGACGCGTTGACGACTGCCGGTTGAACCAGTCACTCGACTCTGAATTGCCTCTTGAATCGGTGCTGAGCGCAGCAAGTCATACAAGTATGGCCGCAACTCGCCTTGAATTGACACGAATGGCATGAATTCGGTGGAGCAGATGGACACATCCGACGCCGTTATATCAGGCAACCAGACTCGCGGGAATCGTGGATTGAGTTTCGACACCAAAACTGCTTCACCTGGCACGAGGTATTTTCCACTCTTTATCGAAGATCCCAAGTCGAGAACGGCCCGTCTCCCGCTGTCGAACGCGGGAATACTGTAGTGATGCCAAACTGTTTCCGGCTCATCTGCCGGCTTAATACTTTCCATCATCAGGCTGGCTTGCTTAGAAAGAGAATTCACCTCCCACCCCCTCGGAATCGGCCCCAACTCGCTGTCCACCAGATCGGTGTGGCCATCGAAGTCGACAAACCAGCTCTTGAAGATCGCTTGGGCCATCGCTTCCAGCGTGCGGTTCATCTTGCGGTTGAGCTCGATCTTGTCGTCGAGGGCGCCGAGGACGGCGGCGATGCGGCGTTGTTCGGGGAGGGGGGGGAGGTTGAACTCGAAGGCTTCGATTCTTTTCGGTGAAGTGTGGAGAATCTTTGTACCAGATGCCGTACTGAAGAGAAACTGACGAAATCCTACCGAGAGATACAACCAGTAAAGGAAGTCTTGGTCAGATTTCGACCTATCCCTCGGCACAACTCTCCCTAATCGCTGGTTGTGCAGGTATACCCGACCGTCGTCGGGTACTCGCGCCGGGATGCCGAGAATCTCACCACCCGCCGTCTGGCACGTCATCACTAGCAGAGTCTCACCAGGACTGAGTTCAAATTTTGATGGGTATTTGGCGAGGTACTCCTTGATCTTGGTGGTCTCAAAGCCACTGCTGTCCCACTAACTTTCATGCAATCCAGAGGTGGAGCTGAAGAGGAATATCCGTTGCGACGGGATCAGGCGGTCTGAGGAGCTGTTCGAGCGGCCTTCGTTCGAACAAGTTGAGCTGGAGGAGGCGAAGAATCTGGTTCATCGACCAACTCGTTTTGCCGAGGGCCTT
>JAJRVQ010000084.1 GCA_024277255.1 Acidobacteriota bacterium | reverse complement strand
TACTCGGATGGCGTAAGCGCTTTCCAGCCCCACCAGATCGCAACTGACGAACAGCAGCCGCGTCTCGCCCTTCGACAGGTAGAGCGCGTTGGCCTCCAGATCGTCCCGAATTTTGGTGGCCCGTTTCGGCACCCCGGCACCCTGCACCCAGCCGCCGATCTCGGGAGTGATGACCCGGCTCGCCACGCCGATGCGCAGCCCGGCGGCAGTTTCACCGTCCGCCGCCGCCCGCGCAAAACCGTGGCTCAGGAGCAGCCAGGCGCAAAGCACCAGCGCAAATCCGCTCAGTCGACCGGGTCCGAATTGCGTCCCGGTTTTTCGCCTTCGGTTGATTTCCTTGTTGCCGTCCATGCCGTCATCCTCTCCACCCGGCGGGGAGAGGTCAATCCCATTTCTACCCGGTTGCTAAAGAAGGTCTTCCAGGTTCTCGACTTTGGTAAGCCCAATCGAAGCATCTGTGGTGTACTTCACAATCGACGCCGCAAGGGTGTCATCACCGTCCATCGACGCAAGTTGATGCATGACGCCAAAGAGCACTGACACATACTTGGAGTGATCAAAGGCGTCCGCCTTCCGGCGCCCTCCCATTTTGTAGGAAACCTTGAACGCAATCTTGTGGGCGACCATGAACTTCTCATCGATTTTCGCCGCATTCTCATCGTAATTGGCCAACTGCTGAACCATGGGAGTGACCTTTGCGAGCGTTTCTTTTTCTGAGCCTGATTTCTTGTAGTATTTGAATCCCATCACCGCCGCGACAATCACTGCTATTCCGATGAATCGGCTGAAAAATCTGGATGCGATATTTTGATTGGCCATTGGTTTTGTTTGGGGTGAGATAGTTGTTAATACCGTGAGGCACGGCTTAGATGATCGGCTTCGAGTTTCCAGTAGATTTCGTCGTCAACGTTTGAGGACAGGTGATTCGCGGAACGAAGCCATGCCGCCTTTGTGGAAGATCGTCGCGGATTCGAAGCCGAAACGCAAGAGAACTACTGGCGGGAAGCGGGTCGCCTGCTCTTATTTGTTGGGTTTTGATTTTACGAGTCGTCGCCGCCGGGCGGCTCTCTCCGGGTTGACGAAGGGACCCGAAACGGTTCATAGTCTGCGGCCATGTCACCCGAGGCCACCGCCGCGCTCCAGCAGACCCGTTTTTCCACGGTGGACGGCGTCATCGTGGCCGTCTACCTGGGGCTGTCTCTGCTCATCGGCGTGATGGTGCGGCGCTACGCCCGCGACATGACCTCCTACATCGGCGCGGATCGCAAGATCGGCACCTGGCTCGGAGTGGCCACCATGCTGGGAACAGAGATGGGCCTGGTGACGGTGATGTACAGCGCCCAGAAAGGGTTCACCAGCGGGTTCGCCGCCTTTCACATCGCCCTCATCGCCGGGGTGGCTACGCTGCTGATTGGGGCCACCGGTTTCATCGTCGGCCCGCTGCGCCGCGCCCGGGTGCTGACCATTCCGGAATATTACGGCCAGCGATTCGGGCAGCGGGTGCGCGTCCTCGGCGGCATTTTGCTCGCCTTCGGCGGCATCCTCAACATGGGGCTGTTTCTCAAGGTCGGCTCCAAATTCATCGTCGGCATCACCGGGCTTTCCGGTGAGGGCTGGGCTCTGCCCGCGGTGATGATCGGGCTGCTGCTGCTGGTGCTCATCTACACCGCGCTCGGCGGCATGATCTCGGTGATCCTCACCGACTACGTGCAGTTCGTCATTCTTTCCTTCGGCCTCATCATCGCCACCTGGATGGCGATCACCAAGCTCGGCTGGGTGAATATTTTCGAGACCACCCAGGCGGTGCTCGGCGAAAAGGGATTCAACCCGGTGGCCGAGGAATCCAACTTCGGCTGGACCTACGTGCTGTGGATGTTCATCTCCGCCGGCCTGGTCGGATGCGCCGTGTGGCCCACCGCCGTGTCGCGCGCGCTGGCGATGGAATCGGAAAAGGCGGTGCGGCGCCAGTACATGGTTTCGTCCATCTCCTTCACGGTGCGCTTCCTGATTCCCTATTTCTGGGGCATCTGCGCACTGGTGTTCATTCATTCCTCCACCGAGGGCGCCGATCTCAAGGCACTGTTCTTCCCACCGGAAGGCTCCGGCGTTGAGGCCATCGACAACCTCTACGCTCTGCCGGTGTTTCTCGGCCGCCTGTTGCCGCCGGTGCTGATTGGCGTCATCACCGCAGCGATGATCGCGGCCTTCATGTCCACCCACGACAGCTATTTTCTGTGCTGGAGCGCGGTCATCACCCAGGACATCGTCGCGCCGCTGCGCCGCAAGCCGCTGACCCAGACCGGCCGCGTGCGCCTGACCCGCCTCATCATCTTCGCCCTCGGCACCTATGTGCTAGCCTGGGGGCTGCTCTACAAGGGCAGCGACGATATCTGGGATTACATGGCAGTGACCGGCGCGATCTATTTCAACGGCGCCATCGCCGTGCTCGTCGGCGGACTCTACTGGAAGCGCGCCAGCAGCGCCGGCGCCATGGCCGCGCTGGTCGCGGGCGGCGCGGCCATCTTCGGCCTTGGTCCGGTGCAGCAACTCGTCGGCCTCCAGTTCCGCGATCCGGAGACGGGCGAGTGGGTGCAGCGACTCACCGGTGCCGAGGTCGGCCTCTGCTCGGTGGGGCTCGCCATCACCGCCATGGTGGTGTTTTCCCTGCTCCTGCCCGACCGCCCAAAACCGCAAGCCACCTCCTCTTCCCCCCAACCCGCCACCTGACTGACTCATGGACTGGACACTGCTGTGGAAAACAATGCTCGTGGTCATGCTCGGCCTGTTCGCCATCATGGCCGTGATCACGACCGTCATGGGCGCTTGCGACATCCGCCGGTTGATGGCCCATTTGCGCAACCCGGAAGAAGACGACACGGACCAAGACCCGCCCTCCTCTTCTTCCTAGTCCTCTTCTTATTCTTCTCCCCAATCTTCTCTTTCTCCCAGAACCGTCCCGCCCGCCTCCCGAGCCTCATGAAAGTAGCCTTCTTCGGTGCCTCCGGAAAAATCGGACGACGCGCCCTCGCCCGCCTGGTGGACCGTGGATCCACGGTGTGCGCCCTCATTCACCGCACGCCCCTGCCCGAGCACCTCGCCGACAAAGTCGAGGTGGTCCACGGTTCAGTGACCGATACCAAAGCAGTGGACGCCACCATCTCGGGAGCCGACGTCGTGCTGCAAATGGCGACCACCAAAGAGGACGCGGCGACCTTTTTCGATGTGTCGATCAAGGGCACCTTTCAAATTCTCGAAGCCTGCCGCCGCAACCGTCCGCGGCAGTTCCTGCTCCTCGGAGGCGACGCCGCCCAGGGGATCTGGTTCTATCCGCACCCGAAACCCATCAACGAAGACACCCCCCTCATTGCCTACCCCGGATACTACGCTTTCTCCAAGGTGATGGAGGAGACCATGGCCGCGCAATACCGGCATCAGTACGGCCTCGCCACCACCATTCTGCGCTCCTCCTGGGTGTTCGAAAACGACGACCTGCTCGACCATTTCTCGCTGTTGAAAAACGTCGACCCCGCCGAGCCCGGCCACGGCTTCGGCGAACCCTCGGAGGCGACGCTCGATCTGGTGCGGGACGGCAGGGAACACCTGCCCATCCTGCTCGACCGCGACGGCGAACCGCTGCGCCGCCACATCGTCCACATCGACGACGTGCTCCACGCCCTCGACCGCCTGCTCGACAATCCGGCCGCCTTCAACGAAGACTTCAACATCGCCGCCCCGGCGGCCTTCGATTACCGCAGCGCCGCCGCCTGTCTGGAGCAAAAGACCGGCCTGCCCGGCGTGGAAATCCCCTGCCCCAAGTATCACAGTTTCGAGATCGATATTTCCAAAGCCCGGGAAAAAGTCGGCTACCACCCGCAAAACGACTTCGCCACCATGGCCGACCGGGCCATCGCTTTCCGAAACGGTCGCAGGCCCTGATAGCCGAGCCAACGGCCACGCTGTCACCAGCGCGGCTACGCCGACAAGACTTCACGATTTTCTCTTACCTTCGCACTTTTTACCTTCGCACCTTTTACTCCCCGCGGACGCGGGGCTCCCCCATGAAAAAGCACTTCCATCACATCGGCCTGCCCACTGACGAATCCCAGCCCGGCGAAACCTACGTCGAAGAGACCAAAGTCTGGGTGACCCGCCCCGAGAATCATCCCTACCGCGTCGAGTTCCTCCGCTTCGAGGCCGACTCCCCGGTGACCGGCCCAGTGCGCGACATGCCCCACGTCGCCTACCGGCTGGAGGGCATAGACATCGCCGACGCCCTCGAGGGCGAAGACGTCATCATCGAACCCTTCGCGCCCATGGACGGCCTGCAGGTGGCGTTCTTCCGCAAAGACGGCGCCGTGGTTGAATACATGCAGTTCCGCGAAGGAGCGACGGAGTTCAGCGATTTGTGAGAGCACGCGAACACACAACCGCCCGCAGGGGCAAGCTCCCGCTTGCCCGCGTTTCCTGATCAACAAAAGCCAACTATGAAAGACAAAGTCATCATCGTCACCGGAGGCACCTCGGGAATCGGGGCGGCCTGCGCGCGCCATTTCGCCGGGCTCGGCGCCCGGGTGGTCGCGGCATCCATCCAGCGCGAGGAAGGCGAGGCGCTCGCCGCGGAACTGCGCGAAACCGGTCGCGACGCGCGCTTCGTTTACTGCGACGTGTCCGACGAGGCCAGCGTGCGCGATCTGGTGGCGACGACGCTGGAAACCCACGACCGTATCGACGCCGTGCACGCCAACGCCGGAGTGTGGGGCAAGGGCAAGGTGACCGAGTTTACCGAGGCCGACTGGGACAAGCTGATGGGGGTGAACGTCAAGGGCACGCTGTGGACCGCCAAGCACACCATTCCGGTAATGGAGCGCAACGAGAGCGGCGGCGTGTTTCTGATCACCACCAGTGTCGCCTCGCAGATCGGGTTTCCGGCGCACGCGTTGTATTGCGCGTCCAAGGCGGCGCTGGAGGCGCTGGTGCGCTGTCTCGCCAACGATCATGCCGGCAAAGTGCGGGCGGTCGGCGTGTCGCCCGGCACCATCGACACCCCCATGCTCGCCGCCAGTTGCGAAGGCTGGGACGCGCCGGTGGAGGAACTCTACGCCGCCGTAGAAAAAAAAGTCCCCGTGCGCCGTCTCGGCCAGCCCGAGGACATCGCCAAAGCCGCCGCGTTTTTGCTCAGCGACGATGCCAGTTACATCAACGGCACCATCCTCACCCTCGACGGCGGCACCATGGTGCTGCCGCCGTGGTAAGAGGCGTTCTCTTTGGTTGGAAAGTTCCTGGCCCGCCGGTGCAGGCGGGACGCCTGCGGTCCCAGTGGTGCCCTGACTCCCGACTCTTCCCTGTGTCGCTGTGTCGCTTTCCCCCTGTGTCGCTATCTCCTTTATGACCCGAATCGCGCCCCAACCCGGTTGACTCCCGCGTCCAACAGGGTTGATTCTCCTGCCATGCCCGATTCTTCTTCCCCCTCGCCCGACCAGGGCTTTGCCACCCGCGCCATTCACGCGGGCCACGATTTTGTCGGCGACACCGGTGCGGTATCGCCGCCGGTGTGGCTGACCTCGACTTTCGAATACGGCAATCCCGGCGGCTTCGACTACACCCGCTCGGGCAATCCGAACTTCCGCCTGTTGGAGAGCGCGCTGGCCGCCGTCGAATCGGCGCAACACGCCACCGTGTTCGCCAGCGGGGTGTCGGCGATGACAGCCGTCGTCTCCGGGATGAAATCAGGCGATGTGGTGGTGGCGGAGAAGAATATCTACGGCTGCACCTACCGGCTTTTCGACCAGGTCTTCGGCAAGTTCGGCGTGTCCATCGTCTATCTCGACTTCAACGATCCCGCCTCGATGGGACAAATCGCCGGGCACAACCCGGCCCTGGTGTGGATGGAATCGCCGACCAATCCCAACCTCAAGATCATCGACATCGCCGTCGTGGCGGAGGCCGCCCACGCCGTCGGCGCGCCGCTGCTGGTGGACAACACCTTCGCCTCCAGCTACCTGCAGCGCCCGTTGGAACTCGGTGCCGATCTGTCCCTGCTCAGCACCACGAAGTACACCAACGGCCACTCCGACGCCGTCGGCGGCGCGGTGTGCGTCAATGATGCCGCCTGGCACGACAAGATGATCTTCGCGCAGAAATCCCTCGGCCTGCAGCCCTCGCCGATGGGTTGCTGGCTCACGCTGCGCGGTCTCAAGACCGAGGCGGTGCGGATGGAGCGCCACTGCGCCAACGCGCTGCGCTTCGCTGAATTTCTCGAAGACGAGGGCTCGGCCAAGGTCGTGCTCTACCCCTTCCTGCCGTCCCACCCGCAGTACGAGTTGGCAAAGCGGCAGATGCGCGGCGGCTCGGGCATCGTCACCGCGGATTTCGGCCTCAGTCTGGAGCAGACCCACCGTTTCCTCGAAAGCCTGCGCTGGTTTCCCAAGGCCGAAAGTCTCGGCGGGATCGAATCGCTCTGCTGCCACCCGGCGACCATGACTCATGCACCGGTGCCCAGAGAGCAACGCGAAGAAATGGGCATCACCGACTCGCTGGTGCGGTTCTCCGTCGGCCTCGAGGAGGTCGAGGACCTCATCGCCGACGTCCGCGACGCGCTCGGTCGGGTCGGCGGCTGAGTTTGCCCGAAGGCCTGGCCCTCCAGCTCCGCCTTCGCAGCTTTTACCTTTTACTCTTTCCCGTATGACCGAACGCGACCTCTTCACCGACCCGCTGTGCCGACCCGAAGATCTCGGCCTGCCGCTGCCGGGCCTGCCCCATGCCGTCTCCATGTGTCTGCCGACCTGGGCCGATGCGGTCGGTTATGAAGAGCACGATCCGGCGGTGATGGAGCGGCTCGCCTGCGGCTATCCGCGTTTCCTCGCGCATCCCCGAGTGGAGGAATTGTTCGCCGCGGCGGCCGCCGAGTTCGCCCGCAAAGACGAGAAGGTGCTGGTGTTTCCCTCCCTCGGCGCGGCATGGCGGGCCGCCGATCACGTGAAGCGCGTGAGCGGCGCCGCCTGTCGCCTGGAAAGCTACGGCTGGGGTC
>JAJRVQ010000083.1 GCA_024277255.1 Acidobacteriota bacterium | reverse complement strand
TGATTGCTTCGCCTGTCACCAGACCGACTACAACTCAACGTCCGATCCGGACCACGCCAGCGCCGGCTTCCCGACCGCCTGTGAGACCTGTCACAGCGAGACGACGTGGACTCCGGCCAACTTCAACCACAACGCGACGAGCTTCCCGTTGCAGGGCGCTCATACCTCGGTGGATTGCAGCGAGTGCCACACGGATGGGTATACCGGCACGCCGAGCGACTGCTTCGCCTGCCACCAGACCGACTACAACTCGACGTCCGACCCGGACCACGCTGCTGCCGGCTTTCCGACTGCCTGCGAGACCTGTCACAGCGAGACAGCGTGGACCCCGGCCAACTTCAACCACAACACGACGAGTTTCCCGCTACAGGGTGCGCATGCTCCGCTCAACTGCTCGGAATGCCATGCCTCCGGTTTCGCCGGTACACCGACCGATTGCTTCTCCTGCCACCAGTCGGACTACAACTCGACGAACAACCCGAACCACGCTGCCGCCGGTTTCCCGACCGCGTGTGAGAGCTGCCACAGCGAGACGGCGTGGACCCCGGCCAACTTCAACCACAACACGACGAGTTTCCCGCTGCAGGGCGCGCATGCTCCGCTCAACTGCTCGGAGTGCCATGCCTCCGGTTACGCGGGTACGCCGACCGATTGCTTCTCCTGCCACCAGGCTGAATACAACGCGGCGAAGAATCCGGATCATCTAACTTCGGGCTTCCCTACCACCTGTGAAACCTGCCATGGAGAGTCAGCCTGGACCCCGGCGAACTTCAGCCACAACCAGACTGCCTTCCCGCTCACCGGTTCGCACACCAACCTCGACTGCACCGAGTGCCACGCCGCCGGCTACGCGGGTACGCCGACCGACTGCTTCTCTTGCCACCAGGTGGACTACAACACCAGCAATGACCCCAACCACGTAGCGGCTGGCTTCCCGACGACCTGCGAGGTTTGCCACAACACCATCGCCTGGGACGACACCACTTGGAATCACGATGGCTTGTTCCCGATTTACACCGGAGAGCATCATGAAGCCTGGGATACCTGCGCCGATTGTCACGTGGTGCAGAACAACTTCGCCATCTTCGAGTGCATCTTCTGCCACGAACACCGGCAGTCCAAGATGGACAGCAAGCATGACGAGGTCAATGGCTACGTCTACCAGAGCATCGCCTGTCTGGGCTGTCACCCGACCGGCAACTCGTAGTGGTCGAAGCACGATGCTGTTCCAAGTAGTCAAGGTCGCTCCGACATTCGCTCGACGGTCGTCGCTAGCGCTTCTCTTACTTTGTTTGGTTGCGGTCAGCGAGGCGCAGGAAGCCGCATTGTCGACGCCGTCGATCCATGTGGCTTATGTTTCCGACTCCGGTATCTACCTCGACGCCGGTAAGGTGCAGGGGATCGCGGTCGGTGCACGGGTACAGGTGATGCGCAACGGTGAACAGGTCGCCGAGCTGGAGGTGGATTTCACCGCCGACCACTCCGCCTCGTGCTCGATCCTGACCTCTCTGCGCCAGATCGAGCAGGGAGATGAGGTGCTCGTACCTGGTCTCGTTCGGGCAAGCGGAGCCACCAGCCCACAGCAGGCTGGAACATCGCCGGGTGCGCTCTCGCCGCCTCGGCAGGCGGCGGGCCGTCAGGGATCGAAAGGCTCGACGCCAGATCTCTCGGTGGCCGACAATGCGGCACAGCGGGGAATCGAGCAAGTCACAGCACCGGCGCGCCCCGAACCGACAGTGGCCCAGTTTGCGGTGCAGTCCAACCCACCGGTGAAATTGCTGCCGAAACTACCGTGGGCCCGTACCTCGGGCTCCTTGACCTTCGGCTATCAACAGATCGAAGACAGCCAGGTCGCCTCCCGCAGCACGCAGCAGACGACCGCACGGCTGAGCCTTCGCCTGCGTGACCTCGGCGGTCGCCCTTACTCGTTCACCGCTCGTTTGCGCGCCCGCGAGCGACAGACCTCGCGCGGCTCGGACCGAAGTGACCGGCTCTCGGAGTTCGTACTGCGCTACGAGAAGCCCGGAGGCCGGCTCTCTTGGCGCCTCGGCCGCCAGCGTGGTGGCACCATCGGCTACATCGACGGCGCCCTGGCCGAGTTTCGCCTCAGTGAGAACTTCTTTGTCGGAGGCTTTGCCGGCAGTACTCCCGTCCTCGAGAGCCTGTCCTTCGAATCGAGCGGCCCGAAGTACGGCGGATTCATGCGCTACAGCTCGAAGGACTCCGCGTCCGGCCGGGTGGCCGAAGTGATGGTGGCCGGTATCGGCGAGTATGAGGACGGCGATATCAACCGCGAGTATGTGACCATGCAAACCCGTTTCGGTAACGGCGCGCGCTGGACGCTCTATCAACGCGCCGAAATCGATCTCAATCGCGGCTGGCGCCAGGAGCTGGCCGAGAGTTCCTTCCAGCTATCGAATCTCTCATTACTCGGCTCGTTTCGATTCGTCGACAGTGTGCGGATGACGCTCTCGTACAACAGCTCGCAACGGTTTCGCACCGCCGGTACGCGCTTCGTGCCGGCCCAGTTTTTCAGCGACGCGGTGCAACAGAGCTATCGTGTGACCGCCTATTTCGGCCGCGGTCGTGGCTGGAACGGTTCCGCCGGTGTGAGCCGGCGCGACCCGGGTACCGATGCCAAGCCTTCCTACACCTACACCGCCTCGCTGTACAACCCGAACATCGGCGGCAAGTCGTTGCTGGTCGGACTCGATGCTTCTTCGTTCACCAGCGAATCTTCCGACGGCTTGTTGATCACACTACGGGCCCGCAAGTATTTCAAGAGTGGTCACGACCTGGGCCTCACCCTGGGCAACTCGACGACCAATCTGATCAATCTGATGGATGGTGGCGTCGAGGAACGGGTCAACCAGTATGTGCGCCTTTCCGGGACGCTACGCTTGCCGAGGCGGCTGTTCATGCTGACCGAGGTCGAGTACGACAAGGGCGATGACTTCGAAGGCTACCGGCTGATCACCAACCTGGGGTATCGCTTCTAAATCTCTCAGCCGGGCAACTCAACGGAGAAGGTCGAACCCTGGCCGGGCTCGCTCTCGACCTTGACTTGGCCGCCGTGCAGGTCGACAAACTGTTTGACAATGTAAAGGCCAAGTCCGGTCGACGGCGTATCGTTGCCATGATCAGAGTCTAGCCGCCCGAAGCGCTTGAAGAGTCGAGTCAATTGCTCGAGGGACAATCCCGGGCCTTGGTCGGTGACCGCCAGCGTGACGAGCCTTGGTGACTCGCCATCGCTGGCTTGTAGGCGGATTACGATGCGGCTGCCTCTCTTGGAGTAGCGCACGGCGTTGCTGAGCAAGTTGTCGGCGACGCGGGCGACTTTTTCGGCGTCTACGTTGGCCTCGAGCGCTGTTGACGGTAGCCGCAAGTCGATTCTCAGGCCGCGCTCGGCCGCCACTTCTCGGTTGCGTTCGACGATTCCTTCGATGAGTGCTTTGAGGTCGGTCGGCTGGCGGTCGAGGCTGAGCTTGCCGCTCTCGACCGCGGTCGTATCCAACAAGTCGCTGACAATGTTGAGCATCTGGCGCGCCGATCCCGAGATGCGGCGAGCGGCTTTGGCGCTGCGGCCGGGATCGATCTTCTCGCTGGCGATGCGGCTGGCATCGCCGTGGATCACGGTCAGTGGATTCTTCAAGTCGTGCGCGGCGATGCCGAGAAACTCGGTCTTTAACTGGTTGAGTCGTACCAGCTCCTCGTTGGCCACTTCCAGCTGGTCACGTTGCTCCACGACTTCCGCGGTGCGCTCATCGACCAGTGCCTCCAAGCGCAGGGTTCGCCGGATCAGTTGCCGTACGCGTAGCGAGTAGACGCCCCAGGCGAGGAGGGCCAGAGCGAGAACGGCGACAAACTGAAAGAGCGGTCGCTGCCACAGCCGAGGTGCGATGTTCAGGGTGAAGCTCGCCGCCTGCTCGTTCCATACTCCATCTTCGTTGGCGGCGAGAACTTCGAATCGGTAGGAGCGACCGGTGGGTAGGTTGGTGTAGGTGGCCCGGCGCTCGTTACCGGCTTCGACCCACTCGGGGTCGTAGCCTTCGAGGCGATAGCGGAAGGTCACCTTCTCGGGCTCGACGAAGCTCATTCCGGCGTAGCGGACGTCGAGGCGGCCGGAACCGGCAGGCAGTTCCAGAGCGTCGCTGAATTCCAGCTCTCTACCGTCCATGCGTACGCTCTCGACCACCACGCCGGGAGGAACGGGGTTCGATGCCACCGCTTGTGGATCGACGACGACGACTCCCGCGATGGTGGGGAACCACAGCCGGCCGTCGCTGGCGGCAAAGCCGGCGGGTTGCAGGAAGCCGTTGCACTCGGCCGAACGCATGCCGTGGGCTTCACCGAAGACCGTCGAGGTAACGCGTTGCGCTCTACCGCGAGCCACCGCTTCGAGTTCGGCGATCGACACCCGGAAGATGCCGCGGTTGCAGCTCATCCACAGGTTGCCGGATCGGTCGGGCAGAATGCGCAGGATGACGTCGTCGAAAAGACCCTGTGGAGCCGAGAAGGTATACACCTTACCGTCGCGTAAGAGGTTGAGCCCGGCGCCGTAGGTCCCGAGCCACAGGTCCCCGTTGTCCGCCACGTGGATGGCGGAGATGGTGTCGCTCGACAGGCCGTCGGCGGTGGTGAAGGTCTCGACCACCTCTCCATCGCGCAGCACGGCCAGACCATGGCCGTCGGTACCGACCAGCAACTCCCCTTGCGCCCCGTCAGCGAAGGCCCAGATGCGAACGTCGGCCGGCAGCGTCGGCGACTCGGACAGAGGGTCGAATCGCCCTTGGCGCCAGCGCAGCAGTCCCTGGCTACGGGTGGCGACCCAGACGGTGCCGTCGCTGGCTCGGTGCATGGAGAAGACGGTGTCGGAGGTCAACCCCTGGGCCGCTCCCAGGTGGGATACTCTCCCGCCGCTGAGAACGTCGATGCCGGCGCCGCGCGCCCCGATCCACAAGCTACCGTCGGCCTCTTCCAAGAGAGCGCTCACCGAGTTGCTGCTCAGCTTGTCGGCGGTGGTCAGAGTTTGAATCTCGCCATCTCGCAGCCGGCCCAGGCCGCCGTCATCGGTCCCCACCCACACCGTGCCGGCGCTGTCTTCGAGCACCGTCCAGACCTGGTCGCTGTTGAGCCCCTCAGGCTTGCCGAAGGTTCTGAAGGCGCCCGCGCGGACGCGGTCAAGACCGCCACCTTCGGTGCCCGCCCACAGATTGCCTTCACGGTCTTCGAACACCGCCATCACGTTCGGGCTGCTTAGCCCTTGGTCCGTGCGCAGCCAGCTGGGTCGATTCCGGCGCAGCCGGATCAGCCCCTCTCCGTAGCTGCCGGCCCAGAGGTTGCCGTCGTGGTCGAAGCGCAATGACATCACCGGGGCGGTGGCCGTCTGCTCAATGGTGGTGGGCTCGCCCTGCGGCGCCTCTGGCCAGCGCAGGATGCCGGATTGTCGAGTGCCGATCCACAAGGTGCCGGCCTCATCCATGGCTAGACTCAAGACGCTCTCACCGGCGAGCCACCGATCACCGATGGCGCTGAAACTCTCGCCGTCCCACCGGTAGAGCCCTTCGTTGCGGGTACCGATCCACAGGGTGCCATCGGGCTCTTCGAGGAGGGCGAGAATCGTCGACGCCGGCAGACCTTGCGCCGCCCCGAAGGTCTCGAACCGGTCCGCCGTGAAGCGCACCAGGCCGCTGCCGCGGGTGCCGATCCAGATACAGCCGTCGCTACCCTCGGCCAGCGCCTGGACCGCTTGTGCCGCCGGCCAGCCCGACCCCAGAGCCGGCCCCAGGCTGTTCGATTGGTAGATCAGCAGATCGCCCCCGCGGGTTCCCACCCACAACGTGCCGTCCCTGTCCTCGAGCAGGGCGCGCACGTCTTGGCTTTCCATCTGGGGAGTATTCGAGCGGTCAAACACCGTGAAATCGAGTCCGTCGAAGCGCGTCAAGCCCCCTTGTGTGCCCAGCCACAGGTAGCCATCCGAGGTTTGAACGATGGCGTTGACCGTACTTTGCGGCAGTTCGTCTTGCCAGTTGGCGATCAGGTACTGGCTCGGCAACATGGAAGGATCCAATGCCGCCAGCCCCCCGGTTGACAGGACGAGCAGCTGCAACCAGCCGATGGCGGCGAGTCGGAATCGGCAGTGGCTCCGATGGACAGCCGGATGGCGTTCATCATCTGTTAATCGGCTTAGAGCTATCATTTGATGCTGTCTACTCTACGGTAGCGGGGAATCTGTATGCTAACAGCGAGATCCATGGGTGCCCCTCATGAATCCTGCGCCAAGCTAGAACGGTAGCCAGGGAGTCACTATGCGCCAAGAAGCACGTCCGCCACATCATCCTGGAAGTCTGAAAGAAAGTCCGCTCGCAGGTAGGAGTCCGAAAACCGTCACCAACGGCCGCCGAGGGGGCCTCATCGGCCTCCTGGTGGCGTTGGTCGTGGTGGTCGCCGGTTTCTGGCCATCGATGTCAGCGCGTGGCCAAGTCGGCACCAACACGGCTTGCAGAGCCATCGTTTCCTCCAAGATCACCGAGTTGCAGTTTCGTACAGCTCGTGCGGCGCGCCACCTGCGCCAGAATGGCGGCCATGGCCTGATCGTTCACCTGATTTCGATCCACAGCGGCAGCAGCGAACTGGAGGTTGTGTCGACCGGACAGCCGCTGCAAGTGGTAGCCGCCCAGGCGATGGTGGCCCGTTTTCTCCTCACCAGCATTGGCGAAGTACGAGCGCGGGTAGCCTCTGGCGAGTCCCTCGAGCAGATTCTGGTGAGCGCCGAAGTCGACCTCCTGGAGGCCGCGTTGCAGATCGATTTCCTGATCCGAGCGATGAACGTCAATGCTTACGTGGTTGCCAACGGAGCACCCGACACCGATGGCGACGGCATCCTGAATCTGATGGACGACGATGCGGATGGGGACGGAATTGCCAACTGGAATGACCTCGATGTCGATGGCGACGGAACGGAGAACGGCGCCGATCTGGACGTCGATGGCGACGGGCTCGACAACATCTTCGACAACGATGTGGATGGCGATTCGCGGATCAACCTAGATGACGACGACATCGACGGCGACCTGCTGAGCAACGAAGCTGACGACGATGCCGATGGCGATGGTATCGCCGATGCCGGCGACGGCGATTTCAAGGGAATTCCGACCTGGGTCGATATTCGTCCCTTCCCGGGCAGCGGCCCTCCGGGACCCGGTGACGACGACGATGACGACGATGACGATGACGATGACGACGGCGGCGGTCCCGGCACAGGCGATGACGACGATGACGACGATGATGATGACGACGACGACGGCGGCGGCTCAGGCGTGGGCGACGACGATGATGATGACGACGATGACGACGACGATGACGACGATGATGACGATGACGACGACGATGATGACGACGACGGCGGCGGCAGCGGCAGCAGTTTGAGTGCCGGCGATGACGATGACGATGACGACGATGACGACGACGACGGCTGATCTCGCCAGTCGGGAAGGTCCCTCAGGAGGCTGCGCTCAGTCTCACTGAGCAGAGGCCCATCCATCCCACCCAACGACCCAGCTCAGCAAGAGCCCGGCATTGCACTCGCGTCATGCCGGGCTTTTTCTTGTCGCCGTGACGGGACCGCACAGAGCGGTCGGGGCTGGACGGCAGCGCTCCAGGCACTGCTGTCGCCGCCGGGGGAGGAGGCGATGGCTACTTGTCTTATCAGGAGGTCGAAGCCGTCAAGACGAGCGAGGGAAGAAACCGGCTTCACCAGGCGATGCCGTAGTCCTCACCGAAGTTGCTCGCACCGCCCCACATCGAGCCATGCTCGCGGTCGAAGTAGATGGCGGTGATCGGTCCCGAGGTGCGCTTTCGGGTCTCGACGCGGTAGCCCATCTGACGCAGTTTGGCCCGCACCCACGGTGGCACATCGTCGCGCACCACCAGCCGGCCGGGCTCTGACTTGTGAGCGCCGAAGGAACTCTGCATCTGATAGCTGGTGATGTTGGCCGCTTCCGCCGCCTGCTGCACGTTCATGCCGAACTCAAACATGTTGAGGAAGAACTGGAGCAGGTTCTGATCCTGGGTGTCTCCTCCCTGAACCGCAAAGGAGAGGTAGGGCTTGCCCTCCTTGAGGGCCATGCCGGGAGTCAGAGTGGCGCGCGGGCGCTTGCCCGGCTCGACCAGGTTGTAGGGGTTGAGCGCCCGGTCGAGGACGAAACTCTGCATCCGTTGCGACAGGCCGACGCCGGTCTTGCCGGCGATCACCGCCGGGATCCAACCGCCGCTGGGGGTGATCGAAACCACCCAGCCTTCGGCATCGGCGGCCTGGATCGAGGTGGTGCCGGCGGTGAAGGCCTCGTCGTGGGTGAGGATGAACGCCTGCTGGAAACCCTCTTCACCCTCGGCCTCGGCGGCGGGCGGGATGGGTGTCCACCGGTCGAGCAGATCGGCGAAGGGGTTGGTGCCGCCTTGGAAGGGGTAGGGATCACCCGGCTTGGCGTTGGGGTTGTTTTGGCTCCGATCGATCTCCGCAAAGCGGCTGCGGGCGTACTTTTTGGAGAGGAGGCCTTGAATCGGCTCCTCGGGCGGGAAATAGGGGTCGCCGTAGTAGAAATCGCGATCGGCGAAGGCGAGGTTCATCGCCTGGTACAGGGCATGAATGTAATCGGCGCTGTTGTAGCCCATCGTGGCCAGGTCGAAGTTCTCCAGGATGTTCAACGCTTCGAGCATCGCCGGCCCCTGCACCCAGTGGGTCAGCTTGAAGACCTCGACCCCCCGGTAGTTGGTCGACACCGGCTCCTCGATGTGGACCTGCCAGCGGTCGAGATCCTCGAGGGTGATCAAGCCTCCCTGCTCCTGGACGCTGCGCACCAGCTCGCGGGCGATATCGCCGCGGTAGAAGCGGTCGTAGGCGGCCTGGATCGCCTGCTTGCGGCTCTTGCCGGCGGTGAGGGCTTGGCGCTCGCTGGCGACCAACTTCTCGAGCGTCGCCTTGAGATCGCTCTGGTGAAAGATCTCGCCGGCTCGGGGCGCGGCCCGCTGCTGGGAGTCGTCGGCCTTGAGATGGGGCAGGAAGAGGGCGCGCGAGTAGGGCCATTGCATCAACAGACCTTTGCGCCGCTCCATGTTGTCGGCCTGGGACTTCTCGATCGGGTAGCCGGCGGCCATCTCGATGGCGGGTGCCAGGACCTCGGCCAAGCTCAGGGTGCCGTACTCGGCGAGCATCACCATCAGTCCCCCCGGAGTTCCCGGCGTCACCGCCGCCAAGGGTCCGAACTCCGGCGGGTAGCGCATCCCTCGCCCCTTGAAGAACTCGACGGTGGCGCCGGTCGGGGCGACACCGAGGGCGTTGATCCCTTTGACCTCGCCGGTATGCGGGTTGTAGATCAGCGCTTGGGTCTCGCCGCCCCAGCCGAGGGTGTCCCACATCGTCGAGGTGGCGGCGAGCATGGCGCAGGCGGCGTCCACCGCGTTGCCTCCCTTGCCGAAGGTCAGTGCCCCGGCGGTCGCCGCCAGCGGCTTGCCGGTGATCGCCACCCAGTGGTTGCCGTGCAGGACCGGCTTGACGGTGCGCTGCGCGGCGACGGGCGCGGTGGTCATCGCCTGGCCTGCCAGCGCCAGACAGATCGTGGTCAGCAGGCTGAGGGCAAGACGGGGAGAGGCGGCGAAGGTGCGGCACAGTGGGCTGGACATGGATCTTCTCCTCGCGGTCGGGTAGACCACACTTTGGTTTGAGGCCGCTCCATTATGGCAAGCCGGGCTCGGTTGTCGCTGGGCTCGGTTGTCGCGGTCTGGGCGAAAGCTCAGCGGACGGCCGCGTCGAGGGCGGCTTCGGCGTCGACCATGGCCAGCGCCTGACTCTCGGCCAGTTGCTCAGAGGCGTCGACAGGATGCGCCGTTTCCCGGATCAGCGAGGCTACCTCTCGCGGTTTCAGGTCGGGACTTGTCTCCAGCAAGAGCGCCGCGATGCCGCTGACCTGGGCCACCGCCAGCGAGCTGCCGCTGAAGAAGTCGTAGCTGTCGCTGGGCGCTGTCGACAGAATGTCGATGCTGGGTGCGGCCAGCTCTCGATCACCGGCTTGCCCTTCCCTTGGGCCCGGTTGGGCGATGCCGCAGCCGCGCACCGCCAACACCCCCTGATGCGAGGCGGGAAAACCGCCCTGGGGGGAATCGTCCGCAGCGGCGAGCACGGTGATGTTGCGTTCGACCGCTTTGTCGATCAACACCGCCAAGACAGGATCGTGCGGGCCGGTGAGCGAGAAGTTGATCACCTGGGCGCCCTCGTTGATGGCGAAGTCGACCGCTTGAGCCAGGGTGTAGCTGTCGCACACGGCGCTGCGCGAAGCGGGTGGATCTTGCCAGCAGGCCTTGAGGGCGAACAGTTCGGCGCCCGGTGCTACACCGACGATTCCACGCTGGTTGTTGGCGCCGGCGGCGATCACGCCGGCTACGGCGGTGCCGTGAATGTCGGTGGTGAAGGCCGGCTCGTTGGGCACGAAGCTCTTGGCCAGGACCACCCGGCCCTCGAGGTCAGGGTGGGTGACGTCGACCCCGGTGTCGATGATCGCGATCTTGACACCACGGCCGGTGGCCCTGGCGTGCGCGGCGTCGACATGGGTGGCGGCGAAACTGTGTTGCAGGTGCGAGTGCGGGTCGTTGTAGCCACTCGGGCCGAAGGTCGCCGAGCCTCGGGGCTGGCGCCGGGGCTCCCCGACCGGCGGCTGGCTCAGCACTCGAAACTGATAGATCGGTTGCGCCAACCGCACCCGGGGATCGGTTTGGACGCGAGCCACGATCTCTTCCGCCGTGCGGTTGCCGGGTAGGCCGAAGACGACGCATTCTTGGTGCAATGACTCCAGCGGCCAGCGAAAGAGCACCTCCAACTCGTAGTTGCCCGCCAACTCGTCGACGGCGCGTTGCCACATCACCGCAGGGCGCAGGGCGAAGGTGACCATGATGCGATCGGCGCCGGAGTCGGCGCTCACCGAGCCACCGGCGGTAGCGGGTTTGTCGGGCGAGGAGGCGCCGGTGGTGGAGCAAGCGACCGAGAAACTCAGCGCGGTGGCCAGCACAAGGGCGGCGGCGAGGGTTCGCCATGAGGAATGGACCATCTATCGAGCTCCTCCGTCAACGGGGCGCACCGGTTGCGCAAACTGCACGCCGGGTTGGTCTCGAAGGTGAGCGAGGAGTTCCTCCACCGGAGTGGAGCCCGCTCCCTGGGTCGGCACCGCCAAAGTGTAGACGCCGAAAGTCGAAGGTCCGCCGACGATCTCGGCACGCAGTTCGAGGAGAGTTTCGCGCATCGCCTGTTCCGGGAGGTCGGGCTCAAACACGACGCGCAGTAGCGCCCGCTCGGCGTTGAGCGGCGTGGCCAGGCCGGGGCTGGACTCGGGGTCGGAGAGCGTCCGGTACGCCGCCGGTGGAGTGGTCTGCGCCTCCCCGGGGACTTGACCGATGGATCCCGAGCGCAACAGAGCCACCGCTAACAGAACGACGAGCGCCGATTGAACGGTCAGCGCCCAGCGCCATCCGCGCGGCGTAGCGGTGAACAGTTCCTGTAGCTTCAGTTTCAGACGCAGGAGCAGAGCCGGGGCACGCCGGGGAGCACCGTCACTCTCGTCGATCTGCCGCATCAACCTGGCCAGCTGAACGGGATGTGGCTCGGGTGCCACGTCGCCGACCTCGTGCATCGTGCGGGCGAGATTGCGGCACCGCCTCACTTCCTCGCGGCACTGCGCGCAGTCGGCGAGGTGTTGCTCGACCGCCTCCCGATCGGCTCTCTCCAGGGTGCCGTTGGCGTACCAGGGGAGCATCCGGTCGATCTCCCGGTGCTGTCTTCGCTGCCGGCTCGAGCCGCGCATGGAATCTCCTCTCATTGGGGATTTCCTCCTTCGACGGGCTGTTCCCAACCCATCGCGGGTAGGAGCTGGCGCAAACGCCGCCGGGCGTGGAACATGCGAGTCTTGACGGTGTTGACCGGGCAGCCGACGATCTCGGCGATCTCGCGGTAGGAAAGTTCCTGAAAGTAGGTCAGCTCGACGACCGACCGTTGTTCCGGGGAAAGGGCAGCCAATGCCTTGCCGAGAGCACCGGCCAGCTCGCGCTGGATCATCACGCTGATCGGACCATCACCTTCGAAGCTGGGCTCGGTGCCGGTCAAGGTCTCCTCGTTCTCGGATTCACTTCGGCTCAGACGGCGCAATGCCTTGAGTGCTTTGCGATAGGCGATGCCAAAGATCCAGGTCGAGGGTTTGGAGCGCTCAGCGAACCGATCCGCCGATTGCCACAGGGCGAGCATCACGTCGTTGACCACTTCGTCGACAATCTCGGCCCGCCGGGTGACCCGGAAGACAAAGGAGAAAAGGCGCCGGTAATAGCGGTGGTAGAGCGTCTCGAAGGCGCCGCGGTCTTGGCGGGCCACTCGGCGAAGTAGATGGAGATCGTCTCGAGGGCTCTTCATGGCAAATGCGGGTTGAAGCCAGGGTTTGGAAAAATGTCTCGGGAACCGGCTCCAGTATGTACCGATTTGGCTCACGGAGGTTCATTGGGGTGTGGATAGGACCGGTGGTTAGAACCTCCTTCGAGGTCTCGGGCACCTACGCGGTTGAGCGTCGCTGGCCGTCGGTCAGCGGTTGAGAAACCTCGTGGAGGATTTGCCGTGAGCCGATGGTCGATGTTGAGTGCGCCGACTCTGATTGTGGTTGTTGTGTATTCCACCCTTTTGGCGGTGCCGATGGTGGCGCAGACGGTGCTCCGCTTTGAGCAGAAACTCGACTTCGACGAGCCCGAAGCCTGGGCGATGAAGCACACGGCGGCGTTGGCGACGATGACCGGTCTGGCGGTGGCGCCTAAGCTGGATCAGTGGGAAATCCGCCTGGCCGTCGAGGGCAGTTCGGTGCCCACCTTGTCCGAGGACGAGCGCCGGGTCGGCTTCGGCGGCGTCAAGGTCGAAGATCTGAACCGCACGTCGGTCTTTGGCCGTGTTCGCTTGCAGCTTGGCCTTCCGGCGGGCTTCTCCGCCACCCTGGGCTACGTGCCGCCGGTGGAGATAAATGGCATCGAGCCGGACTTGATCTCGCTGGCCGTGGAGCGGGCGTTGATCGACAAAGACTCCTGGCGGCTGGGTCTGCGGCTCTTTGGCCAGACGGGCTCGGTGACCGGCGACTTCACCTGCGATCGCACCACCGTCGCGGCGGGCGCCGACCGGGCGCGCAACCCTTTCGGCTGTGAGGAGCCGTCCAAAGACGAGATCAGCCTCGATTCATGGGGAATCGGTCTGGGCGTGACCTTCCGCGCCGGCAGCTCCGGCAAGTTGTGGCCCTACCTCTCGGCTTCCATCTCGCAACTCGACGCCGAGTTCCAAGTGGGGGCGCGCTATTCCGGACTGATCGACCGAACCCTGCTGATCACCGAGGGCTCACTCTTTGCGATGACCGCTGGATTGAACTACCAAGCCTCCACCAAGATCGCTCTGGGAGCGGAACTCTTCTACGCCCCCCTCGACGTGATCCGCCCGCCCAGTCAAAGTACGCAAGGCGATGACCTGGTCAACGTTCGGGCGCTGTTGAGTTACCGGCTTCGTTAGTGGCGGTAGCTTCCCAACGGCTCCACATCTTCCGGCCGATCTCCCTGAAAGAGCAGCCGTCCTTTCTGGTAGGTGGCGTCTCTGAGGGTGAGGGCCAGGGCCTCGCCTAGGGTTTGGACGGGGGTGACTTCGATCTTGGCTTGGACCTCATCCGGCAGGTCTTCAAGGTCGGCGACGTTGGCTTCGGGAAGAACGAACTTGAGGATTCCGGCTCTCACCGCGCCGAGGATCTTCTCTTTGACCCCGCCGATGGGGAGGACCTTGCCCGAGAGAGTTACTTCACCGGTCATCGCGATATCGTGGCGCACGGGTCTCTTGGACAGGCTGGAGACGACGGCGGTGGCCATGGCGATGCCGGCGGAGGGGCCATCTTTGGGGATGGCTCCGGCGGGGCAGTGGATGTGGAGATCTTGCTCGAAGGTGTCGGTGCCAATGCGCAGGGCGGCGGCGTGGGCTTTGGCGTAGGACCAGGCGGCGCGGGCGGATTCCTTCATCACGTCACCGAGCTGCCCGGTGAGAACCAGGTTTCCTTTGCCGGGCATGGTCTCGGCTTCGACGAACATCACGTCGCCGCCGACGGGGGTGTAGTACAGGCCGGTGGCGACGCCGATCTGGTCGCTGCTGGCCGCCTTTTCGGGGTGGACCCGGGGCCTACCGAGCAGCTCACGCACTCCGGCATCGTCGAGGCTCACGGTCTCGGTTTCATCGCTGGCAATCTTGCGCGCCACCTTGCGGGCGACCTTGCCCAACTCGCGCTCTAGCTGGCGCACACCGGCTTCGCGGGTGTAACCGGTGATGACCGCGGAGAGGGCCGGGTCGGTGATTTTCAGCTCTTCGGGTTCGATGGCGTTGGCTTCGAGTTGGCGCGGCACCAGGTACCGTTTGGCGATCTCCAGCTTCTCGCCTTCGGTATAGCCGGAGAACTCGACCATTTCCATGCGATCGAGCAGCGGCCCGGCGAGGTTCTGGACGAAGTTGGCGGTGCACACGAAGAGCACTTCGGAGAGGTCGAAAGGGATGCCGAGGTAGTGGTCGGTAAAGCTGTCGTTCTGCGCCGGGTCGAGGACTTCGAGCAGGGCGCTGGAAGGATCACCGTGGAAAGAGGCGCCCAGTTTGTCGATTTCATCGAGCAGGAAGACCGGGTTGCGGGTGCCCGCCTGTTTCATGCCGTTGATGATCCGACCGGGCATGGCGCCGACGTAGGTGCGCCGGTGGCCTCGAATATCGGCCTCGTCGCGTGCCCCGCCCAGCGAGATGCGCACGTACTCGCGACCCATGGCGCGGGCGATCGATTT
Source organism: Acidobacteriota bacterium (assembly GCA_024277255.1). Lineage (GTDB taxonomy): Bacteria > Acidobacteriota > Thermoanaerobaculia > Multivoradales > SZUA-115 > SZUA-115. The sequence goes on along the minus strand of JAJRVQ010000083.1, from coordinate 22,893 downwards.
GGCGATCGAGGTCTTGCCGACTCCGGGCGGCCCAACGAAGAGGAGGATCGGTCCGGCGGCCTTTTCTGTGTGAGCTTTGTCTTCGGCTTTGTCGCCTTCGTCCTGGTCCTTGGCTGAGGCTGTAGCCTCGTCCGTGGTGGGTTCTTCGCCGGCGCTGTTCGCAGGCTGTGCGGCGCCGGTTTCTCCCTCGGCCTCGAGCTTTTCTTGCTGGCGGCGCTGGCGCAGCTGGCGTACGGCGAGAAACTCCAGGACTCGGTCTTTGACGTCGTCCAGCCCGTAGTGGTCCTCGTCGAGGATCCGGCTGGCACTCGCCAGGTCGAGCTGTTCTTCGCTACGTTCGTTCCAGGGCAGCTCGGCGACCGTTTCGAGGAAGGTGCGAATGACCTGGGATTCCATCGACTCGCGGCCGAAGCGGCTCAGCCGGTCGAACTCGCGGTCGACCTCCTTGCGGCCCTGGGCAGAGATGTCGAGGCTGTCGAGCTTGGCCTTGAGTTCTTCCAGCTCTTCGCCGGAGTCACTGTCGCCGAGCTCTTTCTGAATCGCCTTCAGTTGTTCACGCAGGTAGACCTCGCGTTGGCGGCCTCCCAGCTCTTCTTGCACCTGGGTCTTGATGTCCGCCTGGGCGTCGAGGACGGAGATCTGGCGCTGGAGGTGGAGGAGAACGCGGCGCAGCCGTTCTTCGACGGAGAGGGTTTCTAGGAGGTTCTGGCGATCGCTGACCGGACTTTCGAGGTAGGAGGCGACCAGATCGGCGAACCTGCCCGGTTCGTCGTGGACGGAGAGCACTCGCTGGATCGCGTCTCGCGGCAGGCCGGTTTTCTGACCCAGCTCGGCGGAACGTTGCCGCACTTCGCGATAGAGAGCGGCGAAGGCGGCATCCTCGGTGGTCAGCGGGGGCATCTCCTCCGCTTGGCGAACCACCGCTTGCAGGTACCCGTCGTTGTCGCTATAACGCACCGCGATACCGCGCGCCTCACCGGTCAAGAGCAGCTGGAAACCGGCCAGTCCGCGATGGAGCTGTTCGATGCGGGCAATGGTGCCAAAGGTGTAGAGGGCGTCCGCGGTCGCTTCGAGTTGGGGCTCGCGCTGGGCGACGACGAAGACCTGCTTGGCGTCCTCCTGGATGGCAGCTTCGATCGCTTTGAGCGTTCCAGGGCGGCCAGCGGCGATCGGAGCTGTGACATTGGGGAATAGGACCTCGTCGCGTAGAGGAATGACGGGTAGAGTCACGGCGTCGGTCATGATGCTCCTCGAACTGGGTCGCTAGGCGAAACCAGGAGTGTATTTCTTAGTGTGATGGTATCAAATCTCGGGCGCACACTCTGAGAACTGCCAAGGGCGGCTCAGATATTCCCGGTTGGGTACGATTGTGGAAGCGGGCGCGATGAATCGCGCCCCTACATGGGGTGGGTGTGTTGCGTCATGCGTTGTGAATTGGCACCCCGCCCATGAAATCACCCGTAGGGGCGCGATTCATCGCGCCCTCAACCATCGCCGCGCCCTCCGGGTTGCCTCAGGGCACGACGGTGGACCAGGAGGATGTGTCCCCGCTCTCGAAAGAGTCTGAGAAAAGACCATCGAGGGCGGTAATACACCCGGGGGAGTGAGCGGTGATCAGGGTGTCGATTCTGCTGATGACGGTGGGGTGGAACTCGATCAAGTTGAATCCGCAGTTGGCGTGGTTGGCGAAGTGGCAGTAGCTCATCATCGTACCGAGGCCGCCGGGTGGGCAGGATTCGGGGCCGGTGTAGCAGCCGAATTCGGCGTTGTAGCATTCGTCGACGGGTGGCAGGTAGCAGTGGGTATGCGGTGAGCCGAAGTTGTGGCCCAGTTCGTGGGCGATGACACGCACATCGTTGATCACGCCGACGGTCGATCCGAAGGTTTGGGTCACGCTGTAGCCGCCGCCGGTCGATTGGGTTTCGCAATAGCCATCGACCCAGGCGATACCGGAGGCGGAGAAGGCGGAACTCGATTTTCCGGAGAGCAGCATGGCGAAGGTGCGGTTGACGCTTCCCTGGTTGCTCGACCAGTAGCTGCCGAACTCGCTGAGGTGGGCGGAGCTGGCCGGTGAACCGGTGACGGTCCAGGGGTCGTCGTTGTAGGTCGGAGGCACGTCGGGGTCGAGGCGCAGGGTGGTGTCGCCGATTTGTAGCTTGAGCTGGAGGTCGCGCTCGTACATGACGTTCATCTGGACGAACAGATCGGCGATCCAGTCGGTGGCTGCCGTGGTGTCGTTGGCGAACTTCAGGTGGAGGAATTCGTTGTCGGTGTCGATGGCGACGATCGCCTGGCGGGTGGCGGCTTCGGTGCCTTCGGTCATCGGTCGTGGTGGCAGGTCGTTCGGCGGGTTGAGCACGAGGTCGAAGCCGTCGGTCGCCGGGTGGCGCAGGGTGTCGGTACCGCAGCTGGCGCTCAGCGTCGGGTCGTCGTCGGATCTGGCGGAGCGCAGTTGGTGCAGCTTTGAGCGACCCTGCGGCTCTAGGATCTCGAACCGGCCGCGCGGTCCGCGCAACGAGCCGCGCAGTGTGCCCGCGCTGGGGTCGAAGGAGAGGGCCAGACGAAGGTCGGGGTCGGCATCGCTGGTGCCGATGAAGTGGCGGCGGGCACTGAGCGGCGCTGTGCGCCGTGTGGCCCCGTCGGTGACCCAGACCCGTGCACCCGGTGCGTAGACGGAGATTCGCTGTAGCTTCAGCGGCGCGCCGACGTGGGGTGCGACGGGGAAGCCATCCACATCCAAAGTCTGGCCGATCTTCAACGCGGAGAGAGCGGCGGGCAGCCCAGCGGGCAGGGCGAAGAGTTCGAAATCCGCAGCGGTGGTCGATGCGGACGCGGCTTCGCCCTCAGCCAGCGCCGTCGACGGCGAAACGGCGATTAACAGGGTGAGAACAAGGCAAGAGGACGACAAGAGTCTGTGGCGACATGACATGGCAACTCGATTCCTTCAGGAGGTAGAGCCTCCACCCGTGGCGAATCCTACCAGTGGACCGGCTGCGATCGCAGGGCGGCTATGCGAACAGCGAGACCGGCTTGCCCTTCCAACCGGGAAACAGCGGTGCCTTGACCTTGAGGTGCCGGGCGGCCACTTCGCTGAACACCGAGCGGAAGTCGGTGGTCACCGGCAGGTCTCGACCTTCAAAGAGGGCGTCCGGGTCGAGGCTGGGTAGGTGGCCGTGCACCTTGCCCCCGGCGACGTGGTTGCCAAGTAGGAAGAGGCAGGAACCGTGGCCGTGATCGGTGCCTCCGGAGCCGTTCTCTTTCACCGTGCGCCCGAACTCGGTCATCGTCATCACCGTGACCTCGTCGCGGTGGGAGCCAAGATCGGTCCACAAGGCGGCCAGCGCTGATGCGAGCTCTTTGGCTCGGCGAGAGAAGGTACCCCGTGCCCCACCTTGCTGGACGTGCGTGTCCCAGCCGCCGCTTTCGGCGAAGGCGATCTCCAGCCCGACATCGGCCTTGATTAGCATGGCGATCTGCCGTAGCGCATCGCCCAAGCGGCCCTTCGGGTAGCGGGCTCCATGCGCCGGTTGGTAGGAGCGGACTTCCAGCTTGGACAGCCGTTGGACAGCGTCGAAGGTTTTCTCGGCGGTGTGGCGCAGCATCTCCTCGGAGGTCTGGCGATAGAGCGCTTCGAAGCCTTTTCGGGCATCGACCTTCGCCGCCGGCCCGCCCGCGGTGCGCACGCGGAAGTTCGCCAGGTCGCTCACCGCGACCGCTTCCTCGGGACCATAGAGGGAACGGGGGAGTGAAGAGGTCATCGCCACGGCGCGAAACGGCGACGCCTCGTGTCCCAACTCGCCGACCACCCGGTTGAGCCAACCGGAAGAAGTGCCCTTGACCCCGGGTGTGCCGGTCTCCATGTAATCCTGCGCATCGAAATGCGAGCGCGTCGAGTCGGGCGATCCGACGGCGTGGACCACCGCGAGGCGGCCATCACGCCACCAAGGCAGCAGCGGGGCGAAGGAAGGGTGGAGACCGAAGCGGCCGTCGAGGTCGATCAGCGCGTTGTCGCCGGCCGAACGCGCGGCGCTCATCGCCAGCCGCGGGCGCAGGGCGCGCAGCCGCTGCTCGTCGAGCAGGGGGACCGCCGCCAGGGCGTCCATGGCGCCGCGCTGAAAGATCGTCACCAGCACTTTGCGGCGTTGAGAACCGGCGGCTGGAGTTGCGGCCAGGGCGGCGCGGTGGAGGAAAGAGGGGCCGAGGCCGAAGGTCAGCACCGACATTCCGCCGGCCTTGAGAAACACTCTGCGGGTCAACATTCGGATTCCTCCTTAACGGCGTTGGAAGGCCGGTGAACCGAGGATCACTCCGACCACTTGCTCCAGCGCTGTCGGTGGCTGGATGCGCGTCCGCCGTGGGTTGCGTCGTCGCCGCCGACTGAGCAGCCGTTCCTCTCTCAGCTGCTCGGCGGTGGCGTCGAACTGCACCGCTCCGTAGTAGCGCAAGCTGTCGGTGGTTTCCTCCTCCTCGCTGCCTGGCTGGGCGGCGCCGGCCACCTTTTCCACCAATTCGCGGTCTTCGACCACCGGGGTGAGCAGGGCGAGTGTCTCCTCCTGATCCCCGGCGGGCAGGAGCAGCCGGAGGTAGGTTTCCAGTGCGGCGCGACGCGATTCGGGCTCCCGGCCACCGTTGAGGGCGGCCAGGTCGAAGTCGACGCCATCGATCCGGCCGGCGGCGAGTTCCAAGCCGAAGTTCATCCGATTGAGCAGGGAGCCGGAGTTGACCCAACCATCCGCCGAGTCGGGGTAGCCGGTCGGTGCCCCGTAGGCGTAGAGCGGTTGGCCCATTCGCGAGATCCAGCGCAGCATCTCCTCGGGCTGAACCACCGTGGCGTCGAGGGCGCGCAGCGCCGAGGTGGCCAGCTCGAAGGGGGACTTGATCTTGGCGCCGCGGTTCTCCGCCGCCCAGAACTCGTCGCTATCCACCAGGGCACGGATGATCGCCGCGGTGTCGCCGTGTTGGGACGAAAAGACCTCGGCCAGCCGATCGACCAATTCGTCGCTCGGCTCATCGCAGACGAAACGCACCGCCAGTTTGCGGGCGATATGGTGTGCGGTCGAAGGGTGGCTGGCCAGCAGGTCGAGCACCTCGTCGCCGTCCTCGATGCCGCGGCCGGCCGGCAACTTGTGGCCGAGAATCTGTTTCTTGCCGGCGTCGTGGGTGGTGGCGCGGAAGATGAATTCACCGTCGAAGACGAAACCGAGCCCCGCTGTGCGTGCCTGCGACATACGCCGCTCGGCCTTTTCGCGCGAGGCGCCGGGAGGCAGGGCGGTCCAGCCGGTGAAAGCGCGAGCGACCTCGATCACATCGTCCTGGGTGTAGCCTCCGTCGACGCCCAGCGTGTGCAGTTCCAACAGCTCGCGGGCGTAGTTCTCGTTGAGGCCGCGCAGCCGCTGCTCGGTTGCTTTGGCGAGCTGCCCGCTTTGTCCTCGCTGGCGCCCTCCCCGCCGCCGCCCTCCTCGTTGGGTGCGAGCTCGAGCCGCGGTCTTCATGCGGGGGGAAAGGCGGCTACGATCCACCGCGTAGTCGAAGGTGGTGCGCGTCCCCGTCGCTGCTGTCGAGTTGAAGTTGTCGAGGTAGAGCAGCATCGCCGGGTGGCGGGCGCTGGCTCCCAGCAGCTGGCGGAAACTCCCCAAGGCCCGCGGTCGGACGGCGTCTCGCTCGTAGGGCAGGATGAACGGGCGGGCCTGGGTATCGAGTATGGAGACGTAGAAGTGGTTGTACCAGAAGTTGGTCATCACTTCGCTGAGCTGGTTTTCGGCGTAGAGCGCGCGATAGAGCTTCTGGCTCATCAACTCAGCGGTCAGTCGCCTCTGCGGCCGCAGGCCGCGTTCGCGTCCCAGGGCGACAAGTTCGCGCATCATCCGGCGCCGATCCGCCTCAGGATCCTCGCTGTCGTTCTCCTCACCCTCGGCCATCCGCTCCACCTGCTCGGCCATTCCTTTAGGCAGTGAGCCCTCGCGTTGCGCCTGGCGCAGAAGTTGACCGGCGCTTTGATAGGTGGCGACGATCTCGGTGGCGCTGAGTTTCAGGCTGTCCAACGGTGCCAGCCTCTCTTCGAGTTGAGTTTCCGGGAGCTGAGCGGCGAGCTGCTGCTCGAGCCACACGCCGGGGCCGAGCTTCGCTACCCGTGCGACCTCTCCGGGGCGAGGACCGAAGCTGAATCGGTCGAGCAGGTGGGCGGCAGCTTCCTCGGCACTCAGTCCGACGCGCTGCCAGGCCTCGGGTCGAGCTTCTTCGCTACTGATGAGCTGGCTAGCGCCGAGATGGACGGAATTGAGCAGGCCGCCGCTGATCAACCCCAGGGTGAGTAGCCAGGTGGCGGTGCGGGCTGTGAGGCGCTGGTCTTTCTTGGCGGAGGGACTCTTCATCGTGATGGTCTCGGGTTGCTGTCGTTTGGCTCTTCAGCCGGTGAAACCCTCGACGGCACAAAATCCTACGGCGGCCGGCGAGGAGCCGTCCAAATACCCGCATCCGATGAGTCTGAGTAGCCTGACTAGTCGTCAATGGTGATCGTGGTGCCGGCTGAATAGGCGGCGAACTCCGGTGCGTAGAGCGATTGCAGCACGGTGGGTGCGGCGCGGAAGCTGCCGGCGGTGGCGGCGCGGATGCGGTAGCGCAGCGTGTAGTCGCCGGCCGGCAGCCACTCGATGAAGAAGTTGGTGCCGCTGTCACGGATCTCCTCGTAGCGCACCAGCCCCAGATCCCAGCGCCAGCCGGAACGAGCTTGGCTCGGTTCGAAGCCGGCCGGTCGCGGATCGCGTAAGTGGACGAACTCGGCGGCATGCTTGCTACTGATCGTCAGCTGCACCTCGATCTCGTCGCCGAGAGCCAGGGCGGTGCCCGCCGCCAAGGGTTCGAGGACGATCTCCTCGCCGCTCTTGACTCGCTTGAAGTAGCGCCGCTCGACGGCGAACAGATCCGAAGCGCCCGACGCGGGCAGAGTCTCGGTGGATAGATGCCAGGTCGCCGAGGCGAAGATGCGATTCGGGCCGTGGTTTTCGATCCTGACTTCGCCATGGCGTCGTGGATCGATCTGATTGCCGCGCACCACGATCTGGTTGCTCTTGCCGGTGAAGCGGTCGGCGGGGAAGCGCAGCGTGGTGGTGCGCTCAGCCACCTCCACCTTGACCTCCTCCTCGGCGCCGAGGGTACCTTCGCTTTCCAGGTAACGGGCCAGCGCCTCGATCACCTCGGCGGTCGAGCGGGTCGAACTCCAGTGGTTGAGCTTCTTGTTGAGGAAGAGCCACTGCACCAAGCCGTGGCGGCGGGGGTCTTCGGGTGAGATCTCGTTGAGCGCCGTCAGCACGAAAGCGTGGCCTTCGATGATGTCGTTGTACCACAGCCAAGCGCGTGCCTCGGGAGCCCAGTAGGTGCCCAAGTCGGGGTCCGTGCGCGACGAATCGAGGATGCTGTCGAGCACCAGCTGGGCCTCGTGCCCACGCTCGGCGCGGTGCAGGGTGAGGGCGAGCAGCGCCTTGAGATAGGGCGGCATCGTCCGCCAGCCGGCAAAGGCGCGGTCGAGCCAGTCCTGGCGCATCGCCTCCGGCAGGGAATCGCCCAGCCAGCTGTCGTCGGGGTAGGCGGAGGCGACGTAGAGCATGAAGGTGAGCACCACCGGGTGTTCGGTGGTCGAGTCGAGGCCGCTCGCGTCCAGCGCACGGAAGGTCTCGGCCAGGTAACGCCAAGCCTTGACCACCGTCGGTTTGGGTACGTCGGCACCGAACTCGAGTGCTCGCGCCAGGCCGTGGAGGACGTAGATGGTCATGTAGTTCGACGGCGGCCCGCCGCTGAACCAGGGGAAGGCACCGGAGGGTAGCTGCGCCGCCTGCAAGCGACGCAAGGCGGTGGCTCGCTCCGCTCTGGCGACCGCCGGGTTGAGCACCCGCAGGAGCGCGATGTTGTCGCTGCCGTCGCCAGGCTGCTCGCCGTCACGTAGGCCACCGCGCGAGGGCACCAGCCAGGGAGTCTCTTCGAGCGCGATCTTGCGGTTGGGATCGTCCGGCCGCCAGCTTTCGAGCTGCGTGTCGCGTTGTGCCAGATCCGCCGCCAGCGCTGCCACTTGCGGGTAGCGCTCGAAGAGGCCGCTGAGCACGGCCGTCGCGGCGTAGCGGTTGACCATCGCCTCGGTATGCTCGTAGGGCGTGTCGATGAGGTAGGGCAGGGCAGCGAGAACCCCTTGGAAGAGCTGCGCGTCGATGGTGACCACCAGCTGCTCGATCTGGCGAGTCGGGTCGTCGTCGTCCATCCGTTCGAAGGCGAGCTGTCGGCTCTCGCCTCCTGTCAAGGCGGCGAAACGAGACTCGACGAGATGGAAGCGAGCCGGCAAGAGCGGTAGCGCGCGCAGCTCGCCGTCGCTATTACCGCCGGCTCTGGCGGTCACCTTGAAGTTCACCGAGCCGAGCCGCCGCGGCGCCTTCAGCGGGAAGGCCACCGTGGTGCTCGATCCGGGTTCGACGGTGAAGGGGCGGGAGGTCGCCCCATCGTCATCCGCGGTGAGGCCGAAGGCGGCGACGAGGTTCGACTCGTCGAGGGGGTCGGAGATTTCCAGCCGCAGGGTGCCGCTGAGCACCTTCGTGCCGGTGTTGTCGATCGACACCTTGAGGTCGGCCTGATCTCCCTGGCGCAAGAAGCGGGGGAGGTAGGGGCGAACGAGCAGCTCTTTGACGCTCTTCACTTCCTCGTGCAAGGTGCCGGAGCGCAAGTCTCGGGTCAAGGCGTGGAACCAGACGCTCCACGAGGTGACCGAATCGGGGACGGTGAACTCGATCGCGGCACTGCCGTCGGCGCCGGTGATCAGGTGCGGTTGCCAGAGGGCGGTCTCCGCGAAGTCGCTGCGCAACTCGACCGGAGCTTCCCCGGGTGCGGTTTCACGCGAGGGAGAGGCCGCCTTGGCCTCCATGGCGACCGACTGGAGCATCCTCTTGTTGGGCACCTCTTCCAGGCTGACTTCCAGCGATGCAGCGTCACTATCGAGGTAGCCGGCCCTGGCCAGGAACCTTCCACCTCTGCCCGGACCGCCGATCCCCGTACGGTCGAGGAAGGTGAGCCGATCGGGGCGCAGGGGGGACGGTTCTCCACCTCCCTGGTGGCGCGGCTGAGACAACAAGTTGACGGCGGCTCGCCCCAGGTTGGCGCCGAATCCGGGCAGGGTGGCGAAGCGAGGAAACATGGCAGGCAATGAGGGTGAGACGTGGGGCGCCAGCTGATCGAGGCTGCGGTCATACATGTAGGCGAGAACCTCGGCCGCTTCGATCACGGAGCTTCGACCCTTTTCGTCTTGGCCGCGAACCACCAGCCGCCAGCGCTCGTGTCGGCCCGGACGAAGGCGATTGCGGAAGGTGGCCAGTTCAAGGTCGAGCTGCCGCCGCCAGGGCACCTTGACGGTGATCGATGTACTCATCCACTGGTGGTCGCGAATCGTCGTCAAGCGGGCGGCGAAGCCACCGCGGTCTTTCTCGCCGACGGCGATCTCGAGGACGCCGTTGCGCTTCAGCCGCCGGCGCTCGCGCAGCTGACCCTGACGGTAGATCTCGAGCCAGGTGGGCGCATCCTCAAAACCGCTGGAAGCCAGCAGCCGAACCACCCCGCCGACTTCGACTTCGCTCTCTTCGACGCGCAGGAGGACGGGTACGGCAAGGTCCAGAGTCTCCTCGTCGTCAGGGGCAACCAGCAGGTCGGCGAGGGCTTCGACCGCTTCGCCGAAGGGGTCTTCGGTCTGGTAGCGCAGCCGGTAGGCACCGGGATTCAACGGCGGCAGTTCGAGGGCGGCGGTGGCCCCATCGCCGTGGCTGAGGCGACCGGCGGCGACCTGCTCGGCGGTGGCCCAGGAGCGGACGATGGCCTCGGGTGTGCGACCATAATCCCAGCGCGGTCGCAGTCGGTCGCCGGGAGTGGCGAAGCGCTCTTCGTCTTCCTGCGGCGGGGGCAGCGGCTGATCTGCCGGTAAGGCGGTGTGCGGCGGTTGCCGGAGCGCAAACAGCTGCCAGCTCCCTTCGCCCGCGGCGCTCTCGCCGTTGAGCCCGCGGCGGGTGACGGTCAGGGTGCTGCTCTGGCCGGCGGTGAGAAAGCCGGAATCGGTTTCGATGGTCGCCTCGATGGCTGCCAGGCCGATGCGAAACGAGCGCGTGGCCCAGCGGGTTTCGCCCGCTTCGTCGGTGACCTCGGCCTGCACTTGGTAGGTGTAGACCAGACCTATCTGAGATTTCAGCCGTTCGTCGGCCTGGGGGGTGAAGGGCAGCTCGAAGCGGCCTTCGGCGTCGAGATTCGCTTCGCCGGTGGCGATCGTCTCGGCGTGGGTCGGCAGACCGGTCGGCCTGAACCACATCCACCAGGGCAAGTAGGCCGGTAACCGCTCCACCCGCCAACTGACCCGGCCGGTGGTGACCGGCAGTCCAAAGAGATAACTCGCCTCGCCGTGAAGGACCGCCGGACGGTTGAGGCGCAGCGGCGATTCGGGGTCGTGCAGCTCGACTTCGAAGCTCGGGCGTTTGTACTCTTCGACCTGGACGGCGGCGTGGCCGCTACGTGAACTCAACAGGCTCCAGCTACCGAGCGGCCGGCCGGCCGGAATGGTCATCTCGCCACCGGCGGTGCCGTAACTGTTGGTGACCAGGGTCGAGGTGGCGACCTCCTCCCCATTCGGGTCGCGCAGGATGATGGTCAGGTTCTCACCCGCCTGCGGCTTCAGGCCGCTATCCGCATCATGGGCGAACAGCAGAGCCTTGAAGTGCAGGGTCTGGCCCGGCCGGTAGATGGAGCGGTCTGTATAGAGGAGGGTCGAGGCGGATTCCGTTGCCTGGCGCTGCCAACCCCACGGTAGCTCGTGAGTCAACGCCAGTTCACCGTCGCGTTCCGCTACCAACAGGTGCTGGCCGCGGATCGACCGGGGATTGATCTCGAACCGTGCTCGCCCCTCGCCGTCGGTCTGCGCGCGGGCGATGACTTGGGCTCTCTTGCCCCAGGGGATTTCGAACAGGCGCAGGGCGATCCCCTCTAGAGGCTCGCCGCTGTCGCCGGCGATCACCGTCGCCTCGATGGCGCCGTATCCCGCGCTCTGGGTCAGCAAGACGGTGTTGCCAAGAATCAGTTCGGCGTAGGCGATGGTGTCGCGGCCGTTGCGAAAACCGGCGCCGTCCGAGGCGACGATCGTCCATGCTCCGTCGCCCAAGCCCGGGGGTGTCAGGAAGGTGCGGTGATGGCGCAGGTCCGGCGTGGCGGGCAGGTCGAGCGACCACTCGAGGGCCGCCTTGGTGGTCAACAGCTGGCGCAGCTCGTCACCCTGCGGGAAGAGCTGGCGTTGTTGCGAGCTGTGCAGCTGTCGTTCGAGATCGACGGGATAGGCGTGAAAGTAGAGCTTCTTCAGATTGCGGTGGGTGATTTCGATCGAGCGCCGGTTCGCGGCGTCGGTCTGCATCGCGGCGAGGCTGAAGTCGGAGCCTTCCAGGAATTGCACCAGCTGGCGGCAGGCCGCACCGCCGACCGAGTCAGGGTGGGCGGCAGCGCCCGCGGCGGCGGCATCTCGGGCTGCCGCCAAGCGGTCGGCCCCCTCTTCGGCGCGCAGCATGTTGGCCAGAGCCGCCATACCGGATGACCACCAGGGCAATTCCTCTTTGCCGGCCAGCAGCTGTTCGGCCTGCTGGCGGATGCGGAGTCGGTCCTCGGCCGTGATCAGTGCTCCATGCAGGCGCCGATAGCGTTCTAGAGCCGCGTTGAGGGCCGCTTCCTCGTCGCCTTGATCGCGATGCCAATGCTCCAGATCGGCAAGGACCCCGGCCATCCGCTCGAGTGGATGCGCCGCCTGGTCGGTGACTTGTGACGGGTCACCGGCCAGCAGACCAGCGAGATCCAGCCGGTAGACACCGCTGCTTTGCCGAGCGCTCCACAGCGAGCTGTCGCTGAGCAGATCGACGAAGAAATAGGAGAGGCTGTCGCGCAGCGTGTCACGCACTCCCGCCGGATAATTGTTGGGCTCCAGGAAGTTGCCGAGCCGATCGAGGGCTAGAGCACCCAGCCCTTGGCGTACCTGCCAGCCGTCGAGATAGGCGTCGAGCGCTTCGGCGCGGATCTGGTCGCGGGTCCACTTGTCGATCCCAACCTCGGCGCGTGATCCCATGCGCTCCCGTTGCTGAATCTCCCACGAGTAGGCCTGGGAGTAGCTGAGCAGCGCGTGACCGTAGAAGAGGTCGATGGTGGTGCGGTGGAGTGGATTCTCGGGACGATCCGCTTCACGCAGGGCCCGAGCGACCGTTTCAAAGCCCGACAGGGCTAGCCCTGCCTGGGCTCGTCGGATCAACGCCGCTGCCCACAGGCCGCTGTCCTTCTTGTCGCGAGCTGCATCCAGCAAGCGCTGAGCTTCCTCCTCGGCGGCACGGAGCTTGCCTTCCTCGACCAGACGATCAAACTCGGTCCACACGACGAGATCCTCCATCGCCGTAAAGGCGGGGTGCGCAGTTTCTTGGGGTGGCGGTGCGGTAGTGGCGTCAGGAGAACTTTGAGCGCCCGATTGGGAGCAGGAGGCCACGACTACAAAGACGATGGCGGCGAGGAATGGTACGAGAGGAGCGGTTTTCATCATCAAGCCTCAGTTTCTCACTATTGTCCAGCGTGCAGCGAGGCACATCGCCGCAAGGGCACCTTGGAAGCGGGTCGCTGAGTAGCGCAAGAGCCCTACCCTCTTGGACACGCCGGACGACGAAAGGGAAACCGGAGTCGCTCCCTCGGTCGCTCGCTCGCTGAGTCAAACGCTGTGCGCAGCGAACCGGTCGGTCGCCAGTTGGAGCCCTTCGATGCTGTCGAGAGGAGCGTCGAGCGCGCCGTTGTCGGTGTAGAGCACCGAGGTGATCCTGCCCTGCCGGTCGTGGAGCGGGAAGATCGCCACTTCCTTGCTGGTGGGGTCGCCGATGAGTTGGGCCAGAGGGGGCGGCAGGGAGGCTGGACTCAATGACAGTCGGCGTCTCTTGCCGTCGTTGAGGCACTGTGCGAGTGCTCCCGCGCAGCTGAGGTCGAGGCAGAGGCCCCGCGTCGCCTCGGCGAGAGGACGGCCATCGGCACTCCAGCCGAACGCCCCCGCGCTCTCCAGGCCACCCTCGGTCCGCTCGAAGAGGATGGCACGCTCGGCGAAGCCGGAGATGGATTGCATCAGTTCAAGGGTCGCCGTGGTGGACTGCTGGAAGACCGCGGCTTCGTCCGCATGCGGCCGGATTGGACCGTCGACACGAGCGCTACTACTGGCGCGGGTAGAACGTCCGCGCCACAGCTTGTCGACCAGAGCGGTGGTGTTCTCGATACAGGTGGTGAGCGTCAGGACTCGTGGCGGAAGCGCCGCGATGGCGCCGGCGGAGAGGGCGCGATTGAGCGAGTCTTCGTCGCCAACGATGGCAACGATGGGAATCTCCGGATGTCGGTGGTGCAGGGCGGCCAGCTCTTCGTAGCGATCTTCTCTGTCTCCATCTCGGTCTTCTTCGAGGCGTGCGTCACCCTTCTCATCGTCGTCGGCAGGGGGCGTCGGAAGGTCCTCTTGGCGCAGGTCGACCACCAATACCGGAGGTGGGCAGTCGGTGGCGGTTTCGAACTCGGGATCCAGTTGTCTCCTGGTTGGCAAGTCCAGTTGTGGAGCCAGATGGAGGGCCAGAGGGTTGGGCAGCGCCGCCGCGAGCTGCTGGCAGAGGATCGTGTCACTGGAGACCAATTTCACTCGAACGGGCAGGGGCTGGCTGCTGGCCTGCGTGCCGAAGCGGCTGCTCTCGTCGAGAGTCGCTTCGGCGATGGCAAGCATGACTTCGCGGTCATCCTGCAGCTGTGCTGTCCAGCTGTTGGTGGCCCGTCGCTGCTCGCCGAGATCGAGGCAGAGGTCGCCGTCGGGGGTAGGCTCGCCGGCGAAGAAGGTGTAGCCGCCGTCGTGAGCCCAGTTGGCCAACCGTTTCAGGGTTAGCTCCAGTTGTTGCTGAATCAGACTCTCCAACCTCTGGCGATCGATGGCGCCAAAAGCGACCAGGATCTGGCCGAGCGGTCGCCGTACCTCTTCCTCAGCCTGCACTCGCGCCGCCTCGCGAACGGTGATCGGGTCGCTCAGCCCGGAGGCGAGGAGCAGGTCGCCGAGACGGGGGGCGCCCGGCATGCGGGCGCTGAGCGGCTTGCCGTCACGCAGGGTAACGATAGCCTTCTGTTCGCCGCGACGGATCGCCAATGTGCCCGTACGCCTACCATGACGCAGGAAGCCCAAGAGATCCTGGATCGAGACTTCGTTGAAGTTACCGGAGAGATTCATCCGCCCTCGAATGCATGGTCCTTTGTATGGTCCTCTAAAATGGTGTGGCCGAGGGCGTCTGCTGGCAGGTAGGAGCTAGCAGACGAAAAGTCCCTCTCCAGTAAGCAAAGTTGCGCGAGAGTGTCGCGGCGTGACGCAGTTTGATCAAAACGGCTGGCTGCAACGCAGAGCCGCAACGAAAAATGGGACGGCCTTTGCAAGCCGTCCCATGGAACGAATCGATGCCGTTGGCGAAGGCTAGCGGGTGGGCTAGCTCGCCTTGTACTGCAATTCCGGGTTGTTGCGGGCCTGCTTGAGGTAACCGGCGATCCCTTCGAGCATCTTGAGATTCGCCTTCTCCGCCGCCGCCGCCTTCTGAAAGACGAGCAAGGCGGCGTGTGCCTCGCGGTGGACATCGCGCGACTTGAAGATGGACACCATTTCGCTGGCCAGCTGCTTGACCTCGCTGGTGCGGCCCCGTTGGGCATACATCAGCGCCAGATCGAGAGAGACTAGCGCCGCGTCATAACCCATGCCGGAATCGGCAAAGGTATCGCGAGCCTCGATGTAGGCCCTCTCCGCCTCCTTCCACTTGCGTTGCCCCGCGGCGATCTTGGCCTCAAGATAGCGGAGGCGTAAGGGCAGCAGGCTGTCGCCCAGCTCAAGGGCACTCTGGCGGATCGCGGGCAACAGCTTCGCGGCCTCTCCATACTTGCCCAGATGAGCCAGGTATGCGGCCAGATTCTGCTGGATCATGAAAGACAGTCTCGGTTCGCGCTCCGTGTCGACCAGTGTCAAGGCCGAGTTGAGTACCTTGATCGCTTTCTCTTGCTCGTTGGCAGTGTCCAGAATGTTGGCTTGCGTCAAGAGAGTGCGCCCTGTCCAGTGATCTTCACCCGCTTCGCGGTAAATCGCCAGTGCTTCATCGATCAAAGCGAACGCGTTCTTGAACTTGCGCTGATCGCTTCGCAGCTGACTCTCAAGGACGACAATTCGGGCCCGCAGCAAGGGGTCGTCGGTTCCTTCCGCGAGATGAGTATGGGCCTTCTTCATCGATTCGTCCGCACTTCGCAGATCCGATCCGGCCCGCTGCGCATTGCTCAGGAAGGCCCAAGCCTTGGCCTTCAGGTCGTTGACCAGGGCCGGTCCATAGTGTGTGCCTTCCAGCTGGTGTGCGACCACTAGAGCCAGCTCGGCGAGATCCTCGGCCCGTGCCGGGTCATCGAACATATTCTCGAAGCTCTGTTCGAGGAGGAACTCGCCGAAGACATAGTTCTTGAACCGCCAGGTACGCTCGAGGAGCTTGCGCTGGCGACTGACCGGGTGGCGCATCAGTTCGGCGAAGAGTTTGGGAGCGCGGAGACGGTCGCGATCCCGCGTCTCGCCCTGCACCTCGAGGGTGCTGCGGCTCAGCGAGAAGGCGCGATCGTAGGTCGGCTCCTCTTGTGAGTCGGCCACTTCCATGTCCTTGAACAGGTTGGCGAGGATCGCTTCACCGCCCAGCTCCTCCACCCGCTTGCGCGAGGCGGCGGAGTTGTAGAGGTGCCAGGCGACCTTCAGGTTTTCTCTTCGTGAGAGCTTGCCCTGCACGAAGCGCTCGAGGGTCTTGTCGTCGGGGGTTGTTTTTGGCATCGAAATCAGCTCCTTTGAGCGTAAGGCAGTCGATCGCCGGGAAATGCCTCGTCGAGGTTCGCCCACAGGCGATGCCTACGACCCACCCAATACCGGCGGCATTGATTACGGATCTTGGAGAGCATCCAATCTCCGGGGGCTTCTACACTCTCCCCTTTGTAGATCAACTCGAGCACGGTTGCTTCGAGCATCTTGGAAGCGACCCCCTGCGGTACTTCGTACCGGTAGAGAGTGGCCTCCAGCCGGGCCTTCTCGTTGATGAAGAGATCGCAAAAGAAGCGACTTCTCTTGTAGCCGAGCGACACCATAGCAGAGCTATTATGCATCGTCTCGGACGCCAGCGCTACCCCTCAGATTAAGAATATTAATCTGGCATAGATCCACCCAGAGGGAGCGTGGGTCCCCCGAGTATGAGAGCCCGAGCACTTCGCCCTTTTCCCCCACCCCAGGAAAACTGGGCGGCGTGCTCGGTTATGTGGTGTGTGACAGCTGTCCGACGTTACCGACGGTCGCTAGGTAGTTCTCGCTAAGTTCCTGGCTTAGCCGTCCGGCGATACGGTCACGCCCGTACCGCCTCCGCTGGTGACGATGATGATGAAATAGGGCGGATAGGGCACCGGGACGATGGTGGTGTCCTTGGTCGCCTGGGTCTGTGGCCGCAGACGAACCCAGTCGGTAGCGCCATGCCAGAGGGCGGTGAAGTAGCCTTTTGCGTTTACCGGCAGGCGAAGGTCCGGCGAAGAACTGTCCCGATCCTGGGACGGAATGGCGGAAACCGCCGGTGCCAGGACCAGGCCGCAGACTACGAGTACAAGACAGATCCTGGAAATCAACCTACGCGTCATACTGAGCCTCCTTAGCTTTCTGCGAGCCCACTGAAATCAAAAATGCCTCGCCCTATTAGTGGTGAGTACAGCAACCGGTCCTACCGGGACACCTTTTTCTATCTTTCTTCATCCCGGGGGGGCCAAGAAGGACCGGCAGAGGGCTGAAAAGAGATAAAATTTCCCTTTCTTGGGGCGAAAACGGTGGTTAGGGCGTGGTGACAGCACCGAAATTGTCGCCCTCCTTGTCGAAAAGCCGCCTCTCTACCGCGTTTGTCTCACCCTGAGAAAGTGGCTCTGCCGCTGCCCGCGCCGTCGCGCGGCACGGAGGCGACTTTCCACCTGTGGATTGAGAAGCGGCCATCGAATAGGAAGAACCCCAAATTTCCCTTTTGGTTTAGAGGAGGGAGTTGTTTTCCGTGGCCGGCGGCCGCGGTCAGGGATCGATGGTCCACCGCCAGCTGGTCCATTCGAGCCTTCCTTGCTCCCACTTATCGGTTTGGGGGGCTTCGATGATCAAGGCCCAACTCCCTCCCACGCCGTCGCCTTCGAAGTTTTGGAGGTCGAGAACCTGATGTACCACGCGCAGGGGAGGTGGGGTGAAGAGTTCGTCGCTGAAGCAGCGTTCTCCCCAATAAGCACCGAGGTCGATCTCGGCGCCGCTGGAGGATCTCAGGCGGTAGTTCGGCGGATCGCCGAATCCCGCGGTTGGTTCTGGGTCAACATTGACCGCGCGCAGGCAGAAGTCGACATCGAGGGCGGGAAAGGCGGGGATTCTCAAAGCGGTGAGAACCTCCGTCGTGCTGCCCGGGATGAAGGTCTCGTCCAGGTCCGCATCGACCACCCAACGACCGAGATCGCCCCGCACCAGGGCCTGTTCCTGGTGCATGGTCTGGCCGGCGAAGGAGGACTCGAAAAGGAGGGTGGCCTCCTGCGTGCCGACATCTTGAGTTGCGATCAGCTCGGCGGTGATC
The DNA here is from genome assembly GCA_024277255.1 of Acidobacteriota bacterium. GTDB lineage: Bacteria > Acidobacteriota > Thermoanaerobaculia > Multivoradales > SZUA-115 > SZUA-115. The sequence goes on along the minus strand of JAJRVQ010000083.1, from coordinate 5,215 downwards.
TGAGCGGTGGCGCCGGCGGCGAGCGAGACGGTGAGCGGGTTGCCGCTGGCACCACCGCCCAAGGAGATGCCGGAACCGATGGTCGCGGGCTGGCTGAACTCGATCCACGGGGGGCCGCTGACGGTGAGCGTCTGATCGGTGTTCCAGCGGCTGGTGAGTTGGTAGCTCTTGGTTTCGTTGATCAAGGCGCCGCTTGGCCCGTCGCCGAGAAAGTCCGTAGTGCATCGATTCCCCACGCAGCCATATTCCTCGAGCGAGAAACTGTCGACCCCCACGAATAGCAGGTGGAGTTCGGTGTCGAAGGTCTCGTAGGTGAGGTCTTGAAAAAGGATCCAGTTTCCCGCCGCGCCAACGCCCGCGTTGTAGGCGGTGTCGGTGGGGTCGACGGAGAAGTCGAGATTGGCTCCGGGGGACAGGGTGCCGGAGCTTGGCAGGCTGTCGGGAGCGAAGTAGATCAAGGAATCGGGCATGGTCAGTCTCCAGGAGACGGCCGAGCCGGTTGCCCCTGCGGTCATCCGGTGCTGGGTCTGCTCATTGGTGAAGGGGCCGCCCGGGGGACCGTAGTGCTCGATGATCAGCGCGTTCGGGAGGTTGTGCCCCGGGTGGGTGATTTCGAGGCCGATCGGCGGAACCAACGGCAGCGCCGAGCCGAAGGGTCGGTCGAAGGAGGAACTGGTCGCGTTGGTCGGGTCTGGCCGGTAGCAGCCGTTGTCGTTGATCCACCAACCGGTGTCGCCGCAGCAGACGACGCCCAACAGCCGGTTCGAGGGAGCCAGGACCATCGAGCCCGAGGAACCGCCTAGGACGTGTGCGGCGTTCGATCCTCCCGCGGAGGTGGGATTGCCGGGAGCTCCTTCTTGGCTGGAGATGAGTTCGGCGACCTCGACTTTCATCGCCAACCGGTCGGGATAGCCGGCGGTGACCGTCTCGGTCCCTGGATCGTGCAAGCCGCTGCGCAGCAGCTTGACCGGCCGTCGGCCCGTGACCGGGTTATCGAGCCGCACCAGAGTCCAGCCGACAGTGGTTCCTCCCCCGAGGATCTCCTGGCAGTGGTACACGTCGGAAGCCGGGACCTCGTAAGTCAAGGTCTCCCCCGGAGCCAGCGGAACCAACAACTCGCTGGCGGCGACCGTGGCGGCCAACCCGAAGACGATGCGGCGGTTGGCGCAGTTGTTGGCGCCGGCCGTGTGGACGGTCAGGAAGAGGTCCTCACCGACCAAGACCCCGCCGAAGAAGCCGCTGCCGTGCGGCAAGGCGTACACCTCCACATCCGGGCAGATCGGTTTGGCCGGGTCGTTCTGGTGGTTCAAGTAAGGATCGAGTTCGATCGAGCAAGTCCCGCCGGCGCAGGAAACTTGGCTCTCCCCGATCCATACTCCGTGGGCCTCGAGATGAGTCTTGAGGATCGGATCGGTCAGCTCGAATGGCTCTTGCCACCAGGGAAGGTCGGTCGCCGCGACTGCGGCGGCGGTCAGTGAGAGGGTGATCGAGACCAGGATGGTCAGCAGTCTCGGTTTTCTGAGTTTCATCGTGTGCGCTCCCCGGTAAGGCAAGCCCCGGACGGAGGCGACGGCACGATCACCGGCTGGAATCCCGCACCACGAAGCGGCTCGCCATTCCCGCGCTGTGCCACCGCCGCGCCGGCTTGCCGGTTTGTACAGGCCGCCGCATCGGTCGCGACAACGGTTCAATAAAGGAAGCGAGAGCCGGCCGCGAGACTTGTCATCAACGCACCCGGTCGCCGCGGTCGGTGACGAGGTCGAAGGAGACTCTTGGCTGCTTCTTTCTCCGACTTTTCCGCAGTGACTTACTGACCCAAAACTGACATGGGCGCCCAAGAAACACGAAAACGCCGCCCTGCCGGCGGCGCTAACTGCTTCATTCTCTGCGACTTGAAACTGGTGGAGCCGATCGGGATCGAACCGGCGACCTCCTGAATGCCATGCTCTCCTCGTCCCAGATGACGAATCTCCTCCAGGCGATCGATGCGGAGGAAGCGGAGGGGGCAGTCTTCATGCCTGTTCAGCCATCCGAGTGGCCTTTTGGACAGGCTGGCGGATCGGTGAAGTGCTTGGCTTGAAATGGGAGAACTTGGATCTGGAGCAAGGATCGGCGAAGCTCATCAAGACGAAGACCGCCGCCGAGGAGTATCGGCAGCTACCGGTTGAGGCGATCTCGGTTCTTGAAGGAGTCGAGCGGATCGCCGGATGTCCCTATGTCTTCCCCGGAGCGGACATGCGAGCGAACCTGACCACGGTGAAGAAACCCTGGGAGCGGGTACGGAGACGAGCGGGTCTCGATGATCTCCCCGGCTTGGGTCCGCTCCGCGGCTTGGGTCCGCTCCGCCTGCATGACCTGCGGCACAACGTGGTCTCTTGGGACGTGTCGCGAGGCGTGCCCTTGGAGATTGCTGGCAAGAACGTCGATCACCGCTCCCGGCGATCCACGGAGGTCTACGCCCACTTCGCGCCGCAAGCCTTGAAGCTGGCGGCGGATGCACGGGCACGGGCGATGCGGGAGGCGATGGAAGGGGCCAAGTCAAACGGAGCCGAAGGGCATTCAACTCATCGTTGACTGAGGCGAACCTATCGCTTGTAGGTGCTTTTGTTCCGGAGCGCACAGCGCTTCAGGTAGACGGTCTTCCCCTGGATGTCATAGCGGAAGCGGAAACGTCTCAGCCGAATCCGAAACTGTCCATCCTTGACCGCAACGAGCTTCTTGATCGGATGCTTTCGGCTCGTGTTGTACGGGTCTAGAGTGAGAATCGCCCGGACTTCGTCGTAGAGGTCCGCGAACTCTGGATGATGAAGAACGAGCTTTCGGGCGAGGTGTTGGAAGCGTTTCGAGGGGACAACCCGAAATACCGCCTCGGTCATACTTGCTCTTGGCTAGCAGCCAGCGCATGAAGCTCTCGGGAGAGATCCTCAGCATCGGCGACCTCGCCTTGGCGAATCTCCTGGGTCGAGATCTCGATGTCGCGAATAGCCGCGGGATCATTCAGCTCAAAGTAGTCCTCGATCTCATCGAGCAATCTGGCTGGGAGACTGGGCCGTTTGAGGTAGCGAAGCAGCGCCACGCGGATGAACTCCGAGCGGGTGCGATGCTCCTTCTCGGCCGCCACCTCGACCGCTTCAAAGAGTTCAGGTGGGAGGGTCATGGTGATTCGCTTGTGGGGCATGGTCATAGTCCTTACGGTGTTATCTGGTATGCGCTGATCATACTGAGTATGGTGCAGCTGTCAAGTCTCTGGAGACCGTCGGCAAGAAGGTTAGTCACCTCTCGGAAACTGACCCAGTCCACCGTTTTGAAACTGACCCACCCCAGCCGTGTTTCGAGCGTGGTCGAGAGTGAACATCGCTTCATTGTCTAGTCAGGGAATCCGTCGTCGGGGCCCACCTGCGCCCATGGATCTGGAAGACGATCCGGTGATTCAGTGGCCAGGGTCGCCCATTCTTCCGACACTTCAGTGAAGAACGATCAAGGTAGCCAGCACCCAATTCTCGGTAGACCTCGGGCGGGATACCGCGAGCGACACAAAGCCGATGGCTGGCGGAAAGCTGACTCCACAGGTTCTGGCGAATGGGCTGATTCTCAGGTGGAACTTCGACCTCGGCTCCGTCTTCGTCTTCGAGAGTATGCAAATCCTCCCGAATATCCGCTACGATGCGGCTGACGCCATGATCCAGAAGCCAACGCCCAGCATCGAAGCAGTGCATCCCCGGATGGAGACGCTGCACCGGCTCGATCGGACCGCCGCCCTGGCCGGTAGCGTGGCAACACCAACCGCGAACGTTCATGTGGAACGAGGCGGTGCGCTCGTCAGGCCGGAAAGGGCTCTTAGCCCACCAGTCGTGGTCTTTGGATTTCTTGGGATCTCTGGGGAGCTTGAGGGCTTCGAAGAGTTGGCGCCAGTTAGAGTTTTGTCGAATCTGGGTGAGATTCTCGGCGATCAGGCGGGGCGATCATGTCAAGGGGAGAGAGGATAAAAGTCACCTCCCTATTTTGGGCAGAGGGGGCTGCCGGTCGAGTTTCTAGCCGAATTGGTGGCAGCCGATTCGCCCGATCTGACTTTGAGATTGACCGTCAAGAAGCGTACTATCTTAATGAATTGTAAGGTCGCCTCAAAGGTCAAGCGCCTCGGTAGACTATCGAAAGGCTCCTCCAGCATCCAAGCTGTCAAGAGCAGCAACCTGGGTACCAAAAAATAGAATCATGCCAAACCCAGCCGACGTCACAAAAGCAAGTACTAACGCACGCACGCTCATCGTTGGATGGGCGAACGAACAGGACAACTGGGTCCGAAGCATTGTCCACGAAGTGCTTGCCACTAGGCAAGAAGCGTCCGAGGAGGCGCTCGACGAAGCATTCGCGACTTGCCTCTCGGAAAAAGACCTCAGCGACAAGCCCCTGACGCCCACTCCAGCACTCTCGCTAGACCAGGAGTCTCAGGAAAAGAGCCAATCACTTCGGCTGGTTTCGCTCAAGGGCGTGAAGAATGTAAATCGGCTGGCCACCGACCAAGAGATAACGTTCAATCCGAGCATGACTGTTCTCTACGGTGAAAATGCCACCGGCAAGAGTGGCTATGTTCGCATTCTCAAGAAAGTCGCTGCGGTCCGCTCGGCGGAGGAGGTCCTACCTGATATTCACGCCACCTCCACTCCTAAGCCTCCTCAGGCCGCGCTGACCTTCACGCTCAATGGCGAAGCCGAGACCGTCACTTGGAATGGACAGGCCGGAGTGCGGCCCTTCACCCGCATGAGCATTTTTGACAGCAAGGCTGTTTCGTTTCACCTGGACCAAGAACTGACCTACAGCTACACGCCACGGGATCTATCACTTTTTCAGTACGTGAACCACGGAATTGCAGCCATAGCAAGTCGCTTGGCTGATGCCAAGTCCGAAGCAGAACTCAGCAGTAACCCATTCCTTCACCGATTCAAACTGGGAAGCGTGGTGTACCCGAAGATTGAAACTTTGGGTGCTGCGACAGATATCGCAGTCCTTGAGAAACTGGCTGCTCTTCCTGAGTCAGAAGAAGGGAAACTGACTTCTCTTCAACAAGCAGTTGAGGCGCTCACTGCTGTCCCACTAACTTTCATGCAATCCTGAGGTGGAGTTGAAGAGGAGTATCCGTTGCGATGGGATCGGGCGGTCTGAGGAGCTGTTCTAGTGGCCTTCGTTCGAATACGTTGAGCTGTAGGAGGCGAAGAAT
>JAJRVQ010000082.1 GCA_024277255.1 Acidobacteriota bacterium | reverse complement strand
CGGCGATGCCGGGGCCGTCGTCGGCCACCTCCAAGGCCAGCCATGGCTCCCCCGGTGCGGGTGGGGTGAGGGTGAAGCGTGCCGTGCCGTCACTCGCCGCCAGCGCCTGGGAGCTGTTGTCGCACAGGTTGACCAGCACCTGGCGCAGCATGTCGCGATCGACCGCCGCCTTTGCCGGTGGCTTGCCGGCGGCAGGGGGATCGATGCGCAAACGGAGGTTGGGCCAGGCGTTGCCGAAGGTGGCGACGAACTCCTCGACGAGCGCGCGTAGCTCTTGCTCGACCAGTTGGGGGCGCGGCAGGCGAGCGAAGGAGGTGAAGTGGCGGGTGAAGACCTTGAGGCGGGCCAGTTCCTCGGCCGCGCCGCGCGCCGCCTGGCGGATCTCTTGCGAACGCTCGGGGCAGACCTCGGGGTTGGCCCCGGTCGCCAGCTCTTCGATCCGTTCCAGTTCGAGCTGCGCGCCGGTGAGCGGCGTTCGCATCTCGTGCGCATGGCGTCTGGCCGCCTCCTGCCAGGCTGAGAGGTTTTGCAGGGAGGCGAGCCGGCGGCGGTCGCCCGCCATCACTTTCGAGGTGCGCTCGACCATGGCGGCGATGCGACCGATGGTGTCGCGCCGCCGGCCGCCGACTTCGATGTCGGTGCGACCTTGGGCCAGCTCCCCGAGCGCCGCCTGCAAGCGCTCCAAGCGTGGAATGTAGCGGCTCTGACGGATGGCCCAGATGCCGGCGACGAGCAGAACGCTGCCGGCGAGCAGCGCCAAGAGCAGCGTCTCGTAGCGTCGCACCAGGTCGTCGCGGCTGTGGTCGAGGATGCGCAGCCGTTGGGCGGTGGTCTCCAGCCGATCGAAGCGCTCGCGGTAGGCGGTCTCGTGGTCGGGGTCGAGATGGGCGAGCTTCTTCTGATCGTCGAGCGACAGTTCGAGTTCGCGCCGCACGTCGGGATGGGTACCGAAGGCGAAGGAGGCGATGGAGAGCTGGCGCTGGAAGAAATGGAAGACCAACATCGCCGCGGCGGCCATCCACAAAGCGGAGAAGAGCGCGCCTCGCCACCTCATGGGCGCTTCCGCGCACGCTGACGCTCGACGCTATCCAGCACCACAAGCCAGCGGCGGGTGAGCAACGCCCGGCGACCGATCGAGGTGGCCATCAACAGCTCGGCGATGCCGCCGGTGGATTGGTTCTTCTTCGGGGCGCGGCTGGCCCCTTCGCTGCCGGTGCGGGCGGCGGCTTCGGTGAGCCAGCGCTGTGCGTCGCGCTGTTCGCTGCGCGAGAAGGGCACCACGGTGAGGGTGACCTGAACCCGCCTTCCAGCCGCCTGTGCGGCTGAGCCGACGTCGAGCAAGCCGACTTCGAGAGTTCGCCACCAAGCCCGCAACTCCGCCGCGCTGGCCAGCACGTGTCGCTCGGTGGTGCCCTCTTGGGTCACGATGATCACCTGGAACAGCTCGTCCCACAGCTCGTAGCGCACGTCGATTCGCGCGCCTCCCGCAGCGTTGCCCCTCTTGCCTCCCGGGTGCAGTTCGGCATGCAGGACGAAGCTGGTGGTCAAGCCGGAGGTCAGGTGATCCGCGATCACTTCGTCCTCCAACACAGCGGGAAGCTGCCTCATCGTCAAGTAGCCTTTGTCGTCCACCGCCCACCGCGGATCCGCATCGCCCGCCGCGCCACTCACCGCGCCGAGCGCCGCGAGAAGGAAGAGCGAGACCCAAGGAAGGACCCGCCAGCGCATCAGGTGCCGGTCACGTCCAGGTAGTTCAGGTTGAACCGCAGCAGTCCCCAGGAGGTACGGTAGACCAAGCCGGTACCGAGGCGAAAGCCGCGCTGCGGGTTGGCTCGTTCAGAGAGGTCGGGCGATGTGGCGCTGTAGAAGGCTTCGAGTTGGTTCTCCCAGCGCAGCTGGCGCCAGTGGCGCCGCGACAGAGTCTGACGCAGGAAGCGCGAGTAGCCCAGGGTCAGCGTGGCGCTCACCACGTCGAGATCTTCGTTCACCACCAGGGACTGCCCGCCGGGCAGGGGGCCGGCCATTGCGGAGGGTGGGGTTTCGAAAGGCAAGTCCTCGATCGAAGAGCGACCGATCTTCGCCCCCAGGGTGATCGAGCCCGTACCTCGCTGACCCAGCGGCCAGTACTGGCCGGCGGAGAAGTCCAGGCTCATTTGGCGAGCGCTGGCTTCGAACTGACCGGGGCGATTGACCAAAGGGATCACGATCGGGGTGAGATCCGCTTCCAGGGTGTGCATTTCCAACCCTGCCTCGACGATTCGGCCCAAGCTGGGGAAGACCGGATCATCGACCGAATTGAGCACCCAGTCGGCGTCCAGGCGCCACTCTTCGAGGTTCCCGTAGAGCCAGAAACGGGTCGACGAGGGGGTGAGCGCTCGCCGCCGCAAGCCCGCCTGGCTACTGTTGCGCAGCGCGGCGAGCCGTATCGACTGGTTGCCGTGCAGCGGGATGATCCACTGGAGCCGGGCTCGTAGGCTTTGACCGAAGTCACTCCAACTACTGTAACTCGGGTCGAGGCCGAGGTCGAAGATGGTGGTGGCGCATCCGTCCTGGACCTTCACCGACCGTGCGTCACCGCTGAAAACATCGCCCGAGTTCCCTCCTCCTGTCCCACTCCCCGTGGACAGGAGATCCAGTCTGTCGTTGCAGTTGCCGATTCCGACGCTGAGAGCCAACAGACCACCGCGGCCGAAGAGGTCGTAGTGGGTATAGCCGGCCTGGAGAGCGCCCTCCTCTCCGCCGACGGCGAGGAAGAAGAGACCATCGCGGCCGACCGAGAAGCGCCGGCCCACAGTGAGCAAAGTCGATCGAGTGTTCTGCGTGGTATCCAGCCGGTCGACCGATACCGGATCGCTCCAGTGGGTGAAATCGAGGTCGAGACCGTAGAACCAGCGCCGGGTTTCGAGCACTTCGATCACCAAGTCGTAGTGGCCGGGTGCACTGCCCTTGCGCAGGTGCGGCTTGGCGTCGAGCACCAGCGGCAGGCGGACGAGCCGGTGGATCGCATCGCGCAGCTGGCTCTCGGTGTAGGAATGGCCAACGCTGAGCCGAGATTCGGCGAGGAGGATCTCGGAAGAGACGGTGTTGGCCTGATCGATGGTGATGGTCTCGATCAAGAAGTTCGGCTGATTCTCCTGCCCGGCCGTCAGGGGTGCCGAGAAGAGAAGCAGAGAACCCGCCGCCAGCAGGGCGATCCCGAGGCGGTGAAGCTGGAGCTGTGGTTGCATCGCGAGCGGTCCTTCTACGGCTGAAGAGCAAAGATCGGCTATGTCAGCGGGCTCTTGCAAGGCAAGGTCGATGCCAACCTCGCCATCCGTTTTCGTGCTTGTTGCGAGTACGGGGGTGGCCATGCGGTGTGCCGTTGCGGCACACCTGTACCTCCTTGGATACACCGCTGACCGGTTGGAGAACCGGTTGGGATTGGGTGGAAGAGAAGGAAGGGTGCACGCCGACTTCGGGGTTGATCGGATAGGATCTGAGTTTGGGTTGGCGGCAAGCGGTGCGAGGCTGGAAGTAACGTCGGCGAAAGAAGGGCTGGCCCAAGCCGAGATATCGATGCTTTTTGTTGTCAACAACCGTTCCCATTTCATCGAAGACCTGAGCGTACGCCTCGCGGAGCTGGGCACGGACTTCATCGTGCGGCCGGCGAGTCGTCCGATCGATCCAGAGGAACTTGATCGGGCCAAGGGGGTCGTCCTCTCCGGCGGTCCACTACTCTTGGATCGCAAGCTCTACCTGGAAGAGATCGTGCTCGACTTGGGTGTTCTTGCCGAGGCGCGCGTGCCGATTCTAGGGATCTGCCTCGGCCACCAGTTGGTCGCCGAAACCCATGGCTCCGGCATCGTTAGGTGCCCCGAGCTGATCAATCGGGAGGTTTCCATCCGGGTGTTGAGGGAGGATCCGCTATTCAGCGGGCTGCCCAAGAGCTTCACGGCGTGGGAAGCTCACTTCGAGTCGATCGGCGATCTTCCCGCTCGTTTCGACCACCTGGCGACTTCCGACTCATGCCGCTACGAGGCGATCCGTCACCGGCAGCGACCGCTGTATGGGGTTCAGTTTCATCCCGAGGTATCCGGAGCGCCGGGCAAGCAGATCCTGAAGAACTTCCTGAGCCTGTGCGAGCAATGAGCCGCTGCGTGCGACCGATCAACCCTTACTCGGCCAGCACCAAGCCTCCCTTGACCAGAAGAGAGTCCAGCCGGATGGCGAGCGCTTTCAGTGCTCCGGTGGCTTCGTCGGAGTCGGCTTCGAGCGCCGCTCTGGCGTCCTCCAGCTTTTCGAGGGGCTCCTCCATCTTGCGCAGCCAGTGACCGTGGCCGGACTTGGCGACGGTCATCAAGATCGCCTCGACGTCATCGAGTTTCCGAGCCGTCTGCCGCGTGTCGTGGAGATAGTGGTACCGGTAGGCGTTGTAGGCATCCTCGCGCGCCTTGAGAAGCGGCAGGTAGTAGGTCAATAGGTGATCGAGCTTGTCCTGCGCTGCCGCGAGTTCCTTGGTGGCCTTCTGTGGCTTGACTTGTAGGTTGGCGCGGGCCAGGCGAACGTTGGAGGCGATGGCCTCGGTTTCTGTTCTCAGGAAAGTGGTAGAGGTTTCTTCCAGCACCGGAGTCCAGCCTTCGGGCGCTCGGCTGCAGGCGAGGAGCGCGAGTATCAGGAGACTTCCGCCTGCAATCGTCCATCGTCGGGTCAAATCGATCATCGGTGGCTCCTTTTCCCGGTTCCGGTCGGGCTTCTCATAGCTCGACCTGCAAGCCCAGCTCCACCACGTGGCCGGGCGGTATGCCGAAATGAAGTGTCGGGCGCTGAGCATTTCGAGAGATCAGGGCGAACAGATGCTTTCTCCATCGTGACATGCCGGGCTTGCGGCTGACGATCAGCGTCTCGTGTCCGAGGTAGACGGAAGTTTGACCCTCGCTGTTGAGTACAGCTTCGGCCCGCAGCCGATCGAGCACGGCCGCAAGGCTGGGCTTCTCCATGTATCCCCAATGCGCCACGACGCGAAGAAAACCCGGCTGATACGGGTGAATCTCCAGTCGATCCCGCCCGTGTACCCGTGGTACTTCGTCCGTTTGCATGGTGAGGAGCACGACTTGCTGGTGAATCACCCGGTTGTGCTTGATGTTGTGGAGCAATGTCCTGGGTATGCCTTTCGGGTTGGAATCCATGAAGACAGCGGTTCCGGGTGCTTGCGGTAGCGGATGTTTGGCAAGGCTGTCGAGAAACGCCTCTTCCGAAATACGGATCGTCTGAAGCCTTCGAGCTAGCAGCGAACGTCCCCGTTTCCAGGTTGTCATCAAGATGTAGATCACCGCCGCTACCGTCAGGGGGAACCAACCACCCTGGGGGATCTTGACGATATTGGCACCGAAAAAGCTCAGGTCCACGATCAGGAAGAGGGCGGTGAGCAAGGCGGCTCGCGGCCAACTCCACTTCCACCGCTGGCGAAAGAGCACGAAGGCGAGCAGCGTGGTCACCACCATCGTGGTGGTCACCGCGACCCCGTAGGCGCCAGCCAGGTTGCTCGAAGAGCGGAATCCGAGAACCAGCCCCACGGTGGCGATCAGCAGGATCCAGTTGACGAATGGGACGTAGACCTGGCCGATCTCGTGCGGCGAGGAATGTTGGATCTCAAGGCGTGGAAGGAAGCCCAGCTGCAGAGCCTGGCGACTCAGTGAGAAGGCTCCCGAGATCACCGCCTGGGAAGCGATGACTGTGGCGGCGGTGGCCAGAATCACCAGCGGGAGAAGAGCCCACTCGGGAGCCAGGTGGTAGAAGGGGTTTTGGATCGCCTCGGGTTCTCTGAGCAGCAAGGCGCCCTGGCCGAGGTAGTTCAGGGTGAGAGCGGGAAACACCGCCCGAAACCACGCCAGCCGGATGGGTGCCAGACCAAAATGGCCCATGTCCGCGTAGAGAGCCTCACCTCCGGTGACCACCAGGAAGACAGCCCCAAGAATGAGGAACCCGCCGAGGCCGTTGACGGAGAAAAAGCGTACGGCGTGAAGGGGGTTCAGCGCCTGTAAGACTCGTGGCGTTGCGACCACGGATACCAGCCCCATGGCCGCGATACAGAAAAACCAGACCAAGGTGACCGGGCCGAACAGCGCACCGACGGCACTCGTGCCCTTGCGCTGGATCAGGAACAGGCCGATTAGAATCGCCACCGCGATGGGAACCGCCAGGTGGCCGAAGGCCGGTGTCGCCACTTCTAGCCCCTCCACCGCACTCAGCACCGAGATCGCCGGGGTAATCATGCCATCACCGTAGAGCAGCGCCGCGCCGAACAGACCCATCACCACGAGTGTGGATCGCCGGCGCGAAGGACGCGAAAGCCGCGGCATCACAAGAGTCAGCAAGGCGAGGATCCCGCCTTCGCCTCGATTGTCCGCCCGCATGACGAAGATCAGGTACTTGACCGAGACCACCAGGATGAGCGACCAGACGATGAGCGAGAGGATTCCGAGGACGTTGGCCTCGGTGACCGCCAGGGGTCGTGCACCGGAAAAGCACTCGCGCAGGGCGTAGAGAGGACTCGTCCCAATGTCGCCATAGACGACTCCCAGGGCGCTGAGAGCCAGAGCCCACCGGCGCGGATGGGACCCCGCGGTCGGTGCGGACGCAGCTTCGGGTGGCGCGGATTGGCGTGGTCTTGTCATGCTGATATCTCGGGCTCCGCGTTGTCGAGAGCAGTCGGAGTGGGTTCCTCGTTTGGTGGTCAGTCCAGTCTCTTGCGGAACCTGACGACCGCCAGAGTGAGCGTTACCGCGAAAAATACGGCTAGGGGCCAGAGTTCGCGGCCGACCTCCGACAGGTTCGCGCCGCGAAGGATGATGCCACGGACGATGCGTACGAAGTGGGTGAGAGGGAGCACCTCGGCCAACATCCGGGCCGGACGTGGCATGCCGTCGAACGGGAACATGAAACCCGAGAGCAGCAGAGATGGCAGGAAGAAGAAGATCGTCAGTTGAAAAGCCTGGAATTGATTCTGGGCCGCCGTCGACACCAGCAGGCCGAAGGTCAAGGTGGCGGCGATGAAGATACCGGAGGCGACGAAGAGATCGACCACGGAGCCTCGCAACGGCACATGGAAAAGAACACGCCCGAGCAGGAGGATGATCCCTACCTGGAGGAGACCAATGCCGACATAGGGCAGTATTTTGCCTGCCATCAACTCGGTCGTCCGCACGGGAGTGGTGATCAGCAGTTCGAGCGTGCCGCGCTCGCGCTCGCGCACGACGGCCACGGCGGTGAACAGGCTCATGGTCAGGGTCAGAATGACTCCGATCAGTCCGGGGACGATCTGAACCTCGGAACGGCGCTCCGGATTGTAGTAGGCGCGGACCTCGAAGGTGGGTGGCGCCCGAGCGGCACCCACGGCTCCCTCGTGGCTTTCCACGGGCATGTCGGCCAGACCCTGCGCGGCTCCCAGCACAATAGGGTCGCTCGCGTCCACCAGCAGCTGGGCCGCGGGGCGCACACGATGAACGAGCCGGCGCTCGAAATCGGCAGGAATATAGATACCTATGGCGATTCGGCCTTGTCTCAGGAGGCTCTCCAGCTCCTGGGCGGTGGCTGCCTCGTGCACTATATCCACCACCTGGGAGGCGCGGGCCTCGGCGACGAGGGTGCGCGACAGTCGGGTGCCGGCGAGGTCCGCCACGGCTGCCTGAAGGTGGCGAACGTCGGAGTTGATGGCGTATCCGAAGAGAAGCAGCTGGAGCGAGGGGATGCCGACGACCATCCCGAGGGTGAGGCGATCGCGCCGCAGTTGCACCAACTCCTTACCTGCGATGGCCAGGGCTCGGGCGAGGAATCTCATCGCGTCGCCACCACGAATACGTCCTCGAGGGTGGCGGCGGTCGGAGTGACCCGCGCGGTAGCGCCGTGTCGGTCGAGGAGAGCTTGCAGCATTTTCACCGGTTGCTCGACCTCTTTGTCGAGCAGGACATGCAGGCGACTCCCCAATTGGGTGACGTTGACCAGCCCTGGGGAACCGGCTAGGACGGTCTTGGCCAAGTGCGGTTCTCGTGCCTCGACCTCAACGACCTGGACGCCGATTTCCTGTGCGAGATCTCGGGGTGTACCGCTGGCAACCAGTGCGCCCTGGTCCAGGATGGCCAGGCGATGGCACCGCTCGGCCTCGTCCATGTAGTGAGTCGACACCAGGATGGTCGTACCGCCATCGGCGAGTTCGAACAGAGACTCCCAGAACCGGCGCCGGGTTTCGGGATCGACCGCGCTGGTCGGCTCGTCCAGGAAGAGGAGTTGTGGCTGATGAAGGGTTGCCGCTGCCAGTGCCAGCCGTTGTCTTTCACCGCCGCTCAGGGTGCCGGCACGTTGCGTCAGGAGCGGTCCTAGCTGGTAGCGGCGGACCTGATCGTCTACCCGGGTCTTTCGCGCCCGTCGCGGGATCGAGTAGATGCGGCCCAGGAAGTGGAGGTTCTCCTTGACGGACAGATCCTCGTAGAGCGAGAACCGCTGCGTCATGTAGCCGATGTGCTTTCGCAGTCGCTCAGACTCTTGCGGCACCCTCAGTCCCAGCACTTCGGCTTCGCCTTCGGATGGCTTGAGTAGCCCGCACAACATGCGGATCGTGGTGGTCTTGCCGGAGCCGTTCGGACCCAGGAAGCCGAAAATCTCGGCCGGGAAGATGGAGAGCGAGACGTTGTCGACAGCGGTTACCGCACCGAAGCGACGAGTCAACCCTCGCGTACGGATGGTGGCCTCAGCCATCGCCGGGAGAGGCCCTTGCGCGAGGATGCTCGAAGGTGACTTCGACCGACAGGCCGGTGGGGAGCGATTCGGCTTCCGGCTCGGTGAGGTCCACTTCCGCCAGGTAAGCGAGGCGGCCGCGATCCCTCTCGGTCAGAGCGTAGAAGGGTGTAAAGGCGGCTTCGCTCGACACCCATCGCACCCGTCCGGAGAAGGCTCGTTCGAAACCTTCCACCTTGACCGTGGCCGAGACACCTGAGCGGACCCGGGGGCGAAGCTGCGCCGGTACGTAGACCCTGGCGTAGGGTGCGCCGTCGGCCAACAGGACCGCCACCGTCGATCCCGGTGCCGGACGCTCGCCCACCTCGTAAGGCAGGGCATCGATCACGGCCAGTTGCGGGGCCTTCACCTGCAACCTCTCTTTGCGCAATCGAATCTCGTCGGCGCCAGCTCTGGCCCCCGCCAGCCGAGCCTTGGCTTGATCGAGTTGCTCGGGCGTGGCCCCGTTGAGGAGTCGAGTCAACAAGGACCTCGCCGCGTCTCTGCGACCCTGCGCTTCACCCAGGGCGGCCTCGGTGCGCTCCAGGCTACGGCGTGAGTCGATGCCTTGTTCGACCAGGGCACGGATTCGTTCGAACTCCGGTACCGCCTCGGCGACCGCACTCTCAGCTTCCCTCAGCCGGGCGCGAGCCTCCTCGACCTCCTCGCGCCGAGTGCCCCGGATGAGTTCAGCCAGTTGCGCGGCGGCTTCGTCGCTTGCCGCCTGCGCCGCGGCGAGCTGTGCGGCGAGTCTGCTCTCGTCGAGAGCAACCACGAGATCTCCTGTCTTTACCCGTGTCCCCTCGCTGACGGGGATGCTGAGGATGGGTTCTTGTTGGTCCGCGATGAGCTCGATTCGGTCTCGTTCCAGAGTTCCCACGGAGGCAGGTTCGCGCGACTCCCGGCCGCAGGCGACAACGATCGTTACCAGGATCGCTGCTAGGATTCTCGGCAGGGGGGTATGTTTTCGGTGCCGGTGGCAGGTCATGGGAGTCGGGGTGATCGGTCGCGCCTTTGTTCCGACTATATCCGCCAAATCAGGAGATTCTGCCGGCGAGGTCGGCCGGCGCACGCGAGGTTCCCGCCATCCGGTCAGCGGCGACACCGGCTGTCCGAGCGAGCCGTGCTCTTGAACCAGATCTGCACCGCAGAGCCTATTTTCCAACCGATCGGAGATTCCATCGGGAAGAAGAAAGGAATGGTGCGCGCTAAGGGATTCGAACCCCTGACCTACGGCTCCGGAGGCCGTCGCTCTATCCAGCTGAGCTAAGCGCGCTGTTTCGATTCTACCGACCGCGAATCAAGTCATCAGATTTGGCCTGCCTGGAGGGACTCGAACCCCCGACCGTCGGCTTAGAAGGCCGCTGCTCTATCCAGCTGAGCTACAGGCAGCCGGTTTGCCGATTCGCTTGTCCGAGCACCGCCTTAAGGTGCGGTGGTCGGGGCGCCCAGATTTGAACTGGGGACCCCCTGCGCCCAAGGCAGGTGCGCTACCAGGCTGCGCTACGCCCCGTCGGAAGAAGCGGGCGCGAGTTTATGGGCAGGGGCCGTGGGCTGTCAATGGATGAAGTAGCGTCCAGCGGCGGCTCCGGGGGTGCAGTGCCGCCGCTGGGGAATGAGGAGAGCTACCAGGTGAAGGCGATGTTGCCGAGAGCGCGGCGGCTGAGCAGGTCGCCGCCAAACGCCTCATAGTGTTCATCGTCGAAGGCGTTGGAGATGTTGACGCCGGCCGACCAGCTGTCGTTGAAGTGGTAGTTGCCGTTGATATCGAAGGTTGTATAGGACTCGACATCGCCTTGGAACGGGCCGACCGCCCAGCGGAAGGTGTCGACCCAGCGCCCGGAGATCCCGAGATCCCACTTGGGTTGGCTGTAGCTGATGCCGAAGCTTGCCTTGCCCTCTGGCGTGTTGGGAATGAGGATGTTCTGCAGGGCCGGGTCGTCGCTCTTGATATCGAAGTCAAACCAGGAGTAGGAGAGCGACACGTGCCAGTGGTCGTCGATGTAGTAGTTGAGCCCGAGGTCGATGCCCTGGGTGTCGACTTCGCCGAAGTTGGCGTAGGAGACGGCGGCGAGGATGGGCGAGCCGTCCAGGTTGTTGGTCAAGATGCCGAAGCTCGGTCCGAGTGCACCTTGGAGCGCTGCCAGCAACCCGGCGGCGGCGGGCGCCGGCAGGCCGGCTGGCGGCGCGTAGGGCCCGAAGTCGGGGTTGACCCGTCCCAGTCCGGTGCCCAGCTGCGGGATCAGGTCGGTGATGAAGTTGGTGTTGTTGCTGGTGTAGTAGTCGAGGGTCAAGAAGGCCTTGTTGTTGAAGATACCGGCGTAGCCGATCTCGAAGGTCTCGGTCTGCTCGACATCCAGGTTCTTGTTACCGACGGCGAGGATCGGTATCGGTCCGGAGGCGAAACCGCAGTTGACGCCGAAGGGGGCGCAGAACCCTTCGAAGGGCGACAGGTTCAGCGGCGCTGCGACCGCCGCCTGGAGGAAGAACTCGGAGTAGTTGGCGACCTGGAAGGCCTCGTTGTAGGTGAAGCGCAAGGTGTGATTCGGGTTGAGGGCGGCGACCACGGAGGCTTTGGGCGAGAACTGCGCATCGTGCAGTGAGCTGTCGTCCCAGCGCCCGGCCAGGACCAACTTGACCTTGTCGGTCAGCTCCCAGTCCACCTGCGCGTAGGCGGCGGTGAAGTCGCCGTCGACCGCTTGAAACATCAGACTCTGGCGACCGGTCGCCGGATCGAAGGAGTCGATGTCGTCCTCGGCGTAGGAACCGCCGACCACGATCCGCGCCTTGTCGCCCAGATCCCAGTTGGTCTGCACTTCGAGCTGGATGTTTGAAGTGTCGAGCACCAATCTGTTGCCGGAGCCGAGTGCGGTTTGATCCGAGGCGTCGCGGGCGTTGTAGAAAGCGAGTACGTTCCAATGCGGGGTGTTGAAGTTGGCCCGTGCCCAGGGGCGGGCGATGTCGACCAGCTGAACGCGGCCGATGCCGGTCTGGAATACGGGCCCTTCGATCTCCGCTTGCCCGCCTTCCAAGCTCAGCAATTTACCGTTGCCGAAGTCCTTGTCGAAGCGCAGGCCGCCGAAGAAGATCTGGTCGTCGTTCTCCGGGTTGAGCGGCGCGCGCTCCTGGGGTAGACAGTCGACTTGACCGCGCGCCGTGCAGGGGACCGAGTACTCGGCGGCGCCGTTGCGCGAGACGGTAAAGTCACCCGAGTTGCGCACCCCACCGACCAGTTTGTAGTACCAGCCGTTGCTGATCTCACCGGCCCAGCGCAGGTCGGCGTTGACCGTCGACAGCTCGCCGGCGGCTAGACGGACGGTGCCGCCCTGGCTGTAGCGCGGAGTCTTGGTGGTCATGTTGAGCACGCCGCTGGATGCGTTGGAACCGTAGAGCGCGGCGCTCGGGCCGCGCACCAGTTCGAGGTTGGCCAGGTCGTCGAGCGGGAAGCCGATCGCCGCCCACTCCTGAGCGCCGAGGAAGGGCACCGAGACGTCGCGGCCGTCGATCAGGGTCGCCACCCGGCGGTTCAGCGAGCTGTTGAAGCCGCGGGTGTTGAAGTTGTAGTCGTAAACGCCGCTCTGCGTCACTTCCGCGCCGGGAGTGAACTCGAGTAGCTTCGGCAACTGACCGTGCGAAGCCTCGCGCGCGATCTGCTCCGCGGTGATGACGGTGACCGCCGCCGGTGCTTCGGTGATCTTCTCAGCCCGGCGTGAGGCGGAGAAAACGGTGATCGACTCGACGAAAGAGAGATCCCAGTCGGCGGTGAAGTCGCTGGTCGTGGTCTGGCCAGCGGTGACGCTGACGTTTTCTTGCAGATCGGCGTTGTCGTCGGAGGTGAAGGTCAGAGTGTAGGTACCGGCGGGGATGTTGGTGATGCGATAGACGCCGTTGGCGTCGGTGACGGCGACCAGGTCGGCCTCCTGCACTCCGACCACCACGTTGCTCAGGCTGTGGCCATCGGCGTCGGTGACCCGACCTTCAAGGTGGCCCGTTTCCTGTGCGGCCACGGTGCCGGTAAGAAGGAGGCTCAGGGCTAGGGTGAGGATCAGTCTCTTCGAAGTCATGGGTTTCTCCCTGGCGAAACTACAAATGGCCGGCAGCGTCCGAAAAGGCAGAGCCGGATGAAGCTTGCGCAGGCCAGCAAGAGTCTCCAGACAAGAGCTTGGCACCGCGACACCTGAAACGGAAAATGTGTGGGCAGTGTCGCGGTGGCTGAAAGCGGAGTCAAGACGCGGTGCGGCATGGTCGCGGGAGGCGGGAAATTGTTGACACGGGCTGATTCACCGACCGCCGCCAATAGTGGATAATGCGCTCAAGCTATGGAAGCACAACGCTACGTCGTCATGGGGGCCGGCGAGGTCGGCTATCATTTGGCTCGCGTGCTGGCGCACGAGGGCAACAACGTGACCGTGATCGAGCGCGATCCGCAGCGCCAGCTTCGGGTGTCGGAAGAGCTCGATGTTCTGCTGGTGGCCGGCGATGGCGGCCATTATTCGGTGCTCGAAGAGGCGGCGGTCGGCGAGTGCGATCTGTTCATCGCCGTCTCTTCGAGTGACACTGCCAATCTGGTGGCCTCGTTGCTGGCCAAGCGGCTCGGAGCGCAGCGCAGTATCGTGCGCGTCAGCCGCGCTGAGGGGATCTTCGAGCAGCGCTCGATTTACGAGGAACATTTCTGCGCCGACCTCGTCCTGTCGACTCAGATGTTGACTACCAGCCGCATCTTGAATCAGATCCGCGTCCACAACACCATGGCGGTGGAGACCTACGCCGGTGGCCGGGTTCAGCTGCGCAAGTTACACCTGGAGGCAGTGTCCCTGTTGACCCGCCGTCCGCTGAAAGATGTGGATCTGCCCCGTCACAGCCTGGTGGTGGCGCTGTTTCGCGGCGACGAGTTGATCGTCCCTTCCGGCGATGATCGGCCGCAGCCGGGGGACGATGCCTTGATCCTCGGCAAGACCAACGTGATCAGCCAGTTCGAGGGCATGGTCAGCGATCGGCCGGAGGATCTGGGCAAGATCGTCATTGCCGGAGGCGGCCAGACCGGGCGTACGGTGGCCAGCGCGCTGGAGCAGCTGAAGGCCAAGGTGACGATGATCGAACGCGATCGCTCGCGGGCCGTAGAGTTGGCGGCGCGCTTTCCGCGTTTCGAGATTCTGCACGGCGATGCTACCGACCTGGCGTTGCTCCAGGCTGAGCGCATCGGTGACGCGCGGACCTTCGTCGCCTTGCTCGGCAATGACGAGGCAGACGTGCTCGCCTGCCTGCTCGCCCAGGAGCTAGGGGTCGGTCAAGTCATCGCCATGGTGCAGCGCACGGAGACCTCTGCGCTATGGCGCCGGCTCGGTCTGAAGAGTGTCTTCTCCCCTCGTAGTCTGGCCAACGAGTGGATTCACCAATACATCCAGAACGGTTTCAACGCCAACATCGTCTCGCTGTCGCACGGCGCGGCGCAGGTGGTGGAGCGGCGGCTGTTCGCGGCCAGTCCGGTGGCGGGTGCCACGCTGGCCGAGATCAGTCCGCCGCGCGGCTTGATCGTCGGCACGGTGGTGCGCGGCAGCAAGGTTTTTGTGCCCAGCGGCAGCGATCGTCTCGAAGAGGGCGATCTGGTGATCCTCTTCGTCAAGGAGGAGGAGATGCCCACGGTGCAACTCCTTTTCCCGGACCCGGGTCTCGAATGAGCGGTGTCGTCGCCTGCCTCGCCACCCATCGCGTCGTGGCTCAGAGGTCTCTCGCGACGCCCGGAAACAAGCCATGAACCTGAGGCCGGTGCTGCGCTCGGTGGGCCGATTGTTGCTGCTCCTGGCTGCGGCGCAGCTGGTGCCGGCGCTGTGCAGCCTCCTCTACGGTGAGCTGGCCGCGGTCAATGCCTTCCTCATCTCGTCCACGGTGACGGCGGTGGTTGGCCTGGTGATGACCCGGTTTGGCGGTGCCGGCCAGGTCTATCGCCGCGAAGGGACCTTGATCGTCGTCGGAGGCTGGGTCCTGGCCTCTCTGTTCGGAGCGCTGCCCTACCTGCTGACGGGAACGCTCACCTCTCCGGCCGACGCCCTTTTCGAGACGGCCTCCGGATTCACCACCACCGGGGCGACGGTGCTGCTGGATATCGAGGCGGCCAGTCGCGGGATGCTCTTCTGGCGCGGGTTTACCCAGTGGTTGGGTGGCATCGGGATCATCGTTCTCTTTGTGGCCCTGCTGCCGGAGTTGGGGCCCGGTGCGCGCTTCCTCTACAAACTGGAGGTGCCCGGTCCCACCGCCGAGGGGCTGAAGCCGCGAATCAAAGACACCGCCGTCGTCCTCTTTCGCCTCTATCTGTTGCTGACCGTCGCCGAGACGGTGCTCCTGCTGCTCTGCGGACTGAGTCTCTACGATGCGTTGAATCACACCTTCACCACGCTGTCGACCGGCGGTTTTTCTCCTCACGCAGAGTCGATCGCCGCCTTTTCTCCGTGGGTTCATGTGGTGATTATCGTCTTCATGATCCTGGCCGGTGGCAACTTCTCGCTCTACTACGGCTTGCGCCAGCGGCGCGGTTGGAATCTCCTGCGCGATGTCGAGTTTCGCATCTACCTGGCGATCATGGCGGTGGCCGTCGGGGTGGTGACGTGGGATCTGTGGCTCGGCGATTTGGACTACAGCTTGCCGCGGGCGCTGCTCGACTCCAGCTTCCAGGTGACCTCGATCATGACCACCACCGGTTTTGCCACCGCCGATTTCAACTTCTGGCCGAAGATCTCTCAGCTCATTCTCATCCTGCTGATGTTCATCGGCGGTTGTGCCGGATCGACCGCGGGCTCGATCAAAGTGATGCGAGTGGCGATTGGGTTCAAGGCGGCGCTACGCGAGGTGCGCCTCGGCTTCTCACCCAGCACGGTGATCTCGATCCTGGTGGGCGGCAAGCGGGTTCCGGAGTCGGTCGTTCGTAGCGTGGTGGGCTTCCTAGTTCTCTACGTGGCCAGTTGGGGACTGGGGACCCTTCTGTTGGACGCCGGTGATCGCAGTCTGGTGACCGCGGCGAGCGCGGCGATCGCCACTCTCGGCAATGTCGGACCCGGTCTGGATCAAGTCGGACCGGCGGCGAACTTCGCCTTCTTCGCCGGCTGGGAAAAGGTGGTGATGGTGCTGTTGATGTGGCTCGGCCGGTTGGAGGTCTACTCCATCGTAGCGCTCTTCACCGTCTCTTTCTGGCGTCGATGAACCCATTGGTGGCGGAGAGCTCATTGGCGACGGAAAACCCATTGGCGACGAAGAAGGCGCTGCCGCGCTCCAGCCGGGCGCTGGTGATGCCGGGGCCGCTGGCGCCCTCCTCGCATCTGGGGGTGACGCTGCAGCGCCATCTGCTCGCCTCGGCACTGCGCTACACCCTCTATCACCTGGGGCTACCCTTGCCGGACAAACCTCCGCTACGCATCGAGCGGCTACGGCTCTATCTCGACAGCAAACCACTGGTCGCCTTGTTGGGTGAAATCCCGGGAGGGGCGGCCGTGGTTGCGGGGCTGATCGATCCGGCGGGAGCCGGACCGGCGCCGATCCGCACCCGCGTCGGTGCGGCGGTGGCATTTCACCGCCTTCGGCTATGGCATTTCCGGCCGCCTAAGCCACCGGCGCGTCCCGATCGTAGCCCGGATCTCTCGCGCCAGGAGCTGTGGCAGAGCTTTCGCCGCGAGTTGACCTCCCTGGTGCCGGCTCTAGGTAGTGCCCTGCTGGCCGAGGTGATCGCATCGATAGAGCGTCGAGCGGCGCGCCAACGGGGTGAGAGCGTCGAGCCCTGTCTCGGCCGGCCGGCGCATCGTTGGCTGAAAGGCCGGTCGGTGCCGCTCTCTCTCTTCGGCGCTCCCGACCTGCGTCAACCCTCCTGGGCCGAGGAGCCGGAGCGGGCCGAGAGTGCCCGCGCCGCCACCGGCGCTACCGCAGGCCGCGCCCACCGTTACCGGGGTCGCTACCGGCTGTCGCTGCGCGCCGCTCTCGACCGGTTGCGACCGCTCTACTTGGAGCTGGCTGGTCGGGCTGCCGAGCACGCCATCTTGGATCTTCCCGATGACGCCTTCTTCTTCCCTCTTGACCTCGCCGAGTGCCTCACCCGCGACCGGCGTCCCGACTGGCTCGACGGCGCGGTGGCCACCAACCGCGCCGAGTTGGTTCGGCTCTTCGACGAGGAGGAACCGGCCGAGCTGCTGGCGGCCTCCGCGAAGTCTCGGCCGCCGACTTGTGTGACCGATCCCCAGCTCTGGGAGCGGGCCCCGTTGCTACCGGTCGACTGACTTGCGGACTCGTTCGACCTGTTCTCGAAGGCGGACACTTCACGGGGCTTGCTGTCTCCAAATGGGGGCGCAATGACCAAAATATGGCCATGGGCAGGCGGGCATCAGTCTTGCTTGACTACCAGCCCAAGGCAGGACCGGCTCCCGATCCGGCTAGGTATTGTTACCGAGGTCTGATTCCCCCCCCATCCGGCCCCGAATCGCCCAAGCCTGGTCGGGAGCAGGCCCTACCTACTTCTGCACCAGTTTTTCCCCACACAACGAAACTCGGTTGGAGCGAGTCTTTCTTGCTGCCGGTCGTGCTGTCGACTGTGCGCGAGATCCCAGCCTCGCAGAGGCGTTGCACGCTGTCGCCGAGTTGGAGTCAGCGTCACTCGGACGGGGGGGTGGCCGCCTTCTTACGCGCACTCGCGCCATTGTCCGCTTCCTTTCCCAGCCTGGCGAGCGCAGTGTTGAACGACCTTGGGGGATTGCCTATTTGACTTGCCAACAAGAGGTGCAGCCATGTGTCGTTCTCGTTCGTCTCGGTACCCAGCTCACGCCATAGAACGAAGTCGCTCGTCGCGTTGTTTGTTTCTTGCCGCCTCGTTTCTCGCTTTCGCCCTGTCTTGCCTGCTTCTGGCGCCGAGTCTCGACGGTCAACCAATCTATCTCGAAGCGAAAGAGGTTTCCACGCCGAGTGCCGGTGACGGCCTGCTCGGATTGACCACTGCCTTGAGTTCGACCCATCTGGCGATGGGAGCACCCTGGCGCACGATCGACGGTCAGCGTAGGGCGGGGGCGGTCGAGATCGCCGATTCCGCCGGTACCTACCTGTTTACTATCGACAATCCAACACCAGAGACTGCCTCCCTCTTTGGCAATGCTCTGGCCATCGATGACGGTGTTCTGGCTATCGGTGCGTCGCACGCCGACCGGACGTTTGGCGATTCCGGCGTGGTCTACCTCTATGATCTGGCCGGACAGCAGATTGCGGCGCCGATTGAAAACCCCGGCAGTTCAGGGTTCTTTGGTCGCGAACTGGCACTGACCGGCGATGGAGAGCTGATCGTGGCCGCGATCGGTCCGCCGGGCGCGCTCTACCGCTTCGATCTGGCGGGAGTCGAGGTGGCCTCGCAGATCGCCAACCCGGACCCGGCCGCCTTTCCCATCTTCGGCACCGCGCTCGCCGTGACCCCGCAGGGCGATGTGCTGACCACTGGGCTGTCCTTCCCCTTCCCGGGCGGTGTTGTCTATCGTTTCTCGGCAAACGGGGCGCTGTTGGCAACCACCTTCTTCGATGACGCCTCAGAGCTCTACGTGACTTCGGCGAGCGAAGGTGATTCTCTGGTCTGCGTCGTCGCCAATGGCGCAGGCAGGGTTCTCCGCTACAACCGTGCGGGCAGGCTGGTGACCAGTTACGCGACTCCCTCTCCGGAGGCGTTCGGGCGCGGGCTGGCCCAACTCAGTGGAATGGTCGCCGTAGGAGCACCGAAGGCCGCGGGGGGGACGGTCTTTCTCTTCGACGACGCCGGCACACTGAAGCGCACCATCACGCCGCTGAATGCGGCTTCCGGCGCGGAGTTCGGACGCACCCTTGCCGTGCATGGACAAACGCTGGCGATCGGTGCTCCGGCGACGGATACCAACGTCATTGCCAAACCCACGATTCACTTGCTGGTCCCGGCGACACGGCTGTGCAATCGACCGATCGAGGACTACGATCAAATCCTCCTCGGCACGGACGGCAATGATGACCTGACCGGCGGTCCCGGTGATGATTTGATCGTCCTCTTCGACGGTGATGACGGTGCCCGTGGCCGTGGGGGTGACGACTGCCTGCTCGGCGGCAGGGGCCGCGACCGGTTGCGCGGCAATCGCGGTATCGATCATCTCGATGGTGGACCGGGTGATAACGACCAGTGTACGACGGGTGAGATCTTGGAGAACTGCGAGGAGTAGCTCTGTTTCGATCCACGAAACGGACGAGTTCAACCCACAGAGATCGCAGTTTCGGAGTCTCCAAAGGCCCTGGAATACCCCGCCGGTGGTGGCGGAATCTTTTTGGGCAACCGCAAGATCACCGTCAAAAGGCCCAATATCTTGTGGCCCCTTGACGCCAAGCCCCTACCGCTTGTAGCTTACCCAATACCGCTCGCGTCCAGTTCTTCGTTACGTGCGAAGAAACGAGGGCTGCCTGGGTGGGGGAACAAACAGGCATCGATGAGGTCGGTCGCATAGGGCCGGGGGTCACCTTTCGGAGCTGCTGGGTACCTAGGTCGAGCTGTGTCTCGACGCAGGAAATCCGCTGCGATCGAAGCTCAACAGAAATCCCGCCCTACATCACGTTTGATCGTTTTTGGGGAGGGTTCGATGCTGGCCAAGCGGGTTGTCAAGCGTACCGGCGAGATAGTCACCTTCAATGCGGAGCGTATTCGCTCCGCCATTTTGAGCACGGTGGAAGCCACCGGGATTGCGATGACACCCGCCGAGGTGGACGCGGTTGTCGACAACACCGTGGCGGATATCGATGGGCGCTTCACCGAGTTCTTCCCCAATGTCGAGAACATCCAAGACATCGTTGAGAAGCACTTGGTGGTCGGTGGCCACTACGAGGTGGCCAAGGCCTACATCCTCTATCGCGCCGAACGGCAGAAGGTGCGCGAGCAGGCCAAGAAGCGGGCTGTCGAAGACGCGCGACTGGGCAAGCTGACGGCGATCAAGCGCGACGGCCGCACCGTGCTGTTCAGCGTCAAGAAGATCGAACGCAGTATCCAGCTGGCTGCCGGCGAGCACCAAGATGACATCGACGTCGGGCGCATCCTGCGCGAGGTGATTCACAATGTCTACGACGGCATCCCGGCAGCCCAGATCGAAAAGGCTCTGGTTCTCGCCACCACTGCCTTCATCGAACGCGAGCCCGCCTACAGCTTCGTAGCCGCCGGCCTGATGCTGCAGCGGGTCTACAAGGACGTGCTCGGTCGCTCGACCACGCCGGGAGAACGCGACGGCCTCTACCGCTCGTCATTCCAAGGCCAGATACGCAACGGAGTCACCACCGGCCTGCTCGATCCTCGGATGGAACGGTTCGATCTCGACTTGATGGCGGCCAGTCTCAAGCCGGAGCGGGACCAGCTCTTCCAGTACCTGGGAATTCAGACCCTCTACGACCGCTACTTCCTGCGCTGCAAGGACCGCTGCCTGGAACTGCCGCAGGGCTTCTGGATGCGCGTCGCCATGGGGTTGTCGATCGAAGAAGAGGCGCCCAACGAACGGGCGTTGGAGTTCTACGACCTCCTCTCACAACTGCTCTACGTCTCCTCGACGCCGACCCTCTTCCACGCCGGCACCACCCATCCGCAGCTGTCGTCCTGCTATTTGACGACGATCGACGACGACCTGCAGCACATCTTCAAGTGTCTGGCGGACAACGCTCAGCTCTCCAAGTGGTACGGTGGTATCGGCAACGATTGGACCAACATCCGAGGAACCGGTAGCCACATCCGGTCGACCAATGTCGACAGCCAGGGCGTCATTCCCTTCTTGAAGATCGCCAATGACGTCACCATGGCGATCAACCGTAGCGGCAAGCGTCGCGGTGCCACCTGCGCCTACCTCGAAAGCTGGCACTACGATATCGAAGACTTTCTCGATCTTCGCCGCAACACCGGCGACGAGCGCCGCCGCACGCACGACATGAACACGGCCAACTGGGTCCCGGACCTGTTCATGAAGCGGGTGCAAGAGGACGGCGAGTGGACCCTGTTCTCCACCGACGAGGTACCCGATC
Organism: Acidobacteriota bacterium; assembly: GCA_024277255.1. Classification (GTDB taxonomy): domain Bacteria; phylum Acidobacteriota; class Thermoanaerobaculia; order Multivoradales; family SZUA-115; genus SZUA-115. The sequence continues at coordinate 35,310 of JAJRVQ010000082.1, read as the reverse complement.
TTCACCACACCTTCGGCCGCGAGTTCGAAGATCGCTACCGCCAATACGAAGCGAAGGCCGAACGCGGCGAGATGCAGCTGTTCAAGAAGATTCGCGCCCGGGATCTGTGGCGCAAGATGCTGACCCAGCTCTTCGAGACCGGCCATCCGTGGATCACCTTCAAGGATGCCTGTAACGTTCGCTCGCCCCAGGATCATGTCGGGGTCATTCACAGCTCCAACCTGTGCACAGAGATCACCCTCAACACCTCGGCCGACGAGACCGCCGTGTGCAACCTGGGTTCGGTGAACCTGGGGCGTCACGTGGTCGACGGCAAGGTGGACGAAGAACGGTTGGTGCGCACCGTGACGACCGCCATTCGGATGCTCGACAACGTCATCGACATCAACTTCTATCCCACCGATGAGGCCCGCAACTCAAACCTGAAGCATCGCCCGATTGGCCTTGGTGTCATGGGATTGCAGGATGCGTTGTACAAGCTGGGCCATGCTTTCGATTCGCCGGAGGCGTTGGAGTTCGCCGACTCGTCGATGGAGTTGATCTCCTACCATGCGATTCTTGCCAGCTCCCAGCTGGCACGGCGACGCGGTGCCTATCCTTCGCACACCGGCTCCAAATGGGATCGTGGTCTGTTGCCCCTCGACACGGTCGATCTGTTGGAGAAGGAGCGCGGAGTGCCGGTCGAAGTCTCCCGCCGCCAGCGACTGGATTGGGCGCCGGTTCGCGATTCGATTCGCCGTTTCGGGATGCGCAACTCCAATACCATGGCCATCGCGCCAACCGCGACCATTTCCAATATCAGTGGCTGCTATCCGTGTATCGAGCCGATCTACAAGAATATTTATGTCAAGGCCAATATCAGCGGCGAGTTCACCGTGGTCAACAGTTACTTGGTGGAAGATCTCAAGGCGCTGGGGCTTTGGGGCGAGTCGATGCTCGAGATGCTCAAGTTCCGCGACGGCAACGTTTCTCAAATCGACAGCATCCCGGACGACCTCAAGGAAAAGTACAAGGAGGCCTTTGATATTGACCCTGTTTGGTGTCTAAAGATGAGCGCCGTGCGGGCCAAGTGGATCGACCAGAGCCAGTCGCACAATGTCTTCATGAAAGGTGCGTCGGGCAAGAAACTGAGCGAGATATACCTCGCCGCGTGGCGAATGGGTCTCAAGACGACCTATTACTTGCGCACCCTCGCGGCCTCGCAGGTTGAGAAGTCCACCCTGGATGCCGCCAAGTACGGCTATACGCAGAAGCGTGAGATGGAACCGTCGGCAGCCGCGACACCGCAGCTCTGCCGGATCGACGACCCTGAATGTGAAGCTTGTCAATGAGCTACCTCGCCGATGAGTCTCTGCTCCGGTCAGCGAGAAAAGGCAACGTTTTTGGTAAGAAGAGGATTCCATGACGATCATCAACAATTCCAAGACGGACCCCAACAAGATTCTGCCGATCACCTATCCATGGGCGCGGGAGTACTATCGTTCCGGGGTGAATAACAACTGGGTGCCCGAGGAAGTCTCCATGCAGAAGGATGTGGAGCAGTGGAAATCGGACTCTGTCCTCAGCGAGACGGAGCGACGGTTGATCTTGTGGAACCTCGGGTTCTTCTCCACCGCGGAGTCTTTAACGGCGAATAACATCGTTCTTGCGGTTTACAATCATGTGACCAATCCGGAGGCGCGCCAGTATCTCTTGCGCCAGGGGTTCGAAGAGGCGATTCACACCGACACCTTCATTTATTGTTGCGATTCGCTGGGCCTCGATCCGGACGAGATCTACAACATGTACCTGACCATCCCTTCGATCAAGGAGAAGGATGAGTTCGTAGTCGAGCTGACCAAGTCGGTCTTCGACCCGACCTTCACCACCGAAGGGACGGAGAACGTGCAGAAGTTCCTGCGCGACTTGGTCGGTTACTACGTCATCATGGAGGGTATCTTCTTCTACGCCGGGTTCGCCATGATGTTGGCGCTCAAGCGGCAGAACAAGATGGTCGGTATCGGTGAGCAATTCGAGTACATCATGCGCGACGAGAGCCTGCACCTGGCATTCGGTTGCGATCTGATCAATACGATTCGCAGCGAGAACCCCGAAGTCTGGACGCAGTCGTTCTGCGATCACGTGGTCGACTTGGTCAAGCAGGCGGTGGAGCTTGAGAAGCGCTATGCGCGAGATGCTTGTCCGCAGGGTCTGCTGGGGATCAATGCCGATCGCTTCGGCGACTACGTCGAATATGTCGCCGATCGCCGGCTGGAGCGGTTGAGTTTGCCCAAGGTCTACAACCGCGAGAACCCATTCCCGTGGATGTCACAGGCGACCGACCTGGCCAAAGAAAAGAACTTCTTCGAGACTCGGGTCACCGAGTATCAGAGCGCCGCTGCCCTTACCTGGGATTGAACTTGATCGTAGTGCTGGGCGCATGGTGACCTCGCGGCGGCTTTTGGCGCGCTGGTTGGCGATCGCGGGTGTGAGCGCCATCTCCTTTTCCGCCATCTTCGTGCGCTTGGCGGCTGCCTCGCCGTCGACCGCCGCGGTCTTTCGCACCGGCTATGCGCTGCCGGTTTTGTTGCTGATTTGGTGGAGGTGGCGGCAGCGGGACCATCGCGGCTGGCGCGTCCGCTTGCTGCCGGCCCTGGCGGGGATTTCCCTCGGGGTCGACTTTTACTTCTGGCACCGATCGATCGACTTGATCGGCGCCGGGTTGGCCACGGTGCTGGGCAACACGCAGGTTCTCTTCGTCGGTTTTGTGGCCTGGATCATCCATGGGGAGCGGCCGATCCGTTCAGTTTTTTGGGCGGTGCCGGTGGTCTTCGGCGGAGTCGTCTTGGTCTCCGGCCTGGGAGCGGCCGATGCCTACGGCACCGACCCGCTGCTGGGCACCCTCTTCGGCATCTTGACGGGGCTCACCTACACCGTCTTCTTGCTCGCCTTTCGCCACGCTGGCAGTGAGTCCACGCCGGCGGTGGGGCCGCTGCTCGATGCCACGGCGGGCGCCTTTGTGGTTTCCCTGCTCATCGGCCTGGCGGTGGATCCTGGATTGAGCCTGGTTCCGACCTGGCCGCAGCACGGCTGGCTGATCGCCCTCGCCCTCGGCTCACAGGTTCTCGGATGGCTTTTCCTCGCCGCCGCTCTGCCCCGCTTGCCGGCGCTGGAAACCTCGGTCTTGCTGCTGATGCAACCGGTGCTGACCGTTGTGTGGGCCTTGTTGATCTTCGCCGAGGCTCTCTCGGTGACCCAGTGGATTGGCGTCGTCTTGGTGCTCGGAGGGATCGGTGCTCTCTCCTTGGCCGGCAGTCTCGTCGAGGCGCGCGGCGAACGATGAGGATCACCTGTTCAACTCTCGACCGGTGTCTGCGTAGGTAGCAACAGGTAAACCCATCCGATGAAGCTGCGAAGTCAACTGATCCTGCTCTTTCTGGTCCTCGCGACGCTGCCCCTGTGCGCGGCGGTCCTCTACTCCTATCTCTCGGATCTCGCTGCGTTGACCCGCGCGACGCAGGAGCAGAGCCAGCGCATGGCCGACGAACTCACCGTGCGCATGGAGACCCTTCAGGCGGACGCTTCGATGGCGGATGGCGCTCTCGCCGGGCAGCGGATCGAGCAACTCCTCGCTGAGTGGTCGCCGAGCCGGGGCGAGATTCCCTTCGCCTTCGATCGCAACGGTGAGCTGTATTTCGCCAACGACGAGGATCGGGATCGTCTCGCCGATCTGCCGATCGTCGAGGCTTTGAGCGCGGCGCCGCCGCCGGATGTCCGGGCCGCATTGCGCGATTGGGTGGTGAAGGGGGGCAAGACGGTGAATCCGCGCCTAGCCGTAGCCCGCCCGATCGCGGGAGTTCGGACGCGACTGTGCTCCAAGGCTGCTCGCAACCTGGCCATCGGTGCGACCTTGGTAGCGCTGTCTATTCTCGGCATGCTGCCGATGCTCAGGCGGCTCACCCGCAGCCTCGATGAGTTGGCGCAGAGCGCGGAACAGTTGGCCCAGGGCATCCTCACGGGGCAGGTGCCGCTTCGTTCTTCCAGCGAGTTGGGGCGTTTGGCTCGGGCCTTCAACCGGATGGCCGGTGACCTCGAAGAGAACCAGCGCCTCCTGCTGGCGCAGGAAGGGGAGCGTCGTGAGCAAGAGGTCGCCAAGCGGGTGCTGCAGGCGGACCACGACCGGCAGACCCGAGAACTCGAAGAGGCCAGACGCTTTCAGCTGTCGCTCTTGCCGCGCACCCTACCCAAGTGCGAGGGTGTAGAGGTCGCGGTGGCGATGCGGACGGCGACGGAGGTCGGTGGCGACTACTACGACTTCCACTTGGCGGCTGACGGTGCGTTGACCATCGCCATCGGTGACGCCACCGGCCACGGGGCGACCGCCGGCCGAATGGTCACCGTGCTCAAGAGTCTGTTCACCGCCCAGGCCGGCCGGTTGCCGCTCAACCAGTTCCTCGACGAGGCGGCGACCACCGTTCGGCGCATGGAGTTGGGCAGGGTGATGATGGCCCTCTGCCTGGCGAGACTGGAGGGCATGGAGAGGGTGGAAGGGCCTTCACTGCAGGTTTCCTCCGCCGGTATGCCCCCCGTCCTGATCTACCGGGCGGCGACTTCACGGGTCGAGGAGATCGCCGTTGAAGGCATGCCGCTGGGAGGGCTGACCGGGCTCGCCTATCAGCAGCAGACCACGCACTTGGAGGCCGGCGACGCCGTGCTGCTGATGAGCGACGGTTTTCCCGAACTCCCCGGCGAAGGGGGAGATCTCTTGGGCTACCCGCGCGCTGAAGCCGCCTTCCGGGAGTGCGGCGACCAACCGGCACGGCGCATCATCGCCAGCCTGCTGGAGAGGATCAAGATGTGGAACGACGGTGCGGCGCTCCCCGACGACGCCACCTTCGTGGTGTTGAAACTAAGGTAGTGGCTCGGTTTGACGGCGGGACCCACCGCGGTCGGTGTCCCATGCCCGTCCTCGCTGCGCTGCGGGCGGGCATGGGAGCCCTCCGCCCGCTACCCACCGTCAAACTGAGCCACTACCGAAACTAATGGCTAGTTGACCCGCGTTTCACCGCCGTCGACACCGGGAGGCGGCGACAGATTGAGCTTGCGGGCGATGGTCCAGATGACCAGAAGAACGCCGTTGCGCACCCTGGAAACACGCTGCAGGAAGCGGTCCTTGGTCAGGCCGTCGAGGTAGATCCGCTGGCCGATCATGACGCGCGAGAGCGGCTCTTCGACGCCGTGGAACTCGACACCGAGGGTCAACAGCGAGAAGCGCAACTCCCACAGCATTTCCTGACGTTCGGCGGCGGGCAGTGAGGCGAGCTGCTTTTGGTGCTGCTCCACCACCGCCACCGCGCCCTCGAGCAGGATTTGATCATCCCGCCCCTGCCGTTGGCCAACGACGATGTGGCGGTTGCCCGAGTCATGCGCCTCGATCAGCCAGTTGGCGGTGTCGTGGGTTTTCTCTCGTAGCGTCCAGCCCTCCCCCATCAACCAGGTTTGGATCTTCTCGCGCAGCGCGGTGGTGTTGTCCTTCGATCCGTCCAAGGGGTTGACTCCCAGCTGTGGTTTCGGGCGCATGAGCACGCGGCGAACTCACACCTTAACAGGCTGGGAGACCCACGCTCTGGGTAGAGTTCAGGCGAAGATCCTAGGGGGCTCGATCGGCGGCGGTGCGTCGTCGCTGATCAGCTCGCTGCCGTCGGCGGCGGCGAAGCGGCCTTGGCCAAGGCCGAGCAGGGCGCGGTTGCGGCCACGGTTTTTGGCTTCGTAGAGTGCTTCGTCGGCCAGCAGCAGCAACTCGGAAGCGGTCTTGATGTGCAGTTGCGGGAAGGAGGCGACGCCGGCACACATGGTGAACGGGATCGTCTGCGTCCCGATGGTCAAAGCGAGTTTCTCCACCTGGCCGCGCAACCGCTCGGCGGCGGCCAGCGCGGTGGGGCCGGAGGTGTCTTCGAGTAACCAGGTGAACTCTTCGCCGCCGTAGCGGCAGCACAGGTCGGGGTCGCGGGTGTTGGCCTGGAGGAGGTCGGCGAAGGCCTTGAGCGCCTGGTCACCGGCGTCGTGGCCGTGGACATCGTTGATCCGCTTGAAGTGATCGAGGTCCAGCATGACCACGGAGAAGGGGCTGCCGTCTTCGATCGCCTGCTGATACGCGCTCTCCAGCCGTTCTTCGAGCACCCGCCGTACGGCGACCCCGGTCAGGGCGTCGCTCTTGGCGTCCCGATCCAGCATGCAGCGGTGGACCGAGGCGGCCATTTGGGGCAGGAGCCGTTCGAGCAGCTGCTGGTTCTCGGCCTCCAGCTTGCGTGGGTCGCACCACAGGCGCACGCAGGCCAGCACCCGCCGCTCAGTCTTGAGCGGATAGTCGAGCACCCGCCATCCGACCCGTTTGTGGACTCCGGGCAAGGTCGGTGGTGCCGGTCCGGGCCGAGGCACGCCCTCGTGCAGCACACCATCGGGACCGGCGAACCAGCTTTGGCCGCCATCGTTGTCCAGCAGCTCAAACTGGAACCAGGGTGCGGCCAGCACCCGCCGGCACTCGGCGCGGATGCGATTGACCAGAGGGGTGAGCTGGTGCGGGCTTTCAATCATCCGTTGGCTGGCCTGACCGACCGCTTCGAGGTCCTCGATGTGGCGCTGCGCCGTGGCTCGGCGTTGCGCCTGGCGGGAGGCTTCGAGCGCCAGCGCCGAGAAGGAGGCCAGCAAGCCGATGGCCAACCAGCGATCGGAGCGGGTGGCGAGCGTCACCAAGAGTCCGACCAGCCAGCCGGCCGTATCGAGGCCGAGGCGCAGCAGGTTGGGAAGCCAGGGTGGTCGCAGATCGGGCCGGCGCAAGCGTTGCGCCAACCGGGGAACGAGCCAGGCGACGGTGAGGTAGAGGGCTACCACGGCCAGCGCGGTCGTCAACCCCGCTACGCTGACGCCGTGGTCGCCAACAGTGCCGCTCTCGACGCTCAGCTTTGCCGTCAACCACACCCAGAGACTGCCCGCGGCGAGGGTGGCCAAGGCGTGCGCGGCGGCGGCTTCGCTCCACCGGCGAAGAGCTCGGCGAGAGCGGCTCCAGCAGCCGGCGAGGGAAAGACCGGCCCCACCGCGAGCGCAGCTGCGTACCGTGCAACTCAGAATCACGGCGCCGAAAGCGATCCAGGCGGCGGGAACGACGCCGAGCCAGATCCACGCTGAAGGCAAGACCAGTGTGCCCAATCCGAGTACCGCCGAGGTCTTCTCGACTGCCGCGGTTGGCCGGTGGGTTGCGGCGGCGGCGGCGCAGAGCAGCAATGCCAGGAACTGCCACGGCTGTCCCCAGTGGCCTCTCGGCGCCAGCGCCGAACTCAGCGCGGCGGCGAGCAGCAGGCAGATCGCCGCGGCCAGCGGGAGTAGCGTGGCCAGCCGGTCGCGCCCGCGCGCAGATAACTTGAACTCATCGGCTAGGGTCATAATGGCCAAGAAAATGCTGTGGCGAGCAGCGATCCAGGGTTTACTGAGCCGGCGCGGCGAAGATCAAGTCTTCCATCGACAGACGATGGACGCATGGTAGCAGCAAGATAGATTCTTGGCCGGTACGGTCAGCCGGACAGAGTCATCGACGACGGCCTATCGCTCTCCGGGTTTCGCTCGGCTCGCATTTGGCATAGAATCAGCCACTCAACTATAGGCTCCATTTCCGGGGGCCGATCCAAGGCTCACCCGTACGGCTTTCAGAGCGACCAACCCGATGTCCTCAGCGAACTTCGTCCTTTACGAGGAAGAATCCAAGCTCCTGTTCGATGGATTACTGCGTTTGCGCCAAGATGCCAACGCCCGCGCGGTCTTTCTGGTCGATAAGAACGGCCAGCAGATCGCCAATGCTGGAGACGTGGCGCAATTCGACATCACGTCGCTGGCTTCGCTGACCGCCGGCAATGTGGCAGCGACGGATGGGTTGGCGAAGCTGATCGGTGAGCGCGAGTTCTCGGTTCTCTTCCACGAAGGGGAGAGGGAGCATATTCACATCTCGATCGTTGCCAAACGGGCGATTCTCGTGGTGATCTTCGATGATCGATCTTCTCTCGGCTTGGTCCGCTTGCGGGTCAAGCGCGCCAATCTCGAACTCGAGAGGATTTTCGAAGCGATGCTGCAGCAGAGTGGAAACGCCGCGGTGGCCGAGGAGCGCAGTAAGGACAGCCCGTTCGCCGAAATCACCGATGAGGATATCGACGCTCTGTTCAGGGACTGAGTCGTAGCCGGCTCCCGCCGCTCTTAGAACAGCTTCAAGACAGCTTGCTTGCAGCGGCCAAAGTGGTCGCACAGGTTTGTTTCCATCCATACCGATCCGATCCGCCAGGAGTTGAGGAGCTTTGTGCTCCGTCGCAGGCCATGACGTTCATCAACTACGCCAGCAAAGAGATCAACTGCAAGATCGTCTATTACGGTCCGGGGCTGTGCGGCAAGACGACCAACCTGCAGTACATTTACAACAAGACCTCGCCCGATGCCCGGGGCAAGATGATCTCCCTGGCCACCGAGACGGACCGCACCCTGTTTTTTGATTTCCTACCCCTGGATCTGGGGACCATTCGCGGTTTCACCACGCGGTTTCACCTCTACACCGTACCCGGTCAGGTTTTCTACGATGCGAGCCGCAAGCTGATCCTCAAAGGGGTCGACGGCGTGGTCTTCGTGGCGGATAGCCAGATAGCTCGTACGGAGGCGAATATCGAATCGATCCGCAACTTGGGAGCCAACCTGGCCGAACATGGCCTCGACTTGGCGACCATGCCCTACGCGCTTCAGTTCAACAAGCGCGACTTACCGAACATCGCCCCTGTCGACGAGATGTACCGGGTTCTGAACTTCAAGCGAGAACCGACATTCGAAGCAATCGCGACGAGCGGCGAGGGCGTTTTCGACACCCTCAAGTCCGTCGCCAAGCAGATTTTGGTTGAATTGCGCAAGAGATAGCGTTTTTTGGAGGATCATGGCTAAGAATTGGACCAAGGCGGATACTAGTTACCTCAACCGGTATTCCGCTTCTAAGACGCTCAATGAGCTGGCGCAGCGTTTCGGGGCAGACCCCGAAGAAGTCCGCCAGAAGTTGATCGAACTCAAAGTAGACAGCAAAGACGCGGCGGCGGGGATCATCGGTCCCGATCCGGCGATGGGGATTTTCGAGGAGGCTGTCAAGGCGCTCTACCGCAAGAGCTGGAAGAAGGCCGAAGGTCTGTTCGACAAGGTGATCGAGCAGAGCGAATCGATCGATCTCACCGACCGTTCCCGCCAGTACGCGGAGGTCTGCCGTGCTCGATCGGCCGAAGATGCCGCACCGGCGGATCCCTACTTGCGGGCGGTGTACCACAAGAACCGAGGCGAGTTGGACGCGGCCATGGAGCTGTGTGACCAGCACGGTGGGCCGACGGACGAGAACTTCACCTTCCTCAAGGCTTCCATCCATGCTCTCTCCGAGCGCTTCGAAGAGGCTGCCGAAGCGTTGAGGCTCGCCGTCGAGATCAACCCCGAGAACCGAGTGCATGCTTTCCACGACCCCGACTTCGAGGCGCTGCGCGAAGACTCCGAGTTCGGACATCTCTTCGGCCTCGAGTGACGTGATAGGCCGCGTTCCGCGGCTTGCCGTCCTGGGTGGCGGTACCGGCTTGGCGGTTTTGCTGCGCGCGCTCAAGCGGGCACGCGGACCGCAAGCCGACGCGGAGGGGCTCATCGGAGTGGTGACGGTGACCGACGATGGCGGCTCGTCGGGTCGCCTGCGCCGCGATTTCGGTGTTCTGCCGCCGGGGGACGTGCGCAACTGCCTGGCGGCCTTGGCCGACGACGAGGATCTTCTGACCCGCCTCTTCCAGTACCGGTTTGCCAACGGCGAGGGCCTTTCCGGCCATTCCTTCGGCAACCTCTTCCTGACCGCCTTGACCGGAATCACCGGCAACTTCTACCAGGCGATCCTCACCGCCGAGGAGATCTTGTCGGTGCGCGGTCGCATCTTGCCGGCGACCTTGTCCGACGTGCGATTGCGCGCGCGAGGGGCTTCCGGCGAGTGGCACGAGGGAGAGTCGGCGATCGGTGCGGCGGCGGAGCAGCTGACCAAGATCGAGCTGGAACCGGCGGCGGTCGCCGCCTTTCCGGCGGCGGTCACCGCCCTGGAGGGGGCCGATTTGATCGTTCTGGGCCCCGGTTCGCTCTACACTTCGATTCTTCCCAATCTGCTCATTCCGGCCATCCGTCAGGCTGTACGCGATAGCCCGGCCCGCGTCCTTCTTGCCTTGAACTTGATGACTCAACCCGGAGAGACTGACGGAATGACCGGTTTGGACCATCTGGATGCGGTGGAACGCCACGCCGGTGCCGGCTTGGTCGATGGCGTGCTCGCCAACACGGCACCGCTGCCGCGCGACCGCCTCGCCCGCTACGCGGCTTTGGGGTCGGTGCCGGTCGAGGTGGACCGGGCCGGGTTCGAGGCGCGCGGCGTGGAACTTGTCGAGGCGGAGCTGCTGGCCGACGATGAGTTACTGCGCCACGATGACGCGGCGCTGGGGGCGGTGATCTTGCAGCTCGCCGGCCATGCCGCCAGCGGTCTTTACACTGCCGAGAGTCGGGGCGATGAACCACGCTGAGTCCAACCGCCGCGCGGCGGTGATCCTGGCCGCCGGCAAGGGGACGCGGTTGCGCTCGCGCCTGCCCAAGGTGCTGCACCGGGTCGGTGGTCGGCCGCTGCTCGGCTGGGTGATCGAGGCGGCGCGAGAGGCCGGCTGCGATCCGATCCTGGTAGTGGTCGGCCACGGTGGCGAGGAGGTGCGCGCGGCCTTTGCCGATCAGGGATTGACCTGGGTGGAACAGCACCAGCAACTCGGCACCGGCCATGCCGTGGCGCAGGCCCAGGAGGCGCTGGAGCAAGCCGGAGTGGTCGATGCGACCGTGCTGGTGCTTTCCGGCGACGCGCCGGTGATCACGGCGGAAACGGTGGAGCGGCTGGCTCAGCAGGCCGAGGCCGCGGCCACCTGGGGCGCCATGGCCTGCGCCGAACTGGCCCAGCCCGGCTCCTTGGGCCGAGTGGTCGCGGCACCGTCGACCGGCGAGGGTGGTGGGAGTCGACTCGAGCGCATCGTCGAAGCGGCCGACGCGACGGCGCAGCAGCTGCGGATTCGGCGGGTCAATGCCGGGTTCTACGCCCTGCCGACGCCGGGGATCTTCGAGCGACTCGCCGACCTCGATGCCGCCAACGCGCAGGGTGAGATCTATCTGACCGACGCGGTGAGCGCGGCGGCGGCGGACGGCGAGCGGGTCGCTCTGGTCGATCTCGCCGATCCCGGCGAGGCGCTCGGGGTCAATAGTCGCTCCGATCTGGCGCGCGTTCACCAGCGCCTGTTGAACCGCAAGATCGAAGCCTTGATGGCTGCGGGGGTGACCGTGCTCGATCCCGCGCGCACCGTGGTCGAAGCGGGCGTCTGTGTCGGTCGTGACACGGTTCTCCACCCCGGAGTGTCCCTGACCGGCCACACCGTCATCGGCGAGGGCTGCGAGCTGGGCCAAGGTGTCTGGCTTCGCGACAGCGAACTGGCCGACTCGGTGACGGTGGAGCCCTACTGCGTACTGGATCGGGCGCGGGTGGCGAGCGGTTGCCGGGTGGGTCCCTTCGCTCGCCTGCGGCCGGCATCGGTCTTGCTGGAAGGGGCTCGCGTGGGCAACTTCGTCGAGATCAAGAACAGCCGGTTGGGCGCTGGTGCCAAGGCGGGCCATCTCGCCTATCTGGGAGATGCCACCGTCGGCGCGGGGGCCAACATCGGTGCCGGCGTGGTGACCTGCAACTACGACGGCCAAGACAAGCACCCGACACAGATCGGCGGCGGGGCCTTCATCGGCAGTGACACCATGTTGGTGGCGCCGGTGACCATCGGCGAGGATGCGACCACCGCCGCCGGCTCGGTGACTACCCACGATGTGGCCGACGGTGATCTGGCGGTGGGCCGCGCCAGGCAGAGAAACGTTCCCGGCTGGGCCGAGCGCCGAACCAAGCGCCGCCGGCCAAACAAACAGCGGGGCGAACAGCGGGGCCGACCCGGCGACGTGGAGAAGGGGTAGTCCGATGTGCGGAATTGTCGGATATGTCGGCGGTCGCGAGGTGGTGGCGCTGCTCATCGAAGGTCTACGCCGACTCGAGTACCGCGGGTACGACTCGGCGGGGGTCGTGGTGCGCGGGCCGGAGGGCTTGATCGCTTCCAAGGCGGAGGGCAAACTCGACCGTCTGGTCGACAAGCTGGAGCGTGAGCCGCTTACCGGGAGCTTCGGCCTGGGCCATACCCGTTGGGCGACCCACGGAGCGCCCAACGAGCGCAATGCCCATCCGGTACTCGACGCCCGGCGCCGGGTGGCGGTCATCCACAACGGCATCATCGAGAACTTTCTGCAACTGAAGACGGAGCTGATCGCCGCCGGGTGGGAGTTTGAAACCGACACCGACACCGAAGTGGTGGCCAACTTGATCTCCTCGCTCTACGACGGCGATGATCTGCGCGGCGCGGTGGATGCGGCCCGCAAGCGGTTCGAAGGGATGTACGCCTTCGCCGTCATGGCGACCCGGCGCGAGGAGATCGTGGCCACGCGGCAGGGTCCGCCGCTGGTCGTGGGGCTGGGCGAGGCAGAGAATTTCCTCGCCTCGGATCCCGCCGCTCTGCTTACCTACACCCGCGATGTGATCTTCCTCGACAACGCGGAGTTGGCGCTGCTCACACCGCGGGGAGTGGAAATCTGGGATGCACAGGGCCATCCCGTGGAGCGCGCGGCGCAGCGGTTGAATTGGGATCCGATCCAGGTGGAGAAGGGTGGCTACAAGCACTTCATGCTGAAGGAGATCCACGAGCAGCCGCAGGCGTTGCAGGACACCTTCGGCGGCCGGGTCGACTTCGAACTGGCGCGGGTCGAATTCGACGATATCGGTTTCGAAGGAAGTCTTGGCGAGAGCGAGGTGCGCCGGGTTCATCTGCTTGCCTGCGGCACCTCGCTGCACGCCGCTCTGGTCGGTAAGTTCTTGATCGAGGAGTTGGCGCGGATTCCGGTCGAGGTCGACTACGGCTCCGAGTACCGCTACCGCGATCCGATCGTCGAGCCGGCGACGCTGGCGGTGGGAGTCTCGCAGTCGGGCGAAACGGCCGACACGCTGTCGGCGATGGGGGCGGCGCGCGAGCGCGGTGCCAGCCTGTTGGCGATCTGCAATGTGGCTAACAGTCAAGCGACACGGATCAGCGACGGGGTGATCCTGACCCATGCCGGCCCGGAGATCGGGGTCGCTTCGACCAAGGCGTTCACCACCCAACTGGTGGCCCTCTTCCTGCTCGCCGTGCGCTTGCGCCAGGCGCGCGGCATGGAGACGGCGGCAGAGGAACTCGCCGCGCTGGCCCATCTACCGCAAGCCATCGACGAGACCTTGGCGCTGGAGCCGAAAATCGACCAACTGGCCCGCCGTTTCTTTCGCGCCGAGGATTTTCTCTATCTGGGTCGGGGGATCAACTATCCAATAGCCCTCGAAGGAGCGCTCAAGCTCAAGGAGATTTCCTACATCCACGCCGAGGGCTACACCGCCGGCGAGATGAAGCATGGCCCCATCGCGCTGATCGACGAGGATCTGCCGGTGGTCATGGTCGCCTCGGGCGATCGGGTCTACGACAAGGTGATCAGCAACATGCAGGAGGTCAAGGCGCGCGACGGGATCGTCATCGCGGTCACCGACCACGATGCCGAGGAGCTTGCGGGCGTCGCCGACGAAGTCATCCAGGTGCCCCGCATCCACCGCCTGCTACAACCGATCGTCAACGTCGTGCCGCTGCAACTGCTCGCCTACTTCACCGGCGTGCGCCGCGGCGCCGACGTCGACCAGCCGAGGAATCTGGCCAAGAGCGTCACCGTCGAGTAGGGTTCCTACTCATCCAGCGACTTCGGCGGGCTGCCCTTTAGCTGCTCTTTCCAGTGGGTTGGGCTGGCCGAAGGCATGGGGGACATGGGCTGAGGCTGGCAGATCCAGAAGCCTTGGGCATAGTCGAGGCCGAGTTCATCGCAGACCGCCAGCACCTCGGGGCTCTCGACACCTTCGGCGATCGTCTTGAGGCCGAGTTCGTGGCCGATCTGATTGATCGAGCGAACGATGGTGCGTTCGACTCCGAGTGAACCGGAGTCGCGGACGAACTCGATGGCGATCTTCAGGATGTCGACCGGCAAGTTCTTGAGGTAGGCGAAGGAAGAGAGGCCGCTGCCGAAGTCGTCGAGCACGAAGCGTGAGCCGCGCTTCTTGAGGTCGCTGATGAAGCGCATGGCGCCTTGCAGGTTGGCGATGGCGGCGGTTTCCGTGATCTCGAAGAGGACCCGCCGGGGATCGACGTCGCTGCGCGTCAGCTCGGCGTCGACAAACTCCAGGAACGCTTCGTCATTGAGTGACTCGCCGGAGATGTTGATGGTCAGTGCGGTGATCTTCTGATTGCCCACGAAGGTCGCGTCGCTCAGCGCCTTGAGGCTGCGGCGTAACACCCAGCGGTCGATCGACGAGATCAACCGGTAGCGTTCCGCCACCGGGATAAAGCGCTCCGGTTCGACGATGCGCCCTTCCTCGTCCACCATGCGCAAGAGAACTTCCGCCATCATCTCGCCCTCGGTGAATCCGCCCAGCGGTCGGATCGGTTGGCAGAAGAGGAGGAAGCTGTCCTCTTCGAGAGCCCTACTGATGCGGTGGATCCATTGCATCTGACCGCGCCGGTGGGAAACACCGGAGTCGCCCGGCTGGTGTTCGTAGATGAGGTTGCGGCCCTTTTCCTTGGCCAGCTGGCAAGCGGCGTCGGCGGCGAGCATCAAGCGGCTCACCTGGTCCTCTTCGCGCCGCTGCACCAGACCGATCGAGGCGGCGATGTCGAAGGTCTTCTCCAGCCAGGAGAAGGTGAAATCGCCGAACGCGGTACGGATCCTCTCCGCCTGTTGGCGCGCTTGAGCCGGCGTGCAGCCGAGCAGCAGGAGGCCGAACTCGTCGGCGCCGAGCCGGGCCAGCGTGCTGCTGTTGGGGACGCGGTTGCGCAAGAAGTCGGCCACCCGCCGCAGGATCTCGTCACCGGCCAGGTAGCCGCAGGTGTCGTTGATCACGGTGAAGGGATCGATGTCGAGGTGAAGGACGGCGGTCAGCTGGAACTCGGCTTGAGTGATTTGCAGGCTTTGCTCCATGCGGCGCTCGAACTCGGCCCGGTTGAGCAAGCCGGTGAGCCGGTCGTGGCTGGCGAGGTAGCTCATCTCGCGCTCCATGTCGCGCACGCCGGTGACGTCCTTGAAGGCGAGAACGACGCCGAGCACTTCGCCGTTTCGACCGCGCACCGGAGCCGCCGAGTCGCGGATGGCGTACTCGCGGCCGTCGCCGGTCACCAGTAGCCGTTCGCCGGGCAGCATGATGGTGCGGTTCTCGCGCAGGCAGCGCTCCACCGGGTTGAGCAGGGGCTTGCGCGTCGTTTCGTCGACGACCGTATAGATCTCGTTGAGTTGACGGCCGATGGCCTCGGCCGTGGTGAAGCCGGTGAGTCGCTCGGCGACCGGATTGAGGTAGTCGATAGCGCCTCGTCCGTCCAGCCGAATCACCCCGTCGCCGATCGAGGCGAGCGTGGCGTCGGCGCGTACTTTCTCCTGGAAGAGAGCATCCTCGGCGCGCTGGCGGGCGGTGACATCGAGGGCGATTCCGATGCAACCGACGATCTCGCCCAGCGGCGCTCGCAGCGGCTCGACGTGGGCTTGGTAGAGGCGGTCTCTCCACGGTAGGCCGAAGGAGGCGGAGTGTCCTTCCAAGGCGCGGCGCTGGAAGGCCAGGGGTTCGTACAGCGGATCGTCGTTGTCGAAGAACTCCTCCAAGCTCATTCCGATCACTTCCTTGTTGCCGAGCCCGAGTCGCTTGAGGCCGGTGCCGACGCTGGAAGTTACTCGCAAATCACGATCGATCGTCCACAAGACCGCCGGCATCTGTTCGACCATCAAGCGCAGGCGGGCCTCGCTGCCGCGCAGCGCCAGCTCGTTCTCCTTGTGCTCGGTGACGTCGATCGACACGCCCAGCATGCGCACCACCCAACCCGATTCGTCGCGGATCGCGTGGCCGCGTACCGAAATCCACCGCTGTTCGCCATCGGGCCGCAACACTCGATGCTCGACTTCGAGTTCGCGCCCCTGGCGCAGGACGTTGCGGATCTTGGAGCGCATCGGTGCGCGGTCATCCGGGTGGATCCAGTCGGCGAAATAGTCCTCGCTGGTGACCGGTTTTTCGCCCACCGGCAGGATCAGGCTCTCGGGGGTCTGCTCGGAGGCCAGCAGCTCGTCGGTGAGCAGATTCCAATCCCAGGTCACCACCCCGGCCGCCCGCTGGGCCAAACGTAGCCGCCCTTCGTTTTGGCGCAGCGCCAACTCGGCCCGCTTGCGTTCGGTGATGTCGTAGGCGGTGGCCAGGACGGCGGGTTCGCCGTCGACGATGACGCGGCCGGCGGAGTATTCGAGCCAGCGCTCCTCGCCGCTGCGGCGGATGAAGACCACTTCATCTCCGGTGCGCGCCACCTCTCCCTTGATTCGGGCCTCGCGCCGCTGCACCATCAAATCCTTGAAATCCGGATGGACCAGATCCGTCGGGTCCATCTCCAGTAGCTCCTGCTGCGAGTAGCCGGTCAGCTGCTCGACCGCTCGGTTGGCGAAGAGGAAGCGCTGGCGATAGACGAAGATGGCGACCGAAGAGATCGTCGCCAGGCCGGCGAACCAGTCCTGGCTCGACAGGGTGACCGTCTCTCCGGCCATGGTGGGCTGGATACTGCCGAGCACCATGCCGATGACGGCTGGACCGTCGGCGAACTCACTGCGGTGGCAGCGGGCGGTCAGCCGCTGAACACCGCCCTGCGGCTTGGGCAGGACGATCTCGTAAGCCACCATCGAGCCGCCGCCGGGCAGTTCGCGCTTAGGCAGCACTCGCGACGAATCCCAGGCGAGTAGCTGGTCACTGCTGCAGCCGGTCATTCGCACCAGCTCGTGGTTGACGTAGAGCAGTCGGTCGCGAGCCGCGAAGATGCCGCACGGGATCGCGTCAGCGATCACGGTGAGCGACTCTTTCAGCGTCAAGAGACCAGCGGAGCGATGGCGTGTCATGGCTACTTTGCACCGCGGGGATGGTACCCGCGTGGCTCATCAGACCTCAGCGTCGTGGTGCCAGGGAGGGAGTTTCTTGGTTTCGGGCTTGATAACCATATCGAAAATCGCAGATCTACCCAAATTTCAGCTTCGCGTGCTGGTAGGTCTGCCAGCCGGCCGTTACACACCTGCGCGTTGGGTCCGGCGTAGAGGAAACGTAGAATATGTCGATGACGATCTCGACACCCGACCTCGCTTCTGTGCGCCGCGAATTCTCCGTCACCCAACACCTTGTCTACCTCAACCATGCCTCCATCGCAGCTCCCCCGCGGCGGACGCAGGAGGCGATCGGCCGCATGGCGGCGAGCGTTTCGGTGAGCGGAGACCGTCGCTGGCCGGAACAGAACGAGCGGGTGGAGGAGGTGCGCTCGCTGGTGGCGCGATTGCTCGGCGCTCGCCGTGCGGCGGAACTCGCCTTCGTGCAAAACACCTCGGACGGCCTTTCGGTGGTGGCCGAGGGGCTCGACTGGGAAGCGGGCGACAACGTGGTCGGCGCCTTGGGTGAGTATCCGTCGAACGTGTATCCGTGGATGCAACTCGAGGCGCGCGGTATCGAGTACCGCAAGGCGCCCGAGCGCGCGGGAAGAATCGACGGCCGGGAGATCGCCGCCTTGATCGATGAGCGAACCCGTGTGTTGGCCCTCTCGTGGGTGCAATTCTCCACCGGTTTTCGCTCCGATCTTCTCGCCCTGGGCCGGCTGTGCCGGCAGCGCGGCGTGCTCTTCGTGGTCGATGCCATTCAAGGGCTGGGGAGCCTGCGGCTCGATGTGGAGGAGGCCTCGATCGATGTTTGTGTGGCGGGTTCTCACAAGTGGCTCTTGGGTTACGCCGGGGTCGGCCTGCTTTACATCTCCGATCGGGTGGTCGAGAAGATCCGTCCGACGCGCTACGGCTGGCGTTCGATGGCCGATATCTATGAGTGGAATGTGCCGAAGATCGACCTCGGCTCCGGTGCTCTACGTTTCGAATGTGGGACGCTCAACGGTTTGGGTATTCACGCTCTGGGAACCTCGGTCGAGCTGCTCTTGGAAGTGGGGATGGCCGAAGTGGAGGGTCGGGCGCTGGCGCTGGCCGAGCGGGCGGCGGCCGGGTTGCGTCAATTGGGGTTTGAACTGGCCTACGAGCGCCGCGCGGCGGAAGCCTCGCCCATCGTCGCCGCCACCCACCGCGACCACTCGACGGCGGAGCTGGTCCAACGGCTCGAAGAGCGGGAGATCATCGTTGCCGACCGCGCCGGCCGCCTGCGCGTGGCGCCGCACTTCTACAACACCAGCGATGAGATCGACCGAATGCTGGCGGCACTCGAGAAGGCCTGCGCGCGCTGAAGCGAGAACAGGCAGCCTTTTTGCCCTCTCGATGCACTCTTTGGGGTGAATGCGGCCCGGCAAGCCGGCAAACAGCCGGCATTGATCGTGGGCCGCCGTCCAAGGAGGACACCATGATGCAGTCCCGCACCTTGCGCCGCCTAGTCTTTGCCACCCTGCTGGCGATCGCCGTCACCCTGCTGCCGGCCGCTCCCGCTTCCGCCATTTCGATGGACGGATGGGCCTTTCATTCCGCTCCGGCCGCCTGGAGCTTGTTGTGGAACTTCGTCGCCCGGGTGTGGGACAAAGCGGGAGCGCAGCAGGAAACCGGAACGACCGCGGTCAAAGGCAGCGTACCCAATGATCCTCAAACGTCGCCGATCCAAATTGGAGCAGACATCGATCCTCACGGTTGAGGGCGCTTCGCAACCGGGCGCAGTGTCTCAATCTGCGTCCTGTTGCGCTTTGTTTGTCCCACATTGCCCCTCTATTGACACATCGCAATGTGGGAGCATTGTTTACCAGGGAGATAGGATCTATGCGCCACCTTCACATCACCGGCGATCTGTTGCGCGCGGAAGCAGAGAACGATGGCGCGACTCTGCCCCTTGTCCGCCGGCTTCTGGCTCACCTCTACCATCTTTGCCCGACCTGCCGCGATGAGATGAGCGCCTACCGCCAGGAGATGACGGAACCAGGGGAGCTAGACGTTTGGTATGAAGAGGTGGGCCAGGCGGCCGAGGATGACTACACGACTGCCTTCGCGCGGGCAGCTCAGGCTGCCTCGCAGCGTGTTTCGACGATCGATGCGGAGCGCAAGGAGGCCGCCGAGAAGCTGGCCGAGCTGTTGGCGCTTCCCGTTGCCAGGCGCCTCGATGCGATAACCCAAGCTCCCTTGGAGTATCAGGGGTTGGCACTGGCTGCGCTGCTGCTCGAAGCCAGTCTTGGCCAAATGCCCGGTACGCCCAAGGAGGCGCTGGCTCTGGCCCAACTCGCCAAGGTGGTTCTGTCGCACTCCGGGCTGTCCAGCTTGGCGACAGAACTCTACGCCCGCGCCTCGGCGCATGTGGCTAACGCTCTGCGCACCCTGGGCCGGTTGCCCGAGGCCAGCGCACGATTCGGTGATGCTCGTTTTTTGCTGCGTCACCAGCCGGTTGTGGATCCACTGGTGAGCGCCGAAATAGACAGTATGGAGGGCTCCCTGCGCCGAGACCAGCGCCGCTTTGAACAAGCCGCACAGCTTCTCCGGCGTGCGGCCTTGTCGTATCAGGCGACCGGTCAACCACGAGAGGAGGCCCTTACTCTGCTCAAGATGGGCAGCCTGAGTCGGGAGCAGGGAAACCCGGCAGAAGCTGCAAAGCTGGCACTACGAGTCTTGGATTCGACGAATGCCGGAGAAGAACCTCGTTTGTGTTTCTACTCCCGGCACAACCTGGCCCATGCACTCTGCGAGTTGGGAAAGTACGAGGATGCACGCGCGGTCCTCGCCGAGAATCGCTCGCTACAACTTCGCTACGGTGATCCGTTGAGTCGATTGCGCCTGCAGTGGGTCGAGGGCAAGATCGCCCATGGTCTCGGCGAGTACCAGGATGCCGAGATCCTCTTCCTGCTGGCTCGTCACGGCTTCGAGAGGCACGAGATCGCCTGCGACGCCGCGCTGGTCTCTCTGGAACTGGCCGCGCTCTACCTAGGGCAACGCCGTACCGCCGACGTCAAAGCCCTCGCCGCCGAGATGGTGGTGATCTTCGAAGGCCAAGAGATCCACCGCGAGGCGGCCACGGCACTGCACCTCTTCCGCGATGCCGCCGAACTCGAGCAAGTCACGCTAGGTCTGGTCCGCAACCTGGCCACCTATCTGGTGCACGCCAGCCGCGACCCCACCTTCGCCTATCAAGCGGGTTCGTAGCAGGGCAGCGCCGGGTCGAAAATGAACTTCGAGCCCAGCCACGCGTAGAAGAGAGGGACAACCTCGCAGCCAGGCCGAGATCCATTCCAGAGGCAAGGAGTGCTCATGGAGAATTCCCCGCGCGTGCCGTCACGCCCCTACCCGTGGAAGACCTTCTGCGCCCTCACTTTGGCTGGCACGGTGACCGGACCGCTGGTGATTCCCTATTTTCTGGGCCTTCAGGCGACCGCGCCCAATCCGATGCAGGGGCTTCCTGGTTCGATAGGACCCATCTTGCTCATCGTCTTGGTGCGCAATCTGATCTTCCTGGGGGTCGCCGCCAGCCTGGGGCTGTTGATCGCCCGTAAGATCGGTCTTGGTGCTCCCTATCTCGAAAGCCGACTGGACGGGGCACCGGCGCCGGCTGAACCGCTCTCTTCGATCGTGCGACCGGCGATTTTCTGGGCGACGGTGACGGCGCTCATCGCATTTGCCATCGACGCCTTTTTCCGTCATGGGCTCGGGGTGGATGTTCCGGCGCCGGAGATCCATGCGCGCATCGACGTGGACTGGTGGCGCAGCGGCCTGGCGAGTTTCTGGGCTCCTTTCGGCGAGGAGATTCTCGACCGTCTCTTCTTGCTCTCGCTGATCGCCTGGCTGGGGGTGAAGCTCTTTCGGGTGCGCGGCGCGGGGCGCGGGAGGACGATCGCGCTGTGGGTGGCCAATGTGGTGACAGCGCTCTTCTTCGGCTGGTACCACATCGACAGCCTGGCTCTCTTCGCCGATCCGGTGCCGGCACTCGCCGCCGTGCGAACCGTGCTGCTCATCCTTCCGGTTGGGCTCGCCTTCGGGTGGCTCTACTGGCGGCGAGGGCTCGAAGCGGCGATCCTCTCTCACTTCGTGATCGACATCATCGTGCATGTGATCCGGCCGATCTTCGACGGTTGGTTTTTCTGAGCCGAGGTTGGCTCGTTGTCTCTCTCAACGGTGGCTGTGAGTGGCTGAGGGTTACGCTCTTTTCGGGTCGGCTCGTATAATCGCCGGGTCTGTTCACAAGCCAGCAGGAGAGAGCGCATGATTGCCGTCAAGCCGGAGATCGCCGAGCGGGCCCACGTCGGGTCGTTGGAGGACTATCAACGCCTGTACCGCGAGTCGATCGAAGAGCCCGCGGCCTTCTGGGGCCGGCAGGCGGAGACGCTCGACTGGTTCCGGGCGCCGGATCAGATCTTCGACCGGGATTATGAGCATGTCGATTTCTCCTGGTTCAACGGCGGTCGGCTCAACGCCTGTTACAACTGTGTCGATCGCCACCTCGAGGAGCGCGGCGACAAGACGGCGATCATCTGGGCGGCCGACGAGGCGGGCGAGTACACCCGCATCAGCTACCGGCAACTCAAACGCGAGGTCTGCCGCTTCGCCAACGTGTTGACGGCGCACGGTGTGGGCCGTGGCGACCGGGTCTGCATCTATCTGCCAATGATCCCGCAGCTGGCCTACGCCATGCTCGCCTGCGCGCGGATCGGTGCCGTCCATTCGATCGTCTTCGCCGGTTTCTCGGCCGACAGTCTGCGCGATCGCATCCTCGATGCCGGATGCAAGATGCTGATCACCGCCAACGAAGGGCTGCGCGGCGGGCGCACCATTCCGCTCAAGGCGACCAGCGATGCGGCACTCGATGGGCTTTCGCTGGTCGAAACGGTGCTGGTGGCTCGGCGCACCGACGCCGAAATACCGATGCAGGCCGGTCGCGACTTGTGGCTGGACGACGAACTTGACCGCCAGCGCGCCAGCGCACCGGTCGAGCCGATGGACGCCGAGGATCCACTCTTCGTGCTCTATACCTCGGGATCGACCGGCAAGCCGAAAGGCGTCGTCCACACCACCGGCGGCTACATGGTCTACACCTCCTACACCCATCGCACCGTTTTCGATCTCCATGAAGACGACGTCTACTTCTGCGCCGCCGACATCGGCTGGATTACCGGCCACAGCTACATCGTCTACGGTCCGCTGGCCAACGGTGCTACCACGGTGATGTTCGAATCGACGCCGCTCTATCCCGATGCCAGCCGCTACTGGCAAGTGGTCGACGACCTGGGTGTGACCATCTTCTATACCGCGCCGACGGCGATCCGCGCTATCGCTCGTCACGGCGACGAGCCGGTCGAACGCCACAGTTGCCAGAGCCTGCGCATCCTCGGCACCGTCGGCGAGCCGATCAATCCGGAAGTCTGGACCTGGTACCACGACCAAGTCGGCAACGGCCGCTGCGCCGTGGTCGACACCTGGTGGCAGACCGAAACCGGTGGCATCATGATCTCCCCTCTGCCGGGGGCCACTCCCACCAAACCCGGCTCCGCCACCCTGCCGCTACCCGGCGTCGAACCGCTGCTGGTCGACGACGAAGGCACCGAACTCGAGGGTAACGATGTGCGCGGCAACCTCTGCATCCGCCACGCCTGGCCCGGCCAAGCCAGAACCATCTACGGCGACCACGCCCGCTTCGCCGAAACCTACTTCAGCCGCTTCCCCGGCCTCTACTTCACCGGCGACGGCTGCCATCGCGACAAAGACGGCTACTACTGGATCACCGGCCGCGTCGACGACGTCCTCAACGTCTCCGGCCACCGGCTGGGAACCGCCGAAATCGAAAGCGCCCTGGTCGCCCACGCCTCCGTCGCCGAAGCCGCCGTCGTCGGCTACCCGCACGAAATCAAAGGAACCGGCATCTACGCCTACGTCCTGATCAATCCCGAATTCGACCACACCGACCCGGCGGAACTTGCCACCCTGCTCAAGAAACAGGTCCGCCAAGCTATCGGCCCCATCGCCTCTCCCGACAACGTACAAATCGCCCCCGGCCTCCCCAAGACCCGCTCCGGCAAGATCATGCGCCGAATCCTGCGCCAAATCGCCGCCGGCGAGTACAAAGAACTAGGCGACATCTCCACCCTAGCCGACCCCGGCGTGGTCGAACAGCTCGTGGAGGCTCACAAGAACCACACCTAACCCGCCCCCAAGATCGCGCAAAGCGCGAGCGAGCCCCCAGTCCCCACACCCCACCTCAATACCTCAATCGCCCGAGCGCCATGGAGCCCCCGTCCAGAGTCAGCTCTGAGCGCGCGCACAACGGGAAACTCCAGTCAACTCACCGTTTCGCGCGCGCGAAGCGCAGCGGCGGGCAGACTGCCTAACCAACTCAGAGCCCGCCGCGGTGACTCAGGACGGGGGCTCCAGGGCGCCCACTCGATCCCTCCACCACCGTTCACCGCCCCCCAACCACCATTCACCGGTTTCCGCAAGATAACCGCCACCCGACCCCGTACTCTCTACCAGACCCCACAAAACGGGGCCACAAGGAGACTACGATGACCGATCGACCGATAATTCCCGACCTTCCACCTGCCGAGTCCACCACCCGGCCTACCCCGCCGGCCGAGGAGAGGTCGTCCCATGTCCTCCTCGGTCGCCTGCTGGTCGGCGTGGGAGTGATTCTGCTCGGGCTGGTGAACTTCTTTCCCGGCATGTTCGATGCGTTGGCCAACGGCGACTTCTGGCGCTTCTGGCCGCTGCTCTTCGTCGCCTTCGGAATCCCCAAGCTGGTCGCTGCGACCAACGCCAAAGAGCGCCACAGTGCCGCCTGGTTGATCGCTACCGGTGTGGTGCTGCTCGTCCACTTGCTCAACCTCTTCGGTCTGCACTGGGGCACCGGTTGGCCGCTGTGGATCATCGCTGCCGGCGTCATCGATTTCACCTTTCCCGAGAAGTTGCGAGACCGCTCCAGCGGATTGTTCCTGATCGCTTTGGGTGGTGCCTTCCTGCTGTGGCGTACCTACACCCTGCCGGTCGGCTGGGAGCGGGCCTGGCCGCTGTTGGTGATTTTCTTCGGAGTGATCCTGGTCTGGCAGGCACTGTTCACCCAAGCGGGCTCGGGTTCTCGACGCAAGGAGCGCCGTGAGGGTCGCTATCATGGATAACCGATGGCTTCGCCCAAGACTGATCGTCGGCCTCTTCGTGGTCGGCGCCGGGATCGTCTTCGCCCTCGACGAGTTGGGGATGGCCGATGCAGCAGACTTCCTCCAGTGGTGGCCGCTGGTCTTGGTCGCCATCGGTCTGATGAAATGGTTCGACGGGCAGCGTCACCGCCTGCTGGCCTTCAGCTTGACCTTCGCCGGCCTGTGGTTCTTGGCCATCAACCTGGGGTACCTCGCGGCCGACTACATGGACCTGTGGCCGCTGCTGCTGATCACCGTCGGCGGTGCCCTCGTTTACAGTGCTTTCCGCCACGCCGACCTGTCGCGAGTCGGCAGCGACGATGGCAACGCCATCCACGAAGTGGTGGTTCTCGCCGGCAAGAAGGTGGTCAATAGCAGTCCCAGGTTTCGTGGCGGCAATTTGACCGCGGCGCTGGGAGGCATCGAAGTGGATCTGCGCCAGGCGCAGATCGAGGGAGAAGAGGCGGTTCTCGACTGTGTCGCCTTCTGGGGTGGCGGTGAGATCTCGGTGCCGCGCCAGTGGCGGGTGGTCAACCAGGTGTTGCCCATCCTCGGCGGTGTCGAAGATGCCACCGAACCTCCGGCGGAAGAAGAGGCGCCGCGCTTGCGGATTACCGGCCTGGCGGTGATGGGTGGCCTGGTGATCAACAACGGCGAGGACAAGAAACCCGTGTCGGCGGGTAGTCAATGAACCATCCGCTGCTCAACCAGCGAGAGCGCTTGTGGCTCTATCTGGTGGTCTGGGCGCTCTTCGCCGGGGTGCTGACCATCCTGGTGGGGGCGCCGTCCGGTGGCTGGCCGGTGGCGCTGGCCTTGACCCTACCGCTCGGCCTGCTCTTCGCCATCCTCTGCCTGGGCTCCTGGTATCCGTGCCGCACCCTGCCGCTGGCCACCACCTCGAACCGCACCCTGGTGGCCTCGCACGGCGGCGCGGCGGTGATCTCGGCGCTGCTTTGGGTAGTGGCGGGAAGCCTGTGGGCGCGACTGCTCGGTCGCGCTTCGAGCTTCGCCGAGGCGCGAGCGCTCTACGCCGACAAGCGCATGTTGTTCTTCGTCGTCGGGATGCTTGCCTACCTCTTGGCGGTGGCGGTCCACTACCTGCTGCTGGCGGTCGAGGAGTCCCGCATCGCCGAGGCACAAGCTCTCGAACTGGAAGTGCTGGCGCGGGAGGCGGAACTCAAGGCGCTCAAGGCGCAACTGGACCCGCACTTCCTGTTCAACTCGCTCAACTCGGTCAGCTCGCTGTGCGGCTCCGATCCCGAAGCTGCCAGGGCGATGACGGTCGATCTGGCTTCCTTCCTACGCGCCAGCCTTGGCGTCGCACAGAACAAGTCGATTCCGTTGGTGCGGGAGTTGGAGTTGATCGCCTCCTACCTGGCCATCGAGCGGGTGCGCTACGGCGATCGGTTATTGCCGGTGGAAGAGGTCGACCGCAGCTGCCTCGACATCGCGGTGCCGCCGCTGTTACTCCAACCCCTGGTCGAGAACGCGGTGCGCCACGGCATCGCCCATCTGGTGGCCGGCGGAGAGATTTGGGTCAAGGTGAGCCGCCTGGTGGAGGAAGGCCAAGCCGATCGTGTGCGTTTGACCGTCGATAACGAGTGTGATCCGCACCGGCCGCGCACCGCAGGCGGCGGAATAGGGCTGGCCAATGTCCGCCGCCGGTTGCGTCTGCTCTACGGCGGCGACGCTCGGTTGACCCTGCGCGATATGGGGCGGCGCTTTCGTGTCACCATCGAGCTACCGGCATGATGCGAATAGTCCTGGTCGATGACGAAGCCCCCGCCCGCGAGTTACTGCGCGAGTTGCTGCAAGCACACTCGCAGGTGGAGGTCGTCGCCGAGTGCTCGAATGGCTTCGAGGCGGTCAAGGCGGTTGGGGAGCTTGCCCCCGACCTCCTCCTGCTCGACGTGCAGATGCCGAAGCTCGATGGCTTCGAAGTGCTCGAATTGCTCGGCGACGAAGCACCGGCCGTCATCTTCACCACCGCCTATGACGAGCACGCGGTGCGCGCTTTCGAAGTTCAAGCGGTCGACTATCTCCTCAAGCCGTTCGACGCGCGGCGGCTCGGCGAAGCATTGGAGCGTGCCGAACAGCGGCTGGGCGAACCCGGCTTCGAGGCGGCGAAGCTGGCCGCCGCGGCACGGCCGGACGGTGTGGCCGGTGGCGTGGCCAGCGACCGGGTCTTGATCCGCGAGGGCACCACGGTTCATGTCCTGCCGAGCGAGGAGATCGACTACGTCGAAGCGGCCGGCGATCAACTGAAGTTCGTCTGTCGAGGCCAGATCTTCACCAAGTGTCAAACACTCGCCGCGGCCGCAGCACGGTTGAGTACCTCCCGCTTTGTGAGGATCCATCGCTCCTACCTGCTCAACCTGGACCGCCTGCGCGAAATCGAACTCTACGCCAAGGACAGTCGGGTGGCGATTCTCACCACCGGTGTGCGCCTGCCGGTCAGCCGGTCGGGATACAACCGGCTGCGCTCTTTGCTGTAGCCGCCGCGGCTCGCGGTCTCCCGGTTATCATGCAGGTCATGGTCGACACGCAATCCCATTGGCCCAAGGGCCGCAACTTACTGATCGCAGCCGCTTGCTTGGTGATCGTGGTCGCCGGGCTCAAGGCGGCGGCCTCGATCTTCATACCCTTCATGCTCGCCTTCTTCTTGGCGGTGCTGTCGTTTCCGCTGCTCTTTGCGTTGCGCCGCCGGCGGGTGCCGGCGATTCTGGCCATCGCCATCACCATGCTGACGGTGGTCGCCTCGCTGTTGGGCCTTGGCCTGTTCATCACCGCTTCGGTCAACGGTGTCACCCAGGAGATGCCGCGCTACCAGAATCGGTTGCGGGAGTTGGTGCTGCCGCAAGTCGAGAAACTCGATACCGCCGGCTTCGAGGCTTCCGAGTGGATCGACAGCCACTTGCTCGATGTCGGAGCGGTGCTCAACCTGCTCACCAACACGGCACTCGGTGTGGCGACTGCGCTCACCGCCAGTTTGATGGTGCTGCTGATTCTCGTCTTCATCCTCGCCGAGTCGATCGGCTTCCGCGTCAAGCTGGCCCAGGCGCTGGGTAGCGACAACGACGTGCTGCGCCGTTTCGGCAAGATCACCGGTGAGGTACAGAACTACCTGGTGGTCAAGACAGGAATCAGCCTGGTTACGGGAGTTGCGATCTGCCTCTGGGTGGCCGTTCTCGGCCTCGATTTTCCGCTCTTCTGGGGATTCATCGCCTTTGTTCTCAACTTCATTCCGACCATCGGTTCGGTGGTCGCCGGCGTGCCGGCGGTGGCTTGGGCGCTGGTTCAGTTGGGTCCGTCCAGAGCCCTGCTGGTGGCGCTGGGATTCGTCGTGGTCAACATCATCTTTGGCAACCTCGTCGAGCCGGCTCTGATGGGCAGACGGCTGCGCTTGTCGCCGCTCATCGTGCTGATGTCCTTGCTCTTTTGGGGCTGGGTGTGGGGTCCGGTCGGCGCCATCCTCTCCGTTCCCTTGACCATGGTGATGAAGATCCTGCTCGAGAACACGGAGAAGCTGCGCTGGGTTGCTCAGCTGATGGAGCGCAACCCACGGCGCAATCCGTAGTCTTCGCTCGGTCCCATGGATTGACAAGCGGAGACCTCAGCCATATGATCGGAAATGAAATCAGGACCAATTAGGTCCACTTTCCGCAAAGCAAGCGCTGAGAGCAACAGCCCAAGGAAACAGCCGAGCACAACGGCAGGCTGAGAATATCAGGCCCTTTCCATGATCCGCATTACCAAGAGAACCGATTACGGCATCGTGCTACTGAGCACGCTGGCGGTCTCTCCCGGGCGCCGATTCAACGCTCCCGAGCTGGCCGCCGAGTCGACGCTGCCGCTGCCGATGGTGAGCAAGATCTTGAAGGAATTGACCCGCGCCGGGATTCTGGCGTCGCACCGCGGAGTCCACGGCGGGTACGCTCTGGCTCGCGATCCGCAAGAAATCTCGGTGAGCGAGGTGATCACCGCTCTCGAGGGGCCGATCGCGGTGACCGAATGTATCGACGATGCACCGGGTGTTTGCGACAAGGAAGCCAACTGCCCGGTGAGCAGCAATTGGGGTCGGATCAACCGCGCCATCCGCGAGGCGTTGGATGGCATTACCCTGGCGCAGATGAGCCTCCCGACCCGCAAGCTGATCACCCTGGGGGAGCGCAGCACCCTGTCTGCACAGCCATTGCCAGCAGAAACTTCCTGAAATTTCGAACCGGGTCCGCAGCGCGGCAGCTTGCGCTCGGCGGCCCAAGCCAATAGACCGAGGAACCTCAATGCCGACTACATCCACAGCGACTCTCGAAGAGTTCGCCGAACGCGACTATGAGTGGGGATTCGTCACCGACATCGAACAGGAGACCCTGCCGCCGGGGCTCGACGAGTCGGTGGTGCGCTGGATCTCCGCCAAGAAGGGCGAGCCGGAATGGTTGCTCGACTGGCGGCTGAAAGCACTGCGCCATTGGCGAACGATGGTGGAGCCGACCTGGCACAACCTCCACTACACGCCGATCGACTACCAGTCGATCATCTACTACGCGGGGCCGAAATCGAAAGAGGACGGCCCGAAGAGTCTGGATGAGGTCGATCCGGAGATTCTCGAGACCTACGAGAAGCTGGGGATTCCATTGCGCGAGCAGGAGATCCTCGCCGGCGTGGCGGTGGACGCCGTTTTCGACAGCGTTTCCGTCGCTACCACGTTCAAAGAGAAGCTATCCGAGGCGGGGGTGATCTTCTGTCCCTTCTCGGAGGCGGTCAAAGAGCACCCCGAGTTGGTGCGCAAGTACCTGGGATCGGTGGTGCCCTACAGCGACAACTTCTTCGTCACCCTCAACTCGGCGGTCTTCTCGGACGGCTCGTTCGTCTATATACCCAAAGGCGTGCGCTGCCCGATGGAGCTTTCGACCTACTTTCGGATCAATGCGCTCAACACCGGACAGTTCGAGCGAACCCTGATCATCGCCGACGAGGGAGCCAGCGTCAGCTACCTGGAAGGGTGCACGGCACCGATGCGCGACGAGAACCAGTTGCACGCCGCGGTGGTCGAACTGGTGGCGCACAAAGACGCCAAGATCAAGTACTCGACGGTGCAGAACTGGTACCCCGGCGACAAGGAGACCGGCAAGGGCGGGATCTACAATTTCGTCACCAAACGGGGCAAGTGCGACGGCGACAACTCGAAGATCTCGTGGACCCAGGTCGAGACCGGTTCCGCCATCACTTGGAAGTATCCGAGCGTCATCCTCAAGGGCGACAATTCGGTCGGCGAGTTTTACTCGGTGGCGCTGACCAAGGGCTTTCAGCAGGCGGACACCGGGACCAAGATGATTCATATCGGCAAGAACACCAAGAGCACGATCATCTCCAAAGGGATCTCCGCCGGCCGAGGCCAGAACACCTATCGCGGCCAGGTCAAGATCAACAAGGGAGCGGACAACGCGCGCAACTTCTCGCAGTGCGACTCGATGCTGATCGGCGATCAGTGTGGGGCACACACCTTCCCCTACATCGATGTGCAGAACCCCACCGCCCGTATGGAGCACGAGGCTTCGACCTCGAAGATCGGCGAGGACCAGCTCTTCTATTGCCAGAGCCGTGGAATCGCCTTGGAAGACGCCGTGTCGATGATCGTCAACGGCTTCTGCAAAGAGGTCTTCCGCGAACTACCCATGGAGTTCGCCGTCGAAGCGCAGAAGCTGCTCGAAATCAACCTCGAAGGCAGCGTCGGGTAGGAGCGGAGTCGGAGTCATTACCTGGCGGAAATCGGGCGCTCAGCCGCCCGCAGTTCCGATGAATATTCTCGGGCCCACGCGGCCCGATTGACCGAAGAGAGAAGCGATTCATGCTGGAGATCAAGAACCTTCACGTTTCGATTGATCAGACCGAGATCCTCAAAGGGATCGACCTGTCGGTCCAAGCGGGCGAAGTCCACGCCATCATGGGGCCGAACGGCTCGGGAAAGAGCACGCTGGCCCAGGTGCTGGCCGGTCGCGAGGAGTACGAAATCACCGAAGGATCGGTGAGCTTCCTCGGCGAGGATCTGCTGGAATTGGACCCGGAAATGCGGGCGCGCGAGGGTATCTTTCTCGCCTTTCAATACCCGGTGGAGATTCCGGGGGTGTCGAATACCTACTTCTTGAAGGCGGCGCTCAACGCCATCCGCAAGCACCGGGGCGAAGAGCAGGTCGACGCGGTGGATTTCCTGGCTCTGGTGCACGACAAGATGGCGATGGTGAAGATGGATGAAACCCTGCTCCACCGGCCGGTCAACGAAGGCTTCTCGGGAGGAGAGAAGAAGCGCAACGAGATCTTCCACATGGCGGTGCTCGATCCGACCCTGGCGGTACTCGACGAGACCGATTCGGGCCTCGATATCGACGCGCTGCGCATCGTCGCCGACGGCGTCAATACGCTGCGTGACGGCAAGCGCTCTTTCGTGGTCATCACCCATTATCAGCGCCTGCTCGACTACATCGTGCCCGACGTCGTGCATGTGCTGATGGACGGCAGGATCGTGCGCAGTGGCGGCAAGGAGCTCGCCCTCGAGCTCGAGGAAAAGGGCTATTCCTGGCTCGAGGACGAAGTCGCGGCGACGGTCGGAGCCTGAGCGGAGTCGTCATCATGAGTCAGATTCAGACCGACCGAGTCCCCTTTGTCGCCGACTTCGAGGCTTTCGTAGCCCCGCGGTCAGGCGAGCCGGAATTCCTCCGGGTGCTGCGCCAGCAGGGCATCGACCATTTCTCATCCAAGGGCCTGCCCACGATCCACGACGAAGAGTGGCGTTTTACCAACATCGCTCCCCTCGGTCGTGTGAGCTTCGAGCTCACCGATGGCCAGGGCCGCGAGGTGGGGATCGAGGAGGTCCGCCCCTTCTTCTTCGACGGCGCCATTCACCTCGTCTTCGTGGACGGCGTGTTCGCCACCGAGCTTTCGCAGGTCGCCGGGTTACCGGAGGGCGTATTCGTCGGCACCATAGCCTCCGTGCTCGACGAGGATCCGGATCGCATCGAGCCCTGGCTCGGTTGCCGGGCACGGGTTGCGAGCCATGCTTTCGTGGCTCTCAATACCGCCTTCCTTCAGGACGGCCTCTTCGTTCACGTGCCCAAGGGAGTCGTGCTCGAACAGCCGGTGCACGTGCTCAACGTAGCGCGCGGCGGAGAGAGGAAGATCGCGAGCCACCTGCGCCACGTTATCGTGGCCGAGGAGTCGAGCCAGCTCACGGTGCTCGAGAGCTATCGCTGCCTCGAAGACGGTGGCTATTTCAACTGTCCCGTAACCGAGGTCTATGCGGCGAAGAACGCCCACGTCGACCATTACAAATTGCAGCGCGAGTCTACGGACGCCTTCCATATGGCGACCCTGGAGATCGTCACCGAGCGAGACGCCACGGTGCGGGCGACCTCGGTGTCTCTCGGCGGTGGCCTGGTGCGCAACGACTTCAACGGCGCGATGGTCGGCGAGCATAGCGAGGTCGTCCTGAACGGCCTCTATTTCGTCGACGGCGAGCAGGTCGTGGACCACCATATGCTGGTCGAGCACGTGGCTCCCAATTGCCATAGCTGGGAGCTCTTCAAGGGCATTCTGGAAGGCAGGGGCAAGACCGTCTTCAATGGCAAGATCCATGTCTACCAGGCCGCCCAGAAGACCGACGCCAAGCAGTCGAATCGCAATCTCCTGCTATCGAAAGGCGCGATCGCCCATTCCAATCCGCAGCTCGAGATCTATGCCGACGACGTGCGTTGCACCCACGGTTCCACGGTCGGCGAGCTCGACGACGAGGCGGTCTTCTACCTTCGCTCCCGCGGCATTGGCAAAGCGGCCGCGCGCAGCCTGCTGACTTTCGCCTTTGCCAGCGAAGTCGTACAGACCATCCGATATGATGCCGTCCGCGAGCACCTCGAGGAATTCCTTTTCGCACGCCTTCCCGGGGGCGAGGTCGTTCGACAGGCCGTATAGGAAGCGGAAGGAGAAGGCGTGGAGCCAGCGATCGTGTCAGCTATCGAACCATTTCCCGTCGACGAGCTGCGAAGGGACTTTCCGATCCTCTCGCAGGAGGTGCACGGCAAGAGCCTCGTCTATCTGGACAATGCTGGCACGAGCCAGAAGCCCGAGGCGGTCATCCAGGCCCTCGACCACTACTACCGGACCTGCAACGCCAATGTGCATCGCGGTGTGCATGCGCTCTCGCTGCAGAGCACGATCCTCTATGAGGCGGCGAGGGAGAAGGTCGCGAGCTTTCTCGGCGCCGATTCCATGCGCGAGATTGTCTTCGTGCGTGGAGCCACCGAGGGCATCAATCTCGTCGCCCATTCCTTCGTCGCTCCGCGTCTCGGCGAGGGCGACGAGATCCTGGTTTCGGCGATGGAGCATCATTCGAACATCGTGCCCTGGCAATTGCTCTGCGAGGAAAAAGGAGCCCAGCTTCGCGTCATCCCGATGGACGAGAAGGGCGATCTCGACATCGAGGCCTACGAGAGTATTCTCAGCGACAAGACCCGACTGGTGGGTGTCGTTCACGTTTCGAACGCCCTCGGCACGGTCAATCCCGTGGAGCGCATCGTCGAGCTCGCCCACGAGAAAGACATTCCGGTGCTCGTCGACGGAGCCCAGGCGGCACCTCATCTTCGGCTGGACGTCGGCGAGATCGACTGCGATTTCTATGTGATCTCCGGCCATAAAGTATTCGGACCTACGGGCATTGGGGCGCTCTGGGGCCGCCCGGAGCTTCTGCAGGCCATGCGTCCCTACCAGGGTGGCGGCGAGATGATCCGCTCCGTGACTTTTGGCGAGACTCTCTATGCCGAGCCGCCGGCACGCTTCGAGGCCGGGACGCCGAATATCGCTGGGGCGATCGGTCTCGGCGCAGCCCTCGACTATCTGACGGCGCTCGATTTCGAAGCGGTGGAAGCCTACGAGGAGGAGCTCGCTGACTACGCGATCGCGGAGCTTCTCGGGATCGAGGGCCTACGCCTGATCGGCGAGCCGGCACGTCGTGCAGGGGTGATCTCCTTCGTGCTGGAAGGTCTGCATCCCCATGATATCGGCACCGTGCTCGATCGCGAGGGGGTCGCGATCCGCACCGGCCATCACTGCGCACAGCCCGTGATGGAGTTCTTCGGCATTCCGGCCACGGCACGGGCGTCGCTCGCGTTCTACAATACGCGTGCGGAGATCGACGCTCTCGTCGTGGCCCTCAGGAAGACCCAGGAGTTATTCTCACTATGAGCGAGCTGCGCGACCTCTATCAGGAGGTCATTCTCGACCACTACCGCCATCCTCGTCATCACGGGCGGGTCGAAGACGCTTCCAACGAGGCGGACGGCTTCAATCCACTCTGTGGCGATCGCATCCATATGACGATCAGGCTCGATGGTGAGAAAGTGGAAGAGATCGCTTTCGAGGGTGCAGGGTGTGCGATTTCCACCGCCTCTGCCTCTCTCTTGACGGAGGCCCTGGTGGGCAAGAGCAAACAAGAAGCTAAAGAGCTCTTCGAGCGTTTCCATCGTCTGGTGACCACCGAAGACGCGACGAGCGACGACGAAGCGGAGCTCGGCAAGCTGGCGGTCTTCGCTGGAGTGAGGGAATACCCCGTGAGAGTGAAATGTGCAACCCTCGCTTGGCATACCTTGAAAGCCGCACTCGACAAAGATCAAGACTCTGTGACCACGGAATGAGGACGAGATGAGCGAGACCCAGATACCGATCGCCGAGCTCGAAGAGAAGATTATCGAGGCCCTGAAGACGATCTTCGACCCCGAGATTCCGGTCAATATCTACGAGATGGGCCTGATTTACGCGATCGAGATCGCTGAGGATCGGCACGTTGACCTGAAGATGACCCTGACTTCGCCGGCCTGTCCCGTCGCCGGTTCCTTGCCGGGCGAGGTCGAGTTCAAGGTCATGGGCGTCGGCGGCGTCGAGAACGCCAAAGTCGAGCTCGTCTGGGACCCGGCCTGGCATCCCGGAATGATGTCGGAGGCCGCGAAACTGACCCTCGGCATGTTTTGAGGCGGGGTCGTACGCCTCTTTACCTTGTAGGGGCGGGTCCCCGTGCCCGCCCGGGGCGACCCTGATCATGCCTGCCCGGGGCGACCCTGATCATGCCTGCCGTACCCATCGAGTCCGGGCGGGCACGGAGACCCGCCCCTACGAAAGGGTATCGGCGTTGCTGTAGAGAGGTGGTGCTCGACAAGCTATGAGACAGAGCCTCGGCCAACCGCAGCCTGACGCCTTCTCCCGCATCGACGAGCTCAGAGCCGGTCTCGAGGGCACGGCCCGCATCGCTATCGTCGCCGATCGACCGGAAGCCACCGAGGCCGCCCGGCTTGCCGCGAAACTCTCGATCTGTCGACCCATCCTGATCGGCAAGGGTGACCGGGTAGACATCGACCCGGAGCGGGATGCCCGCCGCCTCGAGATGTTCGATCTCCTGCTCCGTCTCCCTGGTGGTCGCCGCCTGGGTATGCGTGAGGCTGAGAGACTCGGTTCCGACCCCACCTGGTACGCCTTGTTGATGGTCGCCTCCGGTCGCGCAGGGAGTGCCTTGGCAGGATCGATCGCCGTCACAACGGAAGCTGCTCGGGCCATCTTGGGACCCTCCCTCGACGGCCCCGGCGTAGGGCTCGCCTGGCTCGTGGAGCTCGGGGACCGTCTGCTCGCTTACGGCATGGCCAGTGAGCCCGAGCCTTCCGCGGAGGAATTGGCTGGCGCTGGATCGGTCATCGCCGAGGGGTTCTCTCACCTGCTGCGGGAGCCGCCCCGCCTCGCCTTTCTCTCCTTTTCGACTCTCGGAAGCAGAGCACATTCCCGTGCCGAGAAAGTCAGGATGGCCAGGGAGATCCTCGCCGAGGGAGAGCCGGAATACCTCTTCGACGGCGAGCTTGAGGTCGACGCTGCCTTGTCGCCACAGCTAGCGGATGGCAGTGCAATGGGCAGTCCGGTTGCAGGCCAAGCAAATGTCTTGCTGTTTCCG